>CAXSGM010000006.1:0-95816 GCA_964236915.1 uncultured Rhizobacter sp.
TGCTCGAAGCGATCTCCGACGAGTTCGACGTCGAGTCGCTGCTCGACACCGACGAAGCCCTGTCCTTTCGCCGTGCTGGCATCGGCGTCGAAGTCTTAAGAAAGCTCCGGCGCGGCGTCTGGTCGATCCAGGCGCATCTCGATCTGCACGGGCTCCGCCGCGACGAAGCCCGCGAGCAGCTGAATCGCTTCGTCCACGAAGCGCGCCGCGACGGCCTGCGCTGCGTGCGCGTGGTGCACGGCAAAGGCAACGGCTCGCCCGGCCGCGAGCCGGTGCTGAAGAACAAGGTCAAAGCCTGGCTGGCGCAAAAGCGCGAGGTGATCGCGTTCACGCAGGCGCGCGGGTCCGAGGGCGGCGCCGGCGCGCTGGTGGTGTTGCTCGGGGCGAGCGAGCCGAAACGCTGAACCGCGGGTCGCGCGCGCCCTCGACCGTCACCCCAAAAGCCGGACGCCGATCGCGTCGACCGCCTGCGCTGCGGCGCATCCGGGCAGTATCTCGAGCAGCAGCTGGCGCTTCTGCACCGATTCGCGCACCGCGCTGTCCTGCGGAATTTCACCGATGAGCTCGAGCACGGGCGCCGGCTGTCCTTCGGCGAGTGCCGGCACGACGAAGCGGTCGACGACGAGTTGGAGCTGATTTCGGATCACCCGGGCCTCGCCGGCGCGGCCGACCTGGTTCACGACCAGCCGGATCGCGCTCCGGCGCTGTTGGGTCGCGAGCACCTTGATCGTCGCGTACGCATCGGTCATCGAGGTCGGCTCGGGCGTCGCGATCACCAGCACCTCGTCGGCGAGCGAAACGGCGTAGAGCACGACGTCGGAGATGCCGGCGCCGGTGTCGAGCAGGATGTCGTCGTAACGCGGCGCGACGGCCTCGATGATCCGCTGCAACTGCTCGCGCACCTCGGGCGTCAGGCGCGAGTACTCGACCAGACCGGAGCCGGCGAGCAGCACCGAGAAGCCGCCAGGTGCCGGCAGGATCGCCTCCTCGAGCGGAACCTTGCCAGTGAAGACGTCGTGCAGGGTGACTTTCGGATGCAGGTTCAGCACGACGTCGAGGTTCGCCAGGCCGAGGTCGGCATCGAGCACCAACACCCGCCGGCCACGACGGGCGAGCGCGGCCGCGAGGTTCGCCGCAAGAAAGGTCTTGCCGACACCGCCCTTGCCGCTGGTGATCGCCATCGAGCGGGCGCGCCGCGCTGTCGCGACGCTACCGGCGCCGGCATCGCGCCGGCTCGAATCGGCGTTCGGATCCCTGGTCATTCGAACTCCGCGAACTGTGAGGTTCCGAACAGGAGGCCCTTTTCCTCGGCACTTACGGAAGAGAGCGTCGGCATCTCGAGGCAGACGCGGTTGCGGCCTTCCTGCTTGGCCCGGTAGAGCTGCTGGTCGGCGCGCTCGATCCAGAGCGGCGCGCTCGAGCGGACCCACTGCGGTGCGAATGCACCGCCGATGCTGACCGTGGCCTTGACCGACTGCCCGATAGCCACCGACATCGTCCGTGCCTCGACCTGGAGCCGGAGCCGTTCGGCAACCGCCTGGCCGAACGACGGCGGGCAATTGGGCAGGATCATCGCGAACTCCTCGCCGCCGAAGCGCGCCAGCGTGTCCATCGGTCGGATGCAATCGGCGAGCGCGGCGGCGACGGCCTTGAGCACCTGATCGCCGGCGGGGTGTCCGTGGGTGTCGTTGACCCGCTTGAAATGGTCGATGTCGATCATCAGCACGAGCGCCGGCTCACCGGTGCGGGCCACCCGGTCGATCTCGCTGCCGAGCGCGAGCTCGAACTGGCGCCGGTTCGCCAGGCCGGTCAGGGGGTCGCGCGACGAGAGCTCGCAGAGCGCATCGACGACCGCCTGCAGCCAGCCGGCGTCGCCGACCGCGCTTCGGTCCGGCAGCGCATGCCCGGAGTGGCGAAGCAACTGCAATGCCGGCGCGAGCTGCAAGGGAACGATGTCGCGGGCGGTGGGAGAAGGCGGTGGGCTCACGTCGGCAGGGGCGCGAAAACGCGGCGCTGACACCACCGCGGCGTGCGCCGCGGTACGGCGATGCAGGGGCAGTCTAGTTCATCGAAACATTGGAATGGACGGGGCAAGCACAGCCGATGCCACGTGCGGTGCACGCCTGTCCTGCATTGCGTCGGAGCGGCGCAAAGCAAAGCGATATGCCGCGGCTCAAGGCATCCGCGAGGCGGCCGATAAGGCTGCGATGTGGCCCGGCCGGACCGCCACCCTTGTTCGGAGACCCGATGAACGCAGCCGCCGCCCTGGCGCACGACCCTTCGTTGGCGCCGCGCGATGCGGAGGTCGGCCAGGGCGAATTCAGCTTCGACAGGCGTGACTTCGACCGTGTGCGGGAGCTCATCTACGCCCGTGCCGGCATCAGTCTGCACGACGGCAAGCAAGCGATGGTCTACAGCCGACTTGCGCGGCGCCTGCGCGAGACCGGTCATCGTTCGTTCGGCTCGTACCTGCAATGGCTCGAAGCCGCCGGGGGCGCCACCGGGGACGCGGAATGGCAGGAGTTCGTCAACTGCCTGACGACGAATCTCACCTCGTTTTACCGCGAATCGCATCACTTCGAGGCGCTCCATGCCGCGCTTCGGGCCCACGCCGGCAAGCCGCTTCGCATCTGGTGCTGCGCCGCCTCGACCGGCGAGGAGCCGTACACGATCGCGATGACCGTCGTCGAAAGCCTGGGCGCCACGACGAACGCCAAGATCGTCGCGAGCGACATCGACACCAAGGTGCTCGCGACCGCCGCACGCGCCGTCTATCCGCTCGACGCGCGCGGTCTCACGCCCGAGCGTCGCCGCCGCCACTTCCTGCGCGGCACCGGCGCCAACGCCGGCTTCATGCGGGTCGACCCGGAACTCGCACAGATGGTCGAATTCCGCGCGCTGAACCTGATGGACGCCGGCTGGCCGCTCGGCGAGCCGTTCGACATCGTCTTCTGCCGCAACGTGATGATCTATTTCGACAATGCGACGCAACGCCGCTTGCTGACGCAGATCCACGCGGTGATGAAACCGCAGTCGACCCTGTACGTTGGGCACTCCGAAAACTTCACCGACGCCAAGGCGCTGTTCCGGCTGCGCGGCAAGACCATCTACGAGCGCGTCTGACGCCGCCGCCACGAACCGCGCTCACCGCATGCTTTCCTCGTCCAGCCGCATGGCACCACCCGTCGATCGCCTCGCCGCGCTCAAAGCCCGGCCGCGCAAACCCGGCGAAGCCTCGTTCTTCTTCTACGACGCCTTTTTCAAGAACGACGCGGTGAAGATCCTGCCCTGCGAGTACTTCGTCCACAACGACGACATCCTCGTCATGACCACGCTCGGCTCGTGCATCGCGGCGTGCCTGTGGGATCGCCAGGCGCGGATCGGCGGGATGAACCATTTCATGCTGCCCGACGGCGATGCCGGCTCGGGCCGCTACGGCTCCTTCGCGATGGAGCTGCTGATCAACGAACTTCTGAAGCAGGGGGCGACCCGTCCGACGCTCGAGGCCAAGGTTTTCGGCGGCGGGCAGGTGATCGATGGCATGCACTCCATGAACATCGGCGAGCGCAACACCAGCTTCGTGATCGACTACCTGAAGACCGAGCGGATTCCGATCGTCTCCAAAGACGTGCTCGGCCCCTATCCCCGCAAGGTCTGCTTCCTGCCGAAGAGCGGCAAGGCGATGGTCAAACGCCTGGCGCCGGCCAACCCGACCGCGCTCGCGGCCCAGGAGCGCGCGGCGGTGCAACGCGCGGTGCCGAGCAGCGCGGCGGGTGGCTCGATCGACCTCTTCTGAGGCGCGCCGGGCACACGGACCGTTTTTCGGCTTTCGAACTTCAACCACATCGCTTCCCAGATGGTCAAAACCCGCGTGGTGGTGGTTGACGACTCAGCGCTCGTCCGCAGCCTGCTTTCGACGATCATCGATCAGCAGACCGACATGGAATGCGTCGGCACGGCGACCGATCCGCTGATCGCGCGCGAGATGATTCGCGCGCTGAGTCCCGACGTGATCACGCTCGATGTGGAGATGCCGCGCATGGACGGCATCGACTTCCTCGGCAAGCTGATGCGCCTGCGGCCGACACCGGTCGTGATGGTGTCGACCTTGACCGAGCGCGGCGCCGAGGTGACCCTGCGGGCTCTCGAGCTGGGGGCGATCGATTTCGTCGCGAAGCCGAAGATTGGCGTCGCCGACGGCCTGCGCCTGTTGGCCGACGACATCACTGAAAAGATCCGGATCGCCTCGCGGGCACGGCTGCGCCGTCCGCCTTCCCCGGCCGCCAGGCCCGCCGGACCGGACCGGACCGAACCGGCGCCGCGTGCGCTCGGGCGCCTTTCGACCGAGAAGATCATCTTCATCGGTGCCTCGACCGGCGGCACCGAGGCGACCAAGGACGTGCTGCTGCAACTCCCGCCCGACAGCCCCGCGGTGATGATCACGCAGCACATGCCGGCCGGCTTCACGAAGAGCTACGCGACCCGGCTCGACGCAATCTG
This sequence comes from uncultured Rhizobacter sp., assembly GCA_964236915.1. GTDB lineage: Bacteria > Pseudomonadota > Gammaproteobacteria > Burkholderiales > Burkholderiaceae_C > LMDS01. The sequence continues at coordinate 4,501 of CAXSGM010000006.1, forward strand.
CCGGATCCGCGTCGCGGAGGCGCGCGACGGCGAGCGGGTGCTGCCCGGCCACGCCTATATCGCTCCCGGCGGCAGCTGTCATCTGAGCATCGAACGCTCGGGCGCGAACTACATCGCCCGTGTGATCGAGGGCGATCCGGTCAACCGGCATCGGCCGTCGGTCGATGTGTTGTTCCGCTCGGCCGCGCGGGTCGCCGGCCCGAACGCGATCGGCATCATGCTGACCGGCATGGGTGCCGACGGCGCCACGGCGATGAAGGTGATGAAGGACGCGGGCAGCTTCAACATCTGCCAGGACGAGGCGAGCTGCGTCGTCTTCGGCATGCCGCGCGAGGCGATCGCCGCGGGCGCCGCACACGAGGTACTGCCGCTCGGACAGATCGCGCCGCGGCTGCTCGAGCGGCTGCGCAGCACGGCCGGCGCGTCGTACACGCGGATCTGAACGTCGGCGTGCCCGACCGCCGGTTCAGGGCAGGAACAGGCCCTGCAGATCGTTCAGGAAGTCGAAACCGCGCGGCGTCGGACGAACCTCGCCACCCACGCGATCGATCCAGCCGCGGCGTTCGGCGCTGTCCAGCGCTGCGGCGACCGCACTGAACGGCAGGCCGGTGCGTTCACCGAAGCGTGCCAGCTCGAAGCCGTCGCGCAGACGGGTCGCATTCAACATGAATTCGAACGCGAGATCCCGGCGCGGCACCGCCGCCTCCTGCCATACCGCCTGCCCCGCCAGCGCCTTTTCGACGTAGCGAAGCGGATCCTGGAAACGCACCTGACGGACGATGGCGTGCGCGAACGATAGCTTGCCGTGCGCGCCGGCGCCGATGCCGAGGTAGTCGCCGAACTGCCAGTAATTGAGGTTGTGCGCGCAGCGGTGGCCGGGCCGGGCGAACGCCGACACCTCGTAGCGCTCGAGCCCGGCGTGGCCGCTCCGGTCGATCGCGATGTCGAGCATCGCGTAGGCACTGTCGTCGTCGGGCAGCGGCGGGGGGTGCTTGGCGAACCAGGTGTTGGGTTCGAGCGTCAGGTGGTAGAGCGACAGATGCGGCGGGGCGTGGGCGAGCGCGGCTCGGAGATCGGCCTCGAACGCCGCGGCGGTCTGGCGCGGCAAGGCATACATCAGGTCGAGGTTCCAGGTGTCGAAGGCGCGCTGGGCCTCTTCGACCGCCGCATGCGCCTGGCGGGCGTCGTGGACCCGGCCGAGCGCTGCGAGCGCAGCATCGTCGAAACTCTGCACGCCGATCGAGAGGCGCGTGACACCCGCCTGCCGGTAGGCATGAAAACGGTCGCGCTCGAAGCTGCCCGGGTTCGCCTCGAGCGTGATCTCGCAGCCGGGCTCGAGTCGAATGCGCGCCCGGATGTCGTCCAGCAGCCGCTCGATCGAAGAAGGTGCGAACAGGCTCGGCGTGCCGCCGCCGATGAAGATCGTCTGCACGCGCCGGCCCCACACGAAGGGCAGCGACGCTTCCAAATCGGCGACCAGCGCGTCGAGGTAGGCGGCTTCGGTCGCCGGATCGAGCCGGACGCGCGCGTCGCCGGTGCCCGCCGCCACCGGCCCGAAGGCCTGCACCAGGCCGTGCGAGTTGAAATCGCAGTACGGGCATTTGCGCAGGCACCACGGCAGATGAACGTACAGCGAGAGCGGCGGCAACGCCGCCAGCGACAGCGTGCCCGCCCGCATGTAGCGCGCGAGCCGCTCGGCGACCGGTTCGGTCACGCGCGAGAGACCGGCATCCGCGCCCGCCGCGTGGCCCGAGACGACCGGCTCGATCGCAATCCGGTCGATCGTCACGGCAGCCAGCAGGCGCGCATGAGGTCGAGCAGCTGGCGGGCGGCACGCGCGCGGTGGCTCAGGGCGTTCTTGTCGTCGGCATGCAGTTCGGCGGCGGTCCGGTCGAGTTCGGCGAAGTACATCAACGGGTCGTAGCCGAAGCCGGCCGTGCCGCGCGGCGCGGCGCGCACCGTGCCGGACCAGCGGCCGACCGCGACGAGCGGCTCCGGGTCGGCAGCGCTCCGCACGGCGACAAGGGCGGCGACGAAATGCGCGCGGCGGTCGACGACGCCCGCGAGGCGCGCGAGCAGGTGCCGGTTGTTGGCGGCGTCCTGGCGCGCCCGGCGCACCTCGCGATCGTCTGCGTCGGCTGAATCGGCGTCAGCCGGCGCGTAGCGGGCCGACCGCACACCCGGCGCGCCGCCGAGGGCCTCGACGCACAGACCCGAATCGTCGGCGATGGCCGGCAGCCCGGCCAGAGTGCTCGCATGGCGCGCCTTCGCGAGCGCGTTTTCGATGAAGGTGGCGTGCGGCTCGCCGGCCTCGGCGATCGCGAAGGCCGACTGCGCGATCAGCGCCACGCCGGCGGGCGCGAGCACCGCCTGCAACTCGTCGAGCTTCTTGCGGTTGTTCGAGGCAAGGACGAGGCGCATCGTGTCGACGGTCCAGGAACGCCGGGATCCGACCGGGCGGGTGTCGCTCAGGCCGTCAGCGCCTGCCTCTGGGCGACCACCAGTTCACGGATACCCTGGCCGGCGAGTTCCAGCAGCCGGTCCATTTCGGCACGCGAGAACGCGGCGCCCTCCGCCGTGCCTTGGACTTCGACGAAGCCGCCCGAGCCGGTCATCACGACATTCATGTCGGTGTCGCAGGCCGAATCCTCGACGTATTCGAGGTCGAGCAGGGGCGTGCCCTCGACGATGCCCACCGAAACCGCCGCGACCGGATCGCGCATCGGCGAGGCCGCGATCTTGTCCCGCGCGAGCAGCCACGCCACCGCGTCCTGCGCAGCGACGAAGGCACCGGTGATCGCGGCGGTGCGGGTGCCGCCGTCAGCCTGCAGCACGTCGCAATCGAGCGTGATGGTGCGTTCGCCAAGCGCCTTCAGATCGACCACCGCGCGCAGCGAGCGGCCGATCAGGCGCTGGATCTCCTGCGTACGGCCGCTCTGCTTGCCGCGGGCGGCTTCGCGGTCGCTGCGGGTATGGGTTGCGCGCGGCAGCATGCCGTACTCGGCCGTTACCCAGCCCTCGCCGCTGCCGCGCTTGTGCGGCGGCACCCGCTCCTCGACCGAGGCGGTGCAGAGCACGCGGGTGTCGCCGAACGCGATCAGCACCGAGCCCTCCGCGTGCTGCGTGTAGCGGCGGGTGATCGTGACGGGGCGAAGCGCGTCGACGGCGCGGTCGTGGGTGCGGCGGAAGGTCATCGGCGTATTGTCGGCGCTGTCTTCGTCCGCACGTCGGGGACGGCGATGCGGCGACCCGGGGGCAGCGGCGCCCGCTGGGCCGCCGAACTCAGCTCTTTCGTTGCTGCGACGAGCGCCGGATGGCTTCGTTGATCTCGCGGATCGAGCGCTCGATCTCGGCATCGTCGAGTTCGTCGGGCGCGTCGCCACCGAGCACGCTGGCCTGGATCGTCGACGCGAACACCTCGTCGCCGAGTTGCTGGGTCGAAACGGCCGAAGCGGTGTCGCGGTCCTCCGCCGACTCCCACTCGACCGCGAGCACCGACACGTTGTCGCACTTCGGGCCGCCCTGCCGCAGCGCCAGCTCGACCAGCTCAGGCACCGCTTCGGCGATCACCTGGCGCGAGAGCTGCTCGGTAATGGTCTCGTCGTCGATCGTGCCCCAGAGGCCGTCGGAGCAGAGCATGAGCCGGTCGCCCGACTTCAACAGCAACGGGCCGACCGTGTCGATGATGGGCTTCCCGGGACTCCCCAGGCAGGTGAAAAGCACGTTGCGGTTCAGCCGGTCGGGCATCGACACGACCTGGCTCATCGTGCTCTGCAATTCGCTGTACGAATGGTCGCGGGTGCGGGCGATCAGCTTCTTGCCGCGCACGAGGTAGAGCCGCGAATCGCCGCAATGGGCCCAGTAAGCGGCATTGCCCTGCAGCAGGCAGGCGACCAGCGTGGTGCGCGGGGTGTCGACCAGTGCTTTCTGCGTCGCATAGCGCAGCAGCTGGTGGTGGCCGGCGATCGTCGCCTCCTGCAGGAAGCGCAGCGGATCGGCGAGCGTCGGCTTGCACTCGCGCTGGAACATCGCCGCGAGGGTCTGCAGCGCGAGTTGCGAGGCGACCTCGCCTTCGGGATGGCCACCCATGCCGTCGGCGAGCGCGAACAAACCGGCATCGCGGGTATAGCAATACCCCAGGCGGTCTTCGTTTTTCTCGCGGCCGCCCTTGCGGCTGATTTGATAGACCGAGAAGCGCATCGGGCCGAGTGCCTTCTCAGGCCTTGGCGCCGGCCGTGAGGTTTTCGAGCTGCAGCTTCAGACGCTCGCTGAAACTGAGCTTGGTGTAGCGGCGCTCGGTTTCACGGGCCAGTTCCTTCTGAAGCGCGAACACGCTCTGCGGCCGCGACAAGGGATCGAGCGACATGCACCACTCGGTCACTTCGATCAGGTTGTCGCTGTAGACATTGCGCAGCCGCGAGAGCGACAGGGCGAGCCGGTCTTTCTCGATCCGCTGGGGCGCGTCGTTCGGCGGGTAGCCCTGCATGCAGGCGTAGATGCAGGCGCCGATCGCGTAGATGTCGGTCCATGGCCCCAAGGTGCCGTCGCGGCGGTACATCTCGGGCGCGGCGAAGCCCGGCGTGTACATCGGCCGGATGAAATTGCCTTCCTTCGACAGCACTTCGCGCGCCGCGCCGAAGTCGAGCATCACCGCCTTGTTCTCGTTGGTGATGAAGATGTTGGCCGGTTTGATGTCGAGATGCAGCATCTTGTGCTGGTGCACGATGCGCAGGCCGCGCAGGATTTCGTCGAACAACGAACGGATCGTCGATTCGCGGAACACCTTGTCGCGTTTCAAGTCGCGCGCGGTGACGATGAAATCCTGCAGCGTGTCGCCCTGCAGGTAATTCATCACCATGTAGACGGTTTCGTTCTCGCGAAAGAAGTTCAGCACCGAAACCACGCTCGGGTGGCTGATCTGCGCGAGTGACCGCCCTTCCTCGAAGAAGCTCTTCAGGCCGAGCCGGTAAAGCGGCAGCTTTTCGGGCTTGACGCGCGGCGTCAGTTCCCCCGGGGAGCGCTCGGCGAGCGACGACGGAAGGTACTCTTTCAGCGCGACGAGGTGCCGCTGGGCGTCTTCGCAAAGATAGACGACGCCGAAGCCGCCGGCAGCCAGACGCTTTACGACCTGATAGCCACCCACCATGGTGCCGGATGGCAAAGGCGCGGGTTTCGGCTTTGTCATAATCCGGTTTTGTGTAGAGGTCAAGTCCGATGGCAGTTTACAGCATGACGGGCTTTGCGAACGCCGCCGCAGAGCCTCCGAAAGGGGCCGAATCGCGCCCGCTTGCCGACAATGTCGCAGACCGCGGGGCCGGCGCCATCGAAGTCGAGCTGAGATCGGTGAACGGTCGTTTCCTCGACCTCGCCTTTCGCCTGCCCGACGAGTACCGCGGCCTCGAGCCGGCGCTGCGCCAATTGCTGACCGGCGCATTCAGACGCGGCAAGATCGAACTTCGCCTCACGGCCCGTAGCGACGCCGACACGCGCTGGCCTCAACCGCAAGCGCAGCAGCTCGAGCGCCTCCTGCAGCTCGAGCGCACCGTGCAGACCCGCTTGCCGCAGGCGGCCGGCTGGTCGGTGCACGAAGCGATGCAGTGGTGCCGAAGCGGCGGGGTGCCCGAGCGCCTCGACGAGGTGGCGCTGTCGGCGGCCGGGCGGTGCGTGGAGGAGCTGCGCCTGGCGCGGGCGCGCGAGGGCGCGCGGCTGGTGGCCGTGCTGATGGAACGCGTCGACCACTTGCGCCGCCTGGCCGGGGATGCCGAGCCGCTCGTGCCAGGCGTCGTCGAGCGTCAGCGTCGGCGCTTCGTCGAACGCTGGAACGAAGCGATCGCGGCCTCGGGCGCTTCGGCTGCGCTACCACGTGAGGCGCTCGAAGAACGTGCATTGACCGAAGCCGCCAGCTACGCCATCCGCATCGACGTTGCCGAAGAGCTGGCGCGGCTGCGCGCGCACCTGGACGAGTTCGCGCGCCTGTTGGAGAGCGGCGGCGAGGTCGGCAAACGGCTCGAATTCCTGACCCAGGAGCTGCTACGCGAGGCCAACACGCTCGGCTCGAAAGCCGCGGCGCTCGAGTTGACGACGATTTCGGTCGAAATGAAAGTGTCGATCGAGCAATTGCGCGAACAGGTGCTGAACCTCGAGTAGGAACTCGCCGTTCAGGCGGGGGTGCGCCTGCGGCATCAGCTCGCGCCGGCGTCGAACCGCGCCACCAGCTTGTCCAGGGTGATCGGCAACTCGCGAATGCGCTCACCGGTGGCGTTGTAGACCGCGTTCGCGACCGCCGCCCCGACGCCGGTGATGCCGATCTCGCCGATGCCGTGCGCCCCCATCGGCGCATGCGGGTCGGGGATGTCGGTCCAGATCACGTCGATCGCCGGAATGTCCATGTGCACCGGCACGTGGTATTCGGCAAGACTCGGGTTCATGACGCGGCCGTTGCGCTCGTCGAACTGGGTCTCTTCCATCAGCGCGAGGCCCAGGCCCATCACGATGCCGCCGCGGAACTGGCTCGCCGCTGTCTTGGCGTTGAGGATGCGCCCGCAGTCGAACGATCCCAGAAACCGGGCGACGCGCACTTCGCCGGTGACGGCGTTCACCCGCAACTCGCAGAACATGGCGCCGTGCGAGTGCATCGACCAGTGCATGGTCTCGAGCGGCGGGGGCGCGCTCGCTTCCACGCTGATTTCGTCGCGTCCCGCACGCGCCAGGATCGCTGCGTAGCTCTCGCGCCGCCCGGGCTCGTCCAGCTTGGCCAGACCACCGCCCGCGCCACCGACCTGGTCCGCCTCGAGGCCGGCGAGCGGCGAATCCTTGCCGGCGAGCTTGAGCAGCTCGACGATCAGCGCATGCTGGGCCGCGATCACGGCGGCGCCGATCGAGGCGGTTTGCTGCGAGCCGCCGGCCAGGACGAGGCCGGGGAAGGTCGAATCTCCGTAAGCGAACGACACCTGCTCGAACGCAAGCCCGAGCCGTTCGGCGCAGACCTGGGTCTGCACGGTGGCGGTGCCCATCCCCATCTCGTGCGCGGCGACCTCCACCTTCGCGCGGCCGTCCCGGCCGAGGGTGATGCGCGCCGCCCCGCCGGGCATCCGGTAATAAGGATAGGTGGCGGTGGCGCAGCCCATGCCGAGCAGCCACTCGCCTTCACGCCGCGCGCCGGGGGTCGGGTTGCGCCCGGCCCACCCGAATCGCTCGGCGCCGGCGCGCCAGGCTTCGACGATGTGGCGCGACGAGAACGGGGTGCCGGTGCCCGGATCCTTCTCGGGCTCGTTGCGGATCCGCAGCTCGATCGGATCGATGTTCAGGGCAATCGCCAGCTCGTCGACCGCGGATTCGAGTGCGAAGGTGCCGACCGCCTCGCCCGGCGCACGCATGAAGGTGTTGGCGAGCATGTCCAGATACACCACTTCGACGTCGAGCTTGAAGGTCCCGGCCGCGTAGGCACTCTTGGTGGGCAGGATGAAGGGCTCGGCCAGCGCGTTATGGCGGGTCTTCGGCACGGTGCCGGTGTGGACGATCGCGTCGAAGCGGCCGTCGGTGCTGGCGCCGATCGCCACCCGCTGCTCTGTGAGGGCTCGACCGCCGACCGTCCGGTACACGCCTTCGCGCGACAAGGCGATGCGGACCGGGCGGCCCGCCAGCTTTGCCGCCGCAGCACCCAGAACCTGGTGATGCCACAAGGTCTTTGCGCCGAAACCACCGCCCACGAACGGCGAGGTGACGTGGACCTGCTTGGCGTCGATGCCGAACACCTGGGCCAGCGACCACGCAGTGTGGGCGACCGCTTGGGAGGCGTCGTGCACCGTCAGCTCGTCGCCATTCCACGCCAGGGTCGCGGCGTGCGGCTCGATGGCGTTGTGGTTGTGGCGCGGCGTGCGGTAGGTCTCGTCGGTCTTGACGGGTGCTGCCGCCAGCGCCGCCTCGGCGTCGCCGATCTCGGTTTTGAGCGACTGGCCGCCGAACGTGCCCGGCTCCGTGCCCAGTGACTTGGCCTGCTCGAACGCCGTGGTCGCCGGCTCGGTTTCGTAGGCAACGCGGACCAGCGACTTGGCGTGATCGGCCTCTTCCTGGGTGCCGGCGAGCACCACCGCGATTGTCTGGCCGTTCCAATGGATCCGGTCGTCCTGCATGATCGGCAGGTCGTCGCCTCCGGCCGCCTTTTCGGCGCTGAGGAACAAGGGCATCGGCTGCATGCGGGGCGCATTCCGGTGGGTCATCACCAGGACGACGCCAGGCGCGGCCTCCGCGTCAGCGGTGTCGAGCGTGGCGATCCGCCCCTTGGCCACCGTGCTGAAGGCGAGCGCGGCATATACCATGCCGTCGAGGGCGAACTCGGCCGCGAAGGTCGCCTGGCCCTGCACCTTGCGCGGGCCGTCGATGCGCGACACCGGTGCACCAATCAATCCGCCCTTGCGGTCGATCAAGGGGTCCGGCTTGCCGCCGGGAAGCCAGGCGGCCGGCGCCAGCGCGACCGCCTTGGTCAACGCGCCCTGAACGGCGCCCTGGACGGCCTGCTTGACATTTTCGACCATGCTCATGCGACATCTCCTGCAAGCTCGCCGAGAACGGCGGTGATCGTGCGTTTCGCGAGCTCGACTTTGAAGCCGTTGTCGCGCAGGGGGGCGGCGTCCTCGAGTTCGGCCGCGGCGGCGGCGCGAAAGTTCGCCGTGGTGGCCGGCCGGCCCTTCAATGCGGCCTCGGCCTTCCACGCACGCCATGGCTTGTGGGCGACACCGCCGAGCGCGATCCGAACCTCCTTGACGGTGTCGCCTTCAAGCTCGAGCACGGCGGCGACCGAGACCAGCGCGAAGGCGTAGCTGGCGCGATCGCGCACCTTGCGGTAGGTCGAGCGCGCCGCCAACGGCAGCGCGGGCAGCTCGACCGCGGTGATCAATTCGCCCGGCTCGAGCGCCGTCTCGAGCTCGGGGTGGTCTTGCGGCAGGCGGTGCAAATCGGTCAGGAGCAGTGTGCGCTCGCCGCCCGGGCCTCGCACACGAACGATCGCGCCGAGTGCGGCGAGCGCGACGCACATGTCCGACGGGTGCGTCGCGACGCAGGCCGGCGAGGCACCGAGGATCGCGTGATTGCGGTTGATGCCGCCGATCGCGTCGCAGCCCTGGCCGGGCGTGCGCTTGTTGCAACACGCGCCGTCGTCGTCGTAGAAGTAGGTGCAGCGGGTGCGCTGCAGCAGGTTGCCGCCGACGGTCGCCATGTTGCGGATCTGCGCCGAGGCGCCCGCCACGATCGCACGTGTGAGCAACGGGTAGCGAGTGCGCACCCCGCGGTGCTCGGCGACGGCGGTATTTTTTGCCGCCGCGCCGATCAGGAGGCTGCCGTCGGGTCGCTCTTCGATGGCGGTCGACAGCCCGGTCACGTCGATCAGCGCCGTCGGGCGTTCCAGCGTTTCGCGCAGCAGGTCGACGAGGTTGGTGCCGCCGCCGAGGTATTTCGCCCGCGGCTGCGCGCCGAGCCGGATGGCTTCGGCGGCGTCGGTGACGCGGGTGTAAGTGAAGGGCGTCATGGCGCGACTTTCGCGTAGGTTTCGGCGATGGCGTCGACGATGCCGTTATAGGCACCGCAGCGGCACAGGTTGCCGCTCATGCGCTCGCGCAGTTCGTCGGGCGTGAGCGGGATGGTTTCGGTCGTCAGATTGGCCGTTGCATGGCTGGGAACGCCGCGCTGCAACTCCTTCGCCATGCCGATCGCCGAGCAGATCTGCCCGGGCGTGCAGTAGCCGCATTGAAAGCCGTCGTGCTCGATGAAAGCCTGTTGCAGCGGATGCAGCGCGCCGTTCTCGGCAACGCCTTCGATCGAGGTGATGGAGCGTCCCTGGTACTGCACTGCCAGCGCCAGGCACGCCAGGATGCGCTCGTCACCGTCGACGAGCACGGTGCATGCGCCGCACGCGCCCTGGTTGCAGCCCTTCTTGGCACCCGGCAGGTGCAGATGTTCGCGCAGCAGATCGAGCAGAGAAACCCGCGGGTCGCCCGGCAACTGCACGTTCGATCCATTGATGGTGATGGACACGCTGACATCCCTTCTCGTTGGTTGGCCGCCCTTCCGAAAGCCGGGAGCGAACCGGTTGGCATCATCCTAAGGTGCCGGATCTGGGCCCGTACAAGTCGCGGGTCGCCCCTGCCAGCGCGGGGACAGGTCGTGTCGAGCGCGACGTCGATCAGGTCGAGGCACGGTTGACGGTCCCGATCGATGACCGCCTGCACGGCGGCTGGGCGGTGATAGAAGGCCCGCATCGGCGGCATCACCCACCGCGCCCGACTCCGCCACTTGAACGAGCAGCCTGAGGTGGTCGAGGTGCAAAGGCGTTTTGCGCACCAGCACGACGAGGGGGCGCTGCTCTTTCAAGATGACGTCGGCGGCGCGCACAAGCAGATTGTCGGCAGGTCGCGATCCCGGATACCGTCTGATCGAGCAGAGTTCCACCACCATGGCATCGGCATGGAACGAACCCGAGGAGATCGCCGCGGCGACGTCGCCGCCTTGTAGGTCGGGTCGGCCAGGGCTTCGACATCGCCGCCGGTGCAGTCCGTCTCGAGCGTCAGCGTGCGGCGCGCAGCCGGTTTGAGGAAGAGGTGCGTTTGCACATCCGCGACCGCGCGGAGGTACCTCGAGAAGACGGATACGGTAGATGGAGCCGCTGGCCCCGGAGATGCCGACAATGATCCGTCTCACCCGCGCCCCGCCTCCACGGCCTCGTCTTCACTGTGAGCTCGTTCGTCCGCTGGCGGCAGCGTCATCGACACGCCGTCCGAACGCCAACCTGAACCAGCGCGGGCGATGCACGCCACGGTTTCAGTCTAGCAGTCGATCCACGGCGACGGCCGAGGCGGCGGCGTAGCGTTGGAGCCGAGGCAGAATCAAGGCCTCATCTCGCCTCATCGACCTTGGACTACCCGGGCAACCTCTTCGTCGTCGCGGCCCCCAGCGGGACCGGCAAATCGAGCCTCGTCAGTGCGTTGCTCCAGGTCGATTCCCACCTCGTGGTCGCGGTTTCGCACACGACACGGGGGCCGCGCGGCCAGGAGCAGCACGGACGCGAGTACCACTTCACCGACGCTTCGACCTTTCGCGCCATGATCGAGCGCGCCGACTTCCTCGAACACGCGGAGGTGCATGGCCACCTGTACGGCACGTCCCGGACGGCGATCGAGGCGCACATTACCGGCGGGCAGGACGTGGTGCTGGAGATCGATTGGCAAGGCGCGCTGCAGATCAAGCAGCTGTTCCCGAACGCGATCCTGATCTTCGTGTTGCCGCCGAACTGGGCCGAACTGCTGCAACGCCTGCAGCGGCGCGGCGAGGATGAGCCGCCGGTGATCGAGCGGCGGATGGTCAACGCCCGGATCGAGGTCTCGAAGGCCCGGTATTTCGACTTCGTTATAATAAATGCCCACTTCGAGACGGCGCTCTTCGATCTGAAGGCGATCGTTCATTCGCAACGGCTCAAATACGCCGCGCTGCTGAAAGCCCGGCCCACCGTCTTCGAGGCGCTCGGTCTGGGTTGAATGGGTTTAGGTTCGAACACCGAGCCGGACCCGAGCGCGACGATTCTTTCCTTCTACCGGACATCGCATGGCCCGCATCACCGTCGAAGACTGCCTTAACCGGATTCCGAACCGCTTTCAGCTCGTGCTCGCCGCGACCTACCGCGCGCGGATGCTGAGCCAGGGGCATGCGCCGAAAATCGAAACGAAGAACAAACCGGCGGTGACCGCGTTGCGCGAGATTGCCGCCGGCGAGATCGGCATCGAGATGCTGCGCAAAGTTCCCGTCTGACGGGGCTGAGCCACCGGCGCGCGAACCGGCGGAAAGAGCCGCCGAGTCGGTTCGATCGCCGTCTTCGCTGCTGAAAATCCGGTCGAGGCGGCGCGCGAACGCGAAGCAGGTAAATTGCGGGGCATGCCCGCGCGTGCTTCCCCGGTCCTTTCCGACTCGCTGTCGCCAGCCACCCCCGACCGTCGGCCCCCTCCCCGGCCTCCGACCGCGGTCGTCGATGCCGCATCGGCGTCTTTTGCGGCGCTGACCCACAAGCTCGACTACCTCGACGCCGCCGAGATCAAGCGGGTCCGCGAGGCCTACCGCTTCGCCGACCAGGCGCATCTCGGCCAGTTCCGTGCCAGCGGCGAGCCGTACATCACCCACCCGATCGCGGTGGCCGGACTTTGCGCCGAGTGGCGGCTCGACGCCCAGGCGATCATGGCCGCACTGATGCACGACGTGATCGAGGATTGCGGCGTCGCCAAGCGAGAATTGATCGAGCGCTTCGGCGCCCCCGTCGCCGATCTCGTCGACGGGCTGACGAAGCTCGACAAGCTGCAGTTTTCGACCCGCGAGGAGTCGCAGGCCGAATCGTTCCGGAAGATGCTGCTCGCGATGGCGCGCGACGTTCGCGTCATCCTGATCAAGCTGGCCGATCGGCTGCACAACATGCGCACGATGGGGGCGATCGCGCCCGACAAGCGCTCGCGGATCGCCGGCGAGACGCTCGAGATCTACGCCCCGATCGCACACCGGTTGGGCTTGAACCAGACCTATCGCGAACTGCAGGAGTTGTCGTTTCGGAACATGCAGCCGTGGCGCCATGCGGCACTCGCAAAGGCAGTGCAGCGCGCCCGGGGCTACCGGCGCGACATCGTCGAGCGCATCCAGCGAGACGTCGAGCGGGCTTTTGTGCAAGGCCGCCTACCGGTGCAGGTGTTCGGCCGGGAAAAGACGCTCTATTCGATCTACGAGAAGATGCGCGAAAAGCACCTGAGCTTCGCGCAGGTGAACGATATTTTTGGCTTCCGGATCGTCGTCGGCACCTTGAACGAGTGCTACATGGCGCTCGGCGTGCTCCACCAGCTTTTCAAGCCCCTGCCCGGCCGCTTCAAGGATTACATCGCGATACCGAAGGCCAACGGCTACCAGTCGCTGCACACAACGCTCGTCAGCCCGCTCGGAACGTCGATCGAATTTCAGATCCGCACTGAGCCGATGCACGCGATTGCCGAGAAGGGCATCGCCGCCCACTGGCTCTACAAATCGGGAGGCGCTCATGTGCAGGAAGCGCAGCGGCTCGGCTCGATGTGGCTGCAGTCGCTGCTCGAGATCCAGGACGAGACGCACGACGCCAACGAGTTCCTCGAGCACGTCAAGATCGATCTGTTTCCGGATGCGGTCTACGTGTTCACGCCGAAATCGAAAATCCTCGCCCTGCCGCGTGGCGCCACGCCGGTGGACTTCGCATATGCGATTCATACCGATGTCGGCGACCACATGGTCGGGGTCAAGATCAACGGCGAGCCGGTCGCGCTGCGCACCGAACTGCGCAGCGGCGACGTCGTCGAAGTGATCGGCGCGCCGGGCGCGCGGCCCAATCCGGCCTGGCTCAATTTCGTCCGCACCGGCCGGGCGCGCTCGAAGATCCGCCACTACCTGAAGGCCATGGAGCAGGAGGAGTCGCAGGATCTCGGCGAGAAGATGCTCGCCCAGGCGCTGCGCGCGGAAGGCCTGACGCTTCCCGGCACCGAGCCGGAGGATGCGGTGCTATGGCATCAGCTCACGCGCTGGAGCGGCAACCGCACGCGCGGAGAGCTTTTCAACGACGTCGCCCTCGGCCGGAAAATCGCCGCGATCGTGGCCAAACGTCTGACGACGCTGATGCTCGAACGCGGCACGCGGCCCGACGCACTGACGCTGACGATGGGCCGCTATGCCGCCGACGACGCGGCACCCGCCCAGGGAACGGTGCTGATCGACGGCAGCGAAGGAGCTTCGGTGCAGTTTGCAATCTGCTGCCGCCCGATTCCCGGCGACGCGATCGTCGGCCACCTGGGCCGCGGGGAGGGACTGGTCGTCCACACCGCCGATTGCGGCGTCGGCAAGCGTCTCATCGAGCGCGACCGCGATCACTCGATCGGCGTCGACTGGGCCGAACAACCGAGCCGTCCCTTCGAAACCGCCATTTCGCTGCTGGTACGCAATGGCAAAGGCGTGCTTGCGCAGGTGGCGCAGGCGGTGAGTGGGGCACAGGCCGACATCACCCACATCGAAATGGGCAACGAGCCGGCGACCGAGGCCACCGAGCTGCGTCTGATGCTCAGCGTGCGCGACCGGTTGCAACTCGCCGACGTGATGCGCACCCTGAAGCGCGCGCCGGCGGTGATGCGGGTTGGGCGGGTCAAGTCCTGAGAGCGGCCGGCGCCGGATACGACACGTCTATCACCTCGATGCGCTCCAAGCCGCCCGGCGTCGCCAACTGCACTTCATCGCCGACCCGCGCCTTCAGCAGCGCCCGCGCCACGGGGGAGATCCAGCTGATCTCACCGTGCAGGCTGTCGACCTCGTCGATGCCCTTGATCGTGACCGTCCGCTGCTCGGCGCGCCGGTCGACGTAGGTGACGGTGGCGCCGAAGAAGATCTGGTCGTTGCCGTGGTGGAGCGACGGATCGACCACTTCGGCGATGTCGAGCCGCTTGGTCAGGAAGCGAATGCGCCGGTCGATCTCGCGCAGCCGCTTCTTGCCGTAGAGGTAGTCGCCGTTTTCCGAGCGGTCACCGTTCTTCGCGGCCCAGGAGACGACCTCGACCACCTTCGGGCGCTCGACGTCGAGCAACTCGAGGAGTTCGGCCCGCAGGCGGGCGTGACCTTCCGGCGTCAGGTAATTGCGGGTGCCGGCCGGCAATGGCGCGGGGGCGATGTCGTCGCCGTCGTCCTCGGCCTCCGCATCGCTTTCGCGGGTAAAAGCCTTGTTCATGGTCGCCCGACCGCGGGTGCGGCCCTCAGGATCATCTTGGCCAACGCATCGTAGTCGCCGCCGAAGTGGTGACCGCCGGCGAGCGGAATCGCCCGCACGTGTTCGGGCGCGAGCGCCGGACACAAGGAATCGGGCTCGGTTTGTCCATACAGGCAGATCGTGCCGGCGGCGCTGAGCCGCCGGGCCTCGGGGGCGATCGGAACGTCGCCGCTTGCGCCGATCCAGTTGCCGAGGTGGAACTCGAACGAGGCGTTCTGTCCGAGCCCGAGCAAGGCGGTCAGCCGGACCAGGGAGCGCGTCGCGGACGGCAGGCGGTTGATCGCGAACGGCAGCACGTCGGCGCCTTGCGAGTAGCCGATCAGGATCACCTCCTTGCGGTTCCAGCGTGCAGCGTAGTAGCGGATCACCCGGTCGAGGTCGCCGGCCAGGCCGTCCGGCGTGCGCGCGCTCCAAAAATAGCGCAGCGAGTCGAAGCCGGCCACCGGGATGCCCTGGGCCACGAACGCCGCAGCGATGCCCTTGTCGATGCTGGCCCAGCCGCCATCGCCCGAGAGCAATACCGCGAAGCGCGTGCCGGCACCGGCGACCGGCAGTTCGACGATCGGCAGGTTCGCGAGCTGTGCCGGGGGCGGTGCGAGCGCGACATGGCGGGATGCCAGATGCGCGTAGGCGGCGTCGAAGGCCGGCGGCAGCTCGAACGTAGTAGACGGCGCGGCGCCCGCGCCACGGGTCGGTGACGAAGCGGCGGCGCCGCCCGGCCCGCCGGCCGGCGCCGAGCCGATCCACTGCGCTTCGGGCACGCGTTGCGCAAAGGCCTGCGCGGCGCCCGGTGCGCACGCCGACAGCGCGACCTGCAACAGCGTCCAGGGTGCCGCGAGCGCGCTCGGCGCCGGCAGCAACTCGACGCCGATCGCCGGCTGCGCGCTCGCCTCGGCCGGCACCCGCCAGCGGAGCAGGTCGTTCGCGCACGGCGGCGTCTTGTACGCGAGCTGCGGGCAGAAACCGATCGAAAGCACCGACCCGAACACGCCGGCGGGCGTTTGGGCGAGCACCGCGTAGGCGTACGACGCCGCCGACCCGGTGCCGACCAGCATCGGCAGCAAATACGTCGGCAACTGCTCGAACGCCTGCAAGTGGCGCGACAGGTTCTCGAAGGCGCCGCCGGCGTAGGTGCATTTGCCGTCCTGCGCCTCGAGCCGGCGGTAAAACGGTTCGATCGGGATGAATGCGACCAGCGCGCCGGCGGCGGTCATCTTCTGCAGCATGCTTTGTTCGGTCGCGTCGGGCGCGGCGCGCGGCGAGAGCAGCAACACAACTTGCCGCACAGCGCCGCTCGGCTTGAACAGGCGCACGTCGCTGAAAAGGCCGTGCGAAAGGGTCGAGGCGGGTGCAAGGGCGGCCGCAGGCAGGGAGGCTGCCGTCGGCAGGGCGACTTGTCTGGGCAGGGGCGGGTTCGGCTGCGCGGCCGCGCCGAACCCGAGCAGCCAGGCGGCTGTCAGCGCCAAGCCAGCGACGAGGCCGCGCAAGGACCACCGCCTCATTTGCTCACCGCCCCGCGCACATTGCCGCCGATGAGCGTGGCGATATCCGCCAGCACGAAGGCCGGTGCCAGACCGCGTGGGGCCGCAAGATAGCGCGCTTCCCAGACGGGCTCGAACTTGTCCTTGAAGCTGTGCAGCCCGCGGAAGTTATAGAACCGGTCGCCGTACTCGAACAGCAGCTTGCCGAGCCGCTGCCAACGCGGCGCCTGGCGCCGTTCGGCCATGCCGGCCATTGGCGACATCCCCAAACCGAAGCGCTGGTAGCCCTCGGCCTGAAGGTACAGCATCGTCCTGGCGAAGAGAAAGTCCATGGTTCCGGGGGGCGAATCGGGGGCGTAGCGCATCAGGTCGAGGCTCGCGTCGTCTTTGGCATCGGTCGACAACAGGTTCGCGAAGGCGATCACGCGCCCCTCGCGCCGGACCAGCGCCAGCGGCAGGCGGCGCAGGTAATCAGCGTCGAAGCGGCCCACAGAGAAGCGTTTCTCGCGCCCGCGCTGGCGCCCGAGCCAGGCGTCCGAGACCTCGCGCAGTTGCGGCAGCAACGGTTCGATCCGGCCCGGCGAAACGACTTCGAAGACGAGGCCCTCGCGCTCGCCCCGGTTGACCCCCGAGCGCAGGTTCGCCCGCTTCGCGCCCTTGAGGTTGAAATCGGGCAGGGTGACCTGCGCGTACTCGCCGAGCTTGACCGCATGCAGGCCGCAATCGAGGTAGAGCGGCAGCATTGCCGGCCGCACCTGGTAGAAGGCGGCCCGACCGCCGTGGTCGGCCGCAGCCTCGATGAACTGCCAGACGAGGTCGGCCCATTCGCGGCTCTCGCCGAACGGGCCGAACAGCGAGACCCACGACCGTCCCTGCTTGCCGAACATCAGGAAGCTCTTGCCCGAGGGCGAAAACATCAGGTGCTTGTCGCCGACCAGCGCGTAGCAGGCATCCGACGATGGGTTGGCGCGAACGATCGCCGCCGCGCGTTCGATCTCCTCGGTGCTCGGCCCGACCAGGTCGCGGACCGGAGGCCGCAGCAGTTGCCAGAGGCCGTAGCCGAACCCCATCAGCGCGACCGCCATCATCGCGCGTAGCGAGCGCGGCGCCTGCCCGTCGAGCTCGAATTCCCACCACAGATGGTTGCTGTAGGCGACCTCGCGGTAGGCGAAGAAGAGCACCCAGATGCAAGCCACCACCACGCCGCCGAGCGCCACCAACCAGGCCGGTTCGAGGTGTTGCGCGAAAAGGGACGAGCGCCGGTCGAACTGGCCACGCGAGATGACGAGCAGCAAGGCCAATGTCGACAGGTAGGCGGCTTCGTTGAGCGCGATTCCTTTCGGCAGCGCTAGCACCGCGGCGACCAGCGACAGACCGAGCGCGGCCCACCACGCGGCATCGAGCTGGTGCAGCAACCCGCGGGCGACGAGCAGCAACCCCAGGCCGGCGACGCTGCCGAGGAAGTGCGACGCCTCGATCAGCGGCACCGGCATGTGCAGCGTCGCCAGCATCTCGCGCGCATCGTCCGTGAACGGCGTGGCGCCCGACACCATCAGCCAGATACCGGCGACGAGCGCAAGCGCCGCCATCAGCCGCGGGCTCAGGTGCACCGCCATCCGGCCGACCGGCGCGGCGACGCCCTCGCGCAGCTCCCAGCCGACCAGGAGCGCGCTCGCCAGTACGAGCGGCAGGATGTAGTAGATGCCGCGATAGAGCAGGAGCGCGCCGAGCAGCGCGTCACTCGGGACGCTGCGCCCGGCGGCCAGAAGCATCACCGCCTCGAACACCCCGACCCCGCCGGGCACGTGGCTGGCGATGCCAGCGCTGATCGCAATCGCATAGAACGCGGCGAAGGTCGGCAGCGAGATGTGCCCGTGCGGCAGCAAGAACCAGAGCGCCGCTGCGGACGCGCCGAGCTCGAACGCCGAGACCCCGAGCTGGCGCAGCGCCAGGCCGAAGGGCGGAAGGGTCAGCAGATGACGGCCGCGAAGCTGCAACGCCGGCCGTGCATGGCAGAGCCACAACACGGCACCCAGACCGATCAGCACGCACAGGGCCAGGGACCGCAGCAGCCAGGCACGCGTGTGGAGCAGCGGCGCCACCTGATCCGCGCCCCAAAGAAGGCCGAGTGCGCCGAAGAACGCGATGCCGAGGCCGAAGGCGACCGCGTTGAACGCGATCATCCGGGCGATCATGGGCGGCTCGAGACCGGCAGCGGCGTACAGCCGCATCCGCACCGCGCCGCCCGATAGGGGGCCGAGACCGATGGTGTTGGCCAGGGCGTACGCGACGAACGAGGTGAGCAGCACGGTCGGCTCGCCGACCTTGGGCGCTGCCACATAGCGCAGCGACGCAGCGTCGTAGCGACTGAGGGCCGAAAAGCTGACGGCCGTGGCGATCAGGGCGAGGACGATGTCGAGCGGCGGTGTCGCCTCGACCGCCTGCATGACGCTCGTATAGCGCACCTCGCCGAGAAGGCGCTGCAGGGTAAGCCCGAGGGCGACGGCCAGCCCGATGCCGAGCGCCCCGAGCAACCAGGCGCGGTACCGCTCTCCATGGTCGCTCCAGCGGGCAGGCAGCCAGCGGGGCGGTGCGACGACGACGACGGGCGCAGGATCGAGCACGGTGCGGGACGGCGGAAGCTTCGAAGGCGCCGGCGCTCGGCAGCCGACCGCGAAAACGGGTCGCCACCGATCGCAGCACCGACGGACAACGCGCCAGCGGCCCGCCACGCCGACCGATTCGCCGTCACGCGCTGCGGCGTTCGACGAAGAAAGGCATCATAGGTGGAAAGGTCCACACACAGCCCCATGCGCCGTATCGGCACGGGCTCGGTGCGGTCGCCGGTATCGACCCGCGCGCCACGGCGCGGCGAGGTGCGTCCGCGGCGTTCGAGGCGCCATACCCCGTCCCGCAGGTTTGTGGGGCGCTGCCCTACGCGCGCATGTCGCTTTTGGGCTGGCATGTGACAACTGGGGCACCGTACCGTAGCACCATGGTCGACGAACAAGTGCAACGCAATTCCATGGCGCCCCTCACGCTCGACGCGGAGGGCCGTCTGACCATTGCGTTGTCGGAAGAATTCGTCCATGTCGGGAAAACACAGGTCGACCGGGGCGGGATCCGCATCACCAAACGGGTCGAAGCGACTGAGCAGCAGATTGACGAGACGTTGCTCTACGAAGATGTCGAGGTCGAACGCCGCGCCGTAGGACGCGATGTCGACCGCATTCCCGACGTTCGTCGAGAGGGCGACACCTTGATCTACCCGATCGTCGAGGAACGGCTCTACACCGAGAAGCGGCTCGTGCTGGTCGAGGAGTTGCACGTGACGCGTCTCCAGCGAACCGAGCCCTACTCGAAAAGTATCGCGCTCCGCAAGGAGCACATCACAATCGAGCGGCTGGAACCGGAATCGAAGTCGGATCCGGGACCGACTTGAGCGCCGACGCCCGTTGGGAAGCGGCACCTAACGCCCGTCTAGGGCATACGAAGGAAGTGAAATGAATTCAGTGATCGTCGGAATGTTCGACACGCAAGCCGCAGCCACGAAAGCCCAGACACAACTGCTGTCCGCGGGCTTCGATGCCGATTCGGTCATGTTGACCGGACGAACTGATGCGGGCGGCACGGGCGGCTCGACCTCGACGACCGGTAGCACGATGTCGAACGTTGGCTCCTCCGTGTCGAGCGGCGCCGAACACGCGGAAGGCGCGATCTCTCGCTTCTTCCACAACCTCTTCGGCAGCGATGACGACGAGAACGATGTTCGAACCGGCTACGCCGATACGTACAACGAGGCTTTCCGGCGCGGTGCTTACGGCGTCAGCGTCAACGTAGCGAGCGACGCCGACATCGACCGCGCCGAACGCATCCTGAACGATGCCGGCGCCGTAGATATCGACGAGAAGGCAGCATCCTGGAGGCAGGAAGGATGGAAGGGCAGCGCCGGTGCGATGGCCACCGGCGCCACCGCCGCCGCCGCCTCAACCGCCACCGGCGCGACGCAGAAGCTGCAAGAGGTCGAGGAAGAGCTGAAGGTCGGCAAACGGGCCGTCGCCCGCGGCGGCTTGCGCGTCTTCAAACGCCTTGTCGAAACGCCTGTCGCAGAATCGGTCCGCCTGCGTGAAGAGCATGCCACGATCGAGCGCCGCACGGTGGACCGCCCGGCGACCGAGGCCGACTTCGCTGCATTCAAGGAAGGCAGCATCGAAGTCCGTGAGACCGGCGAGGAAGCGGTGGTCAGCAAAACCGCACGCGTGACCGGCGAAGTCGAGATCGGCAAGACGGTGACCGAGCGCGAAGAAGTCGTGCGCGACACGGTGCGCAAGACGACGGTGGACGTCGAGCAGATCGAAGGCAGCACCCGTACGGCCGGCACCACCGGTACGACGGGCACGAGCTCCGACACCTACTCGACGGGCAAGAAGCCCTGATGGCGTAACCGCCCGGCGTCGCAAAGGTCGACGCGCATTCGTCGGGCGAAACTGCTAGGCAAGCGCGCCGCATCGGTCGAACCGCTGCGGCGCGCTTTTACGTTCGCTGGGTCGTGCATCGCCCGCAAGGCCGAACCCTGAAGCCCGTGACCGACACCGCCGCCCACGAGTTCGTGCCCGTCTTTTCCCGCGTCGTGCTGTTCACCGACGCCGACGGACGCGCCCGCTTTCGCGACGAAGCGCTTGCACTCGCTGACGGTGACCCTGCGTCTCGTCTCTCGAGCCTCAGGCCGAGCGGCGGTTATCAGTTGCGCCGGAGTCCGGTCGGGTTCGCGAGCGGCTTCCACTGCACCGGCACGGCGCAGTGGGTCTTCGTTCTCCGCGGACGCATGGAAATCGGCCTGCAGGACGGCGGAGCACGCGTTTTCGCACCGGGCGAGCACTTCTACTCGGCCGATCTGCTTCCGCCGGGCTCGACCTTCGATCCTGCCGTGCACGGTCATCGAAGCCGGCAGGTCGGCGACGAACCGCTCGTGACGCTTTTCGTCCGGGATTAAACCAGGGTCTGCCGGCGCGTGCTGGCGACTCGGCCTGTCCCCGACCGTTGCGGACGGGGGCAAACCCTCCGCCCGATCGCGTTCCCTTCTGCGATTTCCGTGCTGGAATACCGGCTTCGGCGGCCGTGCCTCGACCGTCTCGATACCGATCCGGCCAGCCGATTTCTTTTCCAATAAAGGAGACTCACCATGCGACAACCGTCCTGTTCGCGCCGTCACTGTGTTGCCGCAGCATCCGCTGTCGCCCTGTTCGCGTTCGCCGGCTGCAGCGCGCCCGGCATGGCCGCTGGCAGCAGCGGCACACCGGCGATGACGACCTTTCGCGCGATGCTCTCGGGAACCTCCGAAGTCCCGCCCACGCAGAGCAGCGGCACCGGCAATGTCGAAGCCAGCCTCGACAAGGCGACGAGTACGCTGAAGTGGAAGCTGTCGTATGCCGGCCTGACCGGCCCGGCGACGATGGCGCACATCCACGGACCCGCGCTCCCCGGGGCGAACGCCGGGGTCGTCGTGCCGTTCCCCAACGCCGCGAGTCCGAGTGAAGGCCAGGCGACGCTGTCGCCCGAACAAATCGCCGACCTGATGGCCGGCAAGTGGTACGTCAACGTTCACACCCAGCGTTACCCCGGCGGTGAGATTCGTGGCCAGCTGATGGCGAACTGACCGTCGACGCTCCGGCGCCCGTCAGTCGAGCATCAGCGGCCCCTTTTGGATCTTCGCCACCGCCCGGACGCGGTTTAGAGCCCGAGGTGGTCGCGAAACACGCGCGAACCCGGCGCGCCCGCTTACAGCGCGACCGGCACCGCGTGGCGAGCAACCGGCCATCGTCCCAGGTGTAGTCCCCGAACGCTGAGACGCTCCCAGCGCCGTATGCGGCTTCGTAGCGCCTTGCGTAGTCGATCGCCTGCGCCTGGCCGGATGCCCCGCCGGCAACGCCGCGGCGACGAGCACCGGGCTGGTCGGCAGGAACGCACCTTCGAGATCTTTGCCGCCGACGCGCAGGAAATCGTTGTTCGCCACGCCGTGGTTGAAATACAGACGACCCTTGCACCCGCGCTCGGCCGAGGCATGTGCCGGGAGCACCGCTGGTATCGCGCGGTGCGAAACGCGCTCGTTGGTCACGATGCGGATCTTCCGCAGCAAAGCGAATTTCTCGATTCGGCATCGAACGCCTCGCCGAGCGCATCGTTGAAGCCGATGGAGCCC
Organism: uncultured Rhizobacter sp.; assembly: GCA_964236915.1. Classification (GTDB taxonomy): domain Bacteria; phylum Pseudomonadota; class Gammaproteobacteria; order Burkholderiales; family Burkholderiaceae_C; genus LMDS01. The sequence goes on from CAXSGM010000006.1 coordinate 26,978, forward strand.
AAGGTCGTGACACCGCAGTCCGCGGCGTGCTCGACGATCGCCAGCACCCATCATCGTGTCGGTCTGCGGCGTCTTGAACACCCAGGCCTTCTTCGGGATCATCGGCTCGATGATCGTAGCCGACGAGGCGAGCGAAATCGTCGGCGTGCCGCTTTCGGCAACGGCGTCGATCAACGCGAGGGAGCTCGGTGTCGTCGTCGAGCTGATGATCGCGTCGAGCTTCTCTTCGAGCGTCAGGCGCCTGATGTTGACGACGGCGGCGCTCGGGTCGCTGGCGTCGTCGAGCACGATGTACTCGACGGTCTGCCCGGCGTTCGTCTTCGGCAGGAGCGGAACCGTGTGCTTCTAGGGAATGCCGAGGGAAACCGCCTGCCCGGTGGTCGACACGGTGACGCCGATCCTGATCTGGGCAAGCGCGACGGGCGACGCGAGGCCGAGCAGAAGTGCCAGCACCGTGGCGATCGTGAGTGGGCAAGGCGAGCGAAGGGGCATGAAGGTCGTCTCCGTAGGTTGTCGTTCGAGACAGCGCAGGACCGGCAAATCCTCGATCAGGTCGATCGCTTCGCCGTTCCGCGCCCGGTCGATGCCGTCGAGCAGCCGGTCGACCTGGGCGACGGAATCCGCTGCCGTCGGGCCTGACCCGCTACGCTGACATCGAGCGCCGGCTCCATCGCCGCGATGTGCTTCGGCGTCAGCGCCCGTCGATCAGGCACCCCACCCGGTGTGCAATTTTCTGCCCGAATTCGGCGCGCTTTTCCGAATTAAAGGTGACCGGATCGTTGTAGACCACGACGATGTCAGCGTAGCGGGTCAGGAATACGCTGCCGTCGAGCATTCGCTTCACGGGCGCATGCTCTGGCAACGCCCGGTAGATGGGAACGGATCGTCGTAGAACGCGTCGTCGAGGCGCTGGAGATGGAACCCGGCGGCGCGATCGAAGGCGATCATGCGCGAGCGCGGCCCCTCACCCTGCCACCGCGGACGCACCCGAGCGGGCGGCGGCAGCCTCGGCCTCGCGGTCTTGCAAGAGCCGCCACATCACCTTGCCGGAACCCGACTTCGGCAACGACTCGGCGAATTCGACGAGCTTCGGCGCCTTGTACGCTGCCATGTGCTCGCGCGCCCAGGCGACGATCTCGGCCTCGGTCGTGCGGCCCTGCGCCTCGGCGCGCAGGACGACGATCGCCTTCACGGTTTCGCCGCGGTAGGCGTCCCGGGCGCCGATCACGCAGGCCTCCTGAACCGCGGGATGGCGGTACAGCAGGGCCTCGACTTCGGCCGGCCAGACCTTGAAGCCGCTCGCATTGATCATCCGCTTCAGCCGGTCGGTGATGAAGAAGTAACCCTCCTCGTCCATGCGGCCGAGGTCGCCGGTGCGGAAGAACGTGTGGCCGTCGACCTCGACGAACGCGGCGCGTGTCGCTTCCGCGTGGCCCCAGTAGCCCTTGAACAGCATCGGACCGCGGCTGACGATCTCGCCCACCTCGCCGCCCGGCAGCTCGGCGAGCGTCGCCGGGTCGACGATGCGCGAATCGACACCGAAGATCGGAATGCCCAGGCACTGCAGCTTTGCGCGCTCGGGTGGGTTGGCGTGCGTCGGCGCGGCGGTTTCGGTGAGGCCGTAGCCCTCGGCAAAGGTGAGGCCGAATTCGTCGGACAGGCGCTTGGCGACTGCCTCGGGCATCGCCGCGCCGCCGCCCGAGAGGTACTGCAGGCTCGTCAGGTCGAAACTCTTGTAGTTCGGGCTGCCGAACAGATCGATGATCATCGTCGGCACGCAGGTCCAGTGCGTCACCCGGTAGGCCGAGATCAGTCGGCCGGCGAGTTCGCGGTCCCAGCGCGGCATTAGAACGCTGGTGACGCCGGCGTAGACGTTGCCGAGCACGCCATACAGCATCCCAGTGATGTGGAACATCGGCACCACCGCGAGCGTCACCGTCTCCGGCGTGGTGTGCGACCAGGCGCCACCGCCGACCGCGTTCGCCATCAGCGTGCGATGGGTGTGGATGCAGCCCTTCGGCAGACCGGTCGTCCCCGAGGTGTACGGCAGCATCGCCAGGTCGTCGCGCGCGGCAGTGAACGGGCCAGGGCGATGGGCGGTCGCGAGCACGTCGAGCCAGCGCTCGCAGCCTGCCGGCAGTGGCGGGTCGGCCATGAGCCACGCCACCATCGCCGGCGCAGGCGCAAGCGACGGGTCGATCCCGCCTTCAGGCATCGCGTCGGTGAAGCGGGTGACGAGAAGGCGCGCGAGGCGCGCGTCGGCCGGCAAGGCGGCGTTCGCGCCGGCGACGATCGCCGCGAGGTCGGCGGTGCAGATCACGACCCGCGTCGCCGGGTCGCTGATGTAGTGCCCGAACTCGTCGCTGCGGTTCATCGGGTTCACCGGCACCACGACCGCGTTGGCGCGCAGGATGCCGTAGTAGGCGACGGCGTACTGCGGGCAGTTCTGCATGAAGATCGCGACGCGCTCGCCGGCGCGCACGCCGACGCTTTGGAGCCAGCCGGCCACCGCCTCGGCCTGACGCTTCAGCTCGCCGTACGTCATTGGCCGGCCGAAGAAGAGGTAAGCGGCCTTCTCGGGAAAGCGCGCCGCCGAAACCTCGAGGTTGAACCAGAGCGTCGTCTCCGGAATCGCCAGACGGCGCGGCAGGCGCTTCGGCCAGATGCGGAAATGCGGCCGGTCGGCGGGGACGTCGTCGGTATGCGGATCAGCGGTGATGGCGGACATGGGTGCGAGGCCGAAGCCGTTTGGCGCCGCGACACGCGGCAGCCCGTCGGCACGGTATAGCGAAGAAAGCGCCCCGCTTCCACGGCGGGAACCCGAAGCCGCGCCAGCGCCGCCGCCCGCGGTGGTCCGAATTGACGCGGTTTCGGCGGCCTGCCCGGAGCACCGCCGATGCGGCCCCGCGCCTATCCTCGATGCGATGGCCGGCGCCCCGCACTCCCCCGTCGGACTCGTTTCCGAGCCAGACCCGCCCGCGGTGATCGACATCGAGGCCTCGGGCTTCGGCCGCGACAGCTACCCGGTCGAGGTCGGTTTCGTGCTGCCGGACGGCGCCAGCTACTGCACGCTGATCCGGCCGGCGCCGCACTGGACGCATTGGGATCCCGGGGCCGAGAAGGTCCACAAGATCGCCTTGAAGACCGTCGTGCAGCACGGCCGGGAGGTCGAGGAGGTCGCGCGCCAGCTGAACGAACGGCTGTGCGGCCGAACCGTCTATTGCGACGGCTGGGCGCACGACTACGTGTGGCTCAACGTGCTCTACGACGCCGCCGGCCTGACGCCCTCGTTCCGCCTCGAGAACCTCCGCAAGTTGCTGAGCGAGCAAGAGGCGGCGTTCTGGACCATCGTCAAAGGCCAGATCGCGACCGAGATGCGGCTGCCGCGGCACCGGGCAAGTTCCGACGCCAGGGTCTTGCAGCGCACGCTGATGCGGCTGCGCGCACCGTTGGGTCCCGAGGCCAAACGCGCGGTCAGCGCTGCCTGAGCCGCGCCACGCGCCGGCAGAGGAACGCCGCCGCTCCGGCGGCAGTTGGCACATCCCTTGCGATCTCTCCGCTTCCGTACGGACGCGCCGATCAGCGCGCGTTCGTTTGCCCTCCCGTCGACGGAAAGACAACCGATGAAGAAGCGCTCGATCCTTCGCACCCTCGGGGCGCTTGCATTGACAACGGCCGCGCTCACGCCGGCGTTCATCGGCCGGGCGTGGGCCGACCAGCTCGACGACGTGCTGGCCAGGAAGCTGCTGGTCGTCGCGGTCCCGACCGATTCGGCGCCCTACGGCTTCGTCGGCACCGACCTGAAACCGCAAGGCCTCGACATCGATGTCGCCGAGATGATCGGCAGGAAGATCGGCGTGAAGGTCGAGCTCGTGCCGGTGACGAGCGCGAACCGCGTGCCCTACCTGCAGACGAAGAAGGCCGACCTGGTGATCTCGACGCTCGGCAAGAACCCGGAGCGGGAGAAGGTGATCGATTTTTCGATCGCCTACTCGCCTTTCTTTCAGGCCGTGTTCGGGCCCAAATCGCTCCTCGTCAAGACCGCCGCCGATCTCAACGGCAAGACGATCGGCGTGACGCGCGGCGCGATGGAGGACCAGGAGGTCTCGAAGATCGCCCCGTCGGGCGCCGACATCAAGCGCTTCGAGGACATGAACGCGACCGTCTCGGCCTACGGCGCCGGCCAGGTTCAACTGATGGGCGTCGGTGCCTCGGTCGCCGGCAACTTCGCGGCAAAGAACCCGGGGGTGAGCACGGAGTTCAAGCTGCTGCTGAAGGATTCGCCGAACTTCATCGGCATCGCCAAGGGCGAAGACCGGCTGCGAACCAAGGTCAACGAGATCGTCACCGAGGCCAGGAACTCGGGCGAGATCAACAAGCTCTGCCTGAAGTGGCTCGGCCGCCCGATGGGCGATCTTCCGACGTGACCGAGCCGTTTGCCGGGCCCGTGCCGGGTCGCGGCGCGTGATTTCGCTCGACTTCAGCGCGGTCCTGGTCGAGTGGCCGCTGCTGCTGAGGGGCGCGGCGGCGACGCTGGTGCTGACCGGCATCGCCGCGCCGCTTGGCGTGGGCCTCGGCATCGTCTGCGCCTGGGCGCGGCTGCACGGGCCCGCTTGGGCGCGCCCGCTCGCCGGCGGTTACGTCGAGGCGATCCGCAATACGCCGTTCATCGTCCAGCTGTTCTTCATCTTCTTCGGCTTGCCGGGCATCGGCATAAAGCTCTCGCCCGAGCTTGCCTCGGTGTTGGCGATGGTCGTGAACCTCGGTGCCTACGCGGCCGAAATCGCACGTGCTGGCATCGCGACCACCCCCAGAGGCCAGATCGAGGCCGCGCTGAGCCTGGCGATGAGCGAGCTGCAGGTGTTCACCCGCGTCGTGCTGCCGCCCGCGCTGAAACGGGTCTGGCCCGCGCTCGTCAGCCAGATCTTGATCGTGATGCTCGGCTCGGCGGTCTGCGGGCAGATCTCGACGCCCGAGTTGCAGTACGAGGTGAACCTGATCGCGTCGCGGAATTTCAGGGCGTTCGAGGCCTTTCTCATCGGCACGGCCATGTACCTCGTGCTGGCGATCCTGCTGCGACGGCTGCTGAACTGGGCCGGTCCGCGCTTCGTCTTCGGTCGCTAAAGCGCGAGCCACACGCCTCGCATGGTCGACTTCTCGCTTTGGGACATTGTCAGGAACCTCCTGCTCGCGGCCCGCTGGACGGTGCTGCTTTCGCTGATCGCGTTCGTCGGCGGTGGCCTTGTCGGGCTCGCTTTGCTGATCGCACGCATTGCGAAATGGCCGGGCGCCGCAACGATCGTCGCCGGCTACGTGCAGGTGTTCCAGGGCACGCCGCTCCTGATGCAGCTCTTTCTCGCCTACTTCGGGCTCGGGCTTCTGGGCATCAACGTCTCGCCATGGGTCGCCGCGGCGCTGGCGCTGACCGCCTATGCGAGCGCGTTCCTGACCGAGATCTGGCGCGGCTCGATCGACGCGGTGCCGAAGGGCCAGTGGGAGGCGTCGTCGGCGTTGGCCCTGAACCTCGGCGAGCAGCTGCGCTTCGTGATCGGGCCGCAGGCGCTGCGCGTGGCGGTGCCGCCGACGGTCGGTTTTTTGGTGCAGGTCATCAAGGGCACAGCGCTCGCCTCGGTCATCGGCTTCGTCGAGTTGACGAAGGCCGGCACGATGATCACGAACGCCACCTTCCGACCGTTCACCGTGTATGCCTGCGTCGCGGCGATGTACTTCCTGATCTGTTTCCCTGTCTCCCTCTACGCCAGGTCGCTCGAGCGGAAACTCCACTCGCGCCGTTAGCCCCCCAGAGCTCGGGCCGCAGAAAGCATTCGCCATGACCATCGGCATCGTCGAGATCCGCGGACTGAAGAAGCGCTTCGGCACGAACGAGGTGCTGAAGGGCATCGACCTCTCGGTCCAGCCCGGCGAGGTGATCGCGATCATCGGCAAGAGCGGCTCGGGAAAGAGCACGCTGCTGCGCTGCGTCAACGGCCTCGAGGCGTTCGACGAAGGCAGCCTGAGCGTCGACGGCAATCCGCTGCTGAACGGCGACGCGCAGGCCATGCGCGTCCTGCGCCAGCGGGTCGGCATGATTTTTCAGGGCTTCAACCTTTTCCCGCACCTGACGGTCGGCAGGAACGTGATGCTGGCGCCGACGCTGGTCAGGAAGTCGAACGCCGCCGCCGCCGCCGAGCAGGCGAAAAAGCTGCTCGCCCGCGTCGGCCTGGGCGAGAAATTCGACGCGCATCCCGATCAGCTCTCGGGCGGCCAGCAGCAGCGCGTCGCGATCGCCCGCGCGCTGGCGATGGAGCCGGCCGTGCTGCTCTGCGACGAGATCACCTCGGCACTCGACCCTGAACTCGTCGGCGAGGTACTGCGGGTCGTCGAGTCGCTCGCCGAGGAAGGGATGACCCTGCTGATGGTCACTCACGAGATGAACTTCGCCAGGAAGGTGTGCGACCGGCTGGTCTTCATGCACGCCGGGCGCATCCACGAGATCGGACCGCCCGACGCGATCTTCAGCGCGCCGAAGACGCCGGAACTGCGGCAATTCCTGTCGTCGGTTCACGGCTGAGCGCCGGGCGTTGCCCGCGCCGCGCGCGTCGCCAGCAGGCGCGCGATCCAGACGCTGAGCAGCAGGCCCGCGGCGGCCATCGCCCCGGTCACGACCCAGGTCCATTCCCAGCCGCCGACGCGATGCGCGACCCAGGCGACGATCGGCGGCGCGACGAACTGGCCGAACGCCGAGCATTGCTGCATCCAGCCGACGGTGGTCGAGACGGCGCGGGCATCCGGCGCGAGCCGCATCGAAAGGGCGAAAAGCGTCCCCGGCACCAGACCGCCGACCATCGAAAACAGCAGCAGCGCAGCGAAGCGCAGCGCCGGCACGTCGGCGAACCAGGGCAGGTAGGCGGCGGCGGCGCCGACCGCCATCGTCACGAAGGCGGTCCGCAGCAGCCGGGGCGCCGGAACGCCGCGCTGCAGCAGGCGCCCCGCGGCGATGTTTCCCACCATGTTGACCGCGGCGACAAGCGCCGTCAGCACGCCGCCCTGCAACGGCGAAACGCCCGCCTGCGCATAAATCGACGGCAGGAACCCGAGCACCGCGAACCACTGGCCGGCATAGGCACCGAACGTCAGCGCCAGGCTCCAGGGGCCGGCCGAAGTGAGGGTGAGACGCGCCAGCGCACCGAGGCGACCGAGGTCGACACGTCGCCCGCCGCGCCCCGACGCAGCGCCGCCGCGCGCCGCTAGAGACGCGGGGGGCGAAGCGGGCACTATGGGCGCGGCGGGCGCCGCCGCCGTGGGAGGCAAGGCACCGGTGCTCGCATCCGCCGGTACCGCCGCCCGCAACAGCGCCGCCATGGCGAGCGTCGCGCCGCCCAGCAGCCACCACCAGCCGGTCCATCCGATCGCCGCGATCGCCACCGGCGTCAGCAGCAGCGCGAGCGCGGTCCCGAGCGGCATGTAAGCGCCCCACAGGCCCATCGCCCGGTCGGCCTCGGCGCCGACGAGCCGGCGGATGAGGCTCGGCCCCGGGGTCACCGTGAGCAGGAAGCCGACACCTTCGATGGCGCGCAGCACGAGCAGCATCGACGGCGTGCGCGCCCAGCCGCCCGCGAGGCTCGCCGCGCCGAGCACGACCAGGCCGAGCAGCATGCCGCGCCGCAGACCGAAGGTGTCGGCGAGGAGGCCGACCCCGAGGCCGAGCGTCATGCCCGCGAGTTGCACCAGGGACAGCAGAAAGCCGGCCTGCAGCAGCGAGATGCCGAGCGCCTCGCGCAAAACCGGCAGCGCCGCCGGCAACTTGCCAACGTGAAGCGCCGCCGAGACGGCCGCGAGAATCACGATCCGGGCGGCGCGCTGGCCGTCGGCAGGCGCAGCTCGCGTCATCGCCAGGCTCTGCCGTTTTGTTCCACGCCGCGGCCTTGCGGGGAGATCGCGCAGTCCGTCGATGCCAAACCGATGTTCATCCGGCGAGGATGCCATGCCTCTCCGACGGTGTTCCGACAGCGCCGACCACCTCCGTCGGTCAGCGGCGCAGCAAGGCGCCCCACCTAGAATGCCGCGGTCGTTCCGCAACGCCTTCGAGCTGTACCCATGGCCGCGATCCTGCAGCACCTTCCCATCGGCCAGAAAGTCGGCATCGCGTTCTCCGGGGGGCTCGACACCAGCGCGGCGCTGCACTGGATGCGGAGCAAGGGCGCGGTTCCTTACGCCTACACGGCGAACCTCGGTCAGCCCGACGAAGCCGACTACGACGCGATTCCAAAGAAGGCGCTGGAATACGGCGCCGAGAAGGCACGTCTGGTCGACTGCCGGGCACAGCTCGTCGCCGAGGGCATCGCCGCGCTGCAGAGCGGCGCCTTCCACATCTCGACCGGCGGCCTGACCTACTACAACACCACCCCGCTCGGCCGCGCGGTGACCGGCACGATGCTGGTCGCGGCGATGCGCGAGGACGAGGTCGACATCTGGGGCGACGGCAGCACCTACAAGGGCAACGACATCGAGCGCTTCTACCGCTACGGGCTGCTCGCGAATCCGTCGCTAAAAATCTACAAACCGTGGCTCGACCAGCTGTTCATCGACGAACTCGGCGGCCGGGCCGAGATGTCGGCCTTCATGACCCAGGCGGGCTTTCACTACAAGATGTCGGCCGAGAAAGCCTATTCGACCGACTCGAACATGCTGGGCGCGACGCACGAGGCCAAAGACCTCGAGCAGCTGTCGAGCGGGATCGCCACCGTGAACCCGATCATGGGCGTCGCCTTCTGGCGCGACGAGGTCGCGGTGGCGCGCGAAACGGTGTCGGTCCGCTTCGAGGAAGGTCGGCCGGTGGCGCTGAACGGCATGAGCTTCGGCAACCCGGTCGACCTGCTCCTCGAGGCCAACCGCATCGGCGGCCGTCATGGACTCGGCATGAGCGACCAGATCGAGAACCGCATCATCGAGGCCAAGAGCCGCGGCATCTACGAGGCGCCAGGCCTGGCGCTGCTCTTCATCGCCTACGAGCGGCTCGTCACCGGCATCCACAACGAAGACACCATCGAGCAGTACCGCGACAACGGCCGGCGCCTCGGCCGGCTGCTCTACCAGGGCCGCTGGTTCGATCCCCAGGCGATCATGCTGCGCGAGACGGCGCAGCGCTGGATCGCGAGTGCGGTCACCGGCGAGGTGACGCTCGAACTGCGCCGTGGCAACGACTACTCGCTGCTGAACACCGAGTCGCCCAACCTCAGCTACGCGCCCGAGCGGCTGACAATGGAAAAAGGCGAGTCGACGTTTTCGCCGCAGGATCGGATCGGCCAGTTGACGATGCGCAACCTCGACATCGCCGACACCCGGGCCAAGCTCGGCGTGTATGCGCGCACCGGCCTGCTCGCCGGCGGCGGCGCGGGCGAGTTGCTCCGGCTCGCAAAGCCGGATCCGGCTGACTGAACCCCGCCGCCTCGACCTTTCGCCAATGCGCTCGCCCGCTCCGCTCGCCCGAAGCCTCGCCGCGCGCGTTCTGCTCGCGCTGGCGTTCCTGCTGGCGCAGCAGACGGCTTCGCTCCACTGGCTCTCGCACGCCATCGAGGCGACGCAGGCCAAGGCGAGCCAGAGCCCGGCGCCCTCGCACCACTGCGACGAGTGCGTTCAGCTCGGCGCGCTCGGCGCCGCGGTTGCGACCGGCGCGTCCTTGCTCCTGCCGAGCGCGGCGCAGCACGCGCCGCTCGAAGCAGTCAGCGTGGCAGCGGCGCGTGCCCCGCCGCGGCTGGCGTTCCGTTCGAGGGCCCCGCCAACGATCCTGACCTGAGCTTGTTTTTCACGACGCAGCGCGCCGGCCGGCGCGCGCGCCCACCGCTCTCGATCAGGATCATCCATGTTCAAGTCGACCTCCCTGGCCAGCGCCGCCGCGCTGTGCCTCGCCGGCGTGCACGCGCACGCCGCCGACCCGACCCTGGCGCAAGCCGCCCCCGCAGCCCCTGCGACCTCGGCCAGCACCCCGCCCTCCCCGCCCGCGAGCGCCGCCGTGCCTGCGCCTGCCGCCGACCTCGGCCGCGTCGAAGTCAGGGGCGCTCGCCAGCGCCTCGACGCCGCCCGGAATCTGCTCTCACCCGAAACCGGCAGCACCGTCTACCGCTTCGACCGGACCGACATCGGGAAGCTGCCGCTCGGCGATGCCACGCCGCTCAATCAGGTGCTGCTGCAGGCGCCCGGGGTGGTCGGCGATTCGTACGGTCAGCTGCATGTCCGCGGCGACCATTCCAACCTGCAATACCGCATTGACGGCGTCGTGATCCCGGAATCGATCAGCGGCTTCGGCCAGGTGCTCGACACCCGCTTCGCCGACCGCATCAACCTCCTGACCGGCGCCCTGCCGGCGCAATACGGCTACCGCACCGCCGGCATCGTCGACATCCGCACCAAAGGAACCGACCTCGCCAACGGCGGCAGCATCGACCTCCTGGTCGGCAGCCGCGGGCACGTCGAGCCGAGCCTCGAGATCGGCGGCAGCGCGGGCAAGCTGCAATGGTTCCTGACCGGCTCGTACATGAAGAACCAGATCGGCGTCGAGAACCCGACCCCGGACCGCAACGCGGTCCACGACGACACGCACCAGGCCAAGGGCTTTGCCTACCTGAGCTACCTGCTGGGCGAGTCGAGCCGCGTCAGCCTGATCCTCGGCAGCGCGGCGAGCCGCTTCCAGATTCCGAACGTTCCCAACGAAACGCCGGCCTTCGACCTGGCTGGCGCCACGCCGCCGGATTCGTTGAACCTCGACGCCAGGCAGCGCGAGCACAACGACTTCCAGGTGCTGAGCTTCCAGACGAGCCTGGCGAGCGGCACCGGGGTGCAGGTGTCGCTCTTCAACCGCAACAGCCGCGTCCACTATCTTCCTGACCCGGTGAGCGACCTCACCTACAACGGCGTCGCCGCCGACGTGCGGCGGAAGAACGCCGCCTACGGCCTCCAGCTCGATGCCAGCCAGCAGCTCGGCGCCGACCACACGCTACGCGCCGGGCTCTTCGCGCAGCGCGAGCACAGCACGGTCGACAACAGCTCGACCGTCTTCCCGGCGGCCGACGACGGCACGCAGACCAGCAACGTCCCGCTCTCCATCCAGGACGACAGCCGCCTCCGCGGCCACCTCTACGGCATCTACCTGCAGGACGAGTGGCAGGCCACGCCGGCGCTGACGGTCAACTACGGCGTGCGCTACGACAAGGTGGCGACGGTGGTCGACGAGTCGCAGTGGAGCCCGCGCCTCGGCCTCGTCTACCAGCTCGGCCGCGACACCCGGGTGCATGCCGGTTACGCCCGCTACTTCACGCCGCCGCCGACCGAGAAGATCGACACCACGTCCGTACAGCGATTCATCGGCACGACCAACGCGCTACCGTCGGATGCCAACACGGCGGTGCGCTCGGAACGTTCGAATTACTTCGACGTCGGCGTCTCGCACCAGCTCACGCCCGAGATCACGCTCGGCGCCGATGCCTATTACCGCCAGGTGCGCCATTTGCAGGACGAAGGGCAGTTCGGCAATGCGCTGATCTTCTCCGCCTTCAATTACGAGAAAGGCAAGATCTACGGCATCGAGTTCACCGGGGCGTACAAGGACAGGCGCTGGAACGCCTATGCCAACCTCGCGGTCGGTGCGGCACGCGGCAAGGGCATCGAGACCGGCCAGTTCAATTTCGACGCCGACGAGCTCGCCTACGTGTCGAACCACTGGGTGCACCTGGACCACGAGCAGACGATCGCCGCTTCGGCCGGCGTGTCGTATCGGTTCGCTACCGCGACGAGCCTCGGGGGCGACCTGATCTACGGCAGCGGCCTGCGCCGCGGCTTCGCGAACACCGAGCACCTGCCGAGCTACCTGCAGACCAACGTCGCGCTGACGCAGAACTTCGACAGCGCCACGCCCTTCGGCCGCTTCGATGTGCGGCTCGCGGTGATCAACCTCTTCGACCGCAGCTACCAGCTTCGCGACGGCAGCGGCATCGGCGTCGGCGCGCCGCAGTACGGGCCGCGGCGGGGTTTCTATCTGGCGCTCTCGAAGCCGTTCACATTTTGAATCGCAGCGTGACCACGGCCGTCCGGCTCATGAAGGTCCGGATGGATACCCATTAGAGACGCTGTCGATCCAGTCGTCGCCGGCCTTTTTTGACTCTACAGAGCCCGGGCCTTTCAGCGATCAACCGCTGACAGCCCCGAAGAGCCAGAACCAGGCCGGCGCGGTCAGCAGACCGAGCGGAATGCCGAGCCCGACCATCATCGAGACCAGCCGGGGTGCCAGGTTGGCCTGCGAGGCCACGATTGCCGCGCCGATCATCGGCGGCATCGCTGCTTCGATCACGCTGACGCTGTTGATCATGCTGGCGTCGGCGCCGCGCAACCACATCAGTGCGACGACGAGCGCCGGGCACACCAGCAGCTTGTAGCCCAGCCCAAGGCAGAGCATCCGGCGATGCTGCAACAACGCGTCGAACCGCAGTTGCAGGCCCACCGAAAGCAGCGCGAGCGGCGCCAGGGTGTCGCCGATGCGCAGCAGCGTGCGGTCCAGAACCGGCGGAAACGGCAGTGGAACGAGCAACAGCGCGACCACCAGCGCCACGAACGGCGGAAAGGTCGCGATCCTGCGGGCCATCTGCATCGGCCGAACCGGGCCGTCGGCCGCGTACCACGCGGCTGCGGCAATGCCGAGGGTCGACAGCGCGAGGTACGAGCCGAGCTGATCGATCAGCAGCCCGAGGCCCAGACCGTCGCTGCCTTGCAGCGTCTCGATCATCGGCAGGCCGACGAACGACGTGTTGCCGAAGCCGCCGACGAGCGTCAGCGCGCCGACGGTGGCAGCCGGCAGCCGGAGCCAGCGGCCGAGCAGGAAGAACGTGGCTGCGCCGATGATGAACAGGGCCCATGGCATCAACACCGGCCACAACTGACCGATGTCGAACGGAAACCGATGCAGGTAGCGCAGCGTGACCGCCGGCAATGAGACGTGCAGGATGATCGTGTTGATCGCCACGTGCGCCTGCTCGGGAAGCCGCTTGAAGCGCCTCAGCAAGAGCCCCGCGGTCAGGCAGGCGACGAGCATCAGGAAGTTGGACATCGCGTTTCCTCCGACGACGGGCTCGACCGAAGCGTCATCGCCAGCGTCGATAAGTTGGGAATGCGGCGGCGGCCGAGCGGTCGAACGGGCGGCTAAGCGCCGAACGCGACACCTGTCGAGGTCTGCGCCGACCGAGCCGCCCGATCGGGTTAGCCCGAGTGTCTGCCCGGCGGAGTTACCGACAGGTGACAGATGCGGCGGTGCCATCGTCTAGATTGAGGATGCGGCGCGTCGGCGCTTGCGAGGCGTCGAACATCGAGCGCTGGAAGCCGCTTACCGCGACCCAGGGCTTCGTTCTGTCGTGCGCCGGCACCCTCCGTGCGGCTCGATCGGCCGGATACTCGGGCCACCGAACCCGCTCTTGGCACCCGCCTGCCTTCCGGCCATGGTGGTCCGCCCGCGCGGCCACTGCGCGATGCGCCGTCCGCGCCAACTCGCGCGCCTCGACGAGCTCGGACAGGCGACCCCGCGAAGGCGTCGTCGACCGCCCTTTCGCCTCGATACCAGCGTTCATGTCACTGCCCACATCGCCGCTGCACGCGGGATCGGGCAGGCGATGCCGCTGAAGTTGCTCGGTTGCCTGTGCGCATTTGGTGGCCAGGCGGTCAGCCAGGAGCGCGTGATCGACGCCCTCCGGCCCGACACCGACGGCGACGCCGCCGACCCGGCCTTTCGCACCACCCTGCACCGGCTGCGCAAGCTGCCCGGCCACGAAGACGCACGGGTCGCGAACCTTCGCGTGCAGTTCGATCCGCGCAGGGTCTGGGTCGACTGCATCTCCTTCGACCGCGTTGCGCACCGGCTCGGCACGACCGATCGCGCCGGCCTCGAGCGCGCGATGGACCGCTACCGCGGCCGTTTCTCGACGGGGGAATCGGGCGCATGGGCCACCGCGTATTGCGAGCGCATGCACGTGCATTTCGTCGCCTTGGCCGAGCGCGTCGCCGACCTGCTCGAACAGGCGGGCGACTGGCGTGCCGCAGGCGATTGCTGGCTGCGCGCCATCGAGGTCGAGCCGCTCGCCGAAGGCTGCTACCGGCGCCCGATGCGCGCCACACGCGACTCGGCCGGCGGTCCGACTCGCTCGCCGTCTACCAGCGCTGCCGGCGCACGATGCTGGCGCCGCACGGGTCAATTCGACAGCGGAGACACAGGCTTTGTATCGGGCGCTGACGGACGGGCCCTGACCTTCCGCGCCGCTCGTTCGCTTCGCCGGCGCCGCCCGCACCCGAATGCGGCCGCTTCCCGCGTTTCCCCTTGTTAGTGGAGGCCAGGTGCCATCCGCCACCGATCTGTCACGTGCCGGGTCGCAAACTCATCTATGCGTGGATTGCACTGGCGGCCGAAGGAAGTTGCGATGCAGGATGTGGTTACCCAGATCATGGCTTGGCGGTCGGACGGAGCGTCCGCGCTCTCGATCGCCGGGATGTCGCTGGTCGCAATAAGCTTCGTCGCTTTCAATAGCATGCGAATCCTGCTCTACCTGCCGCAATTGCGGACTTGCTGGAGAGATGAACACGGCTGTTCCGGAATCAACCTGGGCACCTGGTGCAGCTGGATCTGCGCCAATCTGTCCACATCGGTCTACATGGGACTGTTCCAGCACGACCTCCTCGGCGCGGCGCTCAACGCCGGCAACACGGCCATGTGTATCGCCACGGTGCTCGTGACGCTGGTCAAGCGGCGACGCTGGCGCGAGCGCGCCAAAGGCAGCGGCGCCAGCGTCGCCGACGCGCATCAACACCTGCGCCAGGCGCTCACACGATCAAGGGTTCCGGCTCGAGCCGAATCCCGAAGCGCCCGTACACGCTCTCCTGGATCGCCCCCGCCAGCAGCATCACTTCCGAGCCGATGGCGCCGCCGCGGTTGACCAGCACCAGCGCCTGCTTTTCGTAGACGGCCGCTTGGCCGACCGATTTGCCCTTCCAGCCGCAGGCGTCGATCAGCCAGCCGGCGGCGAGCTTGATGCTGCCGTCGGCCAGCGGGTAGTGCACCACCGCCGGGTCGCGACCGATGATGTCGCGGCATTGCTCGGGTGTGACGATCGGGTTCTTGAAGAAGCTGCCGGCGTTGCCAACGGCGGCCGGGTCGGGAAGCTTGTGGCGGCGGATCTGGACGATCCAGTCGGCGACCTGGCGCGGCGTCGGTTCGGCGATGCCGGTTTCGGTGACCTTGCGATCGAGGTCGAGGTAACCCAGCACCGGTCGCCAGGGTTTGGGCAAGCGAAAGCGCACACGCGTGATCACGGTGCGATTCGCGAGCGCGTGCTTGAAGACGCTGTCGCGATAGCCGAACTCGCAGCGCTCGGCGCGAAGCGTCGAGGTGCGCCCGGTGACGAGATCGACGCAATCGAGCGACTCGAAGCGGTCTTTCAGCTCGACGCCGTAAGCGCCGATGTTCTGCACCGGCGCGGCGCCGACGCTCCCCGGCATGAGCGCGAGGTTCTCGAGCCCCGGCCAGCCGTTGGCCAGCGTCTGCTCGACGAACTCGGGCCACGGCTCGCCGGCGCCGGCCTCGACGATCAGCGCATCCGGCCGATCCTCGACCAGCCGCACGCCGCGCACCTCGACCTTCAGCACGGTCTGCGGCATGTCCTTCGTCAGCACGATGTTGCTGCCGCCGCCGAGCACGAACTTCGGCGCCAGGCCGAGCGTCGGATCGTCGACGACGCGCCGCACGTCGGCCTCGCTGGCGATGCGCACCAGCCTGCCCGCCACCGCCGGCAGACCGAAGCTGTTGTAGGGCCGCAGGCTGACGCCCGTCTCGACTTGCATCGGCGGATTTTGACGGACCAGGCGCGCTGCGGCACCGAGAGGCCCCGGTGCCCTCGACGCCTCTCGATGGCACCCGGAAAGCGCCTGACCCACTGGGCTATCCTGTCGTTCAGCCGTGCCCACCGGGTCCGCCCCCTACCCTTTTCACCGAACCGATGCCCAGTTTCGACACCGTCCTCGAACCCGATCTCGTCGAAGTGCGCAATGCGGTCGACCAGACCGCGAAGGAAATCGGCACGCGCTTCGATTTCAAAGGCTCGTCCGCCAAGGTCGAGTTGAAGGAAAAGGAGCTGACGGTCTGGGCCGACAGCGATTTTCAGATCGGCCAGGTGCTCGACGTCCTGCTCGCCAAGCTAACCAAGCGCAGCGTCGACATCCGCTTTCTCGACCGCAGCGCGAAGATCGAGAAGATCGGCGGCGACAAGGTCAAGCAGGCGATCACCGTCAAGAACGGCATCGACTCGGAAACCGCCAAGAAGCTCCAGCAACTCGTCAAGCAGAGCAAGATCAAGGTGCAGGCGGCAATCCAGGGCGACGTGGTTCGCATCACCGGCGCCAAGCGCGACGACCTGCAGGCGGCGATGGCACTGATCCGGCAAGACGCGGCGGACGCGCCGCTCTCGTTCACGAACTTCCGCGATTAGCCGGCGGCCGGTACGCCCTGCACGTCGCCGCAGGGACAGGGAAAGCGCTGACGGCGTGCTAAAACGATGGTTAGATCCGCCGCCAAACGAGCGCGCGGGCGTGCCCAGGAGACAAACGACGATGAACCTCGACTTCACGCCCGAAGAACAGGCCTTCCGCTCGCAGATTCGTGCCTGGGTGGGTGAGAACCTGCCGAAGGACATCAGCCACAAGGTCCACAACGCGCTGCGCCTCGACAAGTCCGACCTGCAGCGCTGGGCGCGCATTCTCGGCAAGCAGGGTTGGCATGGCTGGGCTTGGCCGAAGGAATTCGGCGGCCCGGGCTGGAACGCGATCCAGAAGCACCTGTTCGAGGAAGAAACCGCGCTCGCTGGCGCGCCTCGCGTCATCCCGTTCGGGCCGGTCATGGTGGCGCCCGTGATCATGGCTTTCGGCAACCGCGAGCAGCAGCAGCGCTTCCTGCCGGGCATCATGAGCGGCGAGGTGTGGTGGAGCCAGGGTTACAGCGAACCCGGCTCGGGTTCCGACCTGGCCTCGGTCAAGACCCGCGCCGAAAGAAAGGGCGACTACTACCTCGTCAACGGCCAGAAGACCTGGACCACGCTCGGGCAGTACGGCGACTGGATTTTCTGCCTCGTCCGCACCTCGACGGAAGGCAAGCCGCAGACCGGCATCAGCTTTCTCCTGATCGACATGCGAAGCCCCGGCGTGTCGGTCCGGCCGATCATCACGATGGACGGCGAGCACGAGGTCAACGAGGTGTTCTTCGACAACGTCGAGGTGCCGGCCGACCAGTTGATCGGCGAGGAGAACAAAGGCTGGACCTACGCCAAGCACCTGCTCGCCCACGAACGCACCAACATCGCCGACGTGAACCGCTCCAAGCGCGAGCTCGAGCGGCTGAAGCGCATCGCCGAGGCCGAGGGCGTCTACGCCGACACCCGCTTTCGCGACGAAATTGCCAAGCTGGAGGTCGACATCGTCGCGCTCGAGATGATGGTGCTGCGCGTGCTGTCGGCGGAAAAGAGTGGCAAGCAATCGCTCGACGTCGCCGGACTTTTGAAGATCCGCGGCAGCGAGATCCAGCAGCGCTACACCGAACTGATGATGCTCGCCGCGGGCCCGGCGTCGGTGCCCTTCCTGCACGAGGCGATGGCGGCCGGCTGGCAGGGCGATCAGGCGGTCGCGCTCGTCGCACCGCTGGCGTCTTCTTACTTCAACGTTCGCAAGACGACGATCTACGGCGGCTCGAACGAAGTGCAACGCAACATCGTCGCCCAGACGGTGCTCGGCTGAAAGCGGAGAAAAACCATGGACTTCGATTTCAGCGACGACCAGGAGATGCTGCGCGATACGGTTCGCAGGTGGGTCGAGAAGGCCTACACCTTCGAGCGCCGGCGCCAGATCGTCAAGGCCGGCGGCTTCTCGAAAGACGCCTGGAAGGAGCTCGGCGAGCTCGGCCTCCTCGGTCTCGCCGTGCCGGAGGCAAGCGGCGGCATGAACTTCGGCCCGATCGACGCGATGGTGGCGATGGAAGAGCTAGGCCGCGGGGTCGTGCTGGAGCCGTTCGCGCCCGTCGCGCTGGTCGCGACGACGCTGCTGAAGGCCGGCCACGCGCCGGCGGCAGAGCCCTGGCTTCGCGGCATTGCCGAAGGGCGCCAGATCGTCGTCCTGGCGCATCAGGAGCGAAGCGCCCGCTACCGGCTGGCGCATGTCGAGACGACGGCGCGCGACGACGGCGGAACCTGGCGCTTGGACGGCCGCAAAACGGTCGTCCCGGCCGGTGCCGAAGCGGACGCGTTCATCGTGCCGGCGCGCGTCAGCGGCGCGGTCGACGACCCGGCCGGGATCGCGCTCTTTCTCGTCTCGAAGGGCGCGGTTGGTGTGGCGGTCGACGCCTATCCCACCCAGGACGGCGCGACTGCCGCCGACCTGAGGCTGACCGACGTCGGCGCGATCGAACTGCTGCCCGCCGGCACCGCCTTCGACGCGCTCGAACAGGCGATCGACGTCGGCATCGCAGCGCTTTGCGCCGAGGCGGTCGGCGTGATGGACAAGCTCGTCGCCATCACCGTCGAGTACATGAACACGCGCAAGCAATTCGGCGTGACCATCGCGAGCTTCCAGGCGCTGCGGCACCGCATCGCCGACGTGAAGATGCAGCTCGAGCTGGCGCGCTCGATGAGCTACTTCGCGAGCCTGAAACTGAACGAGCCCGCCGAGCCGCGTCGCCGCGCCATGGCCCAGGCCAAGCTGCAACTGGGTCGCTCGATGCGCTTCGTCGGCCAGGAATGCATCCAACTCCACGGCGGCATCGGGGTGACCGAGGAGTACATCGCCAGCCACTATTTCAAGCGGCTCACGGTGATGGAGATGACCTACGGCGACACGCTGCACCAGCTCGGCGAGGTGTCGGCGCGGATGCAGGAGACGGCGGGCGTGTTTGCGTGAGGCAGGCGGGAGCGCGCAAGCCCTGACGCCATGAACGATCGACGAACCAAGCGCTCCCCGCTGAAGCTGCTCGGCCGCGTCTCCTCGATCAACGTCCGCAAGGTGCTGTGGACCTGCGACGAACTCGGCCTCGAGGTCGAGCGCGAAGACTGGGGCACCGGCTTTCGCCCGACCAGCGATCCTGCCTTCACGGCGCTGAACCCGAACGCCCTCGTGCCGGTTCTGCTCGACGGCGACATGGTGCTGTGGGAATCGAACACGATCTGCCGCTACCTCGCGGCCCGCGAGCGGCGCCACGACCTGCTGCCTGAAACGCCCGTCGATCGGGCGCAGGTCGAGCAGTGGATGGACTGGCAGTCGACCGAGCTGAACGACGCCTGGCGCTACGCGTTCCTGGCGCTGATGCGGCGGAGCCCCGAGTACACCGATCCGGCGGCGATCGCCCGCAGCGTGGTCGACTGGAACCGGCAGATGACGATCCTCGACCGGCAGCTCGAGAAGACCGGCGCCTGGGTCGCCGGACCGGCGTTCACGCTGGCCGACATCGTTGTCGGCTTGTGCCTGCACCGCTGGAAGAAGACGCCGATCGAGCGTCCGACGCTGCCGGCGGTCGAGGCCTGGGCCGCGCGCCTGGCCGAGCGTGCGGCGTATCGGATGCATGCGGCTGAGGCGACGCCCTGAGGTCGAAGCGCGGCGCCCGGCCAGAGCCTCTGCCGTTGAACACGACACTGACCGCCGTCGCCGGCCTTACGGTCGGCCACTTCACCGACATCCGCCGCCCGACCGGCGTCACGGTCGTCGTGGCGGCGGAGGGCGCGGTGGCCGGCGTCGATGTGCGCGGCGCCGCCCCGGGCACGCGCGAGACCGAGCTGCTGTCGCCGCTGAACGCGGTCGAGCGCGTCGACGCGGTGATGCTCGCCGGCGGCAGTGCCTACGGCCTCGATGCCGCGGGCGGCGTGATGCGCTGGTTAGAGGCGCGCGGGCGCGGCGTTCTCGTCGGTCCGGCGCGCGTGCCGATCGTGCCGGCGGCGATCCTCTTCGACTTGTGGGTCGGCGATCCGTCGATCCGGCCCGACGCCGCGGCCGGCGAAGCGGCGTGTGCAGCGGCGAGCCCGGCGCCGGTGGCAGAAGGCAATGTCGGCGCCGGTGCCGGCTGCGTGGTCGGCAAGCTGTTCGGCATCGCCCGGGCGATGCGTGGCGGCCTCGGCAGCGCATCGATCCGGGTCGACGGCATCACCGTCGCGGCGCTGGTGGCGGTCAACGCGATCGGCGACGTGATCGACCCGGCCACCGGCTGCCCGATCGCCGGCGCGCGCACGCCGAACGGCCGGGCGCTGCACGGCACGATGGCTGCGCTGCTCCGCGGCGAAACGCCCGAGCCGCTGCAGACCGGCAGCGCGACGACGATCGGCGTCGTCGCCACCGACGCCGTGCTCACCAAGCCCGAGGCGGCCAAGCTGGCGCAGATGGCGCACGACGGCCTGGCACGCACGATCAATCCGGTCCACACGATGACTGACGGCGACACGATCTTCGGCCTCGCGACCGGCGCTGCAGCCAAGCGCATGCACCTGACGCTGCTCGGCGCGATCGGTGCCGAGATGATGGCCACAGCGGTGCTGCGCGCCGTGCGGGCAGCACGCCGGCTCGACGTGGCAGGCTTGCCGCTGCTGCCGGCAGCGAGCGATTTCTGAGCGCGCCTCGCGAAGCGCCCTCACCCCAACCCTCTCCCGCGCGGGAGGGGGCATCTCCAGCGAGAGGAAAAAGGCGCTGTACCGCTAGAGGGAGCCCTCCCCCCCAGCGCTCGAAGCTGATGCTGGATTCTCAAAAACTGAGATATCGGATTGACCGCATCGAGGCGGGTGCCGATCATGACTGCTGCTTTACGAGGATTCATCCATGGAAATCGGCGCCCGTCTGCAACGACTCGAACTCTGCGCATCGAACCCCGACGATGTCGCCGCTTTCTATGCCACCGCCTTCTGCATGACCACCCGTCGCGAGGGCGACGCGGTCGTGTGCCGAGGCCCCCAACGTGAACTGCGCCTGGTGCCCGGCGAGCCGGGACGATTGCACCGGGTCACTTTCAACATGCCCTCGAGGGAGCGGCTCGACGCCTACCGCGGCGAACTCGCGGCGCGCGGCATCGCGCTGCAGGAGGCGGCCGATATTGACACCGACACCTTCACGGTCGCCGATCCCGAAGGCCGGCTGCTCACGTTCACGGCGCGGCTCCTCGCGCCCGACCCGTCGCTCGCTTCGCTGCCGGCGGCCCGGCTGCAGCATTTCGCGGTGCGCACGTCGTCGCCTGCGGCGCTGGTCGACTTCTACGTCGAGCGGCTCGGCTTCACCGCGTCCGACCGCGTGTACGACGCCGAGGGCGACCTCGGCGCCGCCTTCCTGCGCACCGATTCCGAGCACCACGTGCTGGCGATCTTCCGCTCGCCGGAAGTGCGATTCGACCACTTCTCCTGCGAGACGCACGACTGGCACGGCCTGCGCGACTGGGCCGACCACATGAGCGAGGTCGGCATCGATCTCGCCTGGGGTATCGGCCGGCACGGTCCCGGCAACGACACCTTCCTGATGGTGCGCGACCCGGACGGCAGCATGGGCGAGATCTCCTGCGATCTGGAGGTGTGCACCCCCGAGCGGCCGGTCGGCACCTGGCCGCATCGGCCGCAGACCTTGAACCGCTGGGGCGTGGCGATCATGCGCGGCTGAGCTCGGCAGCCCCTTGTCCCGAACCGCCAAGGTGCTCGACGTGCTGCGCCTCTACATCGACCAGCGCCCGCGCCTGCGCGCCGCCGAGGTGGCGCGGCTTCTCGAGGTGTCGCCCGCCACGGCATACCGCTGCATCGCCGACCTCGAAGCGGTCGGCCTGGTCGAGCGCTCGGGCGGCGGCGAGTACGTGCTCGGGCCGACGATCGTCGAACTCGACCGGCAGAGCCGCATCAACGATCCGCTGATCGCGGCGGCGGCCACGGTCATGCAGACGCTCGCCGAGCGCACCGGCGGCACCGTGTTGTTGGTGCGGCTGCACGGCTTGAAGGTGGTGTGCGTGCACCAGGTGCGCGGCCGCGCCGACGCGGTGATGGTGAGCTACGACCGCGGCCGGGCGATGCCGCTGTACCTCGGCGCGACCTCCAAGGTGATCCTCGCGCACCTCGATCCCGAAACGCTCGCGCACATCGTGGCGACCGACGCCGCCGGCTTGCGCAAGGCCGGCCTGCCGACCGGCTTCGAAGCGCTGGCGGAGCACCTGGCGGCACTGCGGACGGCGAAGGTCTGCGTCGCCGCTGGCGAAGTCGATCCGGACGCGATGGGGTGGGCCGCCCCGCTGCGCGACGGCAAGCAGCTGCTCGGCAGCCTCAGCGTGGTGCTGCCGAGGACCACGCCGCCGGCCCACACCGAGCGCATCGCCGATCAGGTGCTGCGCGCCGCGCTCCGCATCGAGGGCCGGCTCGAAAGCGCGGTTCGTACCCAGCATGCCGGAGCCCGACGTGACTGAACTCCAAGCA
The DNA here is from genome assembly GCA_964236915.1 of uncultured Rhizobacter sp. Taxonomy (GTDB): domain Bacteria; phylum Pseudomonadota; class Gammaproteobacteria; order Burkholderiales; family Burkholderiaceae_C; genus LMDS01. The sequence continues at coordinate 49,465 of CAXSGM010000006.1, forward strand.
AGCGCGGCCGACGTGGTGATCGTCGGCGCCGGCCCGGTCGGCCTGACGCTCGCCAACCTGCTCGGCCTCCACGGCGTGCGGGTGCTGTTGGTCGAGAGAAACGCGCAACTCGAGGGCGAGCCACGCGCCGTGACGATCGACGACGAGAGCCTGCGCACCCTGCAGGCCGCGGGCCTCGTCGATGCCGTGGTCCCGGACGTGGTGCTCGGTTACGGCGTGCGCTACGTGGCCTGGAACGGCAAGCCGCTGGCGGCGATCCAGCCGACGCGGCAGGAGTACGGCTACCCGAAGCGCAATGCGTTTCGCCAGCCGGTGCTGGTGCGGACGCTGTACGAGGGCCTGCGGCGCTTTCCGAACGTCGAGCTGCGCTTCGGCCAGGAACTGGTGTCTTTCGAGCAGGACGAGGCGCAGGTGCGCTGCCGCTTGCGCGGCGCGAATGGCGAAACCACCGCGACCGCCGCGTGGGTCGTCGGCTGCGACGGCGGCCGGAGCAAGCTGCGCGAGCTGTGCGGCGTCGTCCTCGACGGTGACAGTTATCCGGAGCGCTGGCTGATCGTCGACCTGGCGGAGCGCACGCTGCCGCTGCGCCACACCCTCACCTATTGCGACCCGCGCCGCCCGGCGATTCGGCTGCCCGGCCCGCACGGCTCGCTGCGCTACGAGTTCATGCTGCGTGAAGGCGACCGCGACGAGGACGTGCTGACGGATGCGACCTTCCGCGCCTGGATCCGCAATCGCGTGCCAGAAGACGCCGAGCTGCCGCTGGTGCGCAAGGCGATCTACGGCTTTCATGCGCGGGTGGCCACGCGCTGGCAAACCGGCCGCGTGCTGCTCGCCGGCGACGCCGCGCACCTCACGCCGCCGTTCGCCGGCCAGGGCCTCAACAGCGGCATCCGTGACGCCACCAACCTGGCCTGGAAGCTCGCCGCGGTGACCCGATGGGGCGCGGCGCCGGCGCTCGTCGACAGCTACGAGCCCGAGCGCCGGCCGCACGCCGCGGCGCTCATTCGGATGGCGCTGCAGATCGGCTCCTTCATGCAGCCGAAGTCCATCCCCGGCGCCATCGCCGCGCAGACCGCGCTGCGCCTGGCCTGCCTGATCCCAGCCTGCCGCGACTACATCCTGCAGCTTCGCTTCAAGCCGAAGCCGCAGCTGCAGAGCGGCTGGTTCACGCCTTCGCCGGGGCATCCGCACTCCGAGCTGCTCCCACAGCCCGAGGTGGAGCACCGCACGCGCGGCCTGCTGCGACTCGACGAGGTGCTGGGCGCGGGCTTCGCGATCATCGGCCACGATTCGCCCGCTTTTCGCGCGCAGGCGGGGCACCTGCTGCCGGCCGGCGCGCCGGGCCGCGTCGTCGCCCTGCTTCCCGCCGAGGACGACTTCATCGGTGGCGAGCCCGAGGCCCCCGGCATCGAACACGTGCGCGACGTCTCGGGCACGCTGACCGGCTTGCTCGACCGCTACGGCGCAGTGGCGATCGTCGTGCGCCCGGACCGCTACTGGTCGCGCCTGGTCGACGCAGCCGCGCTGGCGGAGCCGGCGGACGGACGCATCTCCCGGGCGCCCGAGCGGCAGACAGCATTGGCCCGCTGAGGTGAGTCGCGGTGCCACACGAGTCGCCGGCGCGGCCGAGTGGCCCACACGACGAGCCGGAAGTGACGATGCACCGCGGAATCCCCCAACCCATCCGGTTGGACCTGCAAGCGGCGCGTGAAGCAGGGCTGTGCTTGCCGGGTGCCGATCCCAGGCTGCGCCTCGCGCCTCGCCTGCGCCTCGTTGGAGGCGCAACGTGGGCCAGCTCTCGGCCGCCCAGACTCATAGGCGTCGAGCGTTGACGGTGGCACCGAGTTCGCCTCCAAGGCGCTCGACGAGCGAGCCTACCGGCGGAGCGCGCGCCTCCGCCACGCGCCGCTGAGAAACCCCGAACGACGGTGGATCGAGTCGTTCGACGGACGTTGCGCGACGAGTTCTTGAACCTCATCAGAAGGCCCGAGAACGGGGGAGGCGTCGATGCAGCCGTTACTCCGGCTTGATGTCCGCCGCCTTCACCACTTGCGTCCAGCGCGCTACTTCTTTCGCGATGAAGTCGTTGAAGTTCGCCCTGGAGGTCGGAGCAGGTACCGCTCCCAGCTCAGCAAAGCGCGCCTTGACGTCATCGGCGCCGAGCGCGGCAACGGTTTCCTGCTGCAGCTTGTCGAGAATCCCTTGTGGCGTCTTTGACGGCGCGACCAAGCCGACCCAATGGGTCATCTCGTAGGTCGGCAAACCAGCTTGGGCAAAGGTAGGAACATTCGGCAACTTCGCCGACCGTGTCGTGCCGCTTTGTGCAAGCCCCCGCAGCCTGCCGGTCGCGAGATACTGACCGCTGGTGGTGACGCTGTCGAGAAGGAAATCGACCTCGCCGCCCATCAGCGCCTGGATCGAGGGCCCGCCTCCCTTGTAGGGGATGTGCTGGAACTTCGCACCGGTCTGGACTTCCAGAAGCGATGTCGCGAGGTGCGGCGTACTCGCAATGCCACCGCTTCCATAATTCAATTTGCGCGGATTGGCCTTGCCAGCGTTGATGACCTCCTGCAGCGTCTTGTAAGGTGAGCTGGCGACGACCGTGAGCACCAGAGCCGACTCGGCGACCTTGCTGATGCCCGTCAAGTCTTTCAGCGTGTCGTACGGCAACTTCGACCCGTACAGCGCCGGCGCCGTCACGAACGGCGCGCTCGGGAACAGCAAGGTGTAGCCATCCGCGTTTGCCTTGGCGACAATGTCGCTTCCGATCGTCCCGCCGGCGCCGGGCTTGTTCTCGACGATGAATTGTTGACCCAAGTTCATCGAAAGCCGCGCTGCGAGGATTCGAGCCATGACGTCGTTCGGGCCCCCAGGCGAAAACGCGACGATGAGTCGGACGGGTTTGGCGGGGTAATCGACCTGGGCATACGCCGGCTGCAAGCCGGCTGCGCTGAGGGCAGAGGCAACGATCATCAGGCGGCGTTTCATCTCGAAGTCCTCGGAGCAAGTTGGGAGGTGCAGATGAACAGGTCGAGCCGACGAAGCGGCCGACGCGTCGACGGCGACAGCGGCAGGCGACGCGGCGGCTTCGGTGCCAGCACTAAGTTGGCCGAAATCCGAACAGCCGGGCCGGGTTGTCGACGAGAAGCTTTGTGCGCTGGTATGGGTCCGGCGCCCAATCCTTGACGAGGCCGAGGTTTCGTCCGTCGTCCTCATTTCGAAACGGCTCCAGATCGGTCGGCTTGTAGTTTGCGGGCCGGTTCGAACCACCGGTATGCGGCCAGTCGCTTCCCCAGACGCAGCGGTCCGGCTGCGCCGTGAGCAGCGCTCGAGCGATGGGTGCGATGTCGGCGTAGGCCGGGCCTCGATCGGAGATCTGGTACGGCCCCGACAGCTTCATGAAGACGTTGGGCGTGGACATCAATGCGACCAGCTCGCCGAACCCTGGTTGATCGATGCCGCCGACTGCCTTCGCAAGACCGAAGTGATCGATCAGGACGCGCTGGTTGACCTTGCGCACGGCCGGTGCGCACGCCACGACGACCGGAAGCGCCGCATACATGAGGATCAGCAAGCCGGAACCGCTGATCTGATCGGCGGTTTCCAGCAGTCGCTCCGAAGCGACGGCCGGGTTGTCGCTCTTGCTCACTTCCAGATTGATGCGAACGCCACGGACGCCGCTGCTGACCATGTCCTCGAGCCTGGAATGGCTGAAGTTTCGATCGATGACGGCGATACCGCATGCGCGCTCGCCGAGCCTGCGCAACGCGGCCAGCATGCAGCTGTTATCGGTGCCATAGACACTCGGCTGCACCAGCACTTCGCGCTGGATGCCCAGCTTGTCGTGCAGCCGCAGCAAGTCGTCGACCGTGGCCGGCGGCGGCGTGTACCGGCGATTCGAAGCGTAGGGATACCGCTCGGGATCGAAGATGTGCGAATGGCAGTCCGTCGCGTGGGCCGGTACCGTGAATCCCGGATCCGTCATCGCCTCGACCTCCTTGGCCCGTGCGCCGGGAACAAGCGCTGTGAGAGTGGCGCCCACCGATCCGAGGGCAGCAACGAAGCGACGACGAGCGAGCATGAGTAAGCCTCCTTGGGGCTGCGTGCGCAGTTTTAGAACTGATGGCGGAGGCCCAGATCGACGCCACGTTGCTTGTCGCGGGTCGCCATGAAGGCGGGAAGCGGGAACGTGCTGTTGAGGGTGTTCTGGTCGATCTCCGCATAGACGTCGGTCCGCTTCGAAAGGTAGTAGTCGGCGGCGATGACACGGAGCTTGCGCTTGCCTGCCGCTGCGATGCCCGTCTGCTGATCCTGCGTATAGATCGCAGTGAGCTGGAGCAGCGGCGTCACGAACCAGCTGACCGCCCCGGTCCCGATCTTGTTGACCTGGGGAGGTGGCTTCCTGGTCTGCTTCGAGAAGCCGGCCCAAAGCTTCAAGCCCTGAACGATGGTGTAGTTGCCCCCCGTTCCCCAGACCGTGCGCATGTCCGCGTTGTTGGGCGTCCGCATGCGCTCGCCGTACAGCACGACGTCGAACGGAGCGGCTGCGTAGCCGCCTCCGACGCTGTACGACTTTCCGGTCCCTTCGCTCGGATTGACGCTCGCCAGCCATTGGAACGGGCCGATGTTCTTGCTGTACTTGACCATGTTGTCCTGGCGTGCGATGTGATGCGCACTGAAGACCGACAGGGAGTCCTGGTTCGGATTGGTCAGGGGCTGAAAGCGCGTCGACAGCGTATGGGCGATCGTGTATTGACGGCCCAGCTGCAAGGTTCCCCAGGTGGCCGAGCTCATGCCAACCCACGCTTCACGGCCGAACGCCCGTCCGTTCGGAGCTACGGAGTTGCCGTAGCTCGCCGTGGCCGTGGCTTGTTGAAAGGTGCCGGTCGAGGGGTCGAAAGCCCATCTCGAGCGCGAAGATGGTCTTCAGGCCCTCATCGAGGCCTTCTGTCCCCTTGAAGCCGAGACGGCTTCCCGTGAACGCACCGTCGTTCAGCGACAAAAGTCTTCTCCCGCGCGCTTGTGCGTTGGTCGCGTAGCGTGCGGAAGAGTCGACCAGACCATAGAGCTGTACCCCCGACTGCGCCCAGGCGCACGCGGGAAGGGTCATCAACACCGAGGCGCCGACACCCGCGTGCACTCTTTTGAAATTCATCTGACATCTTCTCCGTTTGCGCAGCTTGACTGGCAGCTTCGTGCTCGGACGCAATGCACAGGAGGAATGTATTTGGAACGTTCTTGAAGCTAACTTGGGGTTTGCACCAAGACGTCTCTTAATACATTCGAGTCGGCGGCTCCGAATCGCTCCGCTCGAGTGATGCTGTAATCCATTGCTCGTCCATTAGCCGTCTTACACCCTCATGAGCAGCAATACGCCGGTGCCGTATCCGTCCGGACTCGCCCCCGTTTTGGCGACGCAGGTCCTGGATCTGATCGCACGCAGCGGCCACCCGGTCGGTTTTCGGCTCCGCGAGCAGGCGCTCGCCAACGAGCTGGGCGTGTCACGCACACCGATTCGCAAGGCGCTTCAGTATCTGGCCGGTCTGGGAGCACTCGGCTCCGAGCCGAATCGCGGCTTTTACGTCGCCGAAGACGCGGCAAAGCTGCGGCGGATCTCGGTCCCGGACCACGACGACTCCGAGGAAGCGATCTACATGAGGGTAGCGGACGACCTCCTGTCGGGCCTGCTGACCGATGAGGTGACCGAGTCGGAGTTGATGGAGCGGTACCAGCTCACCCGTCTGCAGGTCCAGCGGGTGCTGAACCGGATGGGCCGTGAGGGGATGGCCAACCGCAAGCCGGGTCGGGGATGGCTCTTCCGGCCGTTGCTCAACACCATCGAATCGCATCGAGAGAGCTACCGCTTTCGGATGGTGATCGAGCCGGCAGCGCTCATCGAACCGACGTATCGCGTAGACAAGGCTGCCTTCGCCCGCGCGCGCCGGGAGCAGCAGTTGCTGCTCGATGGCGGCATCGAGAAGTGGACGCCGAGCGAGCGGTTCCGGGCCGGTTCGGAGTTTCACGAGACCATCGTCGCCAGCTCGAACAACCGCTTCTTCATCGACTCACTGCGCAATCTGAACCAGCTGCGCCGTGTGATCGAGTACCACCAGCACACCCAGTCGGCCCAGGACCGCAACCGCCTCCGTCGACAGTGCGAAGAGCACATCCACCTGCTCGACTTGATCGAGAGCGGTGAGCGCATGGAGGCGTTCCATGAACTTCGCAAGCATTTGGATGTCGTAAAGACGATCAAGACGGGGAAGGCCGCAGGAGACGGTGCTCCTCCAAGTCAAGTGCCCGGCGTCGAAGTTCACCTCTGACAGAAGTCGAAGGAACTGCCAGGGTAACCCTCAGGGCATTTATGTACCGGGGATTGAGTCGACGCAATTCTGGACATAAACTCGGAGCTTCTCCATGACCTCCAAGAGGAGCCGCTGATGAGGATGATCGTCTTGCCCGGGGACGGGATCGGCCCCGAGATCGTCGACGCGTCGCTGGTCGCGCTGCGTGCAGCCGATGCCAAGTGCGGACTCGGCCTGACTTTCGACTTCGACGACGTCGGCTTCGTCAGTCTCGAGAAGTACGGCACAACGCTCCGTCAGGAGATTCTGGAACGCGCGAAGACCTACGACGGCATCATCCTCGGTACGCAGTCGCACGCTGACTATCCGGTGCCCGAGAAAGGTGGCCGAAACGTTTCCGCCGGCTTTCGCATCGGCCTCGATCTCTACGCCAACGTGCGTCCGGCGAGAACGCGTCCGTTCCTCGAGTCGAACATGAAGCCAGGCAAGTCGATGGACCTGGTCATCATGCGCGAGGCGACCGAGGGCTTTTATCCCGACCGCAACATGACGCGCGGCTGGGGCGAGGTGATGCCTTCACCCGACATGGCGCTGTCGTTCCGCAAGATTACTCGCCACTGCAGCGACCGGATCGCGCGCCGCGCGTTCGAGCTGGCCATGAAGCGCCGCAAGAAGGTGACCGCGATCCACAAGGTCAACAGCTTTCACATGACCGACGGGTTGTTCCTCGAGTGCGTGGGAAATGTCGCCAAGGAGTTCCCGGAGGTCGAATACAACGACCTGCTCGTCGATGCGTCGACCGCCCACCTGGTGCGGAACCCCGAGAGCTTCGACGTGCTCGTGGCCACCAACTTCTACGGCGACATCCTCTCGGACCTGGCGAGCGAATTGTCGGGAAGCCTTGGACTGGCCGGATCCATGATGGCCAGCGACACGCACTGCTGCGCCCAGGCTCAGCACGGCTCGGCGCCTGACATCCAGAATATGGACAAAGCAAATCCGGTGTCGATGATCCTGTCGGTCGCCATGCTGATCGACTGGATCGGCCAGAAACGCGGACTGCCCGAGTACGAGAAGGGGGCTGCCACGATGACCGCAGCAGTCGACAAGGTTCTCGAAGACCCGGCATCGCGAACGTCCGACCTGGGCGGGACGACCGGCACCAAGGCTTTCGCCCAGAAGGTCGCAGCGACGATCGCGTCGGCCTGACCGAACCGCGCCGTGCTGCTGGGCTGCATCGCCGACGACTTCACCGGCGCGACCGATCTGGCGAACAACTTCGTTCGGGCGGGGATGCGGGTCGTTCAGACGATCGGCGTGCCGGAAGGCCCGTTGAATGCCGAGGTCGACGTGGTGGTGGTCGCACTCAAGTCGCGCACGATTCCGGCCGCGCAGGCCGTCTTGCAATCGCTTGCGGCGCTGCGATGGCTGCGGCGGTCTGGCGCAAGGCAGATCTATTTCAAAATTTGCTCGACCTTCGACTCGACCGACGAAGGCAACATCGGCCCGGTCGCGAACGCCTTGATGGCAGAGCTGAATTGCGACTTCACGATTGCCTGCCCAGGCTTTCCCGAAACCGGTCGGACCATCTTCAACGGCTACTTGTTCGTGGGCGACGTCCTGCTGAGCGAGAGCGGCATGCGTCATCACCCGTTGACACCGATGACCGACGCCAATCTCGTACGGGTCCTGCAGCGGCAAACGACTTCGAAAGTCGGACTGATCGACTACCGCACGGTACGGGCCGGAAAAAGCGCGATCGTCGATCGCATCGCCGAGCTCCGCTCGCAGAACGTTCGCATGGCCATCGTCGACGCCACCTCCAACGAGGACCTGATGGCAATGGGCTCGGCGTTTGCCGACCTGCCGCTGCTGGTGGCCGGTTCCGGCGTTGCAATCGGTCTTCCGCAGAATTACGGCATCGTGCCGAGCGATGCGGCTGCCGCGCTGCCGCCGCCAACTGGCCAGCGCGCGATCGTCTCGGGCAGTTGCTCGGTCGCGTCGAACGCCCAGGTCCGACACTTTCTCGACGCCGGCGGCGAGGGCTTCGCGATCGACCCGTTCCGCCTGGCCGACGGTGAAGACCTCGCGGCGGCGGCTTTGGCCTGGGCGCGTGGCCGGATCGGACACGAACCCGTCCTCGTCTATGCAACCGCTGAACCGGCTTCGGTGAAGGCGGTGCAGCAGAAGATCGGCGTCGCGCAGGCCGGCGAGATCGTCGAACATGCGCTCGCGTCGATCGCGCGGAGTCTGGTCGAACGGGGGGTTCGGCAGCTCGTCGTTGCCGGCGGCGAGACCTCGGGTGCCTGTGTCCAGGCACTCGACATCGCGCGCATGCGCATCGGGGCGCAGGTCGATCCAGGCGTTCCGTGGTGCCACGCGGCCACGCCTTATGCGCCAGACGAAGGTGTGCACATCGCGCTCAAGTCGGGCAATTTCGGCACGACCGATTTCTTTACGAAGGCCTTCGAGCGGCTGGCGTCGGTCGCCGCGGCCCGCTGATCGTCACGAAGCGGTCGCTGGTGTATCGACGTCGCTCCAAGCGAACTTCATGAGCGAAGACAGCTTGCGTTCCGAGATCTGCCGTGTCGGCGCGAGCCTGTTCGCCCGCTGCTACGTGCACGCGTCCGCTGGCAACATCAGCGTGCGCCTGGACGATGGCTTCCTCATCACGCCCACCGACGCCTGCCTCGGGTTCCTCGATGCCGGTCGACTGGCAAAGGTCTCGGCCGATGGTGTGCAGCTCTCGGGCGATCGCGCCAGCAAGACGCTCGAGTTGCATCGCCGGATCTATGCCGCAGATCCCGAGGCTCGATGCGTGATCCACACTCACTCGACGCATTTGGTCGCGCTGACGCTGAACGGCGTCGACGACGCGGACAGCATCCTTCCACCCATCACGCCGTACTTCGTGATGAAGGTCGGTCGGGTGCCGCTGATTCCCTACCACCGACCCGGCGACCCGGCAGTCGGCGAGCGCGTCGCAGCCGCAATCCAAAGTCGACGCGCGGCAGGCGCCAGGTTACGAGCCGTGATGCTCGAGCGACTCGGCCCCAACGTATGGCACGAGTCGCCCGCGGCCTGCATGGCAACACTCGAGGAACTCGAGGAAACCGCGCGGCTCTGGCTCATGACGACGCCGCGCCCGACGCCGCTTACCGCAACGCAACTCGGCGAGCTTGAACGGCAGTTCGACGCGCGCTGGTAGATGACCCAGGTGTCCGAACGCTATTAAGGGAGGTATTCATGGAAAAGACCACCGATCTGTGCGACGAGCATCCCGACGCCCGAGTGCTGCCGCCCGACTTCAAGGATTTCGGCGCCCTTCGAGCTTTCAAGGGCACGGCAGTCACCGTCAAGTGCTTCGAGGACAACTCGCGGATCAAGGAGCTGAGCCTGACCGCCGGTCAGGGCCGGGTTCTCGTCGTCGATGGCGGTGGCAGCAAGCGGTGTGCGCTGTTCGGAGACGTGATCGCGCAAGATTTGCACAAGAACGGCTGGGCCGGGGCGGTGATCCATGGTTACGTACGCGATGCCGCCGTGCTCGGGACGGTTCCCATCGGAATCAAGGCCCTCGGCACGCATCCGCGCAGGACGGTCAAGCACAACGAGGGAAGGATCGGTGTGCCTGTGGACATCGGCGGGACCCGGATCGCCGATGGCGACACGGTTCACGCCGACGAGGATGGCGTCGTGATTCTCGGACCAATGCCGCGGCAAGTCGCTTATTAAGAGCCGGAAGCCAGCTCGACTGCAATGCCAACCGATTCCACGCAAGCCGTATCCCGGCCAACGCAGCGACACCGGATCGCCATGATCCATGCCGTTTACGTGGCGATGGCGCCGGTCGAAGCGGCCTTCAGGCAGCATTGGCCGGAAGCGTTGCGCTACAACTTGACCGACGATGCGCTCTCGCCCGATCTGGAAGCGGCAGGCAGCATCGACTCGGCGCTTACTGAGCGGATCGACGCCCTCGCCAGCTTGGCATGGCGCGCTGGCGCCGACGCCATCCTGTACACCTGCTCCGCCTTTGGGCCGGCGATCGAAGGCGTTGCGACCAGGCTGCCCATTCCGGTGCTGAAGCCGAACGAGGCAATGTACGAGGACGCGCTTCGCTTGGGGCGACGAATCGGGATGATCGCGACATTCGCTCCCGCCGTGACGCCGATGGAGGACGAGTTCTACGAGCTGACGCGCCGCCTCGACATCGATGCGACGCTCGATACGCTGTGCGTCGAAGAAGCGCTCGTGGCGGCGAAATGCGGAGACATTCGCACGCACGATCGCCTGGTGGCAGAGGCCGCGCCGAAGCTGGCGCACTGTCACGCCATCATGCTCGCCCAGTTTTCGACATCGACCGCGCTTGCTTCGGTCAAGGCCGTGATGTCGGCGCCCGTGCTGTCCTCGCCGGAAGCTGCCGTACTCCGGTTGAAGCATCTGTTGCTCGAGACGCCGGTTTCTACGAGCGGCCAGCCGGTCCGGCGCGAATCCCGATAGCGATCAGCCACGGCATCCAGGATGCTCGCGTACGTTGGAAGCCGGACCACTCGCGAGCGAAACGCGCGCGGGCACGGCATCACGGTCTATCAGATCGATCTCTCCACCGCTTCTTTCGATCCGGTCCAGGTCATGACGGACCTTGTCAACCCGTCGTACCTTGCGATAAATCGATCCGGCAAGACGCTTTACTGCGTGCATGGTGACGGCAGCGAAGCCAGTGCTTTCAACGTCGATCCCGCGAGCGGAGCGCTGCGGCTCTTGAACCGTCAGGGCACGCGTGGCGAGAACCCGGTTCACCTGGCGCTTGATCCGAGCGAACGCTTCCTGCTCGTGACGAATCACCTGGGCTCCAGCATCGCGGTACTGCCCGTCCAGCCGGATGGAGCCTTGCAGCCGGTCCGGCAAGTGATGACCGTCGCGGGCCCGATCGGCCCACACCGGGTCGAGCAACAGCAGGCCAAGCCGCACTTCAACACCTTCGACCCGTCCGGGCGCTTCGCGATCGTGCCGGACAAGGGCCTCGATCGTGTCTTCTCGTTCCGCTTCGAACTCGGCGAGCTGACACCCGCCGCACAGCCGTTCGTGGGTACGCGGGAAGGCGCGGGACCGCGGCATCTCGACTTCCATCCCGCGCTGCCGATAGCGTACGTCGTGAACGAGCTCGACTCGACGGTCACGACCTATCGCCTCGATCGAGAGACGGGCGGATTGCAGCCCTTCGACGTCGTCTCCACATTGCCCAGGGATTTCACCGGGAACAGTCGCGCTGCTGCGATCAAGGTCGATCGGACCGGTCGCTTCCTTTATGCCTCCAACCGCGGCCATGACAGCATCGCCATTTTCGCGGTCGATCAAGCATCCGGGCGCCTGACATTCAACCGGACGCAGCCGAGCGGCGGGGCCAAGCCGAGATCGTTCGCCCTTTCTCCGGAAGGTGCGTGGTTATTCGCCCTCAACGAGGACAGCGATTCGATCGTGCCGTTCCGCGTGGACCCGGACTGTGGGGACATAGAGGCGACCGGTCAGTCCGTGTTCAGTGGAAGTCCGACCTGCATGATCTTCGCCAACGATCCGCAAGCGGTGCGCCGCTGATCCTCGTCGACAACCCTGCTCGCCTCTACGACACCATTTCTGATAACTGGCCAACTCGCAATGAAATTGTTCGGGTTCTTCGAAGCGATAGCGGCAGCAATGGTTCTCGCCCTGCCGTTCGATGCGGCACTCGCGCAGAACTATCCCTTCAAGCCAATCACGGTGATCGTTCCGTTCGCGCCGGGTGGCGGAAGCGACAACGTCGCACGGATGATCACTGCGAAGCTGACAGAGAACACCGGCAAGGCTTTCATCATCGACAACCGTCCCGGCGGTGGCACCAACATGGGCAATGAAGCGGCGGCCCGGGCAACGCCGGATGGATACACAGTGCTGCTCGGGCAATTCACTTTGACGGTCAACAACTTCCTGTTTGCTGGTCTTCGCTACAACGCGTTGACCAGCTTCGTTCCAGTCGCCCATATCGCGGACGCGCCCACGGTGCTCGTGGTACCGGCGCAATCGCCGATCACTGACATTCCCGGACTGATCGCGGCAGCCAGGGCCCAGCCTGGAAAACTCAACTTCGGCTCGGGCGGGTCCGGAACTTCCGTTCACCTTGCCGGTGTGCTCTTCGGCACGACGACTGGAACCAGCCTGGTGCACATCCCCTACAAAGGCAGCGCTCCGGCCATGACGGACTTGATGGGCGGGCAGATCGACATGATGTTCGACACCTCGACATCGGCACTGCCTCAAATCAAGGGCGGACGAGTCCGCGCGCTGGGCATCGCGGGTCCAAACAGGCTGAGCGCGTTGCCTGAAGTGCCGACGTTCACCGAGCAGGGACTGAAGGCGTTCAGTGTTCCTGCTTGGTACGGGATCGTGGCGCCGACCGGCACGCCCGCCGCGGCAATCCGGTGGCTCAACATGCAGGTCGACGCAGCATTGAAGGACCCTGCGATCATCTCGAGGCTCGACATGATCGGCGCAGTCGCTGTCGGCGGTACGCCTGAACAGATGGGCGCCTTCATGAAGGACCAGTCGTCCAAGTGGTCGAAGGTCATCAAAGACGGGAACATCAAGCTCGAATGATGAGCAACGGTGCATCGGGGGCCACTCGTGCCTTTGGCTCGAAGAACCGATATCAGGAGTATCTAAATGCTCAAGCAAGAGAACCGTAAGGCCGCTGTTCTTCGCCCCTCAGAGATCGAGTCCCATGATCGCGGCGGCGGCGCCAGCACCACGCCCTTGGTGGGAAAGCCGGTGGGCGCTCAAGCGTTCATCAATGGCATCACCAGTTTCGCTCCTGCAACGAAAATTCCTTTTCACAGCCACAACTGTGAAGAAAGCGTGATGTTGCTCGAAGGGGATGCCATGCTCGATATTGAAGGACAGGAATCGATTCGTTTGCAGCCCATGGACACGACATGGCTACCACCCGACTTGTCACATCGGTTCCGCAATCTATCTGACGATAAACCGATGAAGATTTTTTGGATCTATGCTCGGCTTGATGCAACCCGCACCCTCACGGAGACGGGCGCCACTAATCTCGTTTCTGCGGAGTCCAACAAGTAGGAAGGTGTTATTACCCAGCGCGGCGGTCGCTGCAGTGTCGTCCGTGGGCTTCCCGGTCGGTTTTCGTCGCACTTGACGCTGCCCGGTACGCCCATTCGACGAGTGCCTTGGACGTGAACTCGGCGCCGTTGTGAACGGTAATTTGCCTAAAGCGGCGCCGGCGGCGCGGACGAACCGGTCGACCGCCCCGCGACGGGCGCGGCGCCGGCACGCTCGGCTTCTAGCACCCGCTCCGCCTGCCTGCACCAGACGTCCCAGGCTCGCAGGTAGTCCATCATTTTCGCCGCGGCAGCGGCCTCCTCTACATCGAGGTAATTCGGCTCGCAACCGGGCATTGACAGCGCCATCGCCTCGCGCTGCAGCCGAGCGTTGAGCGCCAGGTAGATGCTCCGGCCCACGGCGCCGGGCAGGCTGTCGGCCGTGACGGCGCAGCCATGGCCGCGCATCAACGCAGCGCTCGATCGGCCGAGGGTGCGCGCCAGCGCCTGGCCGAGGTACGGCGAGGTGACCAGCATGTCGGTGCCGCGCTGCACGTCGCGGATGTCGAACACCGGAACGCCCTCGCCGACGAAACCGGCCATGTGGTAGACCGGCCGCAGCGGTCGGTCGACGATGCCGAACGACACCACCGCCGGCGCGTGGCTGTGCACCACCGCCTGAACGTCGGGCCGGGCGCGATAGATCTCGCCGTGGATGAAGCGCTCGAGGTAGGTGCGCACGTCCTTGCGATCCAACGGCTCGCTCGTCAGGTCGAACTCGAGAATGTCGGCGTCGGTCACCAGCTCGGGCGCCAGCGACCGCGACAACAGGAAACGCTCCGGCCCCGTGCGCACACTGACGTGGCCGTAGCCGTCGAGCACGCCCTCGGCGACGAGGATGCGATTGGCGAGCACCAGCTCGTGAACCATCGCAGCGTGCTTCGCGTCGCTGTTCATTTCGCTGCTCATATGGATCTGCCCCAATTGACGTCGCCCATCGCCTGCGCCGTGCTTTGCCGCCCCGCCCGCCGCTTACCCCTGCCGCTACGGCTGGCGCTATTGAATTGCTGGACTGCTGGATGCACTACTCGGCCTTGATGTTGGCATCCTTGGCGAGCTTGCCGTAGCGCGCCGTGTCCTTGACGATGATCGCCGTCAAGGCCGCCGCAGGCGCGGGATGCGGCTCGACGCCGACTTTCGAAAGGTTGGCCGCGACGCTCGGATCGGCCAGCACCGCCGTGACCGCGGTCGCCACCTGCCGCACCAGCTCGGGCGGCAATTTGGCCGGCCCCATCAAACCGTTCCAATTGCTGAAATCGAAATTGGCCAGGCCCTGCTCCTGAAGGCTCGGCACGTCGGGCAGCAGCGGGTAGCGCGCGGCGCTGGAGACGCCGATCACCTTCAGTTTGCCGTTCTTCACGTACGGCGCGACGAGATTCGCGGTGACGACCGCGACCGGGATCTGGCCGCCGAGCACGTCGGTCAGCGCCGGCGAGCAGCCTTTGTAGCCGACGTGCGTCGCCTCGATGCCGGTGCGCTCCTTCAGCAGTTCCATGGTGAAGTGCTGGGGCGTGCCGATGCCGCAGGAGCCGTACGACAGAGCCCCGGGCTTGGCCTTGGCGGCGGCGACCAGCTCTTTCAGGTTGCTGATGTTGGCGCCGGGATAAGCGACCACTGCCAGCGGCGTGTCGCCGAGCAGCATGATGGGCGTCAGATCTTTCTGGATGTCGTACGGCAGCTTGCCCGAGACGGCCAGATTGGCGACCATCGTCGAGTTCTGCAGCAGCAAGGTGTAGCCGTCGGCCGGGGCGCGCACCACTTCCGACGAGCCGATGTTGCCCGAGGCGCCGGCCCGGTTGTCGACGACCACCGTCTGGTTCCACGCCTTCTGCAGGCCGGCACCGATCTGTCGTGCCAGCGTGTCGGCGCTTCCGCCGACGGCGTAGGGCACGACGATGCGCACGGCGTGGGATGGAAAGGTGTCGGCCGCGCTGGCGGCGGTCATGCCGGCGGCGAGGAAAAGAGCGCCAAGCGCATGCTTCATGGTTGTCTCTCCAAAGGCTCGATGACGGTGTGTTCGTCGCAGCGCTGCGACGAGAGCGCGTGCCGCGACGCCACGGGCTCGGCGGCAGCTTCGCGTCACTGCGGAAGAATACCGGTGCCCCGGCGACCGCCGGCAGCGGCAGTTCCCTTAGTCGACCTCGTCTGTGTGCCCGCGGCTCAAGCTACCGGCGATCGCCCGAGCCGAACACCTCGGCCAATGCGAACGCCGTCGTCACCTCCAGCTGGTCGTAGCGGCAGGCGGCCGGTGGCTTGTCGGGGCGCCAGCGCAGAAAGGTCGTCGCATGCCGGAAGCGGTCGCCCTGCAGATGGTCGTACTTGACCTCGACGACCCGCTCGGGGCGCAGCGGCTGCCACGAGAGGTCTTTGCCGGCACTCCAGCGGCTCGCCGCACCCGGCACACGGCGCGGCTTGTCGTCCACGCCGGGCACCCGCTGCGAAGTGCCTCCCTCATCGGGCACCCGTTGCGATTTGGCGCCGTCGCCTGGCAGCGCCTGCACCTCCTCGGTTGCCGCCGGGCCCCAGCCGCTCCAGGGGTGACCGGCGAGCGCATCGACGCGCAGCGGTGCGAGCTCCTCGGCAAGTTGCCGCCGCATCGCCAGCGTGAACGACGACGTCACGCCGACCTGCTGCAGCACGCCGGCCTCGTCGTAGAGCCCGAGCAGCAGCGAGCCGACTGCATCGTCGGTGTCCTTGTACCAACGAAAGCCCGCGACCACGCAATCGGCGCTCCGCACGTGCTTGATCTTCCACATCGCCCGCTTGCCCGGCTGGTACTGGGCATCGACGCGCTTGGCCATCACGCCGTCCAGGCCCGCGCCCTCGAAGCGCTGCAGCCATTCGGCAGCCAGCACCCGATCACGCGTCATCGGCGTCACGTGCAGCGGTGGGGCGACGCTGCCGAGCAGGCGCTCGAGCCGGAGCCGGCGCTCGTGTTGCGGCAGCTCCATGGTCGAACGACCACCGGCCGCGAGCAGATCGAACGCGACGAACGACGCCGGCGTTTCCTTTGCGAGCCGCGTCACGCGCGACACCGCCGGGTGCAGGCGCTGCTGCAGGGCGTCGAAATCCAGCGCCGAGCCGCGCACGACGACGACCTCGCCGTCGACGATGGCGCCCTTCGGCAGCCCCGCCGCGAGCGCCGCCTCGAGCTCGGGAAAGTAGCGGTTCAGCGGCCGTCCGTCGCGGCTCTGGATGAAGGTTTCGCCGCCGGTGCGAAACACGATCGCCCGAAAGCCGTCCCATTTGGGCTCGAACAGAAAGCCCTCGCCCTCGGGCAGCACGTCGGCCACCTTGGCGAGCATCGGATCGATCGGCGGCGCCACGGAGGGCGGCGACGGCGCTTTGGCGTCGGGCATGTGCGGATGGTCGGCGAGCGATGGGGCGCCATCATCGCTCCATCGCTCCATCGCCGAGTTTCCCGATGCCGATCCATCGTCCCTCCCGTCGTCGTCTGCTGGCGGGCGCCGCCGGCAGCGCCCTGCTCACCGCGTGCGGTTCGATGGACCCGCGTAACCGACGCGATTCGATGACCCCGCCGCCGATCGTCTTCGTGCACGGCAACGGCGACAGCGCCGCGCTCTGGATGACGACGATCTGGCGCTTCGAATCGAACGGCTGGCCGCGCGACCGGCTGCATGCATTCGACATCCCGTATCCGCTGGCCCGCGACGACGATGACCAGCCGCAGGAGGGCCGCAGCTCGAGCGCCGATTGCCGTGACGCGCTTGCCGCCGCGATCGACCGCGTGCTCGCCGCGACCGGCGCGCCGAAGGTCGTGCTCGTCGCCAGCTCGCGCGGCGGCTACGCGGTGCGCAACCTCGTCGCCAACGCTAACGGCGCCGCCAAGGTTTCGCACGCCGTCCTCTGCGGCACGCCGAACCACGGCGTCTGGATCGACCCGGCGCGCGCGCTCGGCAGCGAGTTCAACGGCGCCGGCCGGTTCCTGACTGCCTTGAATGCGCCGCAAGGGCCCGAGCGCCTCGAAGTGGCGCCCGGCGTGCGCTGGCTGACGATCCGCTCCGACAACAACGACAAGTACGCGCAGCCCGACGGCACCTGGATCGGCCGGCCCGGCACGCCGACCGGGATCGGCTTCGACGCCCCGGCGCTGCGCGGCGCAGAGAACGTCGTCCTGCCCGGCGCCGATCACCGCGAAACGGCGTTCAGTCCGCGCGCTTTCGAGGAGGCGTACCGCGTCATCGTCGGCCGGCTCCCCTTCGGCAGCACCACCGTCCGCGAGCCGAAGGTGGTGCTCGACGGCTTGGTCAGCGGCTACGGCGTCGACAACGCCCGCGGCACGGCGCCAAGCAATCTGCCGCTCGTCGGGGCGACGGTCGAGGTCTACGCGACCAACCCGGCGAACGGCGAACGGCTCGGGCCGGCGCTGCACCGGAAGACGATCGATGCGAGCGGCGCCTGGGGCCCGTTCGAGGCGCAGGCGACCGCGACCCACGAGTTCGTCGTCGCGGCGCCCGGGTACGCGACGACGCACGTTTACCGCTCGGCGTTCGTGCGTTCCTCGGCGCTCGTCTACCTTCGGCCCGAGCGGCTCGCCGAGGCCGATCGAAGCGCCGGCGGGGTCGTCACCCTCACCCGGCCGGCCGGCTACTTCGGCGTGCCGCGCAACCGGATCGCGCTCGACGGCGAAAGCCCGCCCGCCGGCATACCGCCCGGCGTGGCCGGAGTCGCGAGCGCCCGACGCATATTGGCCGACGGCGCCGACCGCACGGTCATCGGCGAATTCGACGCCGAACGGCTCGTCGGCCGCGTCTGGCCCGCGGTTTCGAACCAGCTGACGGTGCTCGAACTGACCTCCTGACGGCCGGCCACCGGGCGCGTCGCGCGGCTCCGGCGCGGCAGCGAATCGATCCGCCGCGGCCCCCGAATCGCCGCGCCCGAGGCCGCCGCTGGCGCCCGGCAAAACCCCGATGGCGGCGCGCCGACCGATGGTTAGCCTCTCGCCCATGACCCTCATCGACCGACGTTCGCTCCTCGCCGCAGCCGGTGGTGCCACGCTGCTTCCGAACCTCCGGGCTCAGCCGACGGGCAAGCCGATCGTGGTCGGCGGCACCCTGGCGCTGACCGGCCCGCTCTCGGCGACCGGGCTCGTTCACAAGCTGGCCGGCGAAATCTACGTCGAGCAGCTGAACAAGCGCGGCGGCCTGCTCGGGCGACCGGTCGAGTGGGTGCTGAAAGACGATCAGGGCAAGCCCGATCTCACGCGGACGCTGTACGAGCAGCTGATCACCGCCGATAAGGTCGATCTGCTGATCGGCCCCTACGGCACCAGCTCGATTCTCTCGGCGATGGGCGTGGCCCAGCGCTACAACAAGACGCTGGTGCACCACACCTTCGGCGTTCCCAACCTAGCGAAGTACGACCAGCAGTTCGGAACCTGGGCAATGGGCACCGAGCCGGAGAAGACGATCCCGGCGATGGTCTTCGACGCGCTGGCCGCGGGCGGCCGGCCGCCGAAGACGATCGCGGTGGTGACGAGCAAGTTTCCGTCGGTCCATTTCGTCGCGCTCGGCGCCCGTGATGTCGCCAAGCAGCGCGGCATCCGCGAGGTGCTGTTCCTCGAATGGGATTTCGGCAGCCGCGAATTCGGCCCGATTGCCGGCCGCATCAAGGACGCCGATCCCGACCTGATCTGGGGCGGCACGCTCGGCCTCGAAAGCATCCAGTTGATCGACGCGATGAAGAAGATCGACTACACGCCGCGCCAGCAGTTCTATCAGCTGCCCTCCCCGGCGCCGATGCTCAAGTCGCCCGACGCGAACGGTTCGCTCTCGGTGACCACGTTCGAAGAGCACCCGCCCTACATGAACAACCCGGTCGCCGCGGAGTTCGTCCGCGTCTACCACGAGCGGGCTGCCAAGGCCGGGCTGCCCGACCCGACCGTCGACACCCAGGCGGCGGTGTCGTACTCCGCGTGGCAGGTGCTCGAAGCCGCCGTCAAGGCGACCGGCGGCATCGACGACAAGGCGATGGCCACCTGGCTGCGCGGCCACACCGTCGACACGATCGCGGGGTCGCTGCGGTTCAACGAGCGCGGCAACTTCGGCGCCGATCTCGAGCACGTGCGGCAGGTTCAGAACGGCAAGTGGCTCGTCATCTGGCCGCCTCAGTGGGCCGCGCCCGGCGCGAAGCTGCTGGTCCGGCCGGCCTGAGCCGGACCGAACCCCGACCCGACCGCACCCTTCGACGGTGCCGACGCTGCCGAGCGCGACGCTCCTTGCGCAGGCCGTGCTGTCCGGCGTGTTCGCCGGAGCCTTGTACGGCCTGCTCGGCCTCGGCCTGAGCTTGTCGTGGGGCTTGCTGCGCCAGATCAACCTCGCGCACTTCGCCTTCGCCTTTCTCGGCGGCTACCTGAGCTACGCGATGGCCGAACGCGGCGTCGATCCGCTGCTGACGCTCGGCGTCACCGTGCCGCTGTTCTTCGTCCTCGGGGTTGCGCTGCACGCGCTGATGGCGCGGTTCTCGGTCGGCGCGTTCAATTCGATGCTGGTCACCTTCGGCGTCGTCGTGATCATCGAGGCGCTGCTGCAGTGGATCTGGACCGCCGACGTGCGCCGGCTGGAATCGACCTATGCGAACCAGAAGCTCCGGCTCGGCCCGCTGTTCCTGCCCGCACCCGAGATGATCACGCTGGCCTTCGGACTCGCCATTCCGCTGCTCGCCTGGGTGGTGTTGCAACGCACCGATCTCGGCAAGGCGCTGCGCGCTGCGGCGCAGGACGCGCCGATGGCCGCCGCCTTCGGCATCGACCAGCCCTTGCTCGCGCTCGGGCTCTCGGGCGCCTGCGCGGCGGTCGCCGGCGTCGCGGGCCTGTGCATCGCCCTGGCGCACCCGCTGGCGCCGTCGCAGGTCTACACCTGGATCGGCGTCGTCTTCGCGTGCGTGATGCTCGGCGGCCTGGGCCGCCCGCTCGGGCCGCTGATCGCCGGCATCGTGATCGGCGTCGCCGAAGCGCTGACGATGGCGGTCGCCTCGCCGTCGTGGGCGCCGCTGGTGTCGTTCTCGCTGCTGATCATCGTGTTGCTCGCGCGCCCCGGACGCGCCTGAGGCGATGAGCCCACGCGCGCCGACGCTCGCATTCCGCATGCCGGCCGCGCTCGGCGCTCCGGGAACGTCGATGGCGGAGGCATGCGTGCGGCTCGTGCGCACGGAGCACAACCCTCGGGATCGGGCGAAGCGAAACCCGCGCGTCCGTCGGGGCCCGTGAAAAAACCGCTCGTCGGCCTCGCGGTGGTCGCGCTGCTCCTGGCCGGGCTGCCGTGGCTGCGCCTGCCGGCGTTCTACGAGTCGATGCTGTACCTGGTGCTGCACGGGATCGCGCTGGCGACCTCGTGGAACATCCTGTCGGGCTACTCGGGCTACTTTTCCTTCGGCCACGGCGCCTTCTTCGGCATCGGCATGTACACGACCGCGACGCTCGCGACGCGCCTCGACCTGCCGTTTCTCTGGACCTTGCCGGCCGCCGCGGCGGTCGCGGCAGCGTTCGGCACGCTGCTCGGCGCGGTCGCGTTCCGCGTGCGCAGCGTGCGCGCCGAGCTGTTCTCGCTGCTGACCCTCGCCGCGACCTTCGTCGTCGCGACGATCGTGCTCAACACGCCGATCGACGGCGGCCCCGGCGTGTCCCTGAGCGCGGTACCGGTGCCGGCCCTCGCGCCGACGCCGTCCGGCACCTTCTACCTGCTGGCGCTCGGCGTGGCGACGCTCGCGCTCGGCGTATCGATCGCCGTGTTCCACGCGCGCCTCGGCCTCGGCCTCTTCGCGATCCACGACGACGAGGACGCCGCCGAAGTGCTCGGCGTGCCGACCTACCGCTACAAGCTCGCCGCCTTCGCGCTCGCCTGCGCCCTCGCCGGCAGCGTCGGCGGCGTCCACGCGCTCTTCGTCTCGTACGTGACGACCGGCGACACCTTCGGCATCACGCTGCCGCTGACCGTCGTGCTGATGTGCGTGCTCGGCGGCACCCGCCACTGGGCCGGCCCGGTCGTCGGCGCGACCGCGATCACCCTGCTGCTCTACGCATTCACCGGCGGCGAGAGCGCGGTGATCGGCAAGGCCTTGACCGGGGCGGTGCTAATCGTCGTGATCCTGGTGATGCCCGAGGGGGTTGTCGGGCGCTTGCTGCGCGGCCGGCGGCGGGCGATCGCCGGGGTCGACGTCGATGTCGCCGTGGACGGCCCGAGCGAGGCTGTCGGAGGTACCGGCCCTGCGGCTTGGGCCGATGCCGGCCGCGACGCCGCATCGGCTGTCGCCAGCGCAGCGACCGGTGGCGTGCCGATCGGCCGCGCCCATGCCGATACCGCGACCGGCGTGCTGTCAGGCGCCGACCCGCCGGCTTCGATGCTCGGCGCCGCAGCGTCGCGTCAGACCGCGGGCGACGTCATCCTCCGCGCCACCGGCGTCGGCAAGTCGTTCAGCGGCGTGCATGCGTTGCGCGGCGTCGACCTCGAACTGCGGCGCGGCGAGATCCTCGGGTTGCTCGGGCCGAACGGCTCGGGCAAGTCGACCTTCATCAACGTCGTAAGCGGCCACTACGCGGTCAGCAGCGGGCGAATCGAGTTCGACGGGCGCACGATCAGCGCCCTGCCGGCGTACCGCGTCGCACGAAGCGGCATCGCCCGCACCTACCAGATCCCGCGCCCGTTCGCGCATCTGACGGTGCTCGAGAACGTCGCGCTGACGGCGATGTTCGGCGCGGCGCAGCTCGACCGCGCGCAGGCCGAGGCGGATGCCGTGCGCTGGCTCGCGTTCACCGGCCTGAGCGACCGCGCACGCGCGTTGCCGGCCGAACTGAACCTGCACCAGCGCAAGTTCCTCGAGTTCGCCCGCGCCCTCGCAGGCCGCCCGCGCGTGCTGCTGCTCGACGAGGTGCTCTCCGGGCTGACGCCGTCCGAGATCGACGAGGCGCTGGCGCTGATCCGCCGCATCCGCGACCAGGGCGCCACGATCGTCTTCGTCGAGCACGTGATGCGCGCGGTGATGGCCTTGTGCGACCGCATCGTCGTGCTCGACCAGGGGCGCGTGCTGGCCGAGGGCGATCCCGAGGCCGTGATGCAACGCGCCGACGTCGCCGCGGCGTACCTCGGCACGCCGGCGGGCGCGGGCGCGGTCGGCGCGCAGCCTGCGACGGGTACCGGTGCGACGCTCGGAGCGGCGGGTGCTTGACCTCGAGTCGCTGCGCGTCGCCTACGGCGAGGCGGTCGCCATCCACAGCCTGTCGCTTCGTCTCGGCGCGGGCGAACTGCTGTGCATCGTCGGCCCGAACAGCGCCGGCAAGAGCACGCTGATCAATGCGATCGCTGGCATATTGCGCACCCGCAGCGGCCGCATCGTGCTCGATGGCGAGGACATCACCACGCTCGCGCCGCATCGCTTCTGCGAACGCGGCATCGCCCTCGTGCCGGAGGGCCGGCGGCTCTTCACCGAGATGAGCGTGCGCGAAAACCTCGAACTCGGCGCCTACCGCCGTGGCGCGCGAGGCGAACGCGCGGCGAGCCTCGAGCGCGTCTGTGCGCTGTTCCCGGCGCTGGTCGCCAAGCTCGGGCAGGCCGCCGGCACCCTCTCGGGCGGCCAGCAGCAGATGGTCGCGATCGGCAGGGCGCTGATGGCCCGCCCGCGCCTGCTGCTGCTCGACGAACCCTCGCTCGGACTGGCCCCGGCAATCGTCCACGCCATGTTCGCCGCGATCCGGCGGATCCATGCCGAGGGCATCGCCGTGCTGCTCGTCGAGCAGAACGTCGGCATGGCGCTCGAGGTGGCCGAGCGGGCAGCGATCCTCGAGGAAGGGCGCCTCGTGGCGGTCGGAACGCCGGCCGAACTGGCGCGGCAGCCGGCGCTGCGGCGCGCCTATCTCGGGCTCGATCTGGCGGAAAAGGCAGGAACTTGAGCGGCCGTGCAGCCGTGCAGTCGGCCGAGCACCGGCGGTCCGGCTCCTTACCGCAACGACGGGCTCAGCCGCCCGCCATGGCGCCGTCGCCGACGCGAAATTCGGCGCCCGCGGGCGGCGCCGACCGTTCGCGATACCACTCCATCAAAGCGTCGGGATGCACCGGGCGGCAAAGGTGGTAACCCTGCGCCACGTCGCAGCGGTAGTCGCTCAGCACGCTCGCCGCCTGCGCCGTCTCGACGCCCTCCGCGACGACCTTGAGGTTCAGGCTGTGGCCGAGATCGATCATGCTGCGCACGATCAGGGCGTCGTCTGCGTTGGCGTGCATCGTCAGGACGAACGACTTGTCGATCTTGATCTCGCTGATCGGCAGATTCCGCAGCTGGGCCAGGCTGGTGTAGCCGGCGCCGAAGTCGTCGATCGCGATCCGCACACCCAGCGCGTGCAGCTCGTTGAGGATGCGAACCGCACGCTGCGGTTCGAGCATCACGGCCGATTCGGTAACTTCGATCGTCAGCAGTTCGGGCGCCACCCTGTGGCGGTCGAGAAGCTCGGCAATCTTCGGCGCGAAATCGTCGTCGACCAGGCTCCGCGCCGAGACGTTGACGGCGACCGGTATTGCGTGCCCGGCATCGGACCAGACCTTGACCTGCGCCAGCGCCATGTTGAACACGCAGTGAGTCAGCGGACCGATCAGCCCCGTGTGTTCGGCCAGCGGGATGAAATCGTTCGGCGGGATCAGTCCGCGGTCGGGGTGCTGCCAGCGCACCAGCGCCTCCACGCCCCTGATATCGCCCGAGCTGAGGCCGATTTTCGGCTGGTACTGCAAGAAAAGTTCGCCGCGCTCGATGCCGCGCCGCAACTGCCCGAGCATCGACAGGCGCTCGGGGGAATGCTCGTCGTTGTCGGGGTCGTAGACGACCACGCCCCGGCCCTGCCGCTTGGCAACGTACATGGCGACATCGGCGCGTTGCAGCAGCGCCTGCGCTTCGCTGCCGTGACGACCCGAGATCACCACGCCGATGCTGGCGTCGATGTCGAGGTCCACGCCCTCGATGTGGAAACATTCGGCGAGCGCGGTGCGCAGCCGGCCGGCGATGAGCAGCGCGCCCTCCAGGCCGTCGACCGCCGGAAGCAAGACGGCGAATTCGTCGCCGCCCAGGCGGGCGACGGTATCTGCCGCTCGCAGCATGCCGGTGAGCCGCGGCCCGATCTGCGCCAGCAGCTGATCGCCGATGTGATGGCCCAGCGTGTCGTTGACATCCTTGAAGCGGTCGAGATCGATCAAGAGCAGGCCGGTGGTCGTGCCGCCGCGCCGGTCGCCGAGCAGCGCCTGTTCGAAGCGGTCGGCGAGCAAGCTTCGGTTCGGCAAGCCGGTCAGCGCATCGTGCAGGGCATCGTGGACGGCTTGCTTGCGCTGCCGGTCGAGTTGCGCGCGGGTCCGGCGCAGCACGTTGGCGAACAGCGCCACCAGCGCCAACCCGACGCCGAGGACCCAGGGCGTGGCGTGGGCGTGAAACGTCTCTTTGGCCTTGAGATCGGCGAGGTCGGCGAGCGCAGCCGCGTGGTGGCTGTCGGCCGCGTGGGTGACGGCATCCTCGATCGCGTCGAACAGCGGCTCGGCTTCGTCCGTGTCGGCCCGCAGGACGGCCTGGAGGTCATTGCGATCGACCGCCGCGAACACGCGATTCATCGCCTGCAGGTAAGCGGCGTGCGTCAGCGCCACCTTGTCGGCGAGGCCGGCATCCGCGGCGTTGCCTGCTTTGCGCACTTGCGCCATGGCGGCGGTCAGGTCCGCCGAGGCCTTGTCGTACCGGCGGCGCACCCCGGGTCCGGGCTCGAGCCGATATTTGCGCTCGAGGGATTCCTCGGCGGCGACGGCCGCCGCCGCCGCCGCGTAGTGATCCGACAGGATGCTCGAGGCGATCGCACGCTCGGCCGAGCCGCCCGTCGAAACCGACGACCACAGGATGAACCCCGTGACGCCGAGCAGCACGACACCCAGCCCGATCGACGACGCCCGGGCGCTCTGCGCCTCGCCGAGCCAACGGCGGTTCAACACAGCGGCCGCAGCGTGCAGCATCGCCCGGAGGCGGAGATAAAAGGAAGGAGCAGGTTGCATCGCGCATCGCCGTCGGGCCGTGGCTGCAACATCGGCACGGCCGGCGTGCGCTTGAGCGCCGGCCGGGCGACGGCTGGGCGAACGCCGCGCCCGGCCTCGACGTCGCGCCCAACTGGCATGCGGGTTGCGGGCTCGCTCGATTCAGTAGACGCGCGCCGCCGATGCGTGCATAAAGCGGGTTCGTCGACCGCCCAGGAGCCTCCGATGCCCGATCCGATGATCAACGCCGACCGCCTCTGGTCCAGTCTGATGGAGATGGCCAAGATCGGCGCGACGCCGAAGGGCGGCGTTTGCCGGCTCACGCTGACCGACCTCGACAAGCAAAGCCGTGACCTTTTCGTGCGCTGGTGCGAAGAAGCCGGCTGCACGGTCAAGGTGGACCGGATGGGCAACATCTTCGCCCGCCGGCCGGGACGGAACAACCATCTGGCGCCGGTCGGCACCGGTAGCCACCTCGACAGCCAGCCGACCGGCGGGCGCTTCGACGGCGTCTACGGCGTGCTCGCCGGACTCGAGGTCATCCGCACGCTGAACGATCACGGCATCGAAACCGAGCGGCCGGTCGAAGCCTCGGTCTGGACCAACGAGGAAGGCTCGCGCTTCGCCCCGGCGATGATCGGCTCGGGCGTGTACGCCGGCGTCTTCGCGCTCGAATTTGGCCATTCGCGCACCGACCAGGAGGGCAAGACGCTCGGCGCGGAACTGGCGCGCATCGGCTACCTCGGCACCGAGCCGATGGGCAACCGGCCGGTGCACGCGTTCTTCGAGACGCACATCGAGCAGGGGCCGATCCTCGAGCACGAAGGCCAGACGATCGGCGTCGTGACCGATGCCCAAGGCCAGCGCTGGTACGAGCTGACCTTGACCGGCCAGGATTCGCACGCCGGGCCGACGCCGATGGGCGTGCGCCGCGACGCGCTGCTCGGCGCCGCGAAGGTGGTGCAGCTCGTCAACCAGATCGGCCTCGCGCACGCGCCGCTGGCGGTGTCGACGGTGGGCATGCTGAACGTGTCGCCGAACTCGCGCAACGTGATCCCCGGCAGGACCTGGCTGACGGTCGATTTCCGCTGCCCGGACAACGCTGAACTCGCGAAGATGGACGCCGAGCTGAAGGCTGGCGTTGCCAAGATCGCGGTCGAGGGCCGGCTCGAGCACGCGCTGACGCAAATCTTCCAGTACGACTGCGTGCACTTCGACCCGAGCTGCGTCGAAATGGTCCGCGCCGGGGCCCAGCGCCTCGGCTACACGACGCGCGATATCGTCTCCGGCGCAGGGCACGACGCCTGCTACATGAGCACGGTGACGCCGACCGCGATGATCTTCGTGCCCTGCATCGGCGGCATCAGCCACAACGAGATCGAGGACGCGAAGCCCGAGTGGATCGAGGCCGGCGGCAATGTGCTGCTGCAGGC
This sequence comes from uncultured Rhizobacter sp., assembly GCA_964236915.1. Lineage (GTDB taxonomy): Bacteria > Pseudomonadota > Gammaproteobacteria > Burkholderiales > Burkholderiaceae_C > LMDS01. The sequence goes on from CAXSGM010000006.1 coordinate 76,362, forward strand.
GATGCTCGCGAAGGCGAACGAACTGCCCGAAGTGTTCAAGAGCAACGCCACGGTGGCGCTGGCGTGAGCGCGGCGGCGTCGACGAGGGCTTCGACAGGCTCAGCCGAACGGGTATCGCACAGCACCTTGCCGCCGGTTCACCCAGGGCCTGTGGAGGGGCCGTACCGTTCGAAGGCGCACGAATTGCCCGAGGTCTTCAAGTGCAACGACGGTGGCGCTGGAACGAACGGGCCGGCGTCGACGAAGGCTTCGACAGGCTCAGCCCGAACGGACATGACGCCCTCGCGCGTCTCGAAGCCCATGCACCCTGACCCCGATCCGATGCTCCCATACCCGTTCGCCCTGAGCCTGTCGAAGGGCCTGTCGCAGCCGCGTCTCGCCACGTGCACCTTTTTCTACCGGAGTACCGAACCATGAGCGTCCTGATCCGCGGTGGCACCGTCGTCAATGCCGAAGCCAGCGTCCGCGCCGACGTGCTGACCGAAGGCGGAAAGATCGCCGCGGTCGGGCCGAACCTGGAAGCCCCATCCGGCACAACGATCGTCGACGCCGGCGGCGCCTACGTGATGCCCGGCGGGATCGACCCGCACACCCACATGGAGCTGCCCTTCATGGGCACCGTCACCAAGGACGACTTCTACACCGGCACCGCGGCCGGCGTCTCCGGCGGCACGACGATGATCATCGACTTCGTGATCCCGGATCCGAAGCAGCGGCTGATGGATGCGTGGGCCAACTGGCGCGGCTGGGCTGAAAAAGCGGCCGCCGACTACAGCTTTCACGTCGCCGTCACCTGGTGGGACCAGAGCGTGCACGACGACATGGGCACGCTGGTGCGCGAGCACGGCGTGAACAGCTTCAAGCACTTCATGGCTTACAAGAACGCCATCATGGCCGACGACGAGGTGCTGGTGAACAGCTTCTCGCGCGCGCTCGAACTGGGCGCGCTGCCGACCGTGCATGCCGAGAACGGCGAGCTCGTGTTCCAGATGCAGAAGCGGCTGCTCGCGCAGGGGCTCACCGGCCCGGAGGCGCATCCGCTGTCGCGACCGCCGGCGGTCGAGGCCGAGGCCGCCGAACGCGCGATCCGCATCGCGCAGGTGCTCGGCACGCCGCTCTACATCGTCCACGTCTCGTGCAGCGACACCATCGCGGCGATCGGCCGCGCCCGCGGCCACGGCCAGCGCGTCTGGGGCGAGGTGCTCGCCGGCCACCTGACGATCGACGAATCCGTCTACCTCGACAAGGATTGGGACCGCGCCGCCGCCCACGTGATGAGTCCGCCGTTTCGCGCCAAGCACCACCAGGAGGCTTTATGGGGAGCATTGGCCGGCGGTCACCTGCACACGACGGCGACCGACCACTGCGCGTTCTGCGGCGACCAAAAAGGCATGGGCCGCGCCGACTTCACCAAGATCCCGAACGGCTGCGCCGGCGTGGAAGATCGCATGTCGGTGATCTGGGATGCGGGCGTCAACAGCGGGCGTTTGACGCCGAATGAATTCGTGCGCGTCACTTCGACCAACTGCGCGCAGATCTTCAACCTTTACCCGCGAAAAGGCGCGGTGGCGGTCGGCAGCGATGCCGACCTTGTCGTCTGGGACCCTAGCGCGACCAAGACGATCACGACCGCCGGCAGCGTCTCGCGGGTCGGCTACAACATCTTCGAAGGCCGCAAAGTGACGGGACTGGCGAAAGTCACGCTCTCGCAGGGGCGGATCGTCTGGCTCGATGGCGAGCTGCGCACCGAGCGCGGTGCCGGCCGCTACGTCGACCGGCCGGCCTTCGCGCCGGTCTTCGGAGCGCTGCAGCGCCAGGCCGAGCTGCACCGGCCGCAGGCCGTGGAACGGGTTTGATGGCGCCCCACGCGAGCCACCGCCGGACGCTTCCGCAAGGTAAAGCGTCCCACCGCCGCCACCCTCACCCCAGCCCTCTCCCGCGAGCGGGAGAGGGAGCAATGCCGGCCGCCGCACTGCTCTTTCCGCAGCTACGCGACGAGGACCGTGCCAGCCAAAGGCCCGTTTCCGTCGTCGCTGCGCCTCTCCCGCGAGCACGGGCACGAGAAGGAGCAATGCCTGCCGCCGCGCCCCTTTTCCCGCAAGCACGCAGCGGGGGCGGTGCAAGCCGAGCGCCCGTTCCCGCAACTGCGCCACTCCCTCTCCCGCGTGCGGGAGAGGGCCGGGGTGAGGGTCTCGCAGATGGCACACCCTGACATCAAGGCCGGCCGACTCTCGGCGGTCGATTACCCGAAGAACTTCTGCGACGCGCACCCGCCGCTGACGCCGGCGCAAGCCCAGATCGAGGCCGACCGCTGCTATTACTGCCACGACGCGCCCTGCGTCACCGCCTGCCCGACCGGCATCGACGTGCCGTCGTTCATCCGCCGGATTTCCGAAGACAACCTCCGCGGCGCCGCCCGCGCGATCCTCGAAGCGAACGTCTTCGGCGGCATGTGCGCGCGGGTCTGCCCGACCGAGGTGCTGTGCGAGCAGGCCTGCGTCCGCAACACGCAGGAAGACAAACCGGTCGAGATCGGCCTTCTGCAACGGCACGCGACCGATCACTACTTCGCCTCGGTGTTCACGGCGGAGCGCAGCGCTTCGCGGCAGGACCGGGGCAGGACCGAACGCGGCGCGTCGCAGGTCGCGCCGACCGCGTTCGCGCCGGGCACCGCACCTGTGCCGGCCTCGCCCCGCGTTGGCGCGCCGATCTTCACCCGCGCCGCAGCGACGGGCAAGCACATCGCCATCGTCGGCGCCGGGCCGGCCGGGCTGGCGTGCGGGCACCGCGCCGCACTGCTCGGCCACGCGGTCACGGTATTCGAGGCGCTGCCCAAAGCCGGCGGGCTGAACGAATACGGCCTGGCGACGTACAAGACGACCGACGGTTTCGCGCAGAAGGAGATCGACTGGCTGCTTTCGATCGGCGGCATCGAGATCCGCCACGAACAGCGCCTCGGCGAGCAGCTGCAGTTGGATGCACTGGTCGACGGCTACGACGCCGTCTTTCTCGGCTTCGGGCTGGCCGGCGTCAATGCGCTCGGGCTGGCTGGCGAGTTCGCGCCCGGCGTCGACGACGCGGTCGATTTCATAGCCGGTTTGCGGCAGGCGGCTGACTTCGCTTCGGTGCCGATCGGCCGGCGCGTCGTCGTGATCGGCGGCGGGATGACCGCCGTCGACGCCGCGGTGCAGGCGAAAAAGCTCGGCGCGCAGGAGGTGACGATCGTTTACCGCCGCGATCGGGACCGCATGCCGGCCTCCGCCTACGAGCAAGGCTGGGCGCTCCGCCACGGCGTCTCGATCCGGGAGTGGAGCGTGCCGCGCGCGCTCGACCTCGAGGGCGGCCAGGTGCGCGGGGTGAGCTTCGCCGAGGTGCGCGAGGTCGGCGGCCAGTTCGAGGCGACCGGCCGGCACTGGGCGGTCGAGGCCGACACGGTCCTGAAGGCGATCGGCCAGACGCTGAGCTTCGCCGACGCGAGCGCCGCGCGCCTCGAGATCAAACGCGGCCGGCTGCGGGTCGACGAAGAAGGCCGCACCTCGCTCCAGAAGGTGTGGGCCGGCGGCGATTGCACCTGGGGCGGGCAGGATCTGACCGTCGAAGCCGTCGAGCACGGCAAGATCGCCGCGCATTCGATCGACCGTTCGCTCGGGATTCTGCGGAGCGGAAAGCCGTTCACGCGCGTGCGAAAGGTGGCGGCATGACGGCGCACCGCCCTCACCCCAACCCTCTCCCGCAAGCGGGAGAGGGAGCCCGAGCCCGTTGCTCCTTTTTTCCAGGACCGCATGCTCGAGATTCGCCAGCCCACAAGCGGGAGGGGGAGCCCGAGCCCGTTGCTCCCTCACCCCAACCCTCTTCCGCAAGCGGGAGAGGGAGCTCGAGCCAGTTGCTCCCTCACCCCGGCCCTCTCGCACAGCGGAAGGGGGAGCCCGAGCCCGTTGCTCCCTCTCTCCGGCCCTCTCCGGCGAGCGCGAGAGGGCGTCACACCCCGCGGGACGCGGCCGCCTTTGCTGCCTCTGCGGCGCGCGATGGGTCACGTGCCGCAACTCGTTTCCGCGGTGTGGCTCCCTCCCCCGCTTGCGGGAGAGGGCTGGGGTGAGGGTCACGCGCCGCAACCCGTTTCCATTGACAACCTAGCATGGCCGACCTCTCCTCCACCTTCATCGGCATCCGCAGCCCGAACCCGTTCTGGCTCGCCTCCGCCCCACCGACCGACAAGGAAACCAACGTCGTGCGGGCGTTCGAGGCCGGCTGGGGCGGCGTCGTCTGGAAAACGCTCGGCGAGGCCGGTCCGCCGGTGGTCAACGTCAACGGGCCGCGCTACGGTGCGATCTACGCGCCCGACCGGCGCCTGATCGGCTTCAACAACATCGAGCTGATCACCGACCGGCCGCTCGAGACGAACCTCGAGGAGATCGCCCGCGTCAAACGCGCCTGGCCCGACCGCGCGGTGGTCGCCTCGATCATGGTGCCCTGCACCGAGGAAAGCTGGAAGGCGATCCTGCCGCGCGTCGAGGACACCGGCTGCGACGGCATCGAGCTCAACTTCGGCTGCCCGCACGGCATGAGCGAGCGCGGCATGGGCTCGGCGGTCGGCCAGGTGCCCGAGTACATCGAGATGGTGACCGCCTGGTGCAAGCACTACTCGCGGCTGCCGGTGATCGTGAAGCTGACGCCGAACGTCGCCGACATCCGCCCGCCGGCGCGCGCGGCGCAAAAAGGCGGCGCCGACGCGGTCTCGCTGATCAACACCATCAACTCGGTGATGGGCGTCGACCTCGAGGCGCTGGCGATCTACCCGAACACCGGCGGCAAGGGCTCGCACGGCGGCTATTGCGGCCCGGCGGTCAAGCCGATCGCGCAGAACATGGTCGCCGAGATCGCGCGCTCCCCCGAGATGCAGTACCTGCCGATCTCCGGCATCGGCGGCATCTCGACCTGGCGCGACGCCGCCGAATACATCGCGCTCGGCTGCGGCAACGTGCAGGTCTGCACCGCCGCGATGACCTACGGCTTCAGAATAATCGAGGAACTCTGCGACGGCCTGGCCGAGTACATGGACGCGAAGGGCTTCCACAACATCGACGCCTTCCGCGGCCGCGCGATCCCGTCGATCGTCGACTGGAACCAGCTCGACCTGAACCACGTCGAGAAAGCGCGCATCGACCAGGATCTCTGCATCAAGTGCGGCCGCTGCCACGTCGTCTGCGAAGACACCTCGCACCAGGCGATCACCCAGGTCGTGAACGGCGTCCGCCACTTCGAGGTCAAGGACGAGGAATGCGTCGGCTGCAACCTGTGCGTCTCGGTGTGCCCGGTGCCGGAGTGCATCACGATGCACGCGCTCGCGCCCGGGCAGACCGACCCACGCACCGGCAAATGGGTGAGCGGCGAGTACGCCAACTGGACCACGCATCCGAACAATCCGATGCGCGCGGGGTGACGCCCCCGGTTTCGGCGCTGGTCGGCGCGGCGCGGCGATGGACAATCGGCGCACGCCCCATCCACGCCCGACCGCCCGCCTTGTCCTCGCTCCCCTTCGCCACCTCCGCTTCGCCCTTCGCCCACTCGACCCGTTCCCCCGAACTCGAATCGCCGGTCGTCGAAGTCCGGACGGCGTCGGTCGTCTACCCCTCCGAAGAGCAGACCATCACCGCGCTCGACCGGGTAAGCCTGGCGATCGCCGACGGCGAATTCGTGTCGCTGATCGGCCCCTCGGGCTGCGGCAAGACGACGCTGCTGCGGGTGATCGCCGATCTGGAGCCGGTCAGTTCGGGCACGGTGTGGGTCAACGGCTTGCCGGCCGCCGAAGCGCGCCTGGCGCGGGCCTACGGCTACGTGTTCCAGGCGCCGGCGCTCTTTCCGTGGCGCACGGTGCTGGCCAACTGCTGCCTGCCGCTCGAGATCCAGGGCGTTCGGCCCGCCGCGGCACGCCGGATCGCGATGGAGCAACTCGCCCGCGTGGGCCTCACCGGCTTCGAGCGCCGTTACCCGTGGCAGCTCTCGGGCGGCATGCAGCAGCGCGTATCGATCGCCCGCGCGCTCGGCTTCGAGCCCAAGCTCCTGATGATGGACGAGCCCTTCGGCGCGCTCGACGAGATCACCCGCGACCGGCTGAACGAGCAGCTCCTCGACCTCTGGCGCGCCGATGCAGCCGCGTCCAAGCGCACGGTGATCTTCGTCACGCACTCGATCCCCGAAGCGGTGTTCCTGTCGTCGCGGATCGTCGTGATGTCGCCCCGGCCCGGGCGGATCGTCGACGTGATCGAATCCGGACTGCCGGCCGACCGCCGGCTCGAAATTCGCGACAGCCCCGAATTCGCGGAAATCGCGCACCGAGTGCGCATGTCGCTGCAAGACGGGCATGGCTGAAGAGACGCGGGCCGGCGCCGGGCCCGGCTGGATTGGTTCGAGCGCCGCCGCGGGGTCGCGCCACCTGCTGCCGGTCGCGACGGTGCTCGCGGTCGCGCTCGGCGTCTGGTACCTGATGGCGATCTGGCTGAACGCGCCGCAGGTGATCGAACGCAGCTTCGCGGATCGCCCCGGCTGGACGGCGCGCGAGCTCGCCGGCGCGGCCTGGTCGATGGATCGGCCGGTGTTGCCGGCGCCGCATCAGATCGCGCGCGACGTGGTCGGCTCGATCGTCGACTGGCCGCTCGATTCGCCGCGGAACCTCTTGTTCCATGCGGCGGTCACGAGCAGCGCGACGCTGCTCGGCTTCGTGCTCGGCACGTTGCTCGGGTTGGTGCTCGCGGTCGCGATCGTCCACTCGCGCACGCTCGACCGGGGCCTTTTCCCGTGGATCATCGCGTCGCAGACCGTGCCCGTGCTGGCGATCGCGCCGATCGTCATCGTGATTCTCGGCAGCATGGGAATGAGCGGCGTGCTGCCGAAGGCGGTGATCTCGATGTACCTGTGCTTCTTCCCGGTGACGGTCGCGCTCGTCAAGGGCCTGCGCTCGCCCGGCGTGATCGAGACGGAAATGATGCGGACCTACGCCGCGCCGGCCGCGGCGGTCTTCTGGAAGCTGCGCGTGCCGGCGTCGCTGCCGTTCCTGTTTCCAGGCTTGCGCATCGGCATCGCCGCAGCGCTGGTCGGCGCGATCGTCGGCGAGCTGCCGACCGGCGCCCAGGCCGGCCTCGGCGCGCGGCTCCTGACCGGCTCGTACTACGGCAACACCGTGCAGATCTGGTCGGCGCTGCTGATGGCGGCGGTGCTGGGGCTGGTCTTGACGGCGTTGGTGACGCTCGTCGAGCGGCGGGTGCTGCCGGCAGTGGCGATGCGATGACGGCCGCCCTCGACGACGCCCCCAGCTCGGGCCTCGGCGGCGACCCGCGGTTCGCCCCGTCCGGCACCGATGTCCATGCGGGCCCGCATCCCAGCCCGGATGCCGCGAGCGGCTGGATCGCGGCGCTTCGCAGCGCACCGCTGGTCAGCGTCGCGGCCGTGTTGCTGGCGCTGTCGCTCGCGCTCCCGCTGGCGAGGACCACCGGCGGTCACGCCGTGCGCTGGAGCAGCGCCGCGGCGCCGCTGGTGTTCGCCTGGAGCGCGCTGGTCGTCACCTTGATCGTGCTGCTGCGGCCGCCCGAGCGTCCGGTCGGGCGGGTGGCGTTCGCCTGCGCCGCGCTGGCGGTCGGCGCCGCCCCGTTGCTGCTTCTCGGCGAACCAGTGCAACGCCTGCTCGATCCCGCCGGCTGGCAGGCGGGATTTTGGTGCGCGGTGGCGGCACTCGCCTGCCTCGCGACCGCGAGCGTTCGCGGGCTCGCGGCGGCCGACGTGGAATCAGCGCCTTCCGCGACGGCTTCTGCGGCTCCGCCGACGGCCCTCCGGCGCGCCGAGGCGCGCTGGGCCGAACACGCGGCGCGGTCCACGCCGGTCTTCTTCGGGGCCTGGGTGCTCGTGTTCTGGCAGATCCTGACGCGTGCGCTCGAGGTGCCGCAGGTGCTGTTGCCCGCGCCCTCGGCGGTCGGCCTCGCGCTGGTCGCGGGCCGCGGCGTGCTCGTCGGCGATTTCGTGCAGACGGTGCTGCACGCCGTGCTGATCGGCCTGGCCGTGGGCAGCGCCTCCGGCTTTCTCACCGGAATCGCGATCGACCGCAGCCCCTTTCTGCAGCGCGGCTTGTTGCCGCTGGCGGCGCTCGCGAGCACCATGCCGCTGGTCGGCATCGCACCCATCATGGTCATGGGGTTCGGCTTCGACTGGCACTCGAAGGCCGCCGTCGTCGCAGTAATGACCTTCTTCCCGATGCTGGTGAACACCCTCGCCGGGCTTGCCGGCAGCGGCCGCGTCGAGCGCGACCTGATGCGCTCTTACGGCGCCGGCTATTGGCGAACCCTCGTCGCGTTGCGGCTGCCGGTGGCCTTGCCCTTCATCTTCGCTGCGCTGAAGATCGACTCGACGCTGGCGCTGATCGGCGCGATCGTCGCCGAGTTCTTCGGGTCGCCGACGGCCGGCCTCGGCTTTCGGATCTCGACCGAGGCCGCCCGGCTCAACATGGGACTGGTGTGGGCGGCGATCCTCGTCGCCGCGCTGGCCGGTTCCTTGCTCTATGCCCTAATAGGCTGGGTAGAACGCCGCGCGACCTTCTGGCACCCTTCCATCCGCGGCGGCCGCTGATCCACCAAAGCCTTCGTTTTCGATCCGGCCCCATCCGGCCCGACCCGATCCGACCGGACCCGACAAGCAACCCGAAGACAACCGCCGCCCAAGGCACAACCCGGAGTTCCCGCCATGCCGACCTTCCGCACGACGACGCACAAAGCGACCACCGCCCTCCTCGTCTCGACCCTGCTCGTCGGCGCTTCGGGCGCCTGGGCCGCCGACAACAAGGTGACGCTGCAGCTCAAGTGGCTGCCGCAAGCCCAGTTCGCCGGCTACTACGTCGCCGCCGCCAAGGGCTTCTACAAGGACGCCAACCTCGACGTCACGATAAAGCCCGGCGGCCCGGACATCGCCCCGGCGCAGGTGCTCGCCGCCAAGGGCGCCGACGTGACCGTCGACTGGATGCCGAGCGCGCTGGCGGCACGCGAGGCCGGCGTGCCGATGGTCAACATCGCCCAGGTCTTCAACCGCTCCGGGATGATGCTCACCTGCAAGAAGTCGAGCGGCGTCACGACGCCGAAATCGCTGAAAGGCAAAACGCTCGGCGTCTGGTTCGGCGGCAACGAGTACCCGTTCCTGAGCTGGATGGGCACGCTCGGCTACACCACCAGCGGCGCCAACCCCGACGTGAAGGTGCTGAAGCAGGGCTTCAACGTCGACCCTTTGCTGCAGAACCAGGCCGCCTGCATCTCCACCATGATCTACAACGAGTACTGGCAGGTGATCGACGCGGGCGTCAAGCCGGCCGATCTCGTCACCTTCCCGTACGAGGAGCAGGGCGTCGCGACGCTGGAGGACGGCCTCTACGCCCGTGAACCCGACCTGAAGGACCCGGCCTACGTCGCCAAGCTCGCCCGCTTCGTCAAGGCCTCGATGAAAGGCTGGGCCTACGCGCTCCAGCACCAGGACGAGGCGGTCAAGATCGTGCTGGCGCAGGACACTTCGGGCGGATCGACCGCCGCGGTGCAAAAGCGCCAGCTCGAAAACGTCGCCAAGCTGATCACGACCGCCAACACGCCGAAGTTCGGCGTCCTCGACCCGGCCGCTTACACCCGCACCGTCAAGGTGCTGCTCGCCGGCGGCAGCGACCCGGTGATCAAGCGCGACCCCGGCGCGGCGGCGTGGACGCACGCAGTGACGGATCAAGCGAAGTAGCCCGAAGCAGCGGCGGCACGACCCGAGGAATCAAGCGATGGAACATGTCATCCAACTGCACATCGAGAAGCTGCCCGAGGGGGTGGTCCTGGCCACCAGCGACGACGTCCAAGGGCTGGTTGCTCAGGGTCGCACCGTTCAGGAGACGCTCGAGATCGCCCGGGACGTGGCCAAGAAGCTGATCGAAGCGCGGAGCGGCTTCGACACCACCGCTCTGCCGCCGACCCAGGAAACCTTCGATTACCCTTTGATCGTCAGGATTTAGTGGAACGGCTGGCCGGCTTTCGCTACCGCGACATCGTCAGGCGATTGAAGGCGCTCGGCGTGGAGTTCCACCGCCAAGCAGCCGGCTCGCAGGAGATTTGGTTCAGCCTTGACTCGAACCGCTACACGACCCTTCCGGAACCACGCCGGTGACATGCCGGAGGGAGCACTACGCGCCGTCCTCCGGCAAGCCGGCGCCGAGGCCGAGCCTTTTTCAGGCGAAGTAAGCGGCGGGCGCCGGACGAGCGGTCCCGTCGGAACGGACAATCCTCGTCTTTCCGTCCCGGCTGCCGTCATGCGCCTGTCGCACCTGCTGTTCACCCAGGGATTCGGCACGCGGCGCGAATGCGACGGGCTGATTCGGGCGGGGTACGTGTCGATCGGCGGCCGGCCGCAGACCGACGCCGCGGCCGAGGTCGATCCCGACGGCTTGACGTTCACGGTGCGCGGCGAGCCCTGGCCGTATCACGAGCGCGCGCTCGTGCTGCTGAACAAGCCGGCGGGCCACGAGTGCTCGCGAAAGCCCGGCCACCATCCAGGGGTCTTGAGCCTGTTGCCCCCGCCGCTGCGCCGGCGCGGCGTGCAGCCGATCGGCCGGCTGGATGTCGACACCACCGGCCTTCTTCTGCTGACCGACGACGGCGCGCTGATTCACCGTCTCACGTCGCCGAAGCGGCATGTGCCGAAAGTCTACGAGGTCGAGACCGCCGAGCCGGTCACGCCGGCGCAGGTCGAGGCGCTGCGGCACGGTGTCGTGCTGCACGACGAGCCGGCGCCGCTCCGCGCGGCGGCGTGCGAGGCGGAGGGCGAACGGCAGCTGCGGCTCACCCTGCTCGAAGGCAAATACCACCAGGTCAAACGGATGGTCGCCGCGGCCGGCAACCACGTGACGGCGCTGCACCGCAGCCACTTCGGTGCCCTGGCGCTGCCGCCGGACCTCGCGCCCGGCGCGTGGCGCTGGGTCGACGACCCCAGCGTGATCACGCGAGAACGCCGGGCCGACAATCCGACCCGTTGCGAAGGCTGACGAGCTGACCCGCTGGCGCCCGACCGCCCGGCCGACGCCCGGCAGCTCCGCGATCAGTGCGCGCGGCTGCGCGGCTTGGCCTGCACGCCCTGCGTGTGGAAGACGACCTGCTCCGCATGCAGGCCCTCGTCAGCATCGCCGACCATCTCCTTTCGCATCATCACCGCGACCGACGCCGGGTTGACCTTGCCGTCGGGATGGGCGGCGGCCTCGACCATCGCCGCGTAGATCGGCGCCGGCAGCACCATCGCCAGCTCCAGGCTCAGCTCGTTCGCGAGGTCGTAGTCGTCGGGCGCCGAGTTCTTGTCGAGCGTGCCGGCCAGCACCAGGTAGCGGGCGACCTTCTCGCTCAGGTCGAGCTTCTCGCGCGCGGGGAAGTCTTTCATGGGGGATCTCCTTCGTAAGGTCGAACCGACGAGCGTAACGCGAGCCGCTCGTCGGCCGCGACGACGGGCGGCAACCGGTCTCGCGCGTCCCACACCCTGAGCGCCGCCCAGGCGTCGTTGGCCGCGTACAGCAACTGGCTTTCGCTGAGCCGCGGCGCCGCCCAGTTCGAGGTTCCGGCCTTGCCCGATTTGGCGAAGCGGTGGCCGAACAGCACCGCGACCGCCGCCTTGACGCCGATATCCTTGCGAAAACCACGTGAACGGAACAGGTGGTTCAAATCGACAACGCCGCGCGGCTCGGCGCCGAGGCGCTCGCGGATGCGATGCAGGTCGTCGCGGAGGCCGAAGCCGACCTTGGTCGTGGTGTCGGCGCCGAGCCAGGCCGCGACGGCCGCCCGGCAGCCGGGATCGCGCAGCACGATCACCCAGGCGCGTTCGGCGGTCGCCAGCTGCAACACGTGCGGGCCGTCCGACACCTCGCCCTTGACGAAGGTCGGCTTGGATTCGGTGTCGAAGCCGAGCGCGCCGGCGCCCGCCCAAACGGCGATCGCGCGTTCGATTTGCGCGGCCGTCGTCACCAGCTCGATGCGGTCGAGCGGCAGGCGCTCGAACGCCGGAAGCGCGGCGATCTGCGCTTTGTCAGGGGTGAACGGCGTGACCGGCGCGGAGCGGGCGCCGGACGCGTCGGGCGGGCGGTCGGAAAGGGGAGCCGGCACGGCAAGGATGAAGCGGGAGTTCGGAGCCGCAGGATAGCCGGCGGCCGCGCCCGCTCTCGACGCGCCGCCGCCTGCCGACATCCCCCTCGATAATCGCGCCCATGCGCGTCTTTCGCGGTTTCCATCATCCCGGGATCGCCGCCGCGTCGGCGCTGACGATCGGCAATTTCGACGGCGTGCACCGCGGGCATCAGGCGATGCTCGCCTTGCTCAAGTCGGAAGCCCGGCACCGCGGCCTGCCCGCCTGCGTGATGACCTTCGAGCCGCATCCGCGCGACTGGTTCGCGGCGCTGACCGGCCGTCCCGAAATGGCGCCGGCGCGCATCGCGACGCTGCGCGACAAGCTCGTCGAACTCGCGCGCTGCGGCGTCGACCAGGTCGTGGTACTGCGTTTCGATGCCGCCTTCGCCGCGCAGTCGCCGCAGGCCTTCATCGACGACGTGCTGCGCGATGGGGTCGGCGCCCGCTACGTGCTGGTCGGCGACGACTTCCGCTTCGGCGCCAAGCGCGCCGGCGACTACGCGATGCTCGACGCCGCCGGCGCCGCGGCCGGCTTCGACGTCGCGCGGATGAACAGCTACGAGGTGCACGGCCTCCGGGTGTCGAGCTCGGCGGTGCGCGACGCTCTGGCGGCCGGCGACATGGCGGGCGCGGCGACGCTCCTCGGCCGGCCGTACGCGATCAGCGGCCACGTCGGCCACGGCGCCAAGCTCGGGCGCCGGCTCGGCGCGAGTGCGACGGGCGCCGACGATGGCTTTCGCACCTTGAACCTGCACTTCGGCCACGCCAGGCCGGCCGCGCTCGGCATCTTCGCCGTCCGGGTGCACGGCCTCGGCGAGATTCCGCTCGAGGGCGTCGCCAGCCTCGGCCGCCGGCCGACCGTCGACGACACCGGCCGGGTGCTGCTCGAGACGCATGTCTTCGACTGGCCCGCAGCGCTCGGCGCCGAGGGGGGCTACGGTAGACTCGTCCGCGTGGAACTGCTGCACAAACTGCGCGACGAAGCCCGCTATGACGGGCTCGACGCGTTGACCGCCGCGATCGCCAACGACGCGATCGATGCGCGCGCCTATTTCGCCGCGCCGGCCGCACTCGGCCGCCAGACCCGCCGCGATCGAATTAAGGGCTGACTGACGCGCCCATCGCGTCCGTCGGCTCGTTCGAAGTGCCCGCAGCGCCGCGGGCTCCCCTTTCCGACCTGGCCGCGCCTTCGCCGTCAGACCCGTCCCGAGCCCCACCATGTCGACAGACACCGCCGCGAAGCAGCTCGATTACCGCGCCACCCTGAACCTGCCCGACACGCCGTTCCCGATGCGCGGCGACCTGCCGAAGCGCGAGCCCGGCTGGATCCGCGAATGGCGCGAGGAAGGCGTCTACCAGCGCCTGCGCGATGCCCGCATCGACCGCCCGCGCTTCGTGCTGCACGACGGGCCGCCGTACGCCAACGGCCCGCTGCACATCGGCCATGCGGCCAACAAAATCCTGAAAGACATGATCGTCAAGGCGCGCCAGCTGCAGGGCTTCGATGCGCGCTACACGCCCGGCTGGGATTGCCACGGCCTGCCGATAGAGAACCAGATCGAGAAAACCTTCGGCCGGCATCTCGACCGCGCCGAGGTGCAGGCGAAGAGCCGGGCCTACGCCGGCGAGCAGATCGCGCTGCAGATGGCCGATTTCGAGCGCCTCGGCGTGCTCGGCGATTGGGCGCATCCGTACCGCACGATGGATTTCGGCAACGAGGCCAACGAGATCCGCGTGCTGAAGCGAATCGTCGAACGCGGCTTCGTCTACCGCGGGCTGAAACCCGTCTACTGGTGCTTCGACTGCCACTCCTCGCTCGCAGAGTTCGAGATCGAGTACGCCGACAAAAGCTCGCTGACGGTCGACGTCGGCTTCCGCGCGGCCGATCCGGCCACGCTCGCCGCGGCGTTCGGCCTGCCGGCGCTCGCCAAGGAGGCGTACGCGGTGATCTGGACCACGACCGCGTGGACGATCCCCGCCAACCAGGCGCTGAACGTCGGCCCGGCGATCGAGTACGCGCTGGTCGACACGCCGCGCGGCCTGCTGGTCCTCGCCAGCGCGCTGGTCGAGCGCTGCCTCGAGCGTTACGGCCTCGACGGCGTGATCGTCGCGACGACCTCCGGCGCTCGGCTCGAAGGGCTCGAATTCCATCATCCGCTCGCGCAGGTCGATGCGGGCTACGACCGGCTCGCGCCCGTTTACGCCGCCGACTACGCCACCGACGCCGACGGCACCGGCATCGTCCACTCGGCCCCGGCCTACGGCATCGAGGACTTCAACTCATGCCGCGCGCACGGCCTGGCGCTCGACCAAATCCTCAACCCGGTGCAGGGCGACGGCCGCTACGCCGCGGATCTGCCCCTCTTCGGCGGCCTCGACATCTGGAAGGCGGCGCCGCTCGTGGCCGACGCGCTGCGCGACGCGGGCCGGCTTTTCGCCAGCTCGAAGCTCGTGCACAGCTACCCGCACTGCTGGCGCCACAAGACCCCGGTGATCTACCGCGCCGCCGCCCAGTGGTTCATCCGGATGGACGCCCCGAACGCCGGCACAGCCGGCGTGTTCGCGACCGACCCGCCCGGCAAGACGCTGCGCCAGACCGCGCTCGCCGCGATCGAGGAAACCCATTTCTTCCCGGCCAACGGCAAGGCACGCCTTTTCGACATGATCGCCAACCGGCCCGACTGGTGCATCAGCCGCCAGCGCAACTGGGGCGTGCCGTTGCCGTTCTTCCTGCACCGTGAAACCGGCGAGCTGCACCCCGAAACGCTCGCGCTGATCGACCGTGCCGCCGAGGTCGTCGAACAGGGCGGCGTCGAGGCCTGGTCGCGGCTGACGGCAGCCGACGTGCTCGGCGCCGAGGCGGCCGCCGACTACGTCAAGGGCAACGACATCCTCGACGTCTGGTTCGACTCCGGCTCGACCTTCTTCCACGTGCTGAACGAGGAACACGGCAGCCACCCCGGCACCCGATCGAGCCCGCGCCCCCTTCAACCTCTCGCGCCGGCACGCGAGGGCCAGGGTGACGCGGTGCTCGATGCCGCCTCCACCCCGCCCCGTCCCCGGCCAGCGGCGGAGGGTCGGGGGAACTCAGTGCCCGCGGCCTCCGCCCTTCCCCCTCTCCCGCCCGCAGGAGAGGGCCGAGGTGAGGGCCGCCCCGCCGCGGACACCGCCGAAATCGAAGTCCTCGACGACCCCGACGGCGCCGAAGCCGACCTCTACCTCGAAGGCCACGATCAGCACCGTGGCTGGTTTCACTCGTCCCTGCTGATCGCCTGCGCGCTCGAAGGCCACGCGCCCTACCGCGGTCTGCTGACCCACGGCTTCACCGTCGACGGCTCGGGCCGCAAGATGAGCAAGAGCCTCGGCAACACGATCTCGCTGCAGGACGTGGTCGCCCAGCGCGGCGCCGAAATCGTGCGCCTCTGGTGCGCCGCGACCGACTACTCGGGCGATCTGAGCGTCGACGCGAAGATCCTCGACCGCGTGGTCGACGGCTACCGGCGGATCCGCAACACGCTGCGCTTCCTCCTCGCCAACACCAGCGACTTCGACATCGGCACCGACGCCGTGCCACTCGACGATCTGCTCGAGATCGACCGCTGGGTGCTGGCGCGCGCGGCGCAATTCCAGGCCGATCTGATCGCGCATTACGAGGTCTACGAGTTCCACCCCGTCGTCGCCAAGCTGCTGGTCTTCTGCAGCGAGGACCTCGGCGCGTTCTACCTCGACGTGCTGAAGGACCGGCTCTACACGACGGCGCCGAAAAGCCACGCCCGGCGCTCGGCGCAGACCGCGCTTTGGAACCTGACGCAGGCGCTGCTGCGCTGGATGGCGCCGTTCCTCAGCTTCACCGCCGAAGAAGCTTGGGCGTTCGTGCGGCCCGACCCGACAGCGGCGTCGATCTTCGTCGAGACCTTCGTCGACACCCGCGCCTGGGCCGACCCGCCGCGTCTCGCCATCTGGGCGCGCATCCGCGCGATCCGCGAGCTGGCGAACCGCGAGATCGAAGCCGTGCGCGCCGCCGGCCGCCTCGGCTCCTCGCTGCAAGCCGAGCTGACGATCGCCGCCGACCCCGCCGACCATGCGCTGCTCGCCGCGCTCGGCGCCGACCTGCGCTTTGTCACCATTACCTCGCGCGCCGATCTCGACCCGGTCGCCAATGGCCTCGCCGTGCGGGTCACGCCGTCGGCCGCGCCCAAGTGCGAGCGCTGCTGGCACTACCGCGACGATGTCGGCGCCGACCCGGCGCACCCATCGATCTGCGGGCGCTGCGTCGCCAACCTCTTCGGTGCCGGCGAGCCGCGGACCGTCGCCTGAAATCACCGGCCACCGCCACCGGCCCCCCGGACCCGATCCCGCTTCCCAGAAGGCCGAACTCACGATGGCGACCCGCACCTCCTCCCCGCCGCGCAAGAACGCGCTTCTGCCCTGGCTCGGCATCGCGACGATCGTGGTGCTGCTCGATCAGATCACCAAGGCGGTCATCCTGCAAACGCTGGGGATCGGCGACAGCCGCACGGTCACCGGCTTCTTCAACCTCGTGCACTGGCGCAACACCGGGGCGGCGTTTTCGTTCCTGCACGCGTCCTCCGGGTGGCAGCGCTGGCTCTTCATCGGCCTCGCGGTGCTGGCCGCGATCTTCATCGTCTGGCTGCTGCGGCGCCACGGCGGCCAGCGCCTCTTCGCCTGGGCCCTCGCGTTGATCCTCGGCGGGGCGATCGGCAACGTGATCGACCGGCTGCTGCACGGCTCGGTCGTCGACTTCATCCAGGTCCATTGGCACGGCGCCGCGTTCCCGTCGTTCAACGTCGCCGACAGCGCCATCACCGTGGGCGCCGGATTACTGATCCTGGATGAACTGAGGCGGGTGCGACGGGGGCGGTAGTCCAGTGGACCTAGGGATTCGACGGATGGCGGTACCCCGGTACGATCTTTCGACCCCACCGGATTCGATGGCTGTCACGAACCGCATCGGGCCCTACCGTTCAAAGGAACTGAGATGCACCGACCGGGCTCCTCGAAGCTGATCGCCAGCAGCGTTTTTGTGATCGCCATAGTGTCGGCAACACCCGCCCTTGCGCAGTCGAGCGACTGGCAGCGCGCGGTCGATCAAGCACTTGCAAAAGGTCAGGCCAAGCCCGACGACATCTATTCCGTGAGCCTCCCGCGCGACGATCTGCGCGTGATGCGCGGGGGCGTTCGGCTCCGCAGCGGCATGGATTTCGGCAGCGGCGTCAACTTCAAGCCGATGGGCGACAGCGTGATGGCGATGGGCGAGCTGGCGGTGACCGACGACGAGGCCGCGGGCGTGCTCACGCGGCTCGAGCAGCACGGCATCGAGGTCACCGCGCTCCACAAGCATGTGCTGAAGATCAGCCCCTCGATGATGTGGATTCACGTGCGGTCGCACGGCGACGCCGCGACGATCGCGGCGAACATCAAGGATGCACTGCGCGCCACCGGCACCCGGTTTCCGACCCAGGCCGCCAGCAAATCGCCGCCGACCGGCTTGCGCACAGCCGACCTGAGCCAGATCGTCGGCGGCAAGGGCGAGGAAAGTGGCGGGGTGCTGCAGTTCCGGCTGCCGATCGTGCAAGGCATACGCGAAGGCGGGATGGACCTTCCGGCGGGGATGGGCCCTCAGATCGAGCTCAACATGCAGTCCGTCGGAAACGGCCGCGCGGTGGCAACCGGCGAATTCCCGGTTGTCGCCGCCCAGGTCAACCCGGTGGTGCGGACTATGCGCGAGCAAGGCTTCGAAGTCGCCGAGGTTCACAACCACATGCTCGACGAGGAGCCGCGCATGTTCTGGGTCCATATCTGGGGCGCAGACCAGGCGGCCCGGCTCGCGACGCGAATGCGCGCGGTGGTCGATGTCGTGCCGACGAAGAAGTGAGTTCGCTGCGGATTCAGAGTTCAAATGGAGGGGTTATGCGCCTCCTTCCCAAAGCGCTCGCATAGGTTTGGGTAGGTTATGGCGCGGAAGGACGTAAACCGGAGATCTCGCACATGCGTGAACTCGGACCACAAGGCTCGGCGTCCTTTGGACCAGCGAGCCGCGCCAACCCTAGCAACCGCCAACCCAGCTTCTTCGCGCGTGGCTGCGCGAAGCGGCCCGGCCTTGCCATAGAGCCGCACGCCGGGCGACGAAGCAAAGCGACCGACGAGCAACGACTTGAGCCAGAACAGCTTGCCTGCATTTACCGCCATGACGCAGATATGACCTGAGGCTTGGAAGTTTGCTGCCAGCTGCTCGATAAACCGGTCGAAGTAGATGCCGGTGCAAGGCGATCCCAGAAAGACAGTGCCGATTGGGGTGACGGTGGGTATGCCTTCTTCGTCGACCGACGCCACGGAGCAGTACATCGAGGCCGCCTGCGCCTTCGCGAAGACGGCGAGCACTTCGGGCCATACAGCGGAGAGGTCGGTGGAGTCAGCGCAAAGGGGCATAACGTCAACATAAGCGGCAGGCGAAAGAAAGCGCAGCTGGCTTTTGCCTGTCCGCTCGATGGAGGGGTTTTAGGCCACAGCTTACGGTAGCGACGCCGGCGTTGAGAACGGTTGAGTGGCATCGACCACGAACATGACCAACGACTCGAGCTCGCTGGAGCCGCTGCTGGAAACTTGCATTGCCATAGCTGCACCGTGGCCGGCCTCAGGTTTACCGGCCTTGACCACCACGGTTCCATGGGAGCCCCGAACGCTTTGCTCCCCTGCCAGAACGTAGAACGCTTCCGAGCCGGGATGACTGTGCACCGGAGTGACGCTTCCTGATGGACCGCTCGCCTCGTTGATACGGAGCAGGTACTGCGGCGCAGTAACTCGGGTAATTGGCCCGACCTCGGATACCCTAGTTCCGCCCGGAGACGACCCACCTGCCGAGCCGAGCGTAAAGAGCCAGACCTTGCCCGCCGCCTCGGCGACAAGCGACCAGGCTCCGCTCGCAGCCTGCGCCGCCTCCTTCGACGAAAAGTTCTCTATTCGCCAGAACAGTTCGCCCGGCGGCAGTTCGGCTACCTTGCGTTCGGCCAACGGACGGATGACTAGTGCTGGCTGCGCCACGGATGCGAAGGCTAGGACTAATGCGCCTGCACCGACTAGAAGGGACACGAATCGCCGCATGAAAGCCTCCTGTGAGATGTACGACTGCTAAAACTGGGGCCTCTAACGTTCGACATGAGCGGCGGCGCAAAGGGCGCGAAGCGGCCTTTGGGACGTCCGCTCGATGGAGGGCTTAGACGACAGCTCTCGGGCTGGTTGTTGCGCTTTCGAAAAGGAAGCATCGATC
>CAXSGM010000007.1:0-68513 GCA_964236915.1 uncultured Rhizobacter sp.
TCGTTCAAGAAAGCCGGCCCGGATGCGCCATTCGTCTCACAAAGCCGATCGCGATATCGCGCGCCGATCGTTACTCGGAGGAGTCGGTGTTTCGTAGCATGAAGCAGGCGTTGACCCACGCCGCGGTGCTGCCGGCGTGAAGCGCCTGCGGGCCGGCCGGATCTTTTGAGGCGCCGGGATTCCACGACAATCCGGGGGATGCTGGCCCAACGCACCTTGAAGTCCATGACCCGCGCCGTCGGCGTCGGCGTGCACGGCGGACAGCGGGTCGAGATGACGCTCAGGCCCGCGCCGGCGGACGGCGGCATCGTTTTCCGGCGCGTCGATCTGGCGCTTCCCGTCGAGATTCGTCTCGATGCGTTTTCGATCACCGACACCCGGATGGCGACCACGCTTTCGGCGGGCGGCGACCCCGGCGCGCCGAAGGTGACGACGATCGAGCACCTGCTGTCGGCCTGCTCCGGTCTCGGCATCGACAACCTCCTGATCGATATCAACGGCGAGGAAGTGCCGATCCTCGACGGCTCGGCCGCGAGCTTCGTCTTCCTGTTGCAGAGCGCCGGAATCGAGCTGCAGGACGCGCCCAAGCGGTTTTTGAAGATGCTGAAACCGGTCGAGGTGCGCGCGGGCGCGGGCGCCTCGCTGAAGTGGGCCCGGCTCGATCCGTTCGATGGCTACAAGCTCACCTTCGAGATCGATTTCGGCCATCCCGCGGTCGACCAGACCGGCCAGCGACTGACCTTCGATATGGGCTCGGGCCGCTACAAGCAGGAGATCGCGCGCGCCCGCACGATCGGCTTTACCAAGGACGTCGAAATGATGCGGGCCCGCGGGCTCGGGCTCGGCGGCAACATGGACAACGTGCTGGTGATCGACGATTACAAGGTGCTGAACAGCGAGGGCCTGCGCTACGACGACGAGATCGTCAAGCACAAGATCCTCGACGCGATCGGCGATTTGCTGGTGATCGGCCACCCGATGCTCGGCGCCTACAGCGCGTTCCGCTCGGGCCATGCGCTGAACAACCGGCTGCTGCGGGCGGTGCTGGCCGACCGTTCGAGCCACGCGATCGTCACCTTCGAAGACGCGGCCGACGCGCCGGCCGGCCTGGCCGATCTCGCGCCTGCGTGGTGAACGATGGCTGTACACGCGGCTGAATTCCGCCGGGCCGCCGACCCGCCGGTCGGTGCTTGCCGCCGGACGCTCTTCCGGCGCGCCGATCGCCGAGTGCGTTACCGCATCCTCGCACCGTCGGCAGGTCGATGACGATTTTTCGTTGGATCATGGCGGTGCTCGCCGTCGGCTTCGGCGCCGGCTCGCTCGGCAGTTTCCTGCTGTTCATCGCGGCCGATGTGCCGGTCTGGCTCCAGCGCGCCCGCTCGCTGCGGCGTGCGTTCTTCGTCGTCGCCCTGTTCTGGTTCAACATCGAGATATGGGGCCGCGTCGCCTGGACGCTCGTGCACTGGTAGCGGCCCGTGCGCGTGTTCTGGCGGCGCGCCATCGCTGCTACCCTGAAGCGCACGACCGGCGGCAGGTGCCCCCCGGCGTCCCCGGTTTCAGCGTGCGGCCGCCCTCAGTGCCTCGAGCAGCCGGCCGGGCAAGCCGCCGAAGCCGCCGTTGCTCATGCAGAGCACATGGTCGCCGGGTCGCGCATCGGCCACGATGCGGTCGATCAGCGCCTCGATGCGCTCGGCCACGACCGCCTGCTTTCCCATCGGCGCGAGCACCTGCACGACGTCCCACCCGAGCCCGCCGGCGTGGCAATAGGCGAGGTCGGCTTCCTCCAGCGACCAGGGCAGCTGGGCCTTCATCGCGCCGAGCTTCATCGTGTTCGAGCGCGGCTCGAAGACCGCGAGGATCCGCCGCCGCGGCGCTGCGCCGCGGCCGGCGTCGAGCCGGCGACGCAGTCCGTTGATCGTGGTCCGAATCGCGCTCGGGTGGTGCGCGAAATCGTCGTAGACCTTGACGCCGCCGGCCTCGCCGCGCAATTCGAGCCGACGCCGTACGCTCTCAAAACCGCCTAGGGCGCGGGCCGCTGCCTCGGGCGCGACGCCGACGTGCTCGGCGGCGGCGATTGCCGCGAGCCCGTTCAACTGGTTGTGCTCGCCACTGAGCGACCAGTCGACACGACCGATCTTGAGGCTGCCGCGCAGCACGTCGAACGCATGCGGCTCGCCGCGCGCGCGCAACGCGCCGGGCTCTTCCTTGCGGGCGCCGAAATGCTGCACCGGGCTCCAGCAGCCCATCGCCAGCACCCGCCGCAGGCTCTCGTCACGGATGTTGACGACCAAACGGCCGCGCGCCGGCACGGTCCGCACCAGCTGATGGAACTGGCGTTCGATCGCCGCCAGGTCGTCGAAGATGTCCGCGTGGTCGAACTCGAGGTTGTTCAGCACCGCCGTGCGCGGCCGGTAGTGGACGAACTTGCTGCGCTTGTCGAAGAACGCGGTGTCGTATTCGTCGGCCTCGATCACGAAGGGTGACCCGGGGCTCGCCGAACGGGCGGCGTCGAGGGCAACGCCGTGCGCGGGGCCGAGTCGCGCCGAGACGCCGAAATTGAGCGGCACCCCGCCGACCAGAAACCCGGGTTCGAGCCCCGCCTGTTCGAGGATCCACGCGAGCATCGAGGTGGTCGTGGTCTTGCCGTGGGTGCCCGCGACCGCCAGCACGTGTCGCCCCTGCAGCACCTCGGCCGCGAGCCACTGCGGACCGCTCGTGTAGGGCGCGCCGGCATCGAGGATCGCCTCCAGAAGCGGGTTGCCGCGGGCGATCGCGTTGCCGATCACGAACAGGTCGGGCGCGAGCGCGAGTTGGGCCGCGTCGTATCCCTCGATCAGCTCGATGCCGAGGTCGCGCAGCTGCCCGCTCATCGGTGGATAGACGCCCGCGTCGCAGCCCGTCACCGTGTGCCCGGCCTCGCGGGCAAGCGCGGCGATGCCACCCATGAACGTGCCGCAGATCCCGAGGATGTGGAGGTGCATCGATCGATTCTAGGCAGGTGCATCCGGTACGCCGGGACGCTTCCTCAAGCTTAGGGTACCCGTCGGGGCAGCGTCGGACTACCTTGGCGGCGGGCGTTGCGATGGCGACGCCCGACGGTCCGGGCAGCGGGTCGACCGACCCGATTCCGACCGTCCTTGCAACCCGCGGGCCAGGCCACCGGCCCGTGCGTGGAGGAAACATCATGGCAACCCGAAGCACCCGCAACAACCCCGGCATGTTCGAAACCCCCGCCGGCGACGACCCGGCGTCGAACGCCGGCAAGGAGACTCCCTCGGAGTTCGAGGCGCCGTCGTCCGACGACTCGGCGATGTCGGCCGAAGCCGCCGATGCCGAATTGCAGACTTTCCTGGCCGGCGTCGACGGTCAGATCCTGGCGGCCAAGGCCCAACTCGAGAAGCTGCTGGCCACGGCGACCGGCGAATCGGTCGGCCTGCAAACCGAGGAGGTGATGCAGGCGAACATCGTCGGGGTCGGCATCGGGCTCGGCGATGCGAGCTCGGTCGGCGGCTCCGGCGCCCCCGGGGACCCGGTGCTCGAGGTCTACACGATTGAGAAGGAATCGCATGCCGAGACGCGCGCCCGCCTCGCGTCGGTCGCCGGCATCGCCGCGCTCGCCGACACCGACTTTCCGATCCGCGCCGTGCACACCGGGGTGATCGACGCCCAGCCGCACCGCATGCGGCTGCGGCCCTCGCCCAACGGCATCAGCTGCGGTCACTTCCAGATCACCGCCGGCACGCAGGGCTGCCTGGTGCGCGGCCGCAGCGCGCCGCGCTCGAGCCGGCTGATGATCCTGAGCAACAACCACGTGCTCGCGAACGTCAACGCCGGGCCGATCGGGGCCTCGATCCTGCAACCGGGACCGTACGACGGCGGCAAGCATCCGGCCGACCAGGTCGCGATCCTCGAGCGCTTCGTGCCGATCAACTTCGCGGCCGGTGCGTCGAACGTGGTCGATTGCACGACCGGCTGGGCCTGGCCCGACCGGGTGCGCGTCGACATGATGTACGTCTCGGGCGGGGTGGTGCGCTACTTCCGGGTCGGCTCGACGCCGGTCGCGGCGACGCTCGGGTTGCAGGTCGGCAAGACCGGTCGGACGACGCAACTCACGCACGGCTCGATCACGGCGGTGGGCGCGACGATCAACGTCAACTACGGCGGCGGCCGGGTCGGGCGCTTCGTCAACCAGATCGCGGCGCGTGCGCCGAGCGGCGACTTCAGCGCAGGCGGCGACTCCGGCTCGCTCATCTGGACCTGGGACGCCCGCCGGGCGCCGGTCGCGCTGCTCTTCGCCGGCGGCGGCGGCACGACCTTCGGCTGCCCGATCGCGAGCGTGCTGGCGGCGCTCGACGTGCAGCTCGTGACCTGAGGCGGATAATCCCGGGGTCACGCGCGGACGGTTCTCGCACGACCTTCTCGCTCCGATCGCGCGCCGAACGCGCGAGAAGGGCGGCCCGCCCCTGGCGGCATGGGCAAGCCGCATGAAGGAGTCGATGATGGCTGCAGAGTTTCCCCCGGGATCGCTCGATTTTCTGAACGTGCCGCCGCAGTCCATGGCGGCCTCGGCCGCTGCGGCGCCTGGGGTCGAGACGCTGCCGGCCGGGGAGGTCGACCGTCTGATGCGCCTCTCCGGCGTCGACGGCGTCTGGATCGAGCACGACGCCGGCGGCCGGCCGGTGGTGGTGATGCACTACACGCCGGGCGGCCTCGCAACCCATTTACCGAAAACCGTCAACGGGTGGCCGACGCGGGTGGTCGGCGGTGAGCCGATCCGCGCGCAGGGCGGCCCCGTCCGCTGAACCTCCCGTCCGGCCCGTGCGCTGATCCTCCCGTCCGACCGCGTGGGCTGAATCTTCCGTTCGCGCGGCCCGAAGCACCGCGCTCCGGCGCCGCCGCCGGCGCTCGGCCAGGACCGGTCAGCGATCGGCTCAGCCCTTGGCCGCAAAGGGCGCGCCGAACCACGCGGCGGCGTGACCCTCGATCGCTGCGAGCGACGGCAGCACCGCGAGACACCGGAGCTGGTCGTCCGCCTCGGGCGCTTTCAGATCCGGCACGTTGACCACTTGCAGCCCGGCCGCGAGCGCCGCCTGCACGCCGGGACCCGAATCTTCGAAGGCGATCGATTCCTGCGACGCGGCGCCGAGCCGTTCGAGCGCGAGCCGGTACAGGTCGGGCGCGGGCTTGCCGTGCTCGACCTCGTCGCCGCCGCAGACCGCAGCGAAGAACGCGAGCAATCCGGCGTCCTCGAGCCGGGCAAGGGCTTCGTCGCGAAAGGTAGACGTGGCGACCGCGCACGGGATGCCGGCGCCGGCCAGCCGTTCGAGCAGCGCCCGGGCCCCCGCTTTCGGCTCGAAAACGCCGCCGCGAAGCTCGGCGCGCAGGGCTTCGGCCGCGCGCTCGCGGACGGTCGCGAACCGTTCGAGATCGCCATCCAAAAACGCCAGCAACCGCGCGCTGCTCGTCGCATGGCTGACACCGACGAGCGCGAGGTAGTCCGCATCGCTCAGGATGACGCCGGCCGACGCGAGGGCGGCGAGCCAGGCGGCGCGGGCCGGTCGTTCGGTGTCGAGCAAGAGCCCGTCCATGTCGAAGACCGCGGCGCGGAACCGCGGGCGCTCGTCGGCATCGCCCGTCATGGCGGGGCCGCCAATCGCCTTCACGCCGTCTCGCGCAGCGCCTCGCGTGCCGCGGCGAGGGTCGTGTCGATGTCGGCCGGCGTGTGCGCGGCGCTGACGAAGCCGGCTTCGTAGAGCGCCGGCGCGAAGTAGACGCCGCGGTCGAGCATCGCGTGGAAGAAGCGGTTGAAGCCCGGCTTGTCGGTCAGCATGACCTGGGCATGGTTCTGCGGCAGCCCGCTTTCGGCCGCGGCGCTGAAGAAGAAGCCGAACATCCCGCCCTCGGCGTCGACGGCCATCGGCACGCCGGCTTCGTTCGCTGCGGCGCCGAGGCCGTCGACCAGCCGCCGGGTCGTCGCCGCGAGCGCCGCGTAGAAGCCCGGCCGCTGCACTTCGCGGAGGGTCGCCAGTCCGCATGCGGTCGCGACCGGATTCCCCGAGAGCGTGCCGGCCTGGTAGACCGGTCCGAGCGGGGCGAGTTGTTGCATCACCTCACGCGTGCCGCCGAAGGCCGCGAGCGGCATGCCGCCGCCGATGACCTTGCCGAGCACCGTCATGTCGGGCCGAAAGCCGGGAATCGCGGCCGCATAGAGCGCTTGCGCCCCGCCGAGTGCAACGCGGAACCCGGTCATCACCTCGTCGAAGATCAGCAACGTTCCGTGCCGGTCGCACAACTCGCGCAGGCGCTGCATGAAAGGCAGCGAAGCCCGCACGAAATTCATGTTGCCGGCGATCGGCTCGATCATCACGGCCGCAATCCGGTCACCCTGCAGGGCGAACGCTTCTTCGAGCTGACCGATGTCGTTGTAGTCGAGCACCAGCGTGTGCTGCACGACCTCGGGCGGTACGCCGGCGCTCGTCGGGTGGCCGAAGGTCGCCAGCCCGGAGCCGGCCCGGACCAGCAGGGCGTCGGCATGGCCGTGGTAGCAGCCGTCGAACTTGACGATCAGGCTGCGCCCGGTCGCGCCGCGCGCCAGCCGCAGCGCGCTCATCGCCGCCTCGGTGCCCGAGCTGACCAGGCGCAGTTGTTCGAGGCTCGGCAGCAGCGCCAGGACTTCCTCGGCGAGCTCGATCTCGCGCTCGGTAGGTGCGCCGAACGAGAAGCCGTCGCGCGCCGCCTTCAGCACCGCCTCGAGCACCGCCGGGTGGCCGTGGCCGAGGATCATCGGTCCCCAGGAGCCGATGTAGTCGATGTAGCGCCGACCCTCGGCATCGACGATGTGCGCTCCCTCGGCACGCGCGATGAAGCGCGGCGTGCCGCCGACCGCCCGGAACGCGCGCACCGGTGAATTGACGCCGCCGGGGATCACGCGCTGCGCTCGCTCGAACAGTGCCGCGTTGGCGCCTTCGGTGCCGCCGGGCTGCCGCGCGCCCGGCGCCACCGGCGCAGCGACGGCCGCCTCAGTGGACACGGCGCGATCCTTTTGGCGGCGGCGCTTCCGCCGGCGCCGCGTCGTCGGCCGGCGGCGCGTCGGCATCGGTCGCGGCGGCATCCTCGGCGTCTTCGTCTTCATCCTCGCCCGCCAGGGCCCAGAAGAAGCGGTCGGGGATCACGTTGCCCATGCCCGGGCGAAAACCGGCGTCGAGCGCCTGATCGAGAAAGGCGAGCGCTTCGCCGAACGCGTCGGTCAGTTCGCCGCCCGAGGCGAGCAGCGCGGCGACGGCGGCCGAAAGCGTGTCGCCGGCGCCGACGAACGCCGCCTCGAAGCGCTCGAACTTCTCGCCGGTGATCGGGCCCTGCGGCGAGGCGAGCACGTTGTCGAGGAACTGGTCGGGCAGCGGCACGCTCGTGACCAGCACATAGCGCGTGCCGTGTTCGCCCGCCGCGACGGCGAGTTCGCGCGGCGAGGCCGGGCGCTCGTTCTCCCACTCGGGCAGCAGAAAGTCGGTCAGCGTCTGGTGGCTGCCGATCAGCACCTCGGTCTGCGGCAGCACGAGCTCGCGGAACGCGTCGAGGTAACTCTGCTGCTCGTCCTCCTCGATCCAGGACAGATTGGGCATGTAGGCGACGAGCGGCACATCTGGGTAGTCGGACAGGATCTCGGCGACGGTCGAGACGTTCTCGGTCGAACCGAGGAAGCCGACCTTCCAGGCGGCGATCGTCACGTCCTCCAGGATCACGCGGGCCTGCTCGGCGACCACCTCGGCATCGATCGGGTGGTGGTCGAACACCTCGTGGGTGTCGCGCATCACGATGCCGGTCGCGACCGGCAAGCCATGGGCACCCATCGCCGCGAGCGTCGCGATGTCGCCGGCCAGGCCACCGGCGCCGCTCGGATCGCTCGAGTTGAAGCTCATCACGCAGGCGGGCGCGGGTTGTTCCTCCCCGTCGTCGGTTCGAGGCGAGGCGGATTCATCGGTCATCGGGGTGGGTTCCGGAGTCGTCGGCTGGCAGGCTGCGGCGCGCTGGAGCGGCTCCGGACGAACCTGCGAGCGCCCATGAAGAACGTTGCCTAGGTGCCTCACAGCACTTGGTTTTTTGGCAACCGCGCTGGTTAGAATCTCGACCCATTGTAGTGATGCCGCCCGCATCGAAGGCGGCGGCGTCGACCGAAGCGACCGCGCCCGTGACCGACCCCAAAACCTGGATGTGCCTGATCTGCGGCTGGATCTACGACGAGGCGGCCGGCGATCCCGAACACGACATCGCCCCCGGCACCGCGTGGAGCGCGGTGCCGATGAACTGGACCTGTCCCGAATGCGGGGCGCGCAAAGAAGATTTCGAAATGGTTCAGCTCTGAGCGCTCGCTGCCGATAAGGAGCCTTGGAGGGTTTCCACGGCCGGTTCGCCGGCGGTGGAGGCCGCGCTGAGGTGTCATGCCGGGCCAAGCGCCGCCGGGTCTGCGGACCCGCCGGGGCTTGAATCCGGAGTCGTCGAGGAGTGAGCTGCTTGAGTGAATCGTTCTCCGCATCGATGCGCGCGCCGGTCGGCGCCGCGGCATCCACGCCCGCCGATCAGGCCGTCCCCGCGGTGGCCGCCACGGTCACCGTCAAGGTGCTGGTGATCGACGACAGCAACACGATCCGGCGCAGCGCCGAGATCTTCTTGAAGCAGGGCGGCCATCAGGTGCTGCTCGCAGAAGACGGTTTCGATGCGCTCGCGAAGATCAGCGACCACGATCCTGACCTCATCTTTTGCGACATCCTGATGCCGCGGCTCGACGGGTACCAGACCTGCGCCATCATCAAGCGCAACCCGCGCTTCGGGCAGGTACCGGTGATCATGCTGTCGTCGAAGGACGGCCTGTTCGACAAGGCGCGCGGTCGCATGGTGGGCTCCGAAGCCTACCTGACCAAGCCGTTCACGAAGGACCAGCTGCTGCAGGCGGTCGGCCAGCACCGGCGCGGCGCATCTGTCGCCCGCGCCGAGCAGGCGCTGGTTTGACACCCTCGTTTGAGAACATGCGCAGCGACGCGTCGCTGCCAGAAGGACGGCAAGCTATGGCGATTCAAAAGATCCTGCTGGTGGACGACTCGAAGACCGAGCTTCACCATCTGTCCGAAATACTGATTCGGCGTGGCTACGCGGTGCGCACCGCCGAGAACGGCGAGGAGGCGATGCGTCGCCTGGCCGATGAGGTACCCGATCTCGTGCTGATGGACGTGGTGATGCCGGGGCAGAACGGTTTCCAGCTGACCCGTGCGATCACCCGCGATCCGCGTTTCGCGGCGGTGCCGGTGATCATCTGCACCAGCAAGAACCAGGAAACCGACAAGGTCTGGGGCATGCGGCAGGGCGCTCGCGACTACATCGTGAAGCCCGTCAATGCCGAAGAGCTGCTGGCCAAGGTTCAGGCGTTCGACCGCTAGCTCACTGACCGCACGATGTCGAACAAGCAAGCGCTGCGCGATCTGCAAAGCCGGCTCGCCGAGCGGCTGCAGGCCGCGCGTACCCAGCAGCCCACCCGTGGCTGGCTCGCCATCGAGTGCGCGGGCCAGGGTTTTCTGCTGCCGCTGCGCGAGGCCGGCGAGATATTCGTGCTGGCGCCGATCGTGCCGGTGCCGTACAGCCAGCCGTGGTTCCTCGGCGTTGCCAACCTGCGCGGCCACCTGCATGGCGTCGTCGAGCTGGCGCGCTTTCTCGGGCTGGCGGCAGCGGAGGTCGGCCGCGCGGCCGGTGGGACGACGCAAGCACGGCTCATCGGCTTCAACGCCACGGCCGAACTGAACTGCGTGTTGAAAGTCGACAAGCTGGCCGGTTTGCGCAGCGACGACGATCTCTCGCTCGAGGCGGCGGAAACCGTATCGACGCCGAGCTTTGCCGGCGGCCGGTTTCGCGATGCCAGCGGTCGTTCGTGGCAGGAGCTCCGGCTCGCTGAACTAGCGAACGACGAAGTCTTTCTGAAGATTGTGGGTTGAAGCGCGCACGCGCGGCGACCTGCCGAACCGACCACTTGGGGGCTGCATGAGCTCGATGAACAAGACCACTGCTTACGGTGTACACGAAGACACGCTGGTCGGCGACGCGCTCGCGATCGACGGTGTCGTTCTCGGCGAGCGGCCCGGGTCACCGGCCCGCGGCGCCGTGGTGGAACACGACACGCGCACGCTCGATCTGCGCGCCGACCGCAAGCCCGAAACGCGGGCGCCCGGTCCTACCGCCGAGCCGCCGCCACGGTCTGAGCCGGTTCGAGGCGCGGTCGACAGCGAAGGCTTCGCCCCGACGACCGACGGCTCGATCATCGCCGAGGCCGCGCCCTCCGAACTCGCCGACTTCGCCGACACCCGGCTCGGCGAGGCCGACGCGGTCGCCGCGCGCGCCGGCAGCGGCCTGCCGCTGATCGGCCGCCAGTCGGCCGAGGTGCAGCAGCGCACCCTGTTCACCATGGTCGGGTTCGGCCTCCTCGCGCTGATCCTGACGACACTCTGGACGCTGTTCGCGTCGAATCGCACCGCCGTACAGCTCAGTGCCAGCGGGCAGGCCCTGATGCAGTCGCAGCGGCTCGCCAAATCGACCTCGCAGGCGCTGATTGGCAGCACCACGGCGTTCCCCGAGGTGAAGGACAGCGCCGAGTTCCTCGTGAAGACCGTGCGCAGTCTTCGCACCGGCGAAGGCAGCGTGCCGGCCGCGCCGAGCAGCGTGCAGGACGCGATCGAGCCGCTCCTTCCGATGGTCGACCGGGCCGAGAAGAGCGCCAAGACGGTGCTCGATCAGCAAAAAATCCTGACCCAGATCGGTCGGTCGCTGCGTGAAATCAACCGCCAGTCGGCCGATCTGCTCGAGACGGCGGAGACCGTGTCGTCGCTGAAGCTGCAACAGGAGGCGCCCGCGACCGAACTCTCGCAGACCGGGCAGCTCGTGATGCTGACGCAGCGGATCGGCAAGTCGGCCAACGAATTCCTGACGCTCGACGGCGTCAATCCCGAGGCCGTGTTCCTGCTTGGCAAGGATTTGAACTCGTTCCGCGAGATCGGCCAGGGCCTGCTCGACGGCAACCCCGACCTGCGTCTTGCCGGCACCCGCGATCCGCAGGTCCGCGAGCGGCTCACCACGCTGATGCGCCAGTACGAGGGAACGCGCAAGGAAGCCGCGACGATTCTCTCGAACCTGCAGGGCCTGGTCGCGGCGCGCGAGGCGCAGACTTCGATCGTCACCGACAGCGAGCCGCTGCGGCGTGGTCTGGAGACGGTGCAGGAGCGCCTCGCCCACGAGAGCGGCGTCAGCGGGCCGGAACTGGCGCTTCTCGCCGCCTCCGCGCTGCTTCTCCTGCTAGGTGCGGCCGGCCTGCTGCGGCTCTACGTCGCTGGCCAGGGCGAGCGCGCCTCCGCGGCGGAGGCGCAACGCGAGTCGGCCGAGCGCGAGCAGCTCGAGGCCAAGCGTGTCAACGATGCGAACCAGGCGGCGATTCTGCGGCTGATGAACGAGCTGCAGGCGGTGGCCGAGGGCGACCTGACCCAGCAGGCGACCGTCACCGAGGACATCACCGGGGCGATCGCGGACTCGGTGAATTACACGGTCGAGGAGTTGCGCTCGCTGGTCGCGCAGGTGCAGGGCACCGCCGGGCGCGTGAGCGGAACGACCGCGCAGGTCGAAGCCACGTCGACCGAACTGATGGCGACCGCGTCCGAGCAACTTCGCGAGATCCGCGACACCGGCGAATCGGTGCTGCAGATGGCCGGCCGGATCAACGAGGTCTCCGGCCAGGCGCAGGAAAGCGCGCAGGTCGCGCAGCGCTCGCGCGAGGCGGCCGAGTCGGGCCTCAAGGCGGTGCAGGACACGATCGGCGGCATGAACTCGATCCGCGACCAGATTCAGGAAACCTCGAAGCGGATCAAGCGCCTGGGCGAGTCCTCGCAGGAGATCGGCGAGATCACCGAGCTGATCTCCGACATCACCGAGCAGACCAACGTGCTGGCGCTGAACGCGGCGATCCAGGCCGCCTCGGCGGGCGACGCGGGGCGCGGCTTTTCGGTCGTCGCTCAGGAGGTGCAGCGCCTGGCAGAGCGCTCGGCCGACGCGACGCGCCAGATCGCCGCGCTGGTCAAGACCATTCAAACCGACACGCAGGACGCGGTCGGCGCGATGGAACGCTCGACCCAGGGCGTGGTCGCCGGCGCGCGGCTCTCGGATGCTGCCGGCACCGCGCTCGGCGAGATCGACCGCGTGTCGCGCCAGCTCGCCGACCTGATCGGCGCGATTTCGACCCAGGCGCTCTCGGAAGCCGAGTCGGCCAACGTCGTCGCGTCGAACATCCAGCACATCTTCGCGGTGACCGAGCAGACCGGCGAGGGCACGCGCTCGACCGCGCAGATGGTGCGCGAGCTGTCGCGCAGCGCCGAGGACCTGAAGCAGTCGGTGTCGCGGTTCAAGATCGCCTGAGACAGAACCGAGGGCGCAAGCCCGTTTCGTTCAGCCACACGGTGCCGCATCCGATCGACGGTGCCGGCCACGACGAATATTCACGAGAAGCACCATGAGCGATGGCGGCCCGACCGACGATCTGAGCGCCCTGGCGTGGGTTCACGAGGAACTACGGCGTTCCCTCGAAGCGGCGCACAAGGCGCTGCGCCGCTTCGTGCGTGACCGCGAGGCCGCCTCGGGGTCCGACATCGACGCCGTCGATCCGGCGGTGCTGCGCACGGCGCGTGCCCAGATCCATCAGGGCGTCGGCGCGCTCGAGCTGGTCGGGCAGCCGGCCGCGGCTCTGGTGCTGTCGGCGAGCGAGGCGCTGGTGCAGCGCTTCGTGGCGCGTCCGAACAAACTGACCGGGGCGGTCGTCGACGACCTCGAGCGCGCCTCGTTCGCGCTGCTCGACTATCTCGGCCGCCTGCTCGCCGGCAAATCGATCTCGCCGCTAGCGCTCTTTCCGCGCTACCGGGCGGTGCTCGAGGCCGCGGGGTCCGAACGTGTGCACCCGGCCGACCTCTGGCACGTCGATTGGCAGTGGCGCGCCTTGCCGTCCGAGCCTTCGGCCACCCCGCGCCGACCCGACGCCGAAAGCCAGTCGGTGTTCGAGGCGCAACTGCTCGCCTTGATGCGCGCGCCCGACCCGCGGGCCGCGGCGGGCCGCCTTCGCGACCTGTGCGCCGGCCTTGCAGCCGGGGCGACGACCATGCCAGCGGCGACGCTCTGGCAACTCGCGGCCGCCATGTTCGAGGCCCAGGCGCAGGGCCTGCTCGGCTTCGACGTCTTCAACAAGCGGGTCACCTCGCGGCTGCTGGCCCAGTTCCGCGCCTTCGCCAAGGGCGACGAGGAGGTGCCTGAGCGGCTCGCGCAGGACCTGCTGTTCTTCTGCGCGCAGAGCACCGTGCCGGCCGATCCGTCGACCGCGCCGCGTCTGGCGGCAGTGCGCGCGGCCTACCGGCTCGAGCGTCAGGCCCCGGTCGACTACATGAGCACCGGCCTCGGTCGCTTCGATCCGGCGCTGATCGCGCAGGCCAAGAAACGCGTGGTCGCTGCGAAAGATGCATGGTCGGGCGTCGCCGGCGGCGAGTTGCACCGCCTGACCGGGCTCTCGGAGCAATTCGCGCTCGTCGGCGACTCGCTGAAACGCCTGTTTCCGCATGGCGATGTGTTCGCCGGCGAGCTGCAGCAGGCGATCGCGCAGACCCAGCAGGCCGGCGCGGTGCCGCCGCCGACGCTCGCGATGGAAGTCGCGACCAGCTTGCTTTACATCGAAGCCGCGCTCGACGACATCGATTTCGACCACCCTGCGCAGACCGGCCGCGTCGCCCGGCTCGCCGAGCGCCTGGCGGGGGTGCGTGCCGGTCGGCCGCCGGAGCCGCTCGAGGACTGGATGGAGGAGCTGTACCGCCGCGTCTCCGACCGCCAGACGATGGGCAGCGTGGTGCAGGAACTGCGGGCGAGCCTCGCCGAGGCCGAGAAGGCAATCGACGCTTACTTCCGCGATCCGGCACGCCGCGATCTGCTGATCCCGGTGCCGCAACAACTCGCCTCGATGCGGGGCGTCCTGTCGGTGCTCGGCATGGACCCGGCCGCCGCAGTGCTGTTGCGGATGCGCGACGAGGTCGATGCGCTTTCGTCCACCCAGGTCGATGCCGGGCATAGCGCCGACACCGGCGTGTTCGACCGCCTCGCGGGCAACCTCGGCGCGCTCGGCTTCCTGATCGACATGCTCGGCGTGCAGCCGCAGATGGCGAAGGCGCTGTTCACCTACGACGCCGAGAGCGGTGTGTTGCGCCCGGTGATGGGCCGCGCAGACGACGCGAAGGCCGAGGCTGCGCCGTCGCGCGTCGGCGCGCTGGAGGGCGGCATCGCCGAGGAAGGCGCGGTCGACCCGGCGCTGATCGAACAGGCTCAGTGGCTGGCTTTCAGCTCGGTGCGCGACGACGTGCCGGACGCCGAGGTCGCGCGCGACCTCGGCCGCCTGACGGAAGACGCCCGGGCCGCCGACCAGTCCGAGCTCGCGGTCACCGCCGAGAAGGCCAAGGAAGCGCTCGAGCAGGCCGGGGAGTCGTCCGCCGACACGGCCGCCGTGCGCGGCGCCCTTTCCGAGGCGCTTGTCGATTTCGTCGTCAGCACCTCGCAGCCGATCGGGCTCGATCTCGAAATGCCGGACGCCGTGCCGGCTGAAGCGGCCGCCGTCGGCGACCTTGCGTCCGCGCCCGGAGACCGAACCGCCGCGCTGCCGTCTTCCGCCGCTGCGCCGGACCTCGCCCTCGACGACGAAATGCGCGAGGTCTTCCTCGAGGAGGCCCGCGAGGTGCTGGCCCAGGCGACCGAAGCCCTTGCCGGGCTCGCCGCCGCGTCCGACGACCTGGCGCTGCTCACGACGCTGCGCCGCGCCTTCCACACGCTCAAGGGCAGCTCGCGCATGGTCGGGCTGAAGGAATTCGGCGAAGGCGCGTGGGTCTGCGAACAGCTTTACAACACGCAGCTGGCCGAGCAGGGCGCGGCCGCGCCGGCGTTGCTCGATTTCACCCGCTGGAGCCTCGACGAATTCGGTGGCTGGGTCGAGGAAATCGCTGCCGGCGCTCCGATCACGCATACCGCCGCGACGATCGCCGAGGCGGCCAGGCTTGTCGGCGGGACTGCCGACGAACCTGTGCTCGAATCCGCCGTCGCGCCGCTGGCAGCCGAATCGACCCACGCGCCGCTCGCCTCGGTGCTTCCGTTCGATTTGCCGAGCGCGGCCGACCTCGACCTCAGCGGCGATCGCACTCTGGCGGCCGAACCGCCGCCCGCAGAACCTGCGGGGACCACCGCCGACCTGGAGTTCGACTTCGGTGCCGCCGGTCCGGCCGAGACGCCGTTGCCGCCGCTGGTGCTCGAGCTGCCGCCATTCGAGCTGGACCTCGGAGCTCTCGACTCGGCGCTTCATCCGCTCGATGCGGAATTGCCTTTGCTCGAGTCCGGGTCGAACTCGCTCGAGGTTGCGGCTTCGCTTTCGCTCGAAATCGAGGCTATCGCGTCGGATCGCCTCGCGCCGAGCCCTTCGGCGCCGGTCGATGCCGCCGCCGAGGCGTTGCTCGATCCGTTCGACAGTGCGCCGACCGAGCCGCTGCCCTTGCCCGAGGCGGTCGAGGTCGCCTGGAACGACGCGCCGTCGCTCGAGCCGATCGACCTGGAGCTCGATTTCGACATCGACGTTCCCCCCGCGGTCGGCTCCGCCGAGGCGCCGTCCGCGTCGATCTCGCTGGTACCGCCGCATTCCGCGCCGGTGCCGGACAGCATCGAGGCGGCCTTCGCCACGCCGTATCCGGTCCTCGGAGACGACGACGCAGGGCGGATGTCGCCAGAGGCGTCCGTGGACGCTGCCGAACCGGCGCTCGCCGGGCCGGCCGCGGCACCGGTCGCCCCGGACGACTTCATCTCCGCCGGCGATGCCGGGTCGCCCACCGAGCCGGTCGGCGCGGTGCTGTCCGACTGGGTGACCGCACCCGAACCGCTGAACGAGGCGACGACCGCCGCCGCCGCGCCAGCGGTCGAGGCGGCGCTGGTGGATGACGCCGTAGCTTCGGCCGCTGACATCGCCGCGGCGCCTGCCGACGCGAGTGGCGGCGACGACGACGAACAGGTCAGGATCGTCGGGCCACTGCGCATCGGAAGCGCGCTCTTCAACATCTACCTCGGCGAGGCCGACGAACTGTCGCGCCGTCTCGTCACCGACGTCGCGGAGTGGTCGTACGAACTGCACCGCCCGGTCGGCGAAACCGCGATCGCGCTCGCCCATTCGCTGGCCGGCAACTCGGCGACGGTCGGGTTCGTCGAGCTGTCGCAACTGGCCCGCACGCTGGAGCACGCCCTCACGCGCTCGCAGGCGCTCGGCCACGGCACGCCGGACGAGGGGCAGTTGTTCGTCGATGTCGCCGACGAGATCCGCGGCCTGCTGCATCAGTTCGCCGCCGGGTTCCTGAAATCGCCCGCCCCCGAGTTGGTCGAGCGGCTGGCCGAGCATGGCCGAAGCACGGCCGGGCGGCTCGATGCCGCAGCGGTCGACGACGAAGCGTTCGCGGAAGCGTTCGCCGACCACGACGAACCCGGTGCAGCCGACCACGGTGCACCCGGCCAGGATGCCGAGCCCGAGGCGGATTCCGAGACTGCCGATGCGGTCGCGATGACGGCGCCCGGCGCCGAGGCCCCCGCGCCGATCGTGTCGACATCGGACGAGGCGTCGAGCGAAGGCGTGCGCGTCTATGAGGCACCGTTCGGCGCTGCGCCGTCGAGCGAGTTTTCCGAGGCGTTCGAGTCGCGCGAAGCGATCGAGGCCGTCGCCGGACCCGAGGCACCGGTCGCACCGGTCGCGATCTTCGGCGCGCCGCCGGTCGAGTCGAGCCTGGCGCCGGTCGATGCCACCGCCGACAGCGTCGACCCCGTCGACACGGCCGACACCGCGGACGAGACGGAGGTGGTTGTAACGACCGACGCGGCCAACGCCAACGACGCGATGGACGTCACCGAGGCAGCCGAGGCGGCCGAGACAATCGAAGTAGCCGAAGTAGCCGAGGCGACCGAAGCAACCGAAGCAATTCAAACGACCGAAACAACGGAGGCAACCGAGACGACTGACGCCGTCGATGCGACCGCAGCGACGCCCACGGCGGAGGCGACCACGCCGACCGCCATGCCGGCCGCGCCGGCCGCCGACGCGCATTACGAGGTGCTGGGCGTCGCTGCGTTGAGGCCGCTGGCCGACCTGCCGGCCGACGCGCCGCGCGTCAGGGCGAGCGCCGCGCCGGAAGATGCCGACGACCACCTCGACGCACAAGATGCGGTGGATCCCGAGCTCTTCGAGTTCTTCGCCGAGGAAGCCGACGAGTTGCTGCCGCAATTGGCGACGCGCCTGCGCGAATGGGCACGGCGCCCGGCGGATGCGGCGCTGCCGGCCGCTTGCATGCGGACGCTGCACACGCTCAAAGGGGGCGCGCGCCTCGCCGGCGGGATGCGGCTCGGCGAACTGGCGCATCGGCTCGAGACCCGGATCGAACGCCTGGCCGCGTCCGAGACGGTCGCGGGTGCCGACGTCGAAGCTTTGCTCGTCGATTCCGACCGCCTGGCGCAGACCTTCCAGGTGCTGCGCGACGGGGGCGAGGCATCGGCGGCGGCGGCCGACGCTGCGCCCTTGCCCGCTTCGTACACGAACGCGGCGAGCGCGATGCCGTCGGCTCCCGCGGCCTCGGTGCTGCCGGAGAAGACGCCCGTCTCGCCGGCCGCGGATGCGGCAGACCCGGCGGACTTCGTGCCGGCCGCTGCCGACGCCCAGGTTGTGCCCGCGCAGTCCGCCGCTTCTGAGACGTCCGAGGAAACGTCGGACGCAATGCCGGAGGCCCCCGTCGATGCGTTCGCCCCCGGACTGGGCCTTTCGATGCCGGAGCGCGACGCCATCGGCGCGGAGAACGCCGCCTCGGCTTCGGCAACGCCGACGCCGGTGCCGGCGGATGGCGCCATCGATTGGTCGCGCTTCACCAGCGCCGGTGCGGGCCCGCGCAAGGCCGCGGAACGTGCGCCGAGCGTGCAATCGGCAGTACGGGTTCGTGCGCCGCTCCTCGACCGGCTGGTCAACCAGGCTGGCGAGGTCAGCATCTCGCGCTCGCGGATCGAGGCTGGCGTCGGCCAGATCAAGACCTCGCTCGGCGACCTTACCGAGAACCTGGAGCGGCTGCGTGCTCAGCTGCGCGACATAGAGTTTCACGGCGAGACGCAGATGAGCTCGCGCCTGGAGGCCGCGAAGGCCGCATCGCAGGCCTTCGATCCGCTCGAGTTCGACCGCTTCACGCGCTTCCAGGAACTGACGCGGATGATGGCCGAGTCAGTGAACGACGTGGCAACGGTCCAGCGCAGCCTGCAGCGCTCGCTCGAGGTCGCCGAGGACGAACTCGCTGCCCAGGCGCGCATGACGCGGGAGCTGCAAGACGAGCTGCTGCGCACGCGGATGGTCGAGTTCGAGGGCCTCTCCGACCGTCTTTACCGCGTCGTGCGGCAGGCCGCGAAGGAAACCGGCAAGTCGGTGCGGCTCGACATCGTCGGCGGTGGCGTCGAGGTCGACCGCGGCGTGCTCGACCGGATGACCGGCGCTTTCGAGCACCTGCTGCGCAATGCGGTCGTCCACGGCATCGAGGCGGCCGAGGTCCGCCAGGCCGCCGGCAAGGACTCGACCGGCTCGATCGTCGTCGCGCTTACGCACGATGGCAACGAGGTCGGCGTCGAATTCCGCGACGACGGCGCCGGGCTCGATTTCGTCCGAATCCGGGAGAAGGCCACCCGCCTCGGCTTGATCGGTGCCGACCGGACCCTTGCCGACACGGAACTGGCGAACCTGATCTTCGAACCCGGGTTCACGACCGCCGAGGCCGTCACCGAACTGGCCGGCCGCGGGGTCGGAATGGACGTGGTGCGCTCGGACGTCAACGCGATGGGCGGCCGTATCGAGACCGCGAGTTCGTCCGGGCAGGGCGCCTCGTTCAAGCTGATCCTGCCGCTGACCACGGCGGTGACGCAGGTGGTGATGCTGCGCTGCGGCGAGACGACCGTGGCGCTGCCCTCGACGCTGGTCGAGGCGGTGCGCCGCGCGAACCCCGCCGACATCGACGCCGCCTATGCGAGCGGCTCGTACATGGTCGGCGACCGGGCGTTGCAGTTCTTCTGGCTCGGCGCCCTGCTCCAGACCAGCCCGCGCTCGACCGAGCACGAGGCGCGCACCCGGGCGGTCGTCATCGTGCGCAGCGCCCAGCAGCGCATCGCGGTGCACGTCGACGAGGTGCTCGGCAACCGCGAAGTGGTGGTGAAGAACCTCGGGCCGCAGCTCTCGCGGCTTCCCGGGCTCGCGGGTGTGTCGCTGCTGGCATCGGGCAATGTCGCGCTGATCTACAACCCGGTGGCGCTTGCGGCGCTGTATGGCGATGCGGCGCGCGAAGCGACCCACTCGGCGTCGCGCGCACTGCGGGGAGGGCCGGATGCGGCCGCCACGGGGCCCGGCGGCGCGCTCGGCACCGGGGGCGCGGAGGGCGAGGGGCCGCTGGTGATGGTCGTCGACGACTCGCTCACCGTGCGGCGCGTCACCCAGCGGCTGCTGCGGCGCGAAGGCTACCGCGTGCTGCTTGCCAAAGACGGCCTCGATGCCCTCGAACAGCTCGCCACCGCGCGGCCGGAGGTCGTGCTCTCCGACATCGAGATGCCGCGCATGGACGGCTTCGATCTGGTCCGAAATCTGCGTGCCCAGCCGCGCTTGCGCGACCTGCCGGTGATCATGATCACGTCGCGCATTGCCCAGAAGCACCGGGACTACGCCGCCGAACTCGGTGTCGACCACTATCTCGGGAAGCCCTATTCAGAGGAG
This sequence comes from uncultured Rhizobacter sp., assembly GCA_964236915.1. Lineage (GTDB taxonomy): Bacteria > Pseudomonadota > Gammaproteobacteria > Burkholderiales > Burkholderiaceae_C > LMDS01. Next base: position 19,856 of record CAXSGM010000007.1, read on the forward strand.
GACCTCCTGGCGCTGATCGCGCGCTACACGGCCGATCGGGTCGCGGTGCATTGAGCGGCAAGCCCGCTTTTGCCTCGCCTCCCGTTCGCCCTGAGCCCTTCGACTTGCTCAGGACAGACTTGTCGAAGGGGCCGCCCCGGAGCGCCGGCAAGGCCGTGGAGCCGCGTTTCTACCGCGGTCCTTTTTTTCCCGCATCGCCCGCACCCTTCACGACGCTGAATCGTTCCAGCGTCTCGCACCGCGCCGCGTCGTGATCGACGATGGGATGCGGATAGTCCCGGCCGAGTACCACACCGGCGGCCGCGAGTTCCGTCGCGGGCGCGAGCCAGGGGGCATGGATCCAACGCGGTGCCAGTCCGGCGAGCGCCGGCAGGTAACGGCGCACGAAGGCGCCCTCGCGGTCGAACTTCTGACTCTGGGTGACGGGGTTGAAGATACGGAAGTACGGCTGGGCGTCGCACCCGGTGGAGGCCGCCCACTGCCAGCCGCCGTTGTTCGACGCCAGCTCGAAATCGTTCAGATGCAAGGCGAAATACGCTTCGCCGCGGCGCCAGTCGATGCCGAGGTCCTTGCTTAGGAAGCTCGCGCTCACCATCCGCAGCCGGTTGTGCATGAAGCCGGTGGCGTTGAGCTGCGCCATCGCCGCATCGACCAGCGGGTAGCCGGTGCGACCTTGGCACCACGCGGCGAAGGCCGCGTCGGCCGCCGCGCCCTCGGCCCAGCTGATCCGGTCGAAGGCGGGCTTGCAGGCGTGCCCGACCACGTGCGGCCGGTGGTGGAGGATCTGCTGATAGAAGTCGCGCCAGATCAGCTCGGAGAGCCAGGTCGCGCCCCCGTCCGAACCGCGGTCGGCGTGCTCGAGCGCATGTCGGGCCAGTTCGCGGACCGAGATGGTGCCGAAGCGCAAATGCACGGAAAGCAGACTCGTGCCGCGCACCGCCGGGCGCTCGCGCGCTTCGCGATACGCGTCGATCCTCGTGAGGAAGTCGGCCAGCAGTTGGTCGGCGCCCCGGCTTCCGGTCGGCAGCGGCAACTCGGCGAGGTTGGTGCGTGCGAAGCCGATCGATTCGAGCGTCGGCAAGCCGGGGCGGAGCGCGGCGGGCAGCGGTGTCAGTGCCGCGGCATGCCGCTCGACCGGATACGCCTTCAGGTAGAAGGGCTCGAGCTTGGCCAGCCAGGCGCGCTTGTACGGCGTGAACACGGTGTAGGGCGCGCCGCTCGCCGTCAGCACCTCGCCGTGCTCGAACACCACATGGTCCTTCAGCGTGTGGAAGGCGATGCCGAGGCGCGCCAGTGCGGCCTGCGCCCTGGCGTCGCGTTCGAGCGCGTAGGGATCGTCGTCGTGGCTCGCCCACACCGCCTGCACGCCGAGCGCGTTCGCGAGCCGCACGATCTCGTCGACCGCGTCGCCGTGGCGGATCGCCAGCGGCGTTTCGCCGCCGCAGAGGGCGCGGAGCTGGGCGTCGAGATCGGCGAGGCTGGCGTGGATGAAGTCGACCCGCCGGTCCTGCCGCGGCAGTGGGTCGAGGATTGCCCGGTCGTACACGAAACCGCACCACACGCGACGCGCGGACCGGAGCGCGTGGTAAAGCGCGGCGTTGTCGCGAGCGCGCAGATCGCGCCGCAGCCACACGAGCGCCTTGTCCAGGGTAGCGGTCAACGCAGAGTCTCCAAAAGGCGGCAGTCCTTGTCGGTTCCGCCAGGGCAGCGCCGATCGAGCGGGAACGCGAGTCTGCCCCAAGCCCTAGAATTCGATCGATGAGCGCCGCACCGGTCAGCTTCACGAACCAGTTCCTGATCGCGATGCCGACGCTGCGCGAAGGCGCGTTCGCCGGCAGCGTTATCTACATGTGCGAGCACACCGAAAAAGGCGCGCTCGGGCTCGTGATCAACAAGCCGATCGACATCACGCTGAAGAATCTGTTCGAGAAGGTCGACCTGACCCTCGACCGCGACGACCTTGCCGACACACCGGTCTATTTCGGTGGCCCGGTGCAGACCGAGCGCGGTTTCGTGCTGCACGAGCGGCTCGGCGGCGAGGATAGCGAAGGCGGCCACTACAACTCGTCGCTGCAGATCCCGGGCGGTCTCGAGATGACGACCAGCAAGGACGTGCTCGAGGCGCTCTCGAACGGTGCCGGCCCGAAGAAGGTGCTGGTGACGCTCGGCTACAGCGGCTGGGGCGCCGGCCAGCTCGAGGACGAAATGAGCCGCAACGGCTGGATCAACGTCTCGGCCGAGCCGGCGATCATTTTCGACACACCGGTCGAGCAGCGCTACGACAAGGCGCTGTCGCTGCTCGGCATCGATGCGAACATGCTGAGCGGCGAGGCCGGTCACGCATGAGCCGTCCGCCAGCCGCCCGCTGACCGGCGACCGGACGCGTCGCTCGCATCCTTCGACCCGGTTGGCTTCGACCCTGTTGCCTTCGCGCGGGCCGCGCTCGAGCGCCGGTGCTGCGCGTTCCCACCCCGGCTCGTTCATGGCCTTCGACTACGGCCAGCGGCGCGTCGGTGTCGCGACCGGCAACACGTTGACGCGTCAGGCGACGCCGCTCACCACGCTCGCCGTCGAAGGTGATGCGCGCTTCGCGGCGATCGCCCGGCTGCTCGACGCCTGGAAGCCGGAGGCGTTGGTCGTCGGCGTGCCGTTCCATCCCGACGGCGCGGCCCATGAAACGACCGCCCGCGCGCGTCGTTTCGCGCGCCAGCTGCACGGCCGCTTCGGCCTGCCGGTGCACGAGGTCGACGAGCGCTACACCACCACGGAGGCGGCCAGCCGCGGCGCCCCCGACCTCGATGCCGGCGCCGCGGCGATCATCCTCGAGCAGTTTCTGGCGAGCGATGGCGCCTCCGCAGGTGCGTTGGCGGATGCATCGGCCGGCCCATCGACGGGTGCCTCGGCGGGGACGTCGGCAACCTCATGAGCGGTCTCCACCTCGACGCCGAGGCGCTCTACGTCGACCTGCTCGCCCGCGTTGCCCCGCTGCTCGCTGGCGACGCGGCGCTGGTCGGCATCTGGTCGGGCGGCGCCTGGCTCGCCGAGCGGCTGCAGCGCGACCTCGGCCGTCCCGGCGAGCCGGGCGTGATCTCGAGCACGCTGCACCGTGACGATTTCGGCCAGCGCGGGCTCGCCGCGGCGGCAGATCCGACGCGCCTGCCGTTCGCGATCGACGGCCGGCCGATCGTCCTCGTCGACGACGTGCTGCACACCGGCCGCACCGTGCGCGCCGTGATCAACGAGCTGTACGACTTCGGCCGGCCGGCGCGCGTCGCCCTCGCAGTGCTGGTCGACCGGGGCGGCCGCGAATTGCCGATCGAGCCGGCCGTGTCGGTCGCCCGCATTGCGCTGCCGCGCGCGCAGCGGCTTTCGCTCGCGCGGGACGCCGCCGGCGGCTTCAGCTTCCGCATCGAGGCCCGCGATGGACGCGCCGCGGGTTGATCGCGCCACGGCATGCTGAGCCGCCGCCATCCGCAGCTCAACGCGCACGGCGAGCTGATTCACCTGCTCTCGATCGAGGGCCTGCCGCGCGCCGTTCTGCAGCAGATCCTCGACACCGCCGGCACCTTTCTTTCAGTGAACGACCGTGAGGTGAAGAAGGTACCGTTGCTGCGCGGCAAGAGCGTCTTCAACCTGTTCTTCGAGCACAGCACGCGCACCCGCACGACCTTCGAGATCGCCGCCAAGCGGCTTTCGGCCGACGTGATCAACCTCGACATTGCCCGATCCTCGGCGGCCAAGGGCGAGAGCCTGCTCGACACGATCGCCAACCTCTCGGCGATGCACGCCGACATGTTCGTCGTGCGCCATTCGGAAAGCGGCGCGCCCTACTTGATCGCCCAGCACTGCGCGCCGCACGTGCACGTGGTCAACGCCGGCGACGGGCGCCACCAGCACCCGACGCAGGGCCTGCTCGACATGTACACGATCCGGCACTACAAGCACGATTTCACCGGCCTCACGGTGGCGATCGTCGGCGACATCGCGCATTCGCGGGTCGCGCGGTCCGACATCCACGCGCTCACGACGCTCGGCGTGCCGGAGATCCGGGCGGTCGGGCCGAAGACGCTGGTGCCCGGCGACCTGGCCTCGATGGGCGTGCGGGTCTGCCACGACATGGCGGAGGGCGTGCGCGACGCCGACGTGATCATCATGCTGCGCTTGCAGAACGAGCGGATGAGCGGGGCGCTGCTGCCTAGCGCCGCCGAGTTCTCGAAGACCTACGGCCTCACGCCGGCCAAGCTGGCGCTAGCCAAGCCCGACGCGATCGTGATGCACCCGGGCCCGATCAACCGCGGCATCGAGATCGATTCGCTCGTCGCCGACGGCCGCCAGAGCGTGATCCTGCCGCAGGTCACCTTCGGCATCGCGGTGCGGATGGCGGTGATGTCGATCCTCGCGGGGAATGCGGCATGAGCCCGCCCGGCCGTCAGAGGCAACGAAGAGGCCCCTGCGGCGCCGCGGGCGAATGCCGGAGTGCGCAGCACGCACGCTCGTCGATGAGCCCGCCAGCATGAAGCTCACGATCCGCCACGCCCGGCTGATCGATCCGGCCTCCGGGCTCGACACGATCGGCGACCTGCGCATCGCCGCGGGCCGCATCGTCGCGATCGGCAACGTCGGTGCCGATCGTGACGCCGGGCGCGAGAGCGATGAATCCGCCGACATCGACGCCCGCGGGCTCGTCGTCATGCCCGGCCTGATCGACCTAGCCGCCCGCCTGCGCGAGCCGGGCCACGAGCACGAGGGCATGCTCGAGTCGGAGATGGCGGCGGCGCTCGCGGGCGGCATCACGAGCCTGGTCTGCCCGCCCGACACCGATCCGGTGCTCGACGAGCCGGGCCTGGTGCAGATGCTCAAGTTCCGCGCCACGAGCCTGAACGGCGCGCGGCTCTACCCGCTCGGCGCGTTGACGCGCGGCCTGAAGGGCGAGGTGCTGACCGAGATGGCCGAGCTGACCGAAGCCGGCTGCGTCGGCTTCTCGCAGGCCGATGTCGCCATCGCCGACACCCTGGTGCTGCACCGCGCGCTGCAGTACGCCGCGACCTTCGGCTACACGACCTGGCTGCGGCCGAACGACGCCTGGCTCGGCAACGGCGTCGCCGCCAGCGGCGCACTCGCCACGCGCATGGGTCTCAGCGGCGTGCCGGTGATCGCCGAGACGATCGCGTTGACGACGATCTTCGAACTGGTGCGCGACACCGGCGCGCGGGTGCACCTGTGCCGGCTGAGCAGCGCCGCGGGCGTCGAACTGCTGCGGCGCGCCAAAGCCGAGGGGCTGCCGGTCAGCGCCGATGTCAGCATCCATTCCCTGCACCTGACCGACCTCGACATCGGCCACTTCCACACGGCGGCCCGGCTCACTCCGCCGCTGCGCCAACAGCGCGACCGCGACGCGCTGCGTGCCGCGCTCGCCGACGGCACGATCGATGCGCTGGTCAGCGACCACACCCCGGTCGCGGCCGACATGAAGAACCTGCCGTTCGCCGAAGCCGAGCCCGGCGCAAGCGCCCTCGAACTGCTGCTCGGCGCGGCGCTCAAGTGGGTGCGCAACGATGGCCTGCCGCTGGTGCGCGCCCTCGCCACGGTCACCGCCGCGCCGGCGCAGGTGCTCGGCAGCGCCCTCGGCCCGCTCGCAGCGAGCGCCGGCCGGTTGGTCGTCGGCGCACCGGCCGACCTGTGCATCGTCGATCTGGACGTTTCGGCGCAGGTCGCGCCGGCGCGGCTGCGCAGCCAGGGCCGGCACACGCCGTTCACCGGTCACGAGTTCCCGGGCCGGGTGCGCTACACGCTCGTCGGCGGGCAGGTCGCGTACCAGGCGCCTGCGGTCGACGGCTGACGTTCGAAACCGTGTCGCGCCGCTCGGCGGTCGTCGTGCTGCGGGCGGTCTGGCGGCTCGCGCGGGTGCTCGTGCAGGCGCTGCGTGGCGTGGCGATCGTCACCTGGCGCTTTCCTCGACTCGATGCCGCCGGGCGCGAGGCGGCGATCGGCCGCTGGTCGCTCGGCGTGCTCGAGGCCCTCGGCATCGGCCTGCGATGCCAAGGCAAGCCCGCCGCGCGCGGCACGCTGCTGGCCGCCAACCATGTCTCCTGGCTCGACATCGTCGCCATCCACGCGCTCGTGCCCGAGGCGCGATTCGTCTCGAAGGCCGGTGTCCGCGACTGGCCACTGATCGGCCGGCTCGCCGATGCCGGCGAAACGCTCTACCTGGCGCGCGAGCGCAAGCGCGACGCACTGCGGCTGGTCGGGCTCATCGGCGATGCGTTGGCCGGGGGGCAATCGGTCGCGGTGTTTCCCGAGGGCACGACGGCCGACGGCCGCACGCTGCTGCCGTTCCACGCCAACCTGCTGCAGGCGGCGATCACCACCGGCGCGCCGGTGCAGCCGGTGGCGCTGCGCTTCGCCGATGCGTTCGACCCCGAGAGCCGCGCGGTCGAATTCGTCGGCGAAACGACGCTGCTGCAGAGCCTGTGGCGGGTCGTCGCCGCGGAGGCGCTCGTCGTGCACGTCGCGCTGCTGACGGCGCGCTCGAGCGTCGGCGCGGACCGGCGGGTGCTGGCCGACGCCCTGCGCGCCGACATCGTGGCGGCGCTTGCCGGCCAAACCGGCGCGCCGATGCGCTGAATCAGCCCTTGCCCTGGTTTGCCACCGCGGCGGCTGCCGCGGCCGCGGCTTCCGCATCGCCGAGGTAGTAGTGCCGGATCGGCTTCAGGTCGTCGCCGAGTTCATAGACCAGCGGAATGCCGTTCGGGATGTTCAATCCGACGATCGCGGCGTCGGAAATCCCGTCGAGGTACTTGACCAGCGCGCGGATGCTGTTGCCGTGCGCCGCGATCAGCACCCGCTGGCCTTGCCCCAACGCCGGGGCGACCGTGTCGTTCCAGAACGGCAGCACGCGCGCGACGGTGTCTTTCAAGCACTCCGTCCGCGGAATGCGGCCGCCGAGCGTCGCGTACCGCGGGTCGTCGCGTTCCTGTTCGAGCCGTGCGTCGCCGTCGCTCAGCGCCGGAGGTGGCACGTCGTAGCTGCGGCGCCAGAGCAGCACCTGCGCATCGCCGAACTTCTTCGCGGTTTCGGCCTTGTCGAGGCCCTGCAGCGCGCCGTAATGCCGCTCGTTCAAGCGCCAGTCGTTGACGACGCGCAGCCAAGTGCGATCCATTTGGTCGAGCGCGTGCCAGAGCGTCCAGATGGCGCGCTTCAGCAACGAGGTGTAGGCGAGGTCGAATTCATAGCCGCCCGCTTTTAAGAGCCGCCCCGCCGCGCGCGCCTGTTCGATGCCGAGCGGCGTCAGGTCGACGTCGGTCCAGCCGGTGAAGCGGTTCTCGAGGTTCCAGGTCGATTCGCCATGGCGGATCAGGACGAGCTTGTGCATGGCGGTCGAAGCGCGGATAAGCCGACGGGCAGGGACGAAAACTATAATCGCCGGTTCGTCTTCGCCCCGGGCTCGCCGTGCAGTTCCTGATCGACAACTGGTTCCTGTTCGTCGCCGCGGCGGTCTCGGGCGGCATGCTGGCGTGGCCGCTGGTGTCGGGCCGCTCGGTCGGGATGAACCGGGTGTCGCCGGCCACCGCGGTGCAGATGATCAACCGCGAGCGGGCGGTGCTGATCGATGTCAGCGACCCTGCCGATTACGCTGCCGGCCACGCCGTCGGCTCCAAGAGCGTGCCGCTGGCGCAGCTCGCGTCCGGCTCCGGCGCCTTGCCGAAGAACAAGGCGCTGCCGCTGGTCGTCGTGTGCGGGACCGGCGCCCGCGCCGGCAAGGCGGTCGAGACGCTGAAGACGCTCGGGTTCGAGAACGCACGCGCGCTCGCCGGTGGCCTGGAGGCTTGGCGGGCCGCCAACCTGCCGGTCGAGAAGTCGGCCGCCTGAGCTCGGCACGTTCGGGCACCACCGATTCGGCGCGACCGCGCCGGCACGAAAAAGGATCCCATGCAAACCGTCAAGATGTTTTCGACCGGCTCCTGCCCTTACTGCGCCGAGGCCCGGGCCTTGTTGAAGGAGCGTGGCGTCGCCGCGCTCGACGACATCCGCATCGACGAAGATCCGGCGCAGCGCAAGCTGATGATCGAGCTGACCGGCCGACGCACGGTTCCGCAAATCTTCATCGGCGAACAGCACGTCGGCGGCTGTGACGACCTGATCGCGCTCGATCAGCGCGGCGCCCTGGTGCCGATGCTTGCGGGCGACGCCGCCGCGGACTGAGGTTTAGAACCGGCTGGCGATAATCGCCCGCCTTGCCACGGCCCGCAGCGGCCCGGCCCTTTTACAAACGAGACCTCCATGGCCGACACCAACCCGGTTTTCCAGATCCAGCGCATCTACCTGAAGGATCTGTCGCTCGAGCAGCCCAACTCGCCGCAGATCCTGATCGAACAGGGCCAGCCGCAGGTCGAGATCAATCTGGCGCTCGGCGCCGCCCCGATCGGCGATGCGGTGTACGAGGTGACCGTCACCGCCACCGTCACGACCAAGGTCAACGACAAGGTGCTGTTCCTCGTCGAGGCCAAGCAGGGCGGCATCTTCGAGATCCGCAACATCCCTGAAGACCAGCTCCAGCCCATCATCGGCATCGCCTGCCCCGGCATCATCTATCCCTACCTGCGGGCGATCGTCTCCGACGTGTGCACCCGCGCCGGCTTTCCGCCCGTGATCCTCACCGAGGTGAACTTTCAGGCGATGTACGAGGCGCAGCAGGCGCAATTGGCCGGTCAGACGAACGGGGCAAACGGAGCCAGCGGCACGAACGGCGCCAACGGCACGAACGGCAGCGGGATCATCGCCTCCGCCTGAGACCTTGAACCTGACGATCTTCGGCGCCGGCGCCTGGGGGACGGCGCTGGCGATCCAGGCCGCGCACCGGCACCCGACCTGCCTCTGGGCGCGTGACCCGGCGCAGGCGGCCGGGCTGGCGACCACGCGCCGCAACCCGCGCTACCTTCCCGACGTCGCGCTGCCGCCGGCGCTGCGGGTCGAGTCGGATCACGCGGCGGCCGCGGCGCATGCCGACCAACCCTGCGGCCTTTTGATCGTCGCAACGCCGATGGCCGCGCTCGCCGAGATGCTGGTGCGGCTCGGCAACGGCCCCGCCGGCGTGGTGTGGCTCTGCAAGGGCTTCGAGCCGCAGGCCGGGCGCCTCGGCCACGAGCTGGCGCGCGATCTGGCGCGGACGACCGGATCGACGCGCGCCGTCGGCGTGCTGTCCGGCCCTAGCTTCGCGTTGGAAGTGGCGCGGGGCCAGCCGACCGCGCTGGTCGCGGCGAGCACCGACAGGGCGCTCGCGAACCGGGCCGTCGAGGCGCTTCACGGCGACCCTTTGCGGATCTACACCTCGGCCGATCCGATTGGCGTCGAGGTCGGCGGGGCGGTCAAAAACGTGCTGGCGATCGCCACCGGCATCGCCGACGGCATGCCGTCGGCCGCTGCCGACCGCCCGCCCGGTCTCGGCCTCAACGCGCGGGCGGCGCTCGTGACCCGCGGGCTCGCCGAAATGACACGGCTCGGGGTTGCGCTCGGGGCGCGCGCCGATACCTTCATGGGCCTCTCCGGCCTGGGCGACCTGGTCCTGACGGCGACCGGCGAGCTTTCGCGCAACCGGCGGGTTGGTCGCCGTCTCGCGCAAGGCGAGGGCCTGGCGCGGATCCTCGCCGAACTCGGGCACGTCGCTGAAGGGGTGGCGAGCGCGCCCCGGGTGCTCGACCGGGCGCGCGCCGCGGGGGTCGAGATGCCGATCGCCGAAGCGGTCCTCGACGTGCTGGAGGCCCGCACGACACCGGCCGCCGCGCTCGAACGCCTGATGGGCCGAGACGCGCGCGCCGAGGCCTGAGCGCTTCTTTCGAGACGCCCGCCGCGCTGCCGATCGTCTCGCGTCAGCGCCGTCGATCCGCGGTCCTCGACGGCCTCAAACGCTCCCGCCGTAGCCGTTCCGGCGCCAGGCCTCGAACACCGCCACCGCCACCGCGTTGCTCAGGTTCAAGCTGCGCTGCCCCGGCCGCATCGGCAACCGGACGCGCCGGTCCGCGTCGAAGCGTTCGACGAGCCAGCCGGGCAGGCCGGCCGTCTCCGAGCCGAACACCAGCCAATCGCCCGGGGCCCAGTCGACACTGCCGAACGTCCGCCTCGCACCGGTCGTGAACGCGAAGAGCCGCGTCGGATCGGGTCGCATCGCCGCCTCGAACGCCGTCCAGTCGGCATGGCAGCGGAGCGGTGCGTACTCGTGGTAGTCGAGCCCGGCACGGCGCAACCGGCGGTCGTCGAGCGTGAAACCCAGCGGCTCGATCAGGTGCAGTGCCGAGCCGGTGTTGGCGGCGAGCCGGATCACGTTGCCGGTGTTCGGCGGGATTTCGGGCTGCACGAGAACGATGTTGAACACCGCGGTCGCTCGGTCGGGTCGGATCGAAATGTCGGGGCGAGGCTGCGGAGACGCGCGACCCGCGTGGATCAGCGCTGCGCCGGCGCCGGGGTGCGGGCGACGACCCAGACGCCGACCGTCGCGGCGCCGGCTTGCCGCAGCACCCGTGCGAGCTCGGCGGCGGTCGCGCCGCTCGTCATCACGTCGTCGACCAGCGCGACCCGGGCGCCGCGCACCTCGCCGAGGCGCCGCGGTTCGACCGCGAACGCGTGGCGGACGTTGCCGGCGCGTTCGGCCGGCGGAAATGTCAGCTGGTGCGCTGTGTCGCGCACCCGCAGCAGCAGCCCCGGATCGGCCCGCGCGCGGAGCGATCGTGCGACCCGCCGCGCCAACTCCCATGCCTGGTTGTAGCCGCGCTCGCGCAGCCGCCCGGCGCTGAGCGGTACCGGCAGAACGAGCGTCGGCAGCGGTTCGGGGTCGTCGGCGCGCTCCCGGGCGGTCAGCATCAGACCGGCGAGCAACGGCGCGAGATCCAGGGCGTCGTGAAACTTGAAGGCCGAGATCAGCGCGTCCCACGGGTGGTCGTAATCGACCGCGGCCCAGGTGCGATCGAATGGCGGCGGGTCGACGAGGCAGCCGCCGCAGACTCGCGTGTCGTCCGGAACGCGCAGCGCGCAGCGCCGGCAGCGCGGCACGGCCGCCGCGAAACGGCCGAGGCAGGGCTCGCAGACGCGCCGCTCGCCCCAGCCGTGGCAGACCGCGCAGAGGCTCGGCGGCCGCAGCGCCGACGCGCGCCGCGCGCCTGCGCCGAAGAAGCGAAACGGGTGCACGGCCCACTATATCGGCTGGACCCGATGCGCTAGGGCGCCTTCTATACTCGAATCGATGCCCGAAGCGATGCCGGTTCCACGCGTGTTCTCGGCGCTGTCGCCGGCGGCCGGGCCGCCGGCGCGGTGAGCACCGCGTCGCCCATCGATGGCCGCCGCCTCGATCCGCGCGCCGTGCGCACGGCGCTCCTGCGGCTGCGGCGGTATCCCCAGGCGCCCTGGCTGCATGCCGAGGTCGGGCGCCGCATGGCCGAGAAGCTGGGGTTGATCCGCTCCCGGCCAGATCTGCTGATCGACTGGTGGAGCGCTCTCGGCGGCGCCGCCGGGCCGCTCGCCGAGGCGCTTCCGAAAGCGCGCCAGTTGCGGGTCGAGCCGGACGACGATTGGGCCAAGCGGAGCCGCGCGGCCGCATGTGCGCCTTGGTGGCGCGCGGCGCGCTGGACCGGTCCGCCGGTCGAGGTCGTCACCGAAGCGGCCGATATTGCGCCAGGTGCCGGGCTGGTCTGGGCGAACATGATGCTGCACGCGGTCGTCGACCCGGTGCCGCTGATCGAACGCTGGCAACGGCTGCTGAGGACCGACGGCTTCGTGATGTTCTCCTGCCTCGGCCCGGGAACCCTGCGCGAGCTGCGCGAGCTGTATGCGCGCCGTGGCTGGCCGTCGCCGACGCCCGGCTTCATCGACATGCACGATCTCGGCGACATGCTGGTTCGCGCCGGCTTCGCGGATCCGGTGATGGACCAGGAGACGCTGACCCTGCGCTGGTCGAGCCCGGCGGCCGCGCTCGCCGAACTGCGCACCCTCGGCGGCAATGCAGCGCCCGAGCGCTTCGCCGGCCTGCGCACGCCGGCTTGGCGTATGGCGCTGGAGGCGGCGCTGGCCTCGATCGCTGCGCCCGACGGCACCATCGCGCTCGGCTTCGAGGTCGCCTACGGCCACGCCTTCAAAGCGACGCCACGCGCTGCCGCGGCAACGGTGTCGCTGGACGAGATGCGACGACTGGTTCGCACCGCCGGCTCGGCGCCCCCGCTGCGTTAAACTCGTTCGGTTCAGCTCCAGCATCGTTCTGCAGCGCGCCGCCCGTGCCGCTCGGGCCCCCTCCTTCGTCACGCTTCCAGGCTTTGTTCGAGATACCCGTGCACGAGACCTCGGCCCCCTTGTCCTTCATGCCGCTTTCCCCGGTGTCGGACCGTCGGCCTTTGCAACTTGGCCGGATCAGCATCGATTCGAGCCGCGCCGTCGATGCCGATACCGATGCTGCGGTCCTGCACTGGCTGTCAAAGCGCAATTGCTCGGCATCGCCGCGCCAGGTGCTCGTCTGGTACGGTTCGATGTGCGGGGTCTCGGCGTTGATCGCCGGCGCGTTCTGGATGCTGGGCGCCGCGCTGGTGGCGCCGTTCGCCGGCCTCGAGTTGGTGCTGGTCGGCGCGGCGCTGTGGGTCTATGCCCGTCACGCCACCGACCACGAGCACATCGTCCTCTTGCCGGGTCGTATCACCGTCGAGCAGGTCGCGGCTGGCGCTCGCAGGCGCACCGAGTTCAGCGCTGCGTGGGTGCGTGTGGCGCCCGAGCCAGCCGGTCGACGCCTGGTCGAGCTCTCGGGCGAAGGACGCCGGGTGGCGGTCGGGCGCTTTCTGCGTGCCGACCAGCGCGGCGTGCTTGCCGACGAACTGCGCTGGGCCTTGCGGCAGCCCCTCCGGGGATCGACTGCTTCGGCGGCCGGCGACCCCGTCGGCCCGCCTCACTCCGGATATTGAAGTGCTCACGATGAACACGACCCCCGCCCCGTGGCCCGTTGCCGCGTCACGCGCCGCCGGCCGGCTCGGCATCGCGCTCGGCACGCTGCTCGTCGGCGCCGCCGCCTTCGCAGTGAACGACCTTCCCGGCGGCCCGGGCGTCAACCAGCTCGACCTGCCGAACGCGGTGACCGAGATCGCGCAGGATCAGAAGTGGCTTCACTACTTCATGTTGTGGATCTGCTCGGCGATCTTCATCGGCGTTTTTGGCGTCATGTTCTATTCGATCGTCAAGCACCGGCGCTCGCGCGGCGCGCGTGCCGCCAACTTCCATGAAAGCACGACCGTCGAGATCATCTGGACGATCGTGCCGTTCCTGATCGTGATCGGCATGGCGCTGCCGGCGACCAAGGTCGTCGTCGCGATGAAGGACACGAGCGCCGCAGATCTCACGATCAAGGCGACCGGCTTGCAATGGAAGTGGGGCTACGACTACCTGAAGGGCGAGGGCGAGGGCATCGGCTTTCTGTCGATGCTCGACATCGGCCAGCGCCAGGCGTCCGATTCGGGTCATCCGGCGCCGGTCGACAACTACCTGCTGAAAGTCGACAACCCGCTGATCGTGCCGGTCGACAAGAAGGTGCGGATCATCACCACCGCGAGCGACGTGATCCACGCCTGGATGGTGCCGGCGTTCGGCGTCAAGCAGGACGCGATCCCCGGCTTCGTACGCGACACCTGGTTCCGCGCCACCAAGACCGGCGATTACTACGGCCAATGCGCCGAGCTGTGCGGCAAGGAGCACGCCTACATGCCGATCCACGTCAAGGTGGTGTCGGGAGCCGAGTACGCCGCCTGGGTCGACAGCAAGCGCAAGGAGATGGCGGCGCTGGCCGACGACCCGGCGAAGATCTGGAGCCTGCCCGACATCCTCGCCCGCGGCGAAAAGGTCTACGCCGCCAACTGCGCCGCCTGCCACCAGGCCAACGGCAAGGGCGGCGGCCCGATCAAGCCGCTCGATGGCTCGCCGGTGGTGCTGAGCAACGACAAGGGCCAGCAGATCCACACACTGCTAGAGGGCCGCAACAACGGCGCAATGCCGTCTTGGAAGCAGCTGTCCGACACCGAAATCGCCGCGGTCATCACCTACACCAAGAACAACTGGTCGAACAAGACCGGTCAGCTGGTGCAGCCGTCCGACGTGAACGTCGTGCGCTCGGGCAAAGAGTTGCCGGCAACCGGCGGCGGCGCGGCACCTGCCGGCGCCGGAGCGTCGAGCGCGCCGCCGGCTCCGGCCGCGAGCGCCGTCATCACGTCCTCGCTGCCGGCTGCCCTGCAGCTGGCCGCCGGCAAGGCCGATCCCGGTCCCGATCCCCGCGCCGCGCGTCTCGCCGGCCGGGCCTCGCCCCGTTCAGGAGTTTCCCAATGAGCGCAGTGCTGCACCCACCGGGCGCCCATCTTCACGACCCGGCCCACGATCAGCCGCACGACGAGGCACACGGCGCGCCGCACGGCTGGCGGCGCTGGGTCTATGCGACCAACCACAAGGACATCGGCACGCTCTACCTGCTGTTCTCGTTCACGATGCTGATGGTCGGCGGCGTTCTGGCGCTGCTGATCCGCGCCGAACTGTTCCAGCCTGGGCTGCAGTTCGTGAACCCGCAGATGTTCAACCAGTTCACCACGATGCACGGGCTCATCATGGTGTTCGGCGCGATCATGCCGGCGTTCGTCGGCTTCGCGAACTGGATGATTCCGCTGCAGATCGGTGCTGCCGACATGGCGTTCGCGCGGATGAACAACTTCAGCTTTTGGCTGCTGATCCCGGCCGGCTTGATGCTGGTCGGGTCGTTCTTCATGCCGGGCGGCGCACCGGCGGCCGGCTGGACGCTATACGCCCCGCTCACGCTGCAGATGGGCCCCTCGATGGACGCCGGCATCTTCGCGATGCACATCCTGGGCGCCTCGTCGATCATGGGCTCGATCAACATCATCGTCACGGTGCTGAACATGCGCGCCCCTGGCATGACGCTGATGAAGATGCCGCTCTTCTGCTGGACCTGGCTCATCACCGCCTACCTGCTGATCCTCGTGATGCCGGTGCTTGCCGGCGCGATCACGATGACGCTGACCGATCGCCACTTCGGCACCCACTTCTTCAACCCGGCCGGCGGCGGCGACCCGGTGATGTACCAGCACATCTTCTGGTTCTTCGGCCACCCGGAGGTCTACATCATGATCCTGCCGGCCTTCGGGATTGTCAGCGCGATCATTCCGGCCTTCGCCAGGAAACGCCTCTTCGGCTACACCTCGATGGTCTATGCGACCTCGTCGATCGCGATCCTGTCGTTCATGGTGTGGGCGCACCACATGTTCACGACTGGCATGCCGGTCACCGGGCAGCTCTTCTTCATGTACGCGACGATGCTGATCGCGGTGCCGACCGGCGTGAAGGTCTTCAACTGGGTCGCGACGATGTGGCGCGGCTCGATGACCTTCGAGACGCCGATGCTGTTCGCGGTCGGCTTTCTGTTCGTGTTTTCGATGGGCGGCTTCACCGGCCTGATCCTGGCGATGGCGCCGATCGACATCCAGCTGCAGGACACCTACTACGTCGTCGCCCACTTCCATTACGTGCTGGTGGCCGGCTCGCTGTACGCGCTTTTCGCCGGCGTCTACTACTGGGGGCCGAAGTGGACCGGCGTGATGTACAACGAAACGCGCGGCAAGATCCACTTCTGGTGGTCGCTGATCGCGTTCAACGTCACCTTCTTCCCGATGCACTTCCTGGGGCTGGCCGGCATGCCGCGCCGCTATGCCGACTATCCGATGCAGTTCACCGACTTCAACATGCTCGCCTCGGTCGGCGCGTTCTTCTTCGGCTTCGCGCAGCTCTACTTCTTCTTCTTCATCGTCGTGCCGATGATGCGCGGCAAGGGCGCGGTCGCGCCGCAACAGCCGTGGGACGGTGCCGAGGGACTCGAATGGGAGGTGCCTTCGCCGGCCCCATTCCACACCTTCGAGACGCCGCCGAAGCTCGATGCCAGCGGGACCAAGATCCTTGCCACCTGACGTCGAGCGCTCCGGGCGGCCGGCCGCACCGGCACGGCCGGGGCCTACGCCCGAACAGCAGAAGCGCAACCTGCGGCTCGGGTTGATCCTCGGTGGCTTCGCGCTCGCGATCTTCATCGGCTTCATCGCCAAGAGCGTCTTCTTCGGGGCCTGAACGTTGGCGTCTGACCGCCCGGCCGTTCCTCCCATGGCCCATCCTGACGCCGGCCGGTCGAGCGAGCGCGAGGCGCGGCTTCGCCTCGACAACCGGCAGATGCTCGTCAAGCTCGTCGCGGTGGCGGTGCTGATGGCCGGGTTCGGCTATGCACTCGTGCCGGTCTACAACGCGATCTGCAGCGCGCTCGGCATCAACGTGCTCTCGCTCACCGAGTCGGATGCGCGACCCGGCCGGGCGTCAGGCGGTGTCGGGGCCAACACGCAGGTCGACGCCAGCCGCACCATCACGATCGAGTTCGACGCGAATGCCCGCGGCCCGTGGGAGTTCAAGCCCGAGAAGCGCTCGCTCGAGGTGCACCCGGGCGAACTCGCGACCGTGATGTACGACTTTCGCAACGTGCAGAACCGGACCATGGCCGCGCAGGCCATTCCGAGCTATGCGCCAATGCAGGCCATGCCGTACTTCACCAAGGTCGAATGCTTCTGCTTCAACCAGTACACCTTGAAATCGGGCGAGTCCAGGCGCTGGCCGGTCGTGTTCGTGATCGATCCGAAACTGCCGAAGGACGTCAAGACAATCACCCTGTCGTACACCTTCTTCGAGGTCGGTGGCGCGGTGCCGCCCGAGCCGGCGGGCCGCAGCGCTGCCATGGCGCCCATGCCGGCCGGGCCGCGCTCATGATTCAGGGCGAAGCCGGCCGAAAGCCCGCCCCCCACTCGTTCGCTCAGTCGCTGAAGGCGGTCGGCTGGTCGTTTTTCGGGGTTCGCAAGCAGCGCGATCTGGAGCACGACGCGGCTCGCATCCGGCCGCTGCACTTGATACTCGCCGCGCTCTTGATGGCGGCGCTTTTCATCGGCGGCCTGCTGTTGATCGTCGACTGGGTCGTCGAACGCGCTACCGTGCCGAGCCGGCCGGCGGTTTCGCGCTGACGACGATTTCCCCGCGCAACGCTCTTTCATCGGCGCATTTCCAGGAGTTTTCATGTCAGCGGCAACCCCGGGGTCGACCCCCTACTACTTCGTTCCGGCGCCCTCCCGCTTCCCGGCGCTCGCGGCGCTCGGGCTGTTCTTCGTCATCCTCGGCGCCGGGCAGTGGGTCAACGGCTTCCACTGGGGCATGTATTCGTTGTTCTTCGGCCTGGTGCTGTGGCTCTTCGTGCTGCAGCAGTGGTTTCGCCAGTCGATCGCCGAGAGCGAAGGCGGGCTGTACAGCGACCGGATCGACGTGTCGTACCGCTGGAGCATGAGCTGGTTCATCTTCTCCGAGGTGATGTTCTTCGCCGCTTTCTTCGGCGCCTTGTTCTGGACCCGGTTGCACGCGCTGCCGAACCTCGGCAGCCTGGAGAACCAGGTGCTCTGGCCCGAATTCCGCGCCGTCTGGCCGAGCGCCGGTACCGGCGCCACCGGCTCGCCGGCCGGCATCGTCGACCCGTTCCGGACGATGGGGCCGTGGCCGATCCCGACCATCAACACGCTCCTGCTGCTGACCTCAGGCGTCACCCTGACGATCGCCCATCATGCCCTGGTCGCAAACCTCCGGGCCCGGTCGATCGCGTTCATGTGGGTCACGGTCGCGCTCGGCATCGCCTTTCTGAGCCTTCAGGTTTTCGAGTACCACCACGCGTACACCGAACTGAACCTGAAGCTCTCGTCGGGCGCCTACGGCTCGACCTTCTTCATGCTGACCGGCTTCCACGGCTTCCACGTGTTCGTCGGCATGCTGATGTTGCTTTTCATCACGCTTCGGCTGATGCGCGGGGATTTCACGCCGCATCGGCACTTCGGCTTCGAGGGTGCGGCGTGGTACTGGCACTTCGTCGACGTCGTCTGGCTCGGCCTGTACATCGTCGTCTATTGGACTTGAGCCGCCCGCTCGCGCCAGTGCCGGGCGGCAGGCGGTGCAGACTCCGGCGAGCTCACGACCCGACCGGGACGCCGGTCGGGTGAATCCAGCCGAAATGCCAGGCGAGCAGGATCGCGAGAAACAGGCACACCGAGATCGCGACCCGCAGCGCCAGTGCCCGCATCATCCGGCCGCTCGGCGGCTGGTCGCTTCGCCGGCCGCCGCGCACCATCGCGACGCCGGCGGCGGCGAGCGCGAAGAGAATGCCGGCGAACGCCAGGCCGATCAGAAAGTTCATGGCGGCAGATTATCGAGCGCCGCGTCGGCACCGCCGAAGCGCGCGCGCCGGCGCCGAGCGCTCGTCCTCGCCGCGACGCTCGTCGGCGTGCTCGTTACCGCGAACCTCGGCGCCTGGCAACTCCGGCGTGCCGCGCAGAAGATCGAGGCGCAGCGCACGCTCGATGCGAACGCCGCCCTGCCGCCGTCGAGCGGCGCCGACTGGCCGATCGCGTCGCCTGTCGAATCGCCCGGGGCCGTGACCGCATCGCCGCGGACGCCGTCGACACCTTCGACGCCCGGGCCGATCGGCCGGCGGGTCCACCTCCGCGGTCGTTGGCTGCCGCATGCGGCGGTGTACCTCGAGAACCGCCCGATGAACGGGCGCGCCGGCTTCTTCCTGGTGATGCCGCTCCAGCTCGAGGGCCGGCCCGACGCGGTGCTCGTCCAGCGCGGCTGGCTGCCGCGCGACGCCGCCGACCGCACCCGGCTGATGCCGGTCGCGACGCCCGACGGCACGGTCGAGATCGAGGGCCGGTTCGCCCCGCCGCCGTCACGCCTGTTCGAGTTCGCGCCCTCGCTCGGGGGGTCGATCCGGCAGAATCTCGATCCGGCGCGGTTCGCGGCGGAGAGCGGCCTGGCGCTCCAGCCGGGCTCGGTCCAGCAGCTCGATCCGGCTTCGGGCCGGCGCGACGAGCTCCTGCGCGACTGGCCGCGTCCCGCGGTCGACGTGCAGAAGCACTACGGCTATGCGGTTCAGTGGTTCGCGCTCGGCGCGCTGATGGCGGGTCTCTATGTCTGGTTCCAGCTCGTCCGGCCGCGGCTCGGCGGTGTCCGCACCGCTTGACCGGGCGGCCTCGGCCGCCGCCGTCACCGCCGAGGCCCGCGACGAGCGGATCGATCGCACGCGCGCCGGCCGGCGCAAGATGTGGCTGGTGCTCGCGATCTGCGCGGCGCCTGTCCTCGCCTCGTACCTCACCTACTACGTCATCCGACCGACCGGGCGCACCAACTACAGCGCCTTGATCGAGCCGCTCCGGCCGGTTCCCGCCGGCCTGCCGTTGCAGGACGCCCGCAGCGGCCGCGCCGTCGACCCGGCGACGCTCAAGGGCCAGTGGCTGATCGTCGTCGTCTCGGGCGGTGCCTGCGACGCGACCTGCGAGCGGCTGCTTTGGTTGCAGCGGCAGCTCCGCGAGTCGCTCGGGCGGGACGCAGACCGGGTCGACAAGCTGTGGCTGGTGGACGACAACGCGCCCTTGAGCTCGAAGGCGCTGGCGGGCGTGACGACCCACACCGACGCCGCGGTGTTGCGCGTGCCGGCCGATGCGCTCGAGGCCTGGCTAGAGCCCGCACCTGGCCAGCGGCTCGAAAGCCAGGTCTACATCGTCGATCCGCTCGGCAACTGGATGATGCGAACGCCCCCCGACCCCGATCCGGCGAGCCTGAAACGCGACATCGAAAAGCTGTTGCGCGCCTCGGCCGGCTGGGACAGGCCGGGGCGCTGACCCTTGCCTCTTTCGGTTGCGATCCCGGCCGCGTCCGCTGCCTCGGCGGCCGGGGTCGATTTGGCGCCGCTCGCCGCGCTTCTCGTCATCGGCGCGCTGCTCGCGGTGAGCGCGGCGGCGTGGGTCTGGCGGCGCGTTCCCGAGCAGGCCGATGCGGCGATCCGGATGGCGGCGCGGCAGCGGGCGCTCGGCTGGCTGACGCTCTGGCTGACCTTCGATCTGGTGCTCTTCGGCGCCTTCACGCGGCTGACCGATTCGGGTCTCGGCTGCCCCGACTGGCCAGGCTGCTACGCGAGTGCCAGCCCGCTCGGCGCACGCGGCGCGATCGATGCGGCCATGGCCGCCGCGCCGGCCGGTCCGGTCACGCCGCACAAGGCCTGGATCGAGATGACGCATCGCTATCTGGCGACCGGCGTCGGCGCCTTGATCACCGGCTCGGCGGTTCTCGCTTGGTGGGCGCACCGCCGCCACCGTTCGGCGCTTTCTCCCTGGTGGCCGGCCGCGGCGCTCGTCTGGGTCGGCGTGCAAGGGGCGTTTGGCGCCTGGACCGTCACCTGGAAGCTCTACCCGCTGATCGTCATGGCGCATCTGCTGGGCGGGCTGGTGCTGCTCGGCTTGCTGGCCGCGCAGGCGGAAGCCGGCCGCGCCGTCGCCGTACCGCGGGAACCGATGTTCTCGCCGGGCCTGCAACGCGGCGCCGTCCTGCTGGCGCTGGCGAGCGGCGTGCAGATCGCGCTCGGCGGCTGGGTGAGCACCAACTACGCGGTGCTTGCATGCGCCGACTTTCCGTCCTGCCAGGGCAGCGTCTGGCCGCGCATGGACTTCGCGGCGGGCTTCGAACTCCTGCACGAGCTCGGGCGGCGGCCCGACGGTTCGGCGCTGCCGCTCGCCGCGCTGACCGCGATCCACTACGCCCATCGCCTCGGCGCGTACGTCGTGCTGGCCGGGATGGCGGCGTTCGCGCTGGCGCTGAATGCGGGGCGCGCCGGGCCGCGGCGGCGCTGGGCGCGGGCGGTGGCGGCGGTCGCGCTCTGGCAATTCGCGAGCGGCATGTCGAACGTGCTGCTCGGCTGGCCGCTGGCGAGCGCGGTCGCCCACACCGGTGGTGCGGCGGCCTGGGTCGTGCTGATGACGACTCTGCTGATGCGGGCCGATCACGGCGGGCGTGCGCGGCTCCCGCAAAAATCGCGCTGCCTCGAACGCACCGACGGGCCCCTCGCCAACGGCGTGGCTGCGGCCACCGACGGCGGTTGAGCGGTCGGTCATCGGCGGCAGCTCCGACGTGCCGGACGACGGGTTTGCGAGAAGACGGCTACCCTGCGCGGGAGCCACACGACCCGCCCGGCGCCGCGGCGCCGCGACCCACCGAGCGAAGGAACCTCATGAGCGAAGCACAAGCCATTGCCGCGTTTGCCGTCCGAGCGCGTCCGGAAGACCTCTCCGCGCCGGTGCGCCGGCAATTGAAGATGCACATCCTCGACACGCTCGGCTGCGCGCTGAACGTGCTCGGCGAGGGGCCGATCGGCGCGACCCGCGCCCAGGTCGACGAATTCGGCGGCACCGGGAAGTGCACGCTGATCGGCGGCGGCACCGCTTCGCCGCCGTACGCAGCGTTCTACAACACGACGCTCACGCGCTACCTCGATTTCATGGACAACTACCTGGGCCTGAGCGAAACCTGCCACCCGTGCGACAACTTCGGATCGGTGCTGGCTGCCACCGAATACGCCGGCGGCAGCGGCAATGACTTGCTCACGGCGCTGGCCGTCGCCTACCAGGTGCAGTGCCGGCTCACCGGGGCCGCGCCCATCATGCAGAAGGGCTTCGACCACACGACCCAGCTCTCGTTTTCCATCGCCGCGGGCGTCGCCAACGCGCTCGGAATGGACTCCGAGCAGACGGCGAACGGCATCGCGATCGCCGGCGCCGAGAACCTCGCGCTCGCGGTGATCCGGGCGGTTCCAATCTCGCAGTGGAAGGGGCTCGGTTCGTCGCAGACCGCGCTCGGCAGCGTGCACGCCGCGTTCCTCGCCAGGCGCGGTGTGACCGGCCCGCCGAACGTCTTCGAAGGCCCGAAGGGCTTCGACGGCGCCATCGGCAACATGGTGCGGGTCGACTGGTCGGAGGAGAAGCTCGACATCATCGCGAAGACGCTGCTCAAGACCTACAACAGCGAGGTCCACACGCAGCCGAGCGTCCACTGCATGCTCGAACTGCTGAAAGCGACGCCGTTCAGCGCCGACGACGTCGAGCGCATCGAGGTCGCGACGTTCGCGCTGGCCTACAACATCGTCGGTGGCGGCGAGTACGGGCCGAAGACCGAAGTCGCGACCAAGGAACAGGCCGACCACAGCATCCCCTATCTGCTGGCCGCGGCGATCCTCGACGGCGACGTGCAACCGGCGCAGTTCGCGGCGGATCGCATCGTCCGCGACGACGTGCAGCGGCTGCTGCGGCGCGTCACGGTCCGCCCTGATGCCCAATTCACCGCGCGCTACCCCCACGAGATGAACAGCCGCGTCGAGGTTCGGTTGAAGGACGGCCGCACCTTGACGCACCACGTCTTCGACTACCCCGGCTTCCCGACCCAGCCGTTCACTTGGGATCGGACCGTCGAGAAGTTCGACACGCTCGCCGCGCCCCACGCCGACAGCGCGCTCCGCGCCAAGATCGTCGATGCCGTCAACCGCCTCGACGAGATCGCCGTGGCCGACCTCACCGGCCTGCTCGCGCAGGCCACCCCCTGAACCTCCGGACGGCCGGTGCCCATCGACCCCGCGGCCGGCCGGGCGATCGAGGCGGGACCGACGCGGCTCCTAAAATCAGCCGATCGTGTCCGTGAACACCGAAACCGTCGCTCCCGTCGCCGCCGCTTCCGGCGGCGCCTCGCTGCCGTCGCGTGTGAAGCAGTTCTACGCGTTGACCAAGCCGCGCGTGTTGCAGCTGATCGTCTTCTGCGCGGTCATCGGCATGCTGATGGCGTCACCCGGGCTGCCCGATCCGGTCATCGCGCTGGCCGCGACGGTCGGCATCTGGCTCGTCGCGGCGGCGGCCGCCGCGTTCAATTGCCTGGTCGAACAGCGCATCGACGCCCGCATGACGCGGACCGCCTGGCGCCCCACCGCCCGGGGCGTGTTGAGCACCCCCCAGACGCTGACCTTCGCTGTCGTGCTCTGCGGCGCCGGCGCAGGCCTGCTCTATCTCGCCGTCAACCCGCTCACCTTGTGGCTGACGCTCGCGACCTTCATCGGCTACGCGGTCGTCTACACGGTGCTGCTCAAGCCCCGAACGCCGCAGAACATCGTCATCGGCGGTGCCTCCGGCGCCATGCCGCCAGTGCTCGGCTGGGCCGCGATTCGAGGCGATGTCGGTCCCGAGGCGCTGATCATGTGCCTGATCATCTTCCTCTGGACGCCGCCGCACTTCTGGTCGCTGGCGCTCTACCGCGCCGACGACTACCGGCGCGCCGGCCTGCCGATGCTGCCGGTGACGCACGGTTCCGAGTTCACCCGGCTGCACGTCTTCCTCTACACGCTGGTGCTTTTCGCCGGCACGCTGCTGCCTTTCGTTCAGGGCATGAGCGGCTGGCCCTACCTCGTGGCGGCGGTGCCCCTGAACGCCGGCTTCGTCCGCCGCGCCTGGCAGCTCTGGCGCCACTACTCGGACGAACTCGCGAAGAAAACTTTCCGCTACTCGATCGTCTACCTGTCGCTGCTGTTCGCGGCGTTGCTGGCCGACCACTACCTGAGGCCGTTCCTTTGATCCGTATTGTCTTTTCGCCGAAGCGCCGGCGGGCGCTCGGCAGCGCCGCGGTGCTGGTGGCGCTCGCCGGCTGCGACCGGCTCGGCGTTTCCTCAAAACCGGCGGCGGCCTTCCATGGCGCCGACATCACCGGCGCCACATACGCGCGTTCCCTGTCGCTGCCGGACGTGAACGGCCAGTTGCGCACACTCGGCGACTTCAAGGGCAAAGTGACCGTGGTCTTCTTCGGCTACACCCAGTGCCCGGACGTCTGCCCGACGACCATGTCGGAGCTGGCGCAGATCAAGAAGGCGCTGGGAGCCGATGCCGACAAGCTTCAGGCCGTCTTCATCACCGTCGACCCGGAACGCGACACGTCGGTGATCCTGAAGACCTACCTCGCGAGCTTCGACCCGAGCTTCGTCGCGTTGCGTGGCACGCTGGCCCAGACGGAGGCGACCGCGAAGGAATTCAAGGTGTATTTCGCCAAGGTGCCGGGCAAGACCGAGGGCAGCTACACCATGGACCACTCGGCCGGCTCGTTCATCCTCGACGCCAACGGCCATCCGCGAATCTTCGAGCGCTATGGCACCGGAACCGACGGTTTCGAGGCCGACATCCGCGCGCTTATCGCGCAGGCTTGAGGCGGGCGCGTCGCGGCGTTTGCTTGCCTCGCCTCAGTGCATGGTGGTGAGCCGCCGACGCCGCGCCGTCACCGCCATGGCGGCAATGCCGGCGAGCATCAATACCCACGTGCCGGGTTCGGGAATGGGTGCGGTCGCGAACGTGACGGTCCCGTCAGCCGAGAAGGCCAGGCGCGTCACATCGTAGCGACTCGAGATTGCGGAGAGGTGGCCCGCGCCGATCACATCCGCCCAGGTCTCGCCCGAAGTGAAGACCGTCGAAAGACCGGTGATCGCGCCGGTCTTCAAATCGAGCGACTCGAGAAAGTTGTCGAGCGAAAAGCCACCCGATACGGCGAATACGTTCGGGTCGGTGTCGCCAAGAAAGTTGAAGACGAGTTGAATCTTGCCCAGATCGAAGGTCGAGTCATTGCCCAGGATCAGGTGATCGACGGCAAAGCCATCGCCGGTATCCAGCACATCGAGGATCAATTTGCTTCCGGCGAGCGTCACGAAATTGCACTCGATGGTGATCCGACCCGGCGAGTTGCCGGGGTCGATCGTGCCCGCGACCAAGACGTCGCCGCTCGCCTTGACGATGCCGCCGTCGCCGCTCAGAACGCCGTTGGCGCCGATCGAAAGCGTGGTCGTGGTCAGTGTGCTGTTGTTCAGGATCAGCCGGCCACTTCCGCCATTGCCGCTCTGGGTCGCCCCGACGCCCACAAAGCCGGCCTTGAGCGACGAGCCGTCGTCGAGCTGAAGCGTGCCGGTCGCACCGGGGAGGCGGCCGATGTAGACGTTGCCGTTGCCGACATCGATGTTGCTCGAGCCGGTGGCGATAAGCGCACCCGTACCGCTGCGGCCGATCGATAGCGTAGCCTGACCGCTCGCTGCGGTCCCCACGATTCCCGCGGTGCTCCCCGCGGTCAGCGTGAGCTGTGAGGCGCCCGAAAGCGTCATGGTGCCACTGCCCTGCGGGTAGGCATCGGAACCGCCGAGGTTGACCGACGTGCCCAGGTTCCCGAGGTTGGTGAGGTTGATCTTGCCGCCGTTGGTGACGGTCACGCTGCCGGTGCCGCCGCCCACTCCGACTCCCAGCGTCGCCCCCGCGGGAGAGCCGAGAGGCGAACCGGTTTGTTGTCCTGAGAGTGCAAGCGTTGCGTTGTCGATCGACACCGCGCCGGTGCCGATGCGGCCGACATGCAGCAGCATGCCGCTGACCAGACCCTGGTCGGCGATCGACAGCGAACCGGTGGCGCCCGTGCCGATGCCCACCGCCATGTAGCTGTCGTTGCTGGTGAGCCGCAGCTCGGAACCGGCGCCGGAGACGAGCGCGTTGCCCCGGCCGCCGTTGGCAAGCTGCGAGTCGGTGTTGCCGCCGACGTACAGCGTCGTGCTGCGCGGGTCGGCGAGCGTGGATTGGGCATTGCCGTCGAGGAGCAGCTTGCCGCCATTGGTGACGACCAGATCGCCGGTCGAGCCGGCGTAGCGACCGATCGACATGTACGGGTTGTAGTTGTCGCCGGCACCCGCCGCGGGTGCAAGCGAGGTCGAACTCATGCGAACGACCGAACGGGCACCGTCGATCGTCAACCGTCCGGTCGAGGCGGCGTCGCGACCGAGGTTGAAGAAGGGGCTGCTGCCGGCCACGTTCGAGTTCGCGCCGCCGTCCGTGATCAGCAGTGTGCCGCCGTGGCTCACGGTGATCTGGCCATTGCCGCCGTTCTGGCCGACGGTGACGCCGGCCGGACCGGCGGTCCCCAGCGTGCCGACGCCGGTGAGACTGACGCTGGACCCGGGGCCGTCGATCAACATCGTGCCGCTCGCGCCATCACGGCCGACGCTCATGAGCATCGCCGCGGCGGAGGCACCGTCGAGCACGCTGAGCGTGCCCTGACCGCTGCGGCCGACGCCGATGAAAGGATTGTTGCCAGCGACGAGCAGGCTCGAGCCCGGACCCGTGACGGTCACCGCACCGACGCCACCGCTGACCCCGATGTTCATTGCGTCGAAGCTGGTGGCGCTGCCGCCGCTGCCGTCGATCGTCACCTTGCCGCCGTTGCGGATGCTGACCGCGCCGCTGCCGCCAGCGTTGTTGCCGACCGCAATATTGGCGGCGGCGCCGGAGATAGGATCGCGCGTCGCGATCCATTGAGAGCCCGCGCCGTCGACGACGATGGTGGCGAAGGCTTTTTCAGTGCCGAGCGCTGCCGCCGTGGTCGGCCCGGTACCGGCGGACGCGTTCTGCGTGCGGAGCGTGCCGCCGTTCGTCACATTGACGAAGGCCTGGGTCGTGCCGCCTGGCGTCCCGAAGTTGAAGTCATCGTGTGCCGACGTGAAGACCGACGCCTGACCGATGGCGAAATTGCGCATCGTGCGGACTTCGGAGCCGACGCCGGTGACGTTGAGCGTGCCGGTCGAGCCCGCACCGTTGCCGATGAAGCTGTTGCAAAAATTGTTGGCGCACGTGCTCGCATTCACCGCCGCGTCGACGAGGGCACCTCCCGATACTGTCAGCGTGCCGGCGCCCCAACTTCCCACGTCGAGTCGGTTGGTGTTACTTGCGCCACCGAGTTGCACGGTCGTGCCGGCACCGCTCACGGCCACGGTACCGCTGCCCGTGCCGCCGGTACCGATCTGAAGCCCGGCTGCCTTCAACAGCGAGCCGCCCATGGCTGCGAAGCTGCCCGGCGCCGAGCTACCGATCTGAACCGTGTTTGTGCCGAAATCGAGCGCCCTTGCGTTCGCGTTTACCGGGAACAGGTTCGTCGGGTAGCTGTTGTTCGCGCCGCTCGAGCTGAACGATTGCGCCGCAGCCGGCGAGGTTGCGCCAATCGTCAGCAACGCGCCGCAGGCGCAGGCCACCGGAGAAAGGGATCCCGAGGCAATGCGGGCGAATTTCATGACTGTCCTCCAGTGGAGCAGTGAGGACTTGTGCCGGATGCTCAAGCCGGCACTTCGCCCGACGAGTCGCCAACCCGCGTGATTTATTGACGATTCGTCGGACCCGAGGGACCGGAGTTTGAATGATTCTTCGGCCAGCGCAAAGCTACCGGATCATCGACGTGAACTGCGAGTGACCCCCGATTCAGGGGGTTTCGTCCTGGCGTGCTTTCCACGCGTTCCCCGCGTCGACGGCATCGAACGCAGCTGGCTCGTTCGCTCGATCAACGCACGCGTGGCGCAGGTTGCCGGGTCGTCTACGCCGAGTTTGTCGCATTGGATGGCGAGCGCCCGTGCAAAGAGCGGCTCCGCCTCCACCAGATTGCCGCAACCCACCAGCGCGCGTCCGAGGATCTGGAGGTTCTCGGCGACGGTCGGGTGATCCGCTCCGAGCTGGCGTTCGTGAATGTCGATGGCGCGACGCGCCAGCTGCGCCGCGTCGCCAGCGTCTTGTTGCGCGAGCCGCAGCTTGGCGAGGCTGCTGAGACTCCAAGCCGTCCACTCGTGTTGGGGGCCGAGCGTCTTTTCCCACATGCGCAGGCTGTCGCGGGCGAGCGCTTCGGCATCGCTGTAGCGCCCGAGGCCATGCAGCGCCTCCGCCAGGTTCCACATCGTGAGCCCGGTGTCGGGGTGCTCGGGAGGCAGATTTTTCTGCTGTGCGGCGAGCGCCCGGCGGATCAGCGGTTCCGCGGCAGCGTGATCCTTGCGCTTGGAAAGCACGTCGCCCAGGGCGGTCATCGCGAGGCAGGTGTCCGGGTGCTCGGGACCGAGCAGGCGTTCGCGAATCTCGAGGACGCGCCGGCTCAGTTCCTCGGCCTCGCCATAGCGAGCCAGTTCGCCCACCGTCATCGCGAGCAGGTCGAGCGCGGCAACGGTCAGCGGGTGCTCGACGCCCAGAGCACCCTCCCGGATCGCCAGGGCGCGCCGAAACAGCGGCTCGGCCGTTGCGTGGTTGCCGCGGTTCATGAAGATGCCACCCAGAACGGCGACGGTGCGGGCCGTGTCCGGATGCTCCGGGCCCGGGTCGCCCTCCTGGATCGCGATAGCGCGATGCAGCAGCGGCTCGGCCTTTGCGGTGTCGCCGAGCTGCAGCAGGCCGCGCGCCAGATTGGTCAGCGCTTTCGCCGTGTGCGGATGTTCGACGCCGAACTGCACGCCGCAGACGTCCACCAGCGCCTCCGCGAGCGGGCGCAGCGTCTCGGTCGCGTAGGCTTTCAGGTAGTTGTTGAATTGGCTGTCGAACCACGATGCGTAGGCCGCCGGTTCGACGAGGCAGCGGTGATAGTGCGCCTCGACGAGTGCGCGCCGCGAGGCTGGCGTCACCTGCTGCGGCGTGGCCACTTCGGCACGCACGCTCCAGTAGGCACCGGCCTTGGCATGGCCGCTGCGCTTGGTCTCCTTCAGCACGCCGTCGTAGGTCACCTGGTACAGGAGGTTGTGCTGAAAGGCGTACTCGTGTGGGCCATCGATGGCAGCACCGTCGCGCTTGATGATCAACTGCCGCCGCAGCAGGGCCGGCAAAGCCGCCGTGGCGCCGGCGTCGACCGCGGCAAGCGACTGGTCGGAAAAGACATGCCCGATCACTGCGGCGTGCTGCAACGCGGCCTTCTCGCTTGGGCGCAGCGCATCGAGACGTACCTGCAACACGCCCGTGAGCGTGGGCGGCACGCGGACGCGCAGCAGCCGGTCGGGCTGCAGCTGCCAGCGGCCGGCCGCATCGACGGCGATCGCGCCGTCGTCGACCAGCAGCTTGACCAGCTCCTCCATGTAGAACGGGTTGCCCTCGGCGCCCGCCGTGATCAGTGCGCACAGGTCGCCGGGTACGCCGTCGAGGCGCTGCAACAGCGAGCCGGCGAGTTGTTCGCTGCTGGCCTTGTCGAGAGGAGCGAGGTCGAGCCGCGTATGCCAAGAGGCTGCGCCCGCGCCCCAGTGGCTCTCGCGGTCGAGCAGCTCGGGGCGTGTCAGCAGAAGAAAAAGAGCCGGCAGATCCTCGTTCGCCTGCAGCAGGCCGCGTATCGCGTCGAGCGATCCTGGGTCGGTCCAGTGAAGGTCGTCGAGAATCACGACAACCGGAGCGCCACGGTGCCCGGCAAGCCGGCGCAGGTAGAGCGCCAGTGCATGGACCGCGCGTTCACGGATCTGCGCCGCATCGGTCAACATCGGCGCGACGTGTCGGCTGTCGGCGAAGTCGAACCCGATCAGGTGGCCGAGCCAATGGGCCGGCGCCTCGCCCTCGCTCGTGAAGTGCGGCGTCATACCGTCGACCAACCGGGTGCGCGCGATCTCCGCACTGTCGCTGTCGGCAATCTGCAGGTGACGGCTGACGAGGTCGCGAAGCAGACCATACGGCTGCAGGGCGCTGCGCGGGTGAGACCGGGCGGGCAGCACGGCGCTCTCCACGCGACCGGTCTCCAGCATTCGGCGGAACTCGTCGATCAGGCGGCTCTTTCCCAACCCGGCATCGCCCACGATGGCGACCACCCGCAGCGCTCGTTCCGCATCGGCCGCGTCGAACGCCGCCCGCAGCGCCGCAAGTTCGCGGTCGCGCCCGACGAGCCGCGTTTGCACGCCGTCGATGCCGCGCAGGGCCGCGCGAAGCCCCGAAGGTCGCGGGCGCTGCACCAGGTAGTTGCGCATCGGCGCCTCGACGCCTTTGACTTTGATCGGCGCCTGCTCTTCGACCTCGAAGAGGCCGTGCACGTGACGATAGGTCGCGTGGCTGATCCGCAGCGCGCCGGTCGGAGCGGACTGCTCCATGCGCGCTGCCACGTTGACGACTGCCCCGCGGATGCTGCCTTCGGCGTCCATGCCGCCCCCGAGCAGGACGGTGCCCGTGTTGATCCCGGTGCGGACATCGAAGTCGCTGATGGCGTGCGCCGCGAAGGCGGCTGCAGCCTGGTGCTTCGCTTCTTCGAGGATGCCGAGCGCCGCGAGCACCGCGCATTCCGCGTCGTCTTCTCGCGACTCGTCTGCGCCGAATGCCGCCAGCATGCCATCACCGGTGTATTGCAGCACCCGGCCGCGGTGCGCCTGCACGACGGCGGAGAAGCGTTCAAGGGCTCCGTCCATCACGGCCTGGATGTCTTCGGGCTGCAGTCGTTCGCCGATCGCAGTCGACCCGACCACATCGACGAACAGTACCGAGACCTGCTTCAGCTGCTGCAATGGCACAACCTCGACGCTCCGCATCGAGGCGAGCTCCCGCCGCAGCGGCGCCAGCGCCGAATCGACGACCGCATTACCGAGCAGGGCGCGCTGTGCTTCCAGGGCAGCGATCGTCGCCTCGAGGTGCTCGGGGGTGTCGTTCATGGAGGCATGCGGCGGGTGCCCGAAGTGCAGCGTAACGAGTGTGGCATGCAGGACTGCCGTCGACCATCCTACGGAATGCCGAGGTGCGTTCGAGGCGACGCGGTCGCACCCCCGGCGCGACGCTGCCAGGAAAAACGCCCGGTCGAAAGCCGGGCGTTCACCATCGACAGGCCGCCAGCAGCCGTCCTCAGGCCGGTTCTGCCAAGGCCTTGCGCATCTTCTTCATCGCCGCGACCTCGATCTGACGGATCCGTTCGGCGCTGACGCCGTATTCGGCCGCCAGATCGTGCAGCGTCAGGCCGCCGCTGCTGTCGTCGTTCACCTTCAGCCAGCGTTCTTCGACGATGCGCCGGCTGCGCGGATCGAGCACGTCGAGCGCCAGGGCGATACCGTCGCCGGCGAGCCAGTCGCGGTTGCGCGCCTCCAGCACGCGGGTCGGTTCGTTCTGTTCATCGGCCAGGTAGGCGATCGGCGCGTAGGGCACCTCGTCGCCGTCCTCGCCCTGCGGCTCGAGCGCGATGTCGCCACCCGAGAGGCGGGTTTCCATCTCGAGCACTTCCTCGCGCTTGACGTTCAGCGTCCTGGCGAGCGTGTCGACCTCGCTCTGCGTCAGCGTCGCCCGGTGGGTGTCGCCGGCCCCGGCCTCGGCCTTCATGCTCTGCTTCATCGAGCGCAGGTTGAAGAAGAGTTTGCGCTGCGCCTTAGTCGTTGCGACCTTGACCATGCGCCAATTCTTCAGGATGTACTCGTGGATCTCGGCCTTGATCCAGTGCATCGCATAGCTGACGAGGCGCACGCCCTGCGCCGGGTCGAAGCGCTTGACGGCTTTCATCAGGCCGACGTTGCCTTCCTGGATCAGGTCGCCGTGCGGCAGACCGTAGCCGAGGTATTTGCGCGAGATCGAAACCACCAGCCGCAGATGCGACACCACGAGCTTGCCGGCGGCTTCGAGGTCGCCGGTGGCACGTAGGCGGTTCGCGAAACTGACTTCTTCCTCGTGCGTCAAGAGCGGCACACGGTTGACGGCGCTGATGTAGGCGTCGAGGTTGCCGAGCGACGGCACCAGCGCCCAGGGATCGCGAAGGCTCAGAGCAGCGGAAGTAGAAGTGTTCATAGCTGTATCAGACACGTCGGCTCCTTGCAAGTTCCCCAAATGTTAGCAGTCGGGAATCGAGAGTGCTGATCGTCTAACGCCGCAGGGTCTTGGCCGGGGTGCGGTGCGGCCGCGACGCCATGCGGGGCTCGGTGGGTCGGCTCCGCCCGGCACAATTGCCTCCCGCCCGCGGGCGTTTTTTTCTGCCGCACCTTGCTCAAGAACCTGACGATCTACCGCCTCGGCCCCGGCTGGACGCCGCACGGCGAAGCGCTCGAACTGGGACTCGCCAACGCGCACTTCGTTCCCTGCGCAGCGACCGAGCCGTTGTCGCTCGGCTGGGTGCCGCCGCGGGGCGTCGCCCACGGGCCCCTGGTCGAATCGGTCGGCGGCCAGTGGCTGATGCGGCTGACGGTCGAACAGCGTCTGCTGCCGGCTTCGGTGGTGCAGCAGCGGCTGCTCGAGCAGGTGGCCCGGATCGAGCAGGACACGGGCCGCAAGCCCGGCCGCAGGCAGCGCACCGAGCTCAAGGAGCAGATCGTCCATGCGCTGCTGCCGCGCGCTTTCGCGAAGCAGGCCACCGTGACGGTCTGGCTCGATCCCAGACACCGCCTGCTGGTGCTCGACGCGACCGCCGCGGCCCGCATCGACCAGGCGCTGAGTGCCTTGGTCGATGCGGTGCCGGAGCTCGCGGCGCGGCCGATCCAGACCGCCATGGCGCCGGCGGCCGCGATGACCGCCTGGCTCCGCAGCGGCGAGCCACCCGCCGGCTTCGCGATCGAACGCGAGTGCGAACTCAAAGCCGGCGACGCGACCGGCGCGGTGGTCCGCTATCTGCAGCATCCGCTCGATGCCGACGAGATCGGCCCGCACCTCGAGGCTGGCAAGCTGCCGACGCGGCTCGCGCTCAACTGGCAGGGCCGCGTTGCGTTCGTTTTGACCGCGGCGCTGCAGCTGCGCCGGATCGCGTTCCTCGACGGTGTGTTCGACGCCACCGGCGAGGCACGGGAGGAGGGTGGCTTCGACGCCGACGTCGCGCTCATGACCGGCGAGCTCGGCCGGCTGATCCCCGACCTGATCGAGGCGCTCGGAGGCGAACGCGAGCGTGGCGCCGAGCCGCTGGCGGCCTGAGCGTGCGACCGCCTGACGGTCCGACCGCCCGATTCCCGTCTCCCTGACTGTGCCGCGTCGCGAATTTCTCCAGGTGCTGGCGGCGGCGGCGGCGGCGGGCATGGCGATCGACGCGGGCGGCGCGCTCGCCGCCCAACCGGCCGCTGCGGCGCGGCTCTACGACTTGCCGCCATTCGGCAACTGCAGCCTGCTGCACTTCACCGACTGCCATGCGCAGCTGCTGCCGATTCGCTTCCGCGAGCCGAGCGTCAACCTCGGCGTGGGTGCGGCGACGAACCAGCCGCCCCATCTGGTCGGCGAGGCGCTGCTGAAGCGCTTCGGCCTGGCACCGGGAAGCGCCCAGGCCCACGCCTTCACCTGCCTCGACTACACGCAGGCGGCGCGCACCTACGGCCGCGTCGGCGGCTTCGCGCATCTGGCGACGCTGGTGAAGCGCCTGCGCGCGTCGCGGCCCGGCGCGTTGCTGCTCGACGGCGGCGACACCTGGCAGGGCTCGGCGACCGCGCTCTGGACCCACGGCCAGGACATGATCGACGCCGCCAAGCTCCTCGGCGTGGACGCGATGAGCTCGCACTGGGAGCACACCTACGGCGCGGCGCGGGTGCAGGAGGCGGTCGGAAACGACCTGAAGGGCCGCATCGCGTTCATCGCCCAGAACATCCGCACCGCCGACTTCGGCGATCCGGTGTTCGAGCCGTGGGTGATGCGCGAGCCGGGCGGCGTGCCGGTCGCGGTGATCGGGCAGGCGTTCCCGTACACGCCGATCGCCAATCCGCGCCATTTCGTGCCCGACTGGACCTTCGGCATTCAGGAGGCGACGCTGCAGATCGCGATCGATGCGGCGCGGGCCGCGGGCGCCCGGGCCGTCGTGCTGCTTTCCCACAACGGCATGGACGTCGACCTGAAGCTGGCCGGCCGGGTGCGCGGGCTCGATGCGATCCTCGGTGGCCATACCCACGACGGGATGCCGGCGCCGATGCTGGTTTCCAACCCGGGCGGGCGGACGATCGTCACCAACGCCGGCTCGAACGGCAAGTTCCTCGGCGTGCTCGACCTCGAAGTCGGCCCCGGCGGCCTGCGCGATTTCCGCTACCGCCTGGTGCCGGTGTTCGCGAACCTGTTGCCGGCCGATCCGGCGATGCAGGCGCACATCGAACAGGCCCGCGCACCGTTCGCGGCGCGGCTCGGCGAGGTGCTGGCCGCCAACGACACGCTGCTTTACCGGCGCGGCAATTTCAACGGCAGCTGGGACCAGCTGGTGCTCGACGCCTTGCTCGAGGAAAAAGGCGCCCAGATCGCGTTTTCGCCCGGCTTCCGCTGGGGCACGACACTGCTGCCCGGCGAGCCGATCACCCGCGAACGCCTGATGGACCAGCTCGCGATCACCTATCCGGCGACGACCCTCGCCGAGCTGACCGGGGCGACGATCAAGACCGTCCTCGAGGACATCGCCGACAACCTCTTCAACCCCGACCCGTACCTCCAGCAGGGCGGCGACATGGTCCGGGTCGCCGGCTTGAGCTACACCTGCGCGCCGAACGAAGCGATCGGCCGGCGCATCTCGAACCTGCGGCTGAACGGCGCGCCGCTCGACGCCGACAAGCGCTACACCGTCGCCGGCTGGGCCTCGGTCGCACCGGACGTGCAGGGCGAACCGATCTGGGACGTGGTCGAGCGCTGGCTGCGCAGCCGGGGCCGCGCGCCGAGCGGCGCACCGCAGCAGCCGGCGCTGGTCGGCGTCGAAGGCAACCTCGGGATCACGGCGGCCGGCTGACGAAGGGGCCGGTTTCAACGCCTGTCGGCATCCTTACCCGAGCCGATCCTGGCGCTGCGCCCGGCGCCCTGGCGCGCATCGCCGGCGTCAGGCGGCGTCGGCGGTGGCGACCAGCAGCTCGTCGACGACCCCCAGCACCTCGGCGACGCTGACCGGCTTGGTCAGGTAGCGGTCGCAGCCGGCGTCGAAGGCCGCGCTGATCTGCTCGGCCAGCGCGTTCGCCGACACCACGACCACCGGCAGGTCGCGCGTCGCCGGGGCGTCGCGCAGGCGGCGCAGCAGGTCGAGTCCCTCCATGTCGGGCAGGTGCATGTCGAGCAGCAGCAGATCGGGCCGGCGTGCGCGGATCGCCGCCAGCCCCTCGCGCCCGGTAAGCGCGACGCTCAGTTCCACCTGCGGCCGTTGCGCCAGGATGCCGCGCATGACCTCGACGTTGGTCTCGTTGTCCTCGACGTAGCAGATGTGCCGGCGCGGGTACCGCAGCTCGCCGTGGCCGAGCGGCTCCAGATCCGAGCGGACGGTGTCGGGTTCGGCCGAGCAGGGCAGCGTCAGGACGAAGGACGAGCCCCTCCCCGCATGGCTGCGCGCGGTCAGTGAGCCGCCCATCAGCTCGGCGAGGCGCTGGCTGATCACCAGACCGATGCCGGTGCCCGAAAGCGAGCTGCGCTCGCGTCCGAGCCGGTTGAACGGCTGGAACAGGCCAGCCAGCTGTTCCGGCGTCATGCCGAGCCCGGTGTCCGTGACGATCACTTCGACGTGCTCGGCGTCGACCATGTGGGCTGCGACCTCGACCCGGCCGGCGTCGATGTTGTACTTCACGGCGTTCGTCAGCAGATTGATCAGGATCTGCTTGACCCGGGTCGGATCGCCGATCAGCGTGGCGCTGCCCAGTTGGAGTCGGCGGACGATTGTGATGTCGCGCTGGCGCGCGTCGCCTTCCACCATCGCCAGCGTCGCCCCCACCAGTTCAGCCAGGTCGAGCGGCCCCATGCGCAGCCGCAGGTTGCCGGATTCGATGCGCGACAGGTCGAGCACGTCGTTGATCATCTCGAGCAGGTGCCAGCCGGCCTGCTGGATCTGCGCCACCCACGACTTCTGCACGACCTCCAGCGGCTGCTTCGGATCGAGCTCGAGCAGCTGCGCGAATCCGAGCATCGCGTTGAGCGGCGTGCGCAGCTCGTGGCTCATGCGCGAGAGGAACTCGCTCTTCGCGCGGTTCGCCGCCTCGGCAGCTTCGCGGCGGCGCTCGGCCTCCTCGAGCAGCTGGTGCCCGGTCACGTCCTCGACCACGCTGACCGTGCTGCGTGGCTGCCCCGCGGCGTCCTGCAGCAGGCAGACGGTGGCCTGCACCATGACGCTCTCGCCGTCCGGACGGACCAGGCGCTTGTGGTGGCGAAAGAGCGGAACCTCGCCGCGCACCAGCTGCTCGGCCAGCGCCAGGTCGTGGGGGA
The DNA here is from genome assembly GCA_964236915.1 of uncultured Rhizobacter sp. Classification (GTDB taxonomy): domain Bacteria; phylum Pseudomonadota; class Gammaproteobacteria; order Burkholderiales; family Burkholderiaceae_C; genus LMDS01. Next base: position 55,684 of record CAXSGM010000007.1, read on the forward strand.
TGTCGTCGGGGTGCGTCAGGCCCACGACGTTGATGCCGAGGAGCTCGGCCTCGCTCCGCCCGGCCAGTTCGCAGAAGCGCAGGTTGGCCTGGAGGATGCTGCCCTGGAGGTTGGTGTAGACGACGCCGATCGGCACATGGGCCAGGATGTTGCGGAAGCGCTGCTCGCTCTCGCGCATCGCGTTTTCGGCCGCCTGCCGGTCGTCGACCTCGGCCTGCAGCGCGGCGGTGCGCTCGCGCACGCCGAGTTCGATCCAGCGGGCGCGGCCGGTCACCGTCAGCAGGAAGCCGCCGAACATCGCGGTCGAGATCAGCGCCACGAGCGCGAACAGCCAGGCCTCACCGTTGCGCGAGCCGCCGCCGCGCGGTCCCGCCGACCCGACGACGATCTGCCAGTCGCGTCCGGCAAACGCCAGTGGCAGTTGCAGGTCGAGCGGCCCGGTCGCCGCCTCGCAGCCGGTCTGCCCGGCGAGCCGTTGCGGCGGCGCACCCGGGCTGGTGTCGACCACGCAGACCACCAGCGATTGCAGCAGCGTCGGCTCACGGCGCGCGAGGCGCTCGAGCTGCGCCTCGGGGTGCACCGCGACCGATACCAGCCCGCGCAACGCCGCGGCCCGGATCGCCGGGTCCAGCCGGGCCACATCCCTCACCTGGTAGAGCGCCTGGTAGACGACGACCTCGAGCGCGGCTTCGCGTGCGGTCGCGGCGCCGCTCACCGGCGCGGCGCCGGCGTTCGCGCGCGCCGGCGCGCCGGAGCCGCTGCCGCGCGCCGCGTCCCGGGCTGCGTCCGCCCCGGGGCGGACGGACACGCGCATGCCGGCGCTCGCGGTCGGCTCGCCGCTCGTCCGCGCGCGTTCGACCGCGGCGCGCATCGCCGGGACCGAGCTGGCGTCCGTGCCGAGCCGCGCCTCGTTGCCGGCCAGCGGCTCGACATGGCGGAGCACGATCGCCTCGGTGTCGCCGAGCGGGCTCGACACGCCCGGCAGCCGCGCGCCGGAGGGCGTCGCCTCGACGACCCGGAACCCCGGATGATCGGCGGCGCGCACGCTCGCCTCGAACGCCGGCAGGTCGTCGCGCCGGACCGGCACGTTCCAGCCGAGCGCCTCGAACGGGCCCGAAGCGACCCAGGCGCGGGTCGCGAGCCGCATTTCCTGCGCGCTCACGTCGTCGGAGGCGAGGAACAGGCCGTGCAGCGCCTCGAGCGCGCGCAGCGGTTCGAGCAGATCGGCCGTCAAGGCGCGGCCGACGCTCTCCGCGTCGCGCCGGAAGGCGTTCGTGCGGCGCTCGCTTTCCTCGCGCGCCAGGTGATGAATGCCGAAGCCGATGAAGACGGTCAGCACCGTGAGCGTCAGCCCGACGCTCGCCCGCCGCGACAGCCATGCCGCGCGCGGCCGGCCGCGCGCGGCCAGGATCACCGGCACCGCGATCACGATCCCGAGCACATCGCCGATCCACCAGGTCGAGAGCGTGAACGGCAGATCCGCGGCGCGCACCCGTCCCAGAGCGAAGAGCGCCGAGTTGGCGAGCGTCGCGCCGACCAGACACGAGAGCGCCGCGGCGCCGATGAAGTTCGCCACATCGGCCGGCTCGGCGAGCGCCAGCGGCTCGCGCAGGCGGCGCCGCATCAGCGCGCCGCCGAGATACGCCTGTAGCCCGGCACCGACGGCGACGGCGAGCGGCAGGAGCCATTGCGCCTCGGTCGGCGCGGAAGACGGTGCCCGCCACACCATTTGCCCGGCCCACAGCCCGGCGGCGCCGAGCCCCGCGGCCCAGGCCATCGAGGGGCCGCGCAGCAACACGGCGGCCAGCGCCAGACCCGCGGCCGGATAGAGCGGCGACGCGTGCCCGGGCGGGATCATCAGCGGTTCGGCCAGCAGGCCCACCAGCGCGTAGGCGATCGCCGTTAGTGCGAACGCGGCCGACCAGGGGAGCCACCGCGCCGCCGCGGTGTCGCTCATGCGGACTCCGCGACGGAGGGCGGCGGTGTGATCGAAGCCGGCATGGCGGGTTCGCTCACACTGGCTAGACGTTGAACAGAAAGTTCAGAACGTCGCCATCCTTGACGACGTAGTCCTTGCCCTCGGCGCGCATCCGGCCGGCGTCCTTCGCGCCCTGTTCGCCTTTCAGGGCGATGTAGTCGGCGTAGGCGATGGTCTGGGCGCGGATGAAGCCGCGCTCGAAATCGGTGTGGATCACGCCGGCGGCCTGCGGCGCCGTGTCGCCGGTGTGGATCGTCCAGGCGCGAACTTCCTTGACGCCGGCGGTGAAATACGTCTGCAGCCCGAGCAACCCGAATGCCGCGCGGATCAGGCGGTTCAGGCCCGGCTCGGTCTGGCCCATCTCGGCGAGGAACATCAGCCGGTCGGCGTCGTCCATCTCGGCGAGCTCGGCCTCCGTCTTGGCGCAGATCGCGACCACCGGCGCGCCCTGACCGTCGGCATAGGCGCGCAGTTGGTCGAGATAGCGGTTGGCCGCAAAGCCGTTCTCGGCGACGTTTCCGACGAACATCGCCGGCTTGGCGGTGATGAGGCAAAGCGGCTTGAGCACCGCGAGCTCTTCCTTGCTGAACGCGACGCTGCGCACCGGGCGCGCTTCGTTCAGTGCCGCGTCGCATTTCTTCAGCACCTCGACCAGGCGCTGCGCGTCCTTGTCCTGCCCGGATTTCGCCACCTTCACGCTCCGCGCGAGCGTCTTCTCGACGGTGGCGAGGTCGGCCAGGCAGAGCTCGGTCTGGATCACCTCGATGTCCGAGATCGGATCGACCCGGCCGCCGACGTGGATCACGTTGTCGTCGTCGAAGCAGCGCACGACGTTGACGATCGCGTCGGTCTCGCGGATGTGCGCGAGGAACTGGTTGCCGAGCCCCTCGCCTTTCGACGCACCCGCGACCAGCCCGGCGATGTCGACGAATTCGACGATCGCCGGAACGATCCGCTCGGGCCTCACGATCCCGGCGAGCGCCGCGAGTCGCGGGTCCGGCAGCTCGACGATGCCGACGTTCGGCTCGATGGTGCAGAACGGGTAGTTCTCGGCCGCGATCCCGGCCTTGGTCAGCGCATTGAACAGGGTCGATTTGCCGACGTTCGGCAGACCGACGATGCCGCACTTGAGGCTCATCGGGCGGCTCCGTCGGCCGCGCGTGAAAGCGGTCCGGTCGGGGCGGACGCGGCGTGGAGGCGGCTGGAGGTCATTGGGGTCGCGGGCGCGCGGGGCGCGCAAGGGGGAAGCGGCGCGGCGGCCGAGGCGAAAGTTTAGTCCGCGCCGGCGCGGACATGGCCTCGGCCGGGCCCGGCCTGGCCGTGCTCACTCGAAGCGGTACGTGGCCCGCCCGAGCATGCCGACGCGCAGCGCGCGCTCGACCCCCTCGACGATCACCGCATTCATGCCGAAGGTGACCGCACCGCCCATCCGCGCATCGGCGCGGTAGCCGGCCAGCGCGTCGCCGACCGCGTGGCCGCGCTCGCCGGTCGCCGGGTCGACATCCGGGATCGGGCAGCGTCGGCATGGCTTGACGAGGCGCAGGCGCACCAGACCGTCCTCGGTGTCGAACTCGATCTCGTCGAGCGGGTCTTCGCCGTTCGCGTCGAGGCCGTCGAGCACGAGGTTCGGACGAAAGCGCAGCATTGTGACCGGCGCTTCGCCCCGCGCCGCGAGCCGCAGGTTCAAGGGCTCCATCGAAGCAGCGCTGGTCACGAGCAGCGGGAAGCCGTCTGAGAATGCGGTCTCCGCAACCAGCTCGCCGGTCCAGCGCCGGTCGACGATGCGCCGCTGCTCCGGGTCGAAGCGCACGAGCCGGAGCGGCCGGCCGAGGAAGTCGCTGAACCACTGGGCGCAGAGGCCGCCCATGTCGTAGGCCGCGACGCTGTCGCCCCACACGCTCACCCGGGTCGGCGCCTCGACCCGGTCGAGCGCGATGTGCAGCGCCAGCATGCCGGGGGCGCGCAGCACCATCTCCATCGACTTCAGCTGCGGCTGAATCAACGCCATCCGCGGCAGGCTGCGCTGGGTGACGTAGCTGCCGTCCGGGTCGACGACCATCCAGGCGCGGTCGAACTCGAGGCCGGTTTCGATCAGCAGGGCCTCGGCGAGGGCGATGCCGCCGCACGACTTGACCGGGTAGACGTGCAGTGCCGCGATGCGAACCGCGAGCGAGGCGTCGTCGGCGCCGACCCCTTCGAGGCTCGTTCGGGCGACTGCGAGCGGCGTCATGGAGCGCGATTGTCGCGTGCCGTTCACGTGGGAAGCCCGCTTCCTACAATCCGCGCCGATGGACGACTTCGACGTGCAAGTGCGCGGCGCCGGCATCGTAGGGCGCTGCCTCGCGCTCGCGCTGGCGCGTGCCGGGCTGCGCGTCGCGCTCGGGGCGACCCCGGGCCGCGCCGACACGGGCGACGACGTGCGCGCCTACGCCTTGAACGCGGCCTCGGTGGCGCTGTTGCGCACGCTCAAGGTCTGGGACGCGTTGCCGGCCGATGCCGCGACGCCGGTGCACGACATGCGCGTGCAGGGCGACCGCCACGGCGCGGCGATCGAGTTCTCGGCGTGGCGCCAGTCGGTCGGCGCGCTCGCCTGGATCGTCGACGCCGCGGTGCTCGAACGCGAATTGGCGGCGGCCGTGCGCTTCGCCCCGCACGTCGCCACGGTCGACGCCGATGTCGGCGCAGCGCTCACCGCCTGGTGCGACGGGCGCGATTCGGCCGGCCGCGCACGGCTTGGCGTGGCGTTCGACCGCGTCGATTACGGCCAGCGGGCGATCGCCGCGCGGCTCGTCGCCGACCAGCCGCATCGGGGCCGGGCGTGGCAGGCGTTCGGCGCGCCCGAGGTGCTGGCGCTGCTGCCGTTCGACCGGCCGACGCCGGACCGCTCCTACGCGCTGGTCTGGTCCGTGCCGGAGGCGCGTGCCGGCTCGCTATTGGCAGCCGACGCGCCGGCGTTCGAGGCCGCGCTTTCCCAGGCGACCGGCAACGCTGCCGGCGCACTGCAGCTCGCCTCCGAACGCGCCTCCTGGCCGCTGGCACGTGCGCTCGCCGCCACTTGGTGCGGGCCCGGCTGGGTGCTGGTCGGCGATGCCGCGCACCTGGTGCATCCGCTGGCCGGGCAGGGGCTGAACCTCGGCCTCGCCGACGCCGCGGCGCTGGTCCGCGTGCTCGCCGCCCGCGAGCCATGGCGCGCGCTCGCCGACCCGAAGCTGCTGCGCCGCTATGCGCGCGACCGCGCCGCGCCGACCCGGGCGATGCTCGAGGCGACCGACGGCCTGTGGCGGCTCTTCGCCGATCCGGCGCCACCGCTCGCGGAACTTCGCAACCGCGGCCTCGATCTCGTCGATCGGCTCACGCCGCTGAAACGCTGGCTGACGGCGCAGGCGCTCGGGCTGTAGCAAGTCCGTCGTGGCACGCTGTTCGACGGCCGGGCCGCGACCGCGCCGGCCACCCTCATGTTGAAGGAAATCGCGATGACATCGAAGCTCACAGGCGCCCTGACCGGCCTCGCCCTGGCGGTCGTCACGCTCGCGGCGGCCGGCGCCGATTCGCCCGAGGCCACGATCCGCAAGACCCTCGCCGCGCGCCTGCCCGAACTCAAGATCGACGCGGTCAGCGCGGCGCCGATCGCCGGGCTGTACGAATTGCGGGTCGGCACCGAGATCTATTACGCCGACGAGCGCGGCGAGCACCTCGTTCAGGGCAACATCATCGACACCCGCACCCGGACCGACCTGACCCAGGCGCGCATCGACCAGGTGAACGCGATCGACATCGGGGCGCTGCCGCTGCAGGACGCGATCGTCTGGAAGCAGGGCAGCGGCGCGCGCCGGATGGTGGTGTTCGCCGATCCGAACTGCGGCTACTGCAAGCGCTTCGAGACCGATCTGCGGCAGGTGAAGGACGTGACCGTCTACACCTTCCTGCTGCCGATCCTGGGAGGCGATTCGACGGAGAAGGCGCGCAACATCTGGTGCGCAAAGAACAACGCCGCCGTGTGGCGCGGCTGGATGATCGAAGGCGCGACGATCCCGCGCAACATGGGCCCGTGCGACAGCTCGGCGCTCGAGCGCAACGTCGCGCTCGGCAAGAAGTACCGCGTCAACGGCACGCCGGCGATCGTGTTCGAGGACGGCAAGCGCGTGCCCGGCGCGCTCGCCCCGGCGGATGTCGAGAAGCAACTCGCGGCGAGCCGGCGCAAGGGCTGAGGATCGAGCCGCAGGACGAGCCGCTGGGCGCTTTCCTCGAACCGTCGCCTGCGGGCGCCCGAGTCGCGCTGTCGGCACGGTCGGGCCGGTTCAGCCGGTCGAAGCGTCCAGGCGATCCAGCCGCGCGGTCAGCGCCGCGAACGCCGCCGGGCTGCAGCGGTGGAAGGCCTCGGCGTACGCCACCCGGTGCGCGAGCCCGCGGTAGCGGTTGAGGCCGAGGATCGCGCCGGCGTAGTCGCGGTCGCCCATCTGCGAGGCGTAGAGCCCGATCAGCGCCGCCTTCTGCCCGGCCACCGCGCCGATGTCGACCGCCCGGTTCGGCCAGAGCGCCGACCAGACCTCGTAGGCGACGATTTCGCCGCGCCAGCCGGCGAGTCGGGCGGCGCGGGCGGTGGCGAGCGCGACGGCCTGGTGATCGGCGTGCGCGTCGACCGGGAACGGGCAGAACACCTCGTCCGGCGTGAAGTCGCGCAGCAGGTCGGCGAGCCGCTCGGCGATCGCTGTTTCGTGGCGCACCAGCGCGCCGTCCGGAAAACCGAACTCGACGACGCCCGCCAGGCCGAGCGCTGCGGCGACCTGCTCCATCTCGGCGTGGCGGATCGCGCGGATGCGGTCGGCGAGCGCCGGATCGCGAGCACCGGTCGAGCTGTCCGAGACGAACGCCACCCGCACCTCGCTGCCGAGTTCGCGGTGCAGCAGCAGCGTGCCGCCGCAGGCGATCGCTTCATCGTCCATGTGAGGCGCCACGACGAGCACACGGCGCCGCAACGGCGTCTCGAGCCGGACCGGCATGCGGTGCGTCGCGCGTTTCAGGGCCACGAAGAAGCGCCGGGCCAGCGCATCGCGCACGCGGTCGACGAGGGCGCTGTGCTTCAAGGCCCGGTCCGCTGGATCACTGAAATCGAAAGCGGTGCTGGCCGGGCGGCGTCAGTGCGGCCCGGTCTCAGCGCTCGCACGGCTCACACGGCTCGACGCGACCCGCTCCGACGGCGGCGCGCGCCAGCGGCGTGCTGCGCTGGGCGTGTCGGCCGCGATCTCGCGGTAGAGCGCGACCATCCGGACACCCTTGACGGTCCAGTCGTAATCCCGCCGCACCCGCTCGCTGGCGAGCCGGCCCATCGCTGCGCGCTCGTCCGGCGATACCGCGAGCCGGACCATCGCCGCCGCCAGTCCGTCGACCAGCGCTGTGCGACTCGCCGGCGCGACGAGGATGCCGCAGCTCGCGTCGAGGTAGTCGAGCGGGCCGCCCCAGGCGGTCGCGATCACCGGCAGTTCCATCGCCATCGCCTCCAGGATGACGGCACCGCCGCAATCGTGCAGGCTCGGCAGCACCAATGCGTCGGCCGTGCGCAACCGCTCCGCGCATTCGGTTTGCGGTAACAGGCCCGTGAAGCGCACCACCGGGTCGGCGGAGTGCATGCCGCCAGCGCCTTGGGCGCCGAACAGGCGGCCGGCCTGCCGTTCGAGCGCCGCGCGCTCCTTGCCGTCGCCGATCACCAGCAGGCGCATCGGATGGCGCCGGCGCGCGATCGCAAGCGCTTCGAGCAGCAGGTCGACCGCTTTCAGCCCGATCAGCCGGCCGACGAACGCGAAGGTCACGGGCGCATCCGCCGGCCGGGGCTCGGACCGGCGGGTCCACAGATCGAGTTCGACGCCGTTCTCGGCGAGCACCTCGACGCGCCGCGCCAGCCCGCCGGGCAGCGCCGCGCGGGTCCGTTCGTTCGCCACCAGCAGCAGTGCGGCCTTGCGCTTGCCCGGCATCCACCGGTTCAGCAAAGGCGCGGCCCAGCGGCCCAGCAGGAGCACGGCGCTTTCGATCCCCAGGTGCATGCCGCCGAACGCTGGCGGGTAGCGCATGTCGCCGTTCATCGGGCCGATGACCACCGGCGCGCCGACGTCGTGCAGCAGCGACGGCTCGCGCGGCGACACCGGGATCGGCTGATGCACGACGTCGATGCCGGCCTCGCCGACCAGCCGCCGGACCAGCCGCCGCTGCGCCAGTTGCACCGCGAGCCGGGAGACGAAGCCGGTCGTGAGGTAGCCGATCGTCGCCGGCAGACGGCGGCCGATGCGCCACATCCAGCGGTCGAGCGCCGTCTCCTCGACGTAGCGGATCCGCGTTTCGCCGGGGAACAGCGCCGACAGCTCGGCACGGGTGCGGGAGTGCGCGACCAGCCAGACGTCGAAGCCGCCGTCGCGCAGCACGCGAAAGTGGTGCAGCGGCAGGATCGCTTCACCGCCGTAGCTCGCCGAGGCATGGTCGCAGGCGATCAGGACCTTCAACGACGGGTCCGTCGGCGGTTGCGGCGGGAGCTGCGGACGCATCAGCGGGGATGTGGGCGGGTGACGATTGCGCGCGGTGGAGCACGCTCGGGGTGGATGGGCAGATCGCAATCATCGCCGTCAGACCCGCTTTTCGCGGTGAGAAGCGCATGGACCGGGTGGCGGCAATTGCCGGAGGTCGTCGCCACACCCCCTACCGAGGAACCGGCAGGCGCCGAGCGACGTGTAAATTACAACGAAATAGTACCGCTCGAACCGCCCGTTCCCTACAACGCCGCGATCGGCGCCAACGTTCCGGTCCTCGCGCGTTCCCCTCGAGCCCCTCGAGCCGCGCCCGGCGACACGCCTTCCGCACGATGATCTATTACGCCGTCTCCGCGCTCGAACCCTCGACCCATCGCTTCGCGGTCACGCTGACGCTCGCCGCGCCGGCCGCGGCGCAGCGGCTTTCGCTACCGGTCTGGATTCCCGGTAGTTACCTCGTGCGCGAGTTCGCGCGTCACTTGTCGGGCTTTGGTGCGGTGCAGGGCGCGCGGCCGGTCCGCATGGAGGCGCTCGACAAGGCGACCTGGCTCGCGCACTGCGAAGCCGGCGAGCCGCTGATGGTTCGCTACGGGGTGCATGCCGCCGATGCGTCGGTCCGCGCGGCGTTCCTCGATGCGGCGCGCGGCTTCTTCAACGGCACTTCGTTGCTGCTGCGGGTCGAAGGCCGCGAGGCCGAACCGCACCGGCTCGAGATCGGCGGCTTGCCGGCGGGTTGGCGGGTCGCGACCACGCTTCGACCGCTCGAGGTCGACGCCAACGGGCTGGGCAGCTACCGCGCCGACAGCTACGACGAACTCGTCGACCATCCGGTCGAGCTCGGCAGCTTCTGGCGCGGCGCGTTCGAGGCGCGCGGCGTGCCGCACGCCTATGTCGTCGCCGGCGCGCTTCCCGATTTCGACGCCGAACGCCTGCTCACCGATGCGCGTCGCGTCTGCGAGGCGGCGATCGACTTCTGGCACCCGGCGGGCGTGCCGCCCTTCGACCGCTATCTTTTCCTGCACAACCTGGTCGACGAGGGCCATGGCGGCCTCGAGCACCGCACCTCGACCGCGCTGATCTCGCCGCGGCGCGAGATGCCGCAGCGCGGCCGCAGCGACACCACCGACGGCTACGTGAACCTGCTCGGCCTCGTCTCGCACGAATACTTTCACGCCTGGAACGTCAAGCGGATGCGCCCGTCCGAGTTCGCGCGCTACGACTACGGCGCCGAGAACTACACCCGGCTGCTCTGGTTCTTCGAGGGCTTTACCTCGTACTACGACGACCTGCTGCTGCGGCGCGCCGGGTTGATCGATGCGGCGCGCTACCTTCGCCTCGTCGCACGCACCCTGAGCGGCGTGCTGGCGACGCCGGGGCGCAAGGTGCAGTCGGTCGCCGAGGCGAGCTTCGACGCCTGGATCAAGTACTACCGCGCCGACGAGAACACGCCGAACGCGACGATCAGTTACTACGCCAAGGGCGCGCTGATCGCGCTCGCGCTCGACCTGACGCTGCGCAGCGAAGGCCGCGGCACGCTCGACGACGTGATGCGCCGGCTTTGGAACGCAAGCGCCGGCGGGCCGATCGACGAAGCGGCGATCGCGGCGGCGCTCGCGGCGGTCGGCGGCCGCTCGTATGCGCCCGAACTGGCGGCGTGGGTGCACGGCACCGACGAGCTGCCGCTGCAGGCGTTGCTGGCCGGCGCCGGCGTCGAGTGGACGACCGAAGCCGCGACGCTCGCCCAGCGCCTGGGCGTGCGCGTCGCCGAGAGCGCGCTGACCGGCATCAAGGTGCAGACCGTGCTGCGCGGTGGCGTCGCCGAAGCGGCCGGCCTGGCGCCAGGCGACGAGCTCATCGCCATCGACGGCTGGCGGCTGCGCCGGCTCGACGATGCGCTGCGGGTGCTCGTGCCCGGGCAGGAGGCGACGCTGCTGGCGGCGCGCGATCAGCGCCTGCTGTCGCTCGGTGTGTGCCTTCCCGAAGCCGGCGCGGCCGTTTGCGAACCGCCCGGCGCCATTGCGTTGACACTCGCCACCGATGCCGCACCCTCGGCCCTCGCGCTGCGCCAGGCCTGGCTCGGCGCTTGACCGGGCGAGCCGGTGACCCGGCCGGTGCGGCGCGCACTCGTCTGGGGCGCCCTGATCGCCGCGGTGATCGCGCTGCACGCCGGCTTGACGATCGCGTTGGCGGGGCGCCTAAGGGCGATCAAGGCGGCCGCCGCGATGCCGCCGCGGATCGAGGTGGCCTACGTGCGCGACATGGCGCTCGCGCCGCCCCCCATCGCCGCTGCCGCGGCACCGCCGCCGGCAGCGCCCGTGGCAGCCACGCCGCGGCGGCGCTCGGGTCGGCCGAAGGCGATTCGCCCGCCGCCGGCGGCTTCGGCGGCTTCGGCGCCCGAAGTGCCGACCGCGGCCGCCTCGGGACCGGCGGAATCGGCGCTCGCGGCCGAATCGGCGGCGTCGACGCCCGAGGCGCCCGGGATGGCGCGGGTCGAAGCGCCGGCCGACGCCCCGTCGGCGCCGAGCCCGTCGACTTTTGCCGCTGCCGATGCGTCGATCGCGTCTTCGGCTGCAGAGGCGTCCGTGTCCGCACCTGCATCCGCACCCGCGGCCTCTGCGACGGGCGCACCTTCCGAGCCCTTCCAGTGGCCGGCCTCGACGCGCGTCAGCTACGGCCTCACCGGCTACTACCGCGGTGCGGTCCAAGGCACGGCGCAGGTCGAATGGTTACGCGTCGGCTCGCACTACCAGGTGCATGTCGATTTCCTCATCGGCCCGAGCTTTGCGCCCATCATCACCCAGCGTTCGAGCAGCGATGGCGAGATCGGCGCCGCCGGCCTCGTGCCGCATCGCTACGACCAACAGACCGGCGTGCTCGGTTCCCAGCGCCCGCTGCAGACGCTGCGCTTCGATGCGTCCGGGGTGACGCTCGCGAACGGCGAGCGCCGCGCGGCGCCGCCGAACGTGCAGGACAGCGCCAGCCAGTTCATCCAGCTCACCTTCCTTTTCAGCACCCGGCCGGAGTTGCTGCGCGTCGGCGGCAGCATCGACATTCCGCTCGCCCTGCCGCGGAAAGTCGACAGCTGGACCTACGACGTCACCGAACAGGTCGAACTGCAAACGCCGTTCGGCCCGCTCGACGCGCTGCACCTGGTGCCCCGCAAGCCGCCGGGGCCAGGCGCGCTGCGGGTCGAGATGTGGTTTGCGCCGCAGCTCCGTTACTTCCCGGCGCGCCTGCGGATCGAGCAGGACGCTGGGACCTACGTCGACCTTCTGATCGAGAAGCCGCCCGAGATGGCGAACTGAAGAGCGCGATTGCATCGCGTTCGGCACGGCAAGCCGCTCAGGTGTCGCGCGCGGTTCCTTGACTAAAGTCGATCGTCCCATCACAAAAAAGACGCCCATGGACCCGCAAAACATCCTGACCGACATCCGCGGCGCCGGCCCGCGCCGCACCGGCCTCGTCATACTGAACCGGCCGAAGCAGCTGAACGCGTTGAACGACGCGCTGATGGACGAGCTCGGCGCCGCGCTCCTCGCCTTCGACGCCGATCCCGTGATCGGCGCGATCGTGATCACAGGCAGCGAAAAGGCGTTCGCGGCCGGTGCCGACATCGCCGCGATGGCGAAGCTGACACTCGCTGACACCTACGGCGGCGACTTGATCGGCCGCAATTGGGAAACGATCCGCCGGGTTCGGAAGCCGGTGATCGCCGCGGTGGCCGGCTTCGCGCTCGGCGGCGGCTGCGAACTCGCGTTGATGTGCGACTTCATCATTGCGGCCGACACGGCGCGGTTCGGCCAACCCGAGATCAAGCTCGGCATCATCCCCGGCGCCGGCGGCACGCAGCGCCTGCCGCGCGCAATCGGCAAGGCCAAGGCGATGGACATGATCCTGACCGGCCGCACGATGGACGCCGCCGAGGCCGAGCGCGCCGGCCTGGTGGCGCGCGTCGTGCCCGCGGCCGATCTGTTGAATGTCGCGCTCGCGGCGGCCGACGAGATCAACGCGCTCTCGGCGATCAGCGTGATGGCCGCCAAGGAAAGCGTCAACCGCGCTTTCGAAGGCACGCTCGCCGACGGCGTGATGTTCGAGCGCCGCCTCTTCCAGATGCTGTTCGCGACCGAGGATCAGAAGGAGGGGATGGCGGCGTTCGTGGCGAAGCGGAAGGCGGACTTCAAGCAGCGGTGAGGGTGCTGTCGACCTGGCTGCCAGTGCTGTCTTTCGGCCCGCGATGGCCTGACGAATCGGGCGCTTGACGGGGCTCAGGGGACGAAGCGCTGCACGAAATCGGCGGGTGACAGGATCGGGTAGGCCTCGGCCAGGGCGAGCAAGTC
>CAXSGM010000008.1:0-65866 GCA_964236915.1 uncultured Rhizobacter sp.
TTGAGAAACATCGTCCGCACCATGTTGCCGGCGACCGGCGAGAACATCAGGCGCAAGAACTGCTGCATCTCGATGTCGGTCGCTTCGGCGAGCGGCTGGCGGGCGCCGAGCAACACGCTGTCGACGATCGCGCTGTAGGCCGGGTAGCGCGCGAAATCGGCCGCCGAAATGCCGTGATCCAAGGCGATGCGGCGCGCCGCCTCGGCGCCGTGCGACGGTACATCGGCCTGCGCGAGATGCGGGAACTTGGCGGTCAGCTCGAGCGGGCTGCCGTGCAGGCCGCGCGCCACGGCCTTCGCTGCGTCGATCAGCTGCGCCCCGGGCAGCGCACGCTCGAAGAGGCCGGCGGCCACTGCAGTCGCCGGATCGATCGGCCGACCGCTCAGCAGCAGGTCCAGGCCGAGCTCGAAGCCGACGAAGCGCGGCAACCGTTGCGTGCCGCCGGCACCGGGCAGGAGGCCGAGCTTCACTTCGGGCAGGCCGAGCTGGATCTTCGGATCGTCGGCGACGAGCCGCGTCCGGCAAGCCATGGCCAGCTCCAGGCCGCCACCGAGCGCCAAGCCGTTGACGGCGGCAACCCAGGGCTTGGCCGAGGCCTCCAACCGCAACAACTGCCGCCCCAACCGGCCGCACATCGCGAACACCTGCTCGGCCGTCATGCGTTCGGCCGCATCGCAGTAGCCGCGCACCATCGCCAGATCGGCGCCTGCCAGGAAGCTCGGCTTGGCCGACGTGAGCACGACACTGCGCACCGCCGGGTCGTCGTCGACGCGATCCATCAACGCGTCGAGCGCGTCCATCAGGCCGGCGGAGAAGACGTTCATCGTCCGCCCGGGCATGTCGATCGTCGCGACGAGCACGCCGTCGGCGCCCTGCGCCGCCTGGATCAGCGCGTCCACGTCAGGCGTACTTCTTGAAGTCGGGCTTGCGGCGCTCGTTGAACGCCTTCACGCCCTCCTTCGATTCGTCAGACTGGTAGTAGTGCTTGACCGTCTGGATGCCGAGAAAGCCGATGCCGCGGATGTTCTCGGTGTCGGCGTTGAACGAGCGCTTGGCGATCGTCAGCGCGGTCGGGCTCATCTCGTTGATCTCCTTGCACCACTGGTCGACCTCGGCGTCGAGCTGGTCGTGTGGCACGACCTTGTTGACGAGGCCCATCTTCTCGGCGTCGACCGCGCTGTACTTGCGACATAGAAACCAGATCTCGCGCGCCTTTTTCTCGCCGACGATGCGCGCCAGGTAGGCGGTGCCCCAGCCGGGGTCGACCGAGCCGACCTTCGGGCCGACCTGGCCGAAAGTGGCCTTTTCGGATGCGATGGTCAGGTCGCACAGGGTGGCGAACACATTGCCGCCGCCGATCGCGAAGCCCTGCACCTTGGCGATCGAGACCTTGCGCAGATCGCGCAGTGCCGTCTGCATCTCCTCGATCGGCATGCCGACCGTGCCGCGCGGGCCGTAGAGGCCGTCTTCGCTCAAGTGCACCTTCTGGTCGCCACCGGTGCAGAAGGCCTTGTCGCCGGCGCCGCTCAGCACCATGACGTTCGCGCTCTTTTCCTCGTCGGCACGGCGCAGGCCGTCGATCAGCTCCTCGAGCGTCTGGTTGCGAAAGGCGTTGTAGACCTCGGGCCGGTTGATCGTGATGCGCACGACGCCGTCGCGCACGTCGTAGAGGATGTCCTTGTAGTCTTTGCTCATTTGTTCTTCCTCAACCGTGCATCGAAAGACCGCCCGAGACGCTGATCGTCTGGCCGGTGATGAAGGCCGCGTCGTCGCTCGCGAGAAAGGCGACGAGGCCGGGGTAATCGTCGGGCACGCCGATGCGGCCCAGGGGCACGCCGCGCACCATCGCGTCGCGAATCTTCTGGCCGGCTTCGCCGCTACCGACGAAGGCGTCCATGGCCGGCGTGTCGGTCGGGCCGGGGCAGACCGTGTTGACGGTGACGTTGCTGCGCGCCACCTCCCGTGCCAGCGCCTTGCCGAAGGCGATGGTTCCACCCTTGCAGCCCGAGTACACGACCTCGCCCGACGAGCCGACGCGGCCGGCATCGGACGCGATGTTGATGATCCGGCCGCTCTTGCGTGCACTCATTCCCTGGCCGACCGCATGCGTCATGTGCAACGGCCCCATGTAGTTGATCGCGACGACCTTTTTCCAGAACGCCTCGTCGGTTTTCAGGAACGGCATCGGCGTGTCCCAGCCGGCGTTGTTGACGAGGATCGCAGTACCCGCACCGGTGGCGGCCTCGAATTCGGCCACGGCTTTGGTCACGGCGGCGTAGTCGGTGATGTCGCACAGCACGGCCACGGCCTTGCCGTCCGCGGCTTCGACCGCCGCGACAGTCTCCGCTGCGCCGGCTGGATTGATGTCGAATACGCCGACCGTGACGCCCTCGCCGCCGAGCCGCAGTGCGATGGCACGGCCGATGCCGCTGCCGGCACCGGTGACGATGGCCGTTTTACCCTCGAGTCCTCGCATGCGGAAAGTCTCCTGTGATTGAGTGGAATGACGCGCTCATGCGCCCTGCCGGCCGATGATCGACACGGCGCAGACGTTCTGGTGCGGATGGCCGCCGAGGTTCTGCGTCAGGCCGAGATCCATCTTTTTCAGCTGGCGCTCGCCGGCGCGGCCGTGAAGTTGCAGGTAGACCTCGTAGACCATGCGCAGGCCCGACGCACCGATCGGATGGCCGAAGCACTTCAAGCCGCCGTCCGGCTCTATCGGCAGCTTGCCGTCGAGGTCGAAGACGCCGTCGAGCACGTCGTTGATCACGCGGCCCGGGGCACTGAAGCCGAGGTCTTCCATCAGCACCGCTTCGGTGATCGAGAAACAATCGTGCACCTCGGCCATGTCGATCTGGGAGCGCGGATCGGTGATGCCGGCGGCCGCGTAGGCGCGCGCGCCGGCGACGCGGGCGGTGGCGATGTGCGCGCCGTCCCAGCCCTGGAAGCCGGCTTCCTCGCCGTTGCTGACCGAGACTTCGAGCGCCTTGATCGCGATGATCTCGGCGTCTACCTTCAGTGAACGTGCGATCTCGGGTGTCGTCAGAATCGCGCAGGCCGCGCCGTCGCTGACGCCGCTGCAGTCGAACAGGCCGAGCGGCGCGGCGATCGTCATCGCTTTGAGCACGTCGTCGATCGTGATCCTGTTGCGCAGGTGCGCCTTTGGATTGAGCGCGGCGTTGGCGTGGCTCTTTACCGAGATGTGGGCCATCGCGCGCTTCAAATCGGGCATCGCGACGCCGTGCTTGGCCGCATACGCCGACGCCAGTTGCGCGAACGCGCCGGGCGCCGTCGAATTCGGCAGCCAGAGGTCGTTGGCGACGCCGCGGGTGCGCACCGGCAGGCCGCCGTAGCCGGTGTCCTTCAGTTTCTCGACGCCGAGCGCGAGAACGATGTCGTAGGCGCCCGCGGCGATCGCGTAGGCGGCGCCGCGCAGCGCCTCGGTGCCGGTGGCGCAGGCGTTCTCGACCCGGGTGGCGGCAATGCGCGGCAGGCGCAGCGCCTGCGCGAGCGGGCCGGCAGTCTTGCCGACGTTGTTTTCTTCCAGGCAGACGCCGAACCAGGCCGCCTCGATCTGCGAACCCTGGACGCCGGCATCCGCCAGCGCCTCGTTGAAAGCCTCGAGCATCAGGTCCTCGGGGCCGGCGTCCCAGCGCTCGCCAAAGCGCGTGCAGCCCATGCCGATGATGGCGACCTTGTCGCGGATGCCGGTGGCCATCAGACGTTCTCCCCGGTGGTTGCGACGTTCGCCTTGTCCGGGTCGACGCGCACACCGTGCATCGCGTCGCTGGCCGGTGCGGTGCGGTCGGCGTCGCCGCGCACCGGCGTCGCTTTCCAGAAGTAGCGGCGAAAGCCGCGCGCCGCGTCCAGGTCCTTGATGCGATAGACCATGCGCACGGCGGCGCCGACGGCGAGTTCGTCACGGTCGGTGTCGGCGAACTCCATCAGCACCCGACCGCCGCCTTCGAAATCGATATGGCCGAACTGAAACGGCGGCGCCGGTGTGTAGCCGAGAAAGTCGCTGGTGTGCGAGAGCACGCGGGCCGGGCGGTCGACGAAGCTCGTGGGGCTTTGCGTGTCCTGTGCCTTGCAGGCCGGGTTCACGCACAGCCGGGATCGCGGGAACTGAACGGTGCCGCAACCCGTGCACTCGCCGCCCTCGAATCGTTCCGTCCGCGCGTGGTCACGCCATGCCGCGGTGAGCGCCGGCTTGTTGTCCATCTCGGCGCGCATACCCCACGCGAGCGCGATTTGGCCGGTGAACGACAGGTACTTCATGTAGCTGGTCTCGGCCTTGCTGGAATCCGACTCCCGGCCGGGGCAAGGCACCGAGGTGCGCTTGAGCAGCAGCACGTCGCAGCCGCTGCCGAACGCGGCGACCAGGATCAGCGCCCCCGGCAGGGCGGCGCGCAACGCGGTGTCGAGCATGGCGAGCGGTTGAGCACAGCCGAGGTCGCCGATCGTCTCGGCTGCCGTCGGGACGAGCGCGGTGGCGGCGATGCCGGCGCGCTTGGCCACCGCCTCGTTGATGCGCGGCACGGGCGCCGGCAGCGCAAAGTGAGCGACGTCGGCGGCCGAGACGCCGGCGTCGACAAGACACCTCAGGACCGTGTCGGCCGCCAGCTTCATGTAGCCCTCGTCACGCACCCAGCGCTCTTCCCAGCCGTATTCGTAGGCCTCGCCCGTCTGCCGGAAGTGGTCGACGAAGTCGGCGTGCACGCTGCGTGCGGCGACGAGGGTGGCGATGGCCGGGCCGGTACCGACGCAAGCCGCCGCGGCGCCGTCGCCGAAGATCATTTCTTGTGCGCTGCCGGGGCGCGCGGTCCGGCGCTCCGAGGCGACGATGATGCGGGTCGTGTCCGGCGCAGGATGGCGCAAGGCCGCGGCGAGTTCGGTCAGTGCGGCGCGGGAACTGGAGGCGACGTCGCGCACGACCGCGTCGTCGGTCAGGCCGAGCGCCGCGGCGACGATGCCGGCATTCAGGCGGTCGGCAAAGGGCAGGGTGGTCGATGCGAGCGTGAGTTCGACGGCGGTTCCGGACGGGGGAGCGGCCATCAAGGCACGCCCGGCTTCAACAGCCATCGTGACCGTGTCCTCGTCCCAGTTGGCCATGGTGCGCTGGCCCTTGGCGAGCGATTTCAGACCTGGCGCCATCCAGCGGTGCTGCTCGAAGACGGCGCTTCGCTCGAGGCGCAGCCGCGGCGCGTAGTAGGCAATAGCCAGCAGACCGAAGGCGGGCTGGGTGTCGCTCATCGGCTGCTCGCCTGAATTGGCATCGGGATGGGCATTGAGTCGTTCCGGACGGTGTGCGCGCTGTGCATGGTCAGGTGCTGCATGGTACGCTAGTGCACGATATGGTCGCAAGTCGGGTCAGTGCCGGAAAACGCTGGGGTTTTCCCTGTCCTGGCACGAAGGAGACGAGTGTGAGCAAGCTCTTGCTTCGTTTCTGCCGCATCGAGGCGGTCCGGCGGCCCCTGATCCCGTCCGAAGACGATCAACCGAGGAGACTCCCATGCCCGCACAGAAGAAAGTCATCATCACCTGCGCCGTCACCGGTGCGATCCACACACCGTCGATGTCGCCATACCTGCCGGTCACCGCCCAGGAGATCGCGGACGCGGCGGTCGGCGCCGCGGAGGCCGGCGCGGCCATCATCCACTTGCACGCACGTGACCCCGTCACCGGCAAGCCCGACCAGCGCCCCGAGGCCTTCGTGCCGTTTCTGAAGGACATCAAGGCGCGGTCGGACGCGGTCATCAACCTGACCACCGGCGGTTCGCCCTACATGACGGTGCAGGAGCGCATGCAGCCGGCCAAGGTGCTCAAACCCGAGGTCGCGTCGATGAACATGGGCACGATGAACTTCGGCCTGTTTCCGATGCTCGAGCGCTTCAAGGAGTTCAAGCACGACTGGGAGCGGCCCTATCTCGAGGGCAGCAAGGACCTGATCTTCCGCAACACCTACGGCGATCTCGAGACCGTACTGACCGAGCTGTCATCGAACCAGACCCGCTACGAGTTCGAGTGCTACGACACTTCCCACCTCTACAACCTGGCGCACTTCGTCGATCGCGGCTTGGTCGAGACGCCGTTTTTCGTGCAGACGGTGTTCGGAATCCTCGGCGGCATCGGCAGCCACCCGGACGACGTGATGCACATGAAGCGCACCGCCGACCGGCTGTTCGGCGCCGACTACCGCTGGTCGGTGCTCGGCGCCGGACGCAGCCAGATGCCGATCGCCGCGATGTCGGCGGCCATGGGCGGCAACGTACGCGTCGGCCTCGAAGATAGCCTCTGGATCGGCAAAGGCCAGCTCGCCGAGTCGAACGCGCAGCAGGTTCGCAAGGTGCGCGAGATCATCCAGGGCCTGGGGCTCGAGGTGGCGACGCCGAACGAGGCGCGCGACATCCTGCAACTCAAGGGCAAGGAGGCGGTAGCGTTCTGAGGCGACGGCGATTCCGCCATGAGGGCTAGAATGTACACATCCTTATAGTAAAAGCTCAGCCAACATCGGCGGGCGCCGTTCTCATGCCTGCTGACACGCATTCGATCGATTGGGAACTCCGTCTCGGCTTCCTCATTCACGATGTGTCGCGCCTGCGCCGCAGCGCTTTCGACCGCTGCTTGAAACCATTGAGCGTCACGCGCTCCCAGTGGTGGGTTCTCGCCTACCTGTCGCGGGAGGACGGCATGACGCAGTCGCAGCTCGCCGAGGAGCTCGATCTGGGCAAGGTCGCGGTCGGCGGGCTGATCGACCGGCTCGAGAAGTCCGGCCTGGTGCGGCGCGACGCGGATGCCACCGATCGGCGCGTCAACCGCGTCTTCCTCGAGCCAAAAAGCAAGCAGCTGATCGCCAAGATGCGCAAGGTGAGCCACCGCCTGAACGCGCAGATCCTCGATGGCCTGGCCGACCCCAAGCTCGAAGCTGCGGCGACGACGCTCGATGCGATGAAGCGCAACCTGCTGACTTACCTCCAGGCCGGCGTGGCATGAGAAGCTGAGGTTTTCGGCCGCCTCCGGCGCGCCGATCTGCTCGCTTCCCCGGGGGTCGCCGGGCTTGCGAGCGATCACCAATCAACGTATCGTACGGTAGTGAACCAATTTGCCCTGGGCGAGGCAGCGACGCTGCCGAGCCGTGGGCGTACTACCGGAGATTCCTGCATGACGGTCACCGCATTCGACCCCGCCGCCCACGGCCGCGCGATGCGCGAGGCGGGCTTCTGGCTCGACAAGACGATCGACGACTTTCTCGTCACCGCGATCGAGCGGACGCCCGACAAGTCGGCGCTGGTCAGCTACCGTGCCGACTGCAACGTGCCGCAAAGCCTGACGTACCGCGAGCTCGGCGAGAAGGTGGCGCTGGCTGCCGGTGCCCTGCGCGGCCTGGGAGTCGTCGCGGGGGACGTGGTCGCCGTGCAGGTACCGAACTGGTCGGAGTTCGTTCTCACATCGTTGGCTTGCGGTCGCATCGGTGCGGTCCTGAACCCGCTCATGCCGATCTTCCGGGAGCGCGAGCTCGAATTCATGCTCGGCTTTGCCGAAGCCAAGGTCTTCGTCGTGCCGGCGATGTTCCGCGGCTTCGACCACGCGGCGATGGCCGAGCGCCTGAAGCTGCGACTGCCGAAGCTCCAGCACGTGCTGGTGGTCGATGGCACCGGTGACAACGCCTTCGACCGGGTGCTGCTGCAGGGCGACGAGCGGGTCGAGGCGGCGGGCAGCCCCGCCGAGGCTGCGCTCGACCCGGGCGAGCTCGCGGTGATGATGTTCACCTCCGGCACCACCGGTTCACCCAAGGGCGTGATGCACAGCTGCAACACGCTGCTCGCCTGCAACAAGGCGCTGTCGGGTCGCTTCGGGCTCACGTCCGACGACGTGCTGCTCGGCTGCTCACCGCTCGGCCACATGACGGGCTATGCCGCGGTGATGGTGCTCGGCATCTACCTCGGCTCGACCGTCGTGCTGCAAGACGTCTGGGAAGCGAAGCGCGGCGTCACGCTGATGGCGGCCGAGGGCGTCACCTACACGGCCGCCTCGTCGCCATTCCTGTCCGACGTCTGCAACGCGGTCGCAGAAGGGTCCCCCAGGCCGGATCGCCTGCGCTCGTTCCTGTGCGGGGGTGCGCCGATCCCACCGGTGCTCATCGAGCGTGCCGCGCGCGAGCTCGACCTGAAGGTGTGCTCACTGTGGGGGATGACCGAATCGCTGTCGAGCACGCTGACCGAGCCCGAGCGTGCGGCCGACAAATCGTCGAAGACCGACGGCCGCGCACTCGGCGGCGTCGGCGTGCGCATCGTCGATTTCGACGGCAAGCCGACGACCACCGGCGAAACCGGCCGGCTGATGGTGCGCGGCGCGCAGATGTCGCTCGGCTACTACAAGCGGCCCGATCTGGTGACCTACGACGCCGATGGCTGGTTCGACACCGGCGACCTCGCCTACATGGACGACGAAGGCTATATCCGCATCAACGGCCGCACCAAGGACGTGTTGATTCGCGGCGGCGAGAACGTGCCTGTCGTCGAGATCGAGGCGCTGCTCTACAAGCACCCGGCGATCGCGACGGCCGCCATCGTCGGCTACCCGGACGACCGGCTCGGGGAGCGCGCCTGTGCGTTCGTCGAGCTGCGACCGGGCGCCTCGATCGACCTCGCCGCCGTGCAGGCCTACATGGCCGAGTGCAAGGTCGCCAAGCAGTACTGGCCGGAGCGTGTCGAGGTGCTGCCGGCCGTGCCGCGCACGCCCAGCGGCAAGGTCCAGAAGTTCATCCTCAAAGAGCGCGCCAAGGACTTCCGCGCGGGTTAGCCCTGAGTCATGTGTAAGGTACGCTAGTGTATTATTTAGCCGGTCGAGCTCCAGAGCTCAACTTCGCTGCCCGATCGGGCCGCCCCGACGAAACGGACCCGGCGCATGGACATCGCGGCTTCTACCGCAACGCAGGCATCCTCACCGGCTCGTCACTCCGTGGCAGGCTGGCGGCCGGCCGTCGGCGTGGCGCTGGAGGTCGAAGGGGTCGATCTTCGCTTCGGCGGCATCCATGCGCTGCGCGGCGTGTCGTTTGCCGCGTCGCCGGGGCAGATCACCGCGGTGATCGGGCCGAACGGTGCCGGCAAGACCAGCGTCTTCAACACGATTTCCGGGTTCTACCGACCCGCAGCCGGGCGCATCCTGCTCGACGGGCAGGACATCACCGGCGTTCCCGTGCACCGGCGAGCCGCACGCGGAATGGCGCGCACCTTCCAGAACATCGCGCTGTTCCACGGCCTGAGCGTGCTCGAGAACATCAAGCTGGGCGGCCACCACACCATGCGCGCCGGTTTGTTGCAAAGCCTGGCGCATACGCCTGCGGCGCGTGACGAAGAACTCGCGCTGCGGGGCGAGGTCGAGCGGCGCGTGATCGACTTCCTGCAGATCGATCACCTGCGGCATCGGCCGGTCGAGGCGCTGTCGTACGGCCTGCAAAAGCGTGTCGAGCTGGCGCGGGCGCTGGCGATGCGGCCGCGCGTGCTGCTGCTCGACGAACCGGTCGCGGGCATGAACCGCGAAGAGACCGAGGACATGGCGCGTTTCATCCTCGACGTGCAGGAGGAGTGGGGCGTGACGGTGCTGCTGGTCGAGCACGACATGGGCATGGTGATGGATATCTCGAGCCATGTGGTCGTGCTGAACTTCGGACAGGTGATCGCCAGCGGCTCGCCCGCCGAGGTGCGAAGCCATCCGGACGTGATCCAGGCCTATCTCGGCGCCGACGAGGAGGGCGCTTGATCGCAAGGGCCGCCGCACCCCGCTGCCCGCCCTGTTCGGCGAACGGGGTGTCGTCGTGATGTGGGAGTTCATCGAGTACAGCATCATCGGCCTGCTGTCCGGCGGCGTGCTGGCGCTGATCGCGCTGAGTTTCGTGCTGGTCTACAAGGGAACAGGGGTCGTCAACTTCGCAGTGGGCGAGGTGATGATGCTGGGCGCCTATCTCTACTACGCCGCCAACGTCACCTTCGGGCTGAACCCGCTGCCGGCCTTCGGGCTGGCACTCGGTGCGATCGCACTGCTGGCCGTGCTGGTCGAGCGGCTCGTGCTGCGGCCGTTGTCCGGGCAGTCGGCCGTGTCGGTGTTGATGGCGACCATCGGCATGGCCAGCATCATCCACGGCAGCGTCGAGGCGGTCTGGGGTGGCGACACCTTCACCGTGCCGCCGCTGCTGCCGCGCATGCCGCTGAACTTCGGCGAGGTGCGCATCTCCGGCACGGCGGTCGGCAACTTCGCGGTCGCCGCAGCGCTCATCGCCGCCTTCAGCGCGTTCTTCCGCTATTCGAGAACCGGCATCGCGTTGCGGGCGACGGCCAGCGACCCGGTGACGGCTGCGACCATGGGCATCAACATCCACTTCGCGCAGCGCCTGACCTGGGTGCTGTCAAGCCTCGTCGGCACGGTGGCCGGCGTGTTGATCGCGTCGTCGGCGAATTTGTCGCCCCTGCTCGCCGGCACGGCCCTGGCCGGCTTCGCCGTGATCATCCTGGGCGGGCTCGACAGCATCGTCGGCGCCATCGTCGCGAGCCTGATCGTCGGTTGGCTCGACGCCGTCGCCGCCGGCTACCTCGGCGGCAAGGCGCGCGATCTGGTGCCCTACGTCGTCGTGCTCGCCATCCTGGTCGTGCGCCCGCACGGCATCTTCGGCTCGCGGACCATCGAAAGGCTATAGGGATGGGTTGCCCCTGCGCTCACTTCGTTCACTGCCCTCCGAGGGGGCGCTCAGTGCCCCTGGTCCACGACAGTGGCCCACGTCATCGCCCACGGCGGCCGGGCGGTCATTGATGCGAGCCGGTGTTTTCCACGAATCTCACCGCGCCGAAGAGCAGCTCTGGGATTCGCCGACCGCCCGGCGCTGGATGGCGGCTTGCCTCGTCGCGCTGGTCGCGTTGCCGCTCTATGGCAGCGACTACCTGCTTGCCATGGCGTGCATCGTCGGCATCCACATCGTCGCGACGCTCGGCCTCAACGTGACGACCGGCAGCACCGGCCAGATATCGCTGGCGCACGCGGCCTTTCTCGGGGTCGGCTGCTACACGGTCGCCTGGCTGGCCAAGCACGGCGTACCGTTCTACTTGGCGCTGCCGCTCGCCGGGCTGGTCGCGGCGCTGCTCGGCGTTGTCGTCGGCTTGCCGAGTCTGCGCGTCAAGGGCCTGTACCTCGCGATCGCCACGCTGGCGGCCCACTTCATCCTGACCTTCGTGTTCCGCGAATGGGACGCCGTGACCGGCGGCGTGCCCGGCACCTCGATTCCGCGTGCCAAGCTGTTCGGCTTCGAGCTGATCGGCGACCGTCGCAACTTCTACATGATCTACGGCTGCGTGCTGCTGCTCGCGCTCGCCACGCGCAATCTGCAGCGCAGTTACATCGGGCGCGCCTTCATCGCCGTGCGCGACCGTGACATCTCGGCCGAGATCCTCGGCGTGAGCCTGCTGCGCACCAAACTGCTCGCGTTCGCGCTGGGTGCGTTCTACGCGGGCGTCGCCGGCGGATTGCTCGGCTACTTCTACGGCAACATCACGCCCGAGTACTTCACCCTCACGCTGTCCATCTTCTATCTTGCGGCCATCATCGTCGGCGGCGCGACGGTGCTCGGCAGTCTGCTGGGGGCGGTCTTCATGACCTTCGTGCCCGAACTGCTTCGGCTTGTCGCCCACGCGAGCGCGCAGTGGTTGCCCGGCATCGCCGGACTGTTGTTGCCGATGGGACAGGTCGTGTTCGGCCTGCTGATCATCGGCTTCCTGATCTTCGAGCCCCATGGGCTGTCAGCGATGTGGACACGCGTGCGGCGCGTCTTCCACCTCTGGCCCTTCATCACGTGATTCACCGACAAAAGCAAGGAGACCGACATGACCGACCCTCTCATACCCGACCCTTTCAAGCCCGACCCTCTCAGGCGCCAACTCATCAAGGCGGCCGGCAGCGCTGCGGCGCTCGGTCCGTTGGCCATTGGCAGCGCCTCGGCGCAGGCGCAGAAGAGCGAAATCGTGATCGCCGCGTCGCAGCCGATCACCGGCGTCTTCGCCTTTGCCGGCACGGCGATGAACAACGGCTTGAACGACTTCGTGCTCTGGAAGAACGCGAACGGCGGCGTGGCCGGCCACAAGCTGCGCTACGTCTCCGAGGACAGCGGCTTCAAGCTCGACCAGGGCGTGGCGATCTTCAAGAAGCTGATGGCCTCGGAGAAGCCGAACTTCTTCTACGGCGACAGCACGCAATGGGTCAAAGCCGTCGCGCAGGACGCGGTCGCCGCCGGCACGGTCATGACCTCCTCGACCTCGCTCGCCGCCAGCGTCGCCGACCCGGTGACGATGCCGCAGCACTTCGTGCCCGGTCCGATCTACGGCTCGATGCACGAGATCCTGATGGAGTACATCGCCAAGACCTGGGGCAAGGCCGAGAAGCCGAAGGTCGCCTACGTGTACGCCGACAGCGAGTTCGGCCGCGACGGCATTCCCGGCGGCAAGGCCCGCGCCGAGAAGCTCGGCATTCCGGTCGTGGCCGAGATCGTCACCAAGCAGGCCGGCATCGACGTGGCGCCCGAAGTCGCCAAGCTGCGCCGCGCCAAGCCCGACATCGTGATCTTCCAGGGCTACATCCTCGCGCCGATGCCCGAGTTCGTGCGCCAGATGCGCGAAGCCGGGCTGACGAGCCAGGTGATGGGCACCGCGTGGGGCCTCGACCGGCCGGCCTACGATGCGCTCGGCGCGCTGGGCGAATCGCTCAGCGGCGTGAGCCCGTACCGCTACGGCCACGAGACCGATTCGACGATGATCAACGCGATGCGTGATTTCGGCGCGAAGAACCGGCCGGACATGAAGAACCTGTCGCCGTTCTACATCAGCTCCTGGCTTTCGGGCATGGTGTTCGCCGAGATCGCCGAGCGCTGCGTCAAGGCCAACAAGCCGCTCACCCTGGCCAACATGAAGGCCGCGCTCGAATCGATGAAGAGCTGGGACTCGGGCGGTATCTTCGGCACGCTCGTCGATTACAGCAAGCACCAGGCACCGGTGGGCCGCATCTACCGTTACGACTCCAAGGCCAAGACGATGGAGCCGGCGAGCTCATGGATCAAGGTCTAGGCCCGACGCCGGCGCTGTCGATTGCCAACATCGAGGTCGTCTACAACCACACGGTGCAGGCGCTTCGTGGCCTGTCGATCGAGGTGCCGGACGGCAAGGTCGTCGCGCTGCTCGGCTCCAACGGCGCCGGCAAGACGACGACGTTGAAGGCGGCGTCGGGCATCCTGCCGCTCGAGAACGGTCGTGTCGCCGCCGGCTGCATCCAGTTTTTCGGCGACGACATCGAGCGCTGGGCGCCGCATGTGCTGCCGCGGCGCGGCCTCGCGCATGTGCGCGAGGGCCGGCATGTGTTCGGCGAACTGACGGTCGACGAAAACCTGGTGGCGGCCGGCAATGCGTTGAACGGGCGCAGCGGCAAGGCGCTCGACATCGAGGCCGTGTTCGACTACTTTCCTCGCTTGAAGGAGCGGCGCAAGCAGCTCTCGGGCTACCTCTCTGGCGGCGAGCAGCAAATGCTCGCGATCGCACGCGCGCTGGTCGGCCAGCCGCGACTGATCCTGCTCGACGAGCCCTCGCTCGGCCTCGCGCCGCTGGTCGTGAAGGACATCTTTTCGATCATCGCCCGCATCAACCGCGAGCAGGGCGTGGCGATGCTGCTGGTCGAACAGAACGCGCGCGTCGCGCTCGGTGTGGCCGACTACGGCTACATCATGGAAAACGGCCGCATCGTCATCAACGGTCCGAAGGAGAAGCTGCTCGGCGATGCCGACGTGCAGCGCTTCTATCTCGGCAGCAGCGAAAGCGGCGAAGGCCGGACAAGCTTTCGCGATGTGAAGCACTACAAGCGCCGCAAGCGCTGGCTCTCTTGAGGGTACGGCCGTGAATCCAGACGTACTCGCCACACTCACCCCGCCGCAGCAGGTGCTGTACTGGGCACGCATTCGGCCGGGTGCCGTCGCCCTGCGGCAGAAGGAATTCGGCATCTGGCAGCCGGTGGCGTGGCGCGAGTATGCCGAGCGCTCGGGCTGCCTTGCGCTCGCCCTGCTGCAACTCGGCCTGCGGGCCGGCGAGAAGGTCTCGATCCTCGGCGAGAACCGCATCGAATGGGTGATCGCCCAGTCGGGCGTCGGCCTGGCGGGGGGCATCGTCGCCGGCGTGTACCCGACGTCGCCGGGTGTCGAGATCGAATACCTGCTGCAGCTCGCCGGCTCGCCGATCATCGTCTGCGAAGACCAGGAGCAGCTCGACAAGGTGCTGTCGGTGCGCGCGAGGCTGCCCGAGCTGCGCCAGATCGTGCTGATCGACGCCCGCGGCCTGCGCCACTACGACCGCAGCGGCATCCACGAGTTCGAGACGCTGATCGAGAGCGGTCGTGCGCTGATGGCGGCGGCACCGGCCCGTGTCGCCGAGCTGGCCGCTGGGCAGTCGCTCGACGACATCGGCCTGATCGTCTTCACCTCCGGCTCGACCGGCCGGCCCAAGGCGGCGCAGATGAGCTGGCGCGGCCTCGGCGCAGCAGCACGCGGCCTGAACACGGTGCTCGGCTGCACGCAACGCGATGCGCTGGTGTCGTATCTGCCGCTCTGCCATGTCGCAGAGCAGATGTTCTCGATTCACATCCCGCTGGCGACCGGCGCCGTGGTGAACTTCGCCGAAAGCCTGCGCACCGTGCAGGAAGACCTGCGCGAGCTTTCGCCGCAAATCTTCTTCGGCGTGCCGCGCATCTGGGAAAAGTTCCACGCCTCGATCCAGACCAAGCTGCGCGAAGCCGGCGGCTGGCGGCTCGCGCTGTACCGGCGGGCGATGACATCGGTCGGCCGCTTCGCGGCGACGCCGCGGGCGCAGTGGAGCCTCGGCCAGCGACTGACGCGCACCGTGTGGTATGTGCTGATCCTGCGGCCGCTGCTCAACTTCGTCGGCTTGCGGCGATGCCGCGTCGCGATCTCGTCGGGCGCACCGATCGCACCCGATATCCTGCACTTCTTCCGCACCCTCGGCGTGCCGATCCGCGAAGCCTACGGCCTGACCGAGGCCTCGGGCGCGACGACGATGCAGCCGAGCGATGCCTCGCCGGTCGGCACTGTCGGCGTCGCCTACCCCGGCATCGAGCTGCAGCTGGCCGACGACGGCGAGATCATGATCCGTGGCGATGTCGTGTTCCGCGGCTATTACCGCAATGCCGAGGCGACCGCCGAGGCGATCGACGCCGACGGCTGGCTCCACACCGGCGATGTCGGGCGTTGGGAGGAAGGCCCGAACGGCCGCGAGCTGCGCATCGTCGACCGCAAGAAGGACATCATGATCACCGCGGGCGGCAAGAACATCACGCCGTCGGAGATCGAGAACGCGCTGCGCATCTCGCCGTACATCAAGGAAGCGATCGTGATCGCGGATCGGCGGCGTTTCGTCTCGGCGCTGCTGCAGATCGACTTCGAGAGCGTGGGCAACTGGGCCGAGGCGAAGGGGCTCGGCTACACCACCTTCAAGAGCCTCGTCGAACAGGATTCGGTGCGAGCGATGATCGAGGCAGAGGTCGCCCGCGCCAACGCCCATCTCGCGCAAGTGCAGCAGGTGCGCAAGTTCCATCTGCTGGCCAAGGAGCTCGACCACGACGACGGCGAAGTGACGGCGACGATGAAGGTGCGGCGCAAGACCATCGCCCAAAAGTACGCCGACGTGATCGAGGCGATCTATGCCTGACGCGTCTCGGGAGCCGGGCGCGCTGCGCGAATCGATCGCCGACGGCATTTCGTTGCTGCGCCTGAACCGGCCGGCAAGGCTGAATGCGCTCGACGACGACACGGTGCGCCTGATCGGCCGGTTGCTCGACGCGGTCGCCGACGACGAAGCCTGCCGGGTGCTGATCGTCAGCGGCGCCGGGCGCGGTTTCTGCGCCGGCTTCGACCTCTCGCTCGCCGCCGACGCGCCGGGCAGCGAGCAGGGCGAGACGCAGGCCTGGATGAAGCGTCAGGAGCTCTTCGCTGGCCTCGTCACCCGGCTGCGCGGCCTGCGCCAACCGGTGATCGCCGCCGTCAACGGCCCGGCCAACGGCGCAGGGCTCGGCCTTGCGCTGGCAGCCGAGATCCGCATCGCCGCGCGATCGGCCTCGTTCAACTCGGCCTTCGTCAAGGTCGGGATGTCGAGCTGCGACATCGGCGTCAGCTGGCTGCTGCCGCGCGCCATCGGCACGTCGCGCTCGTTCGAGATGATGCTGACGGGGCGGATGGTCGATGCGGCGGAGGCAGAGCGCATCGGCCTCGTCTCCGAGCTGGTCGACGACGCGCAGCTGCTGCCACGCGCGGTCGAACTGGCGCGAGGCATCGCGGCGAACAGCGCGTTCGGGGTCTGGATGACCAAGCGCGGCGGCTGGGCCAACATCGAGAGCCCGGGTCTGGCGAGCGCGATCGAGCTTGAGAACCGCACGCAGATCCTGGCGCGCACCACTGGCGACTTGCAACGCGCGGCCGAAGCGCTGCTGGCACGCCACAAGGCGCCATGACCTCTCCGACGCGGGCGATATGAATCCGGCGCGCCTCGGCAGAAGCAGCTTCGATCAGGACGTTGCCGCAGAGGGGCGCCCGGACCGACTCGCCGCCCGCAGCCGCAGCAGCGCGTAGACGCTGTCGATCGTCGGTGTCGGCGACTTCGCCAGTTCGCGCATCGCAACTATCGAATCGACCAGCACGTCGAGCTCCAGCGGGCGGCCGCGTTCCAGGTCCTGGAGCATCGACATCTTGTGATTTCCGGCGTTGCGCGCGGCGGCGATCCGCTGGTCGATCGTGATCGGCGTCTTCTCGACACCGAGTCTCGCGGCGAGCGCATCCGCTTCCTGCATCATCGCTCGCACGATCGCGACGATCTCGGGGCGGGCATTCATCTCCGAGAGCGTGGCCAGCGTCAGCGTCGCGACCGGGTTCCAGCACAGGCTGCTGATCATCTTGGCCCAGATCCAGGCGCGGATGTCGGGCACGATCGGCGCGTCGAGGCCGGCCGACGCGAGTGCGCCGGCGAGCCGGGTCAGGCGCTCGCTGGTCGAGCCGTCGGGCTCGCCGACGGGGAAGCGCGACAGGCTGCCGTCATGGTGGATCACACCCGGTGCAGTGACCTCCGAGGCGACCCAGTAGACGCAGCCGATGACCCGCTCGGGCGCCATCTGCTGCCACTGCAATCCCTGCGGGTCGAGGCGCTCGATCTGGCGGTTCAGGAACGGACCGGGCAGCTTGTGGAAGTACCAGTACGGGATCCCGGTCGTCGGTGGCACGACGGCGGTATGCGGGCCGAGCAAGGCCTGGATGCCACCGAGCGCCGGCGTCACCTGGTGCGATTTCAGCGCAATGATCACGACGTCCTGTGGCCCGAGTTCGGCCGGGGTATCGGTCGCGTGGACGTGTGCGCGCAGCATGCCGCGGGGCGACTCGAGGATCAGGCCATCGCGCCGGATCGCCGACAGGTGCGCACCGCGCGCAACGACGCTGACCCGCGCGCCGTCGACCTGTGCCAGATGCGCCGCCAGATAACCGCCGATCGCGCCGGCGCCGAACACGCAGATCTTCATGAAGTACCCCCTTCGACCTTCAGTTGGGCGTCAACACCACGCCACCGCAGACCGAGATGACCTGACCGGTCACGTACTGCGACAGGTCGGTGGCCAGGAACTCCAGCACGCCGGCGCAGTCCTCGACCTGGCCGAGGCGGCGCAGCGGCACCTTGGCCGCCTCGGCGTCTGTGCCGATGCCGCGTGCGGCGGCTTGGGCCGCGACACGCGCCGTCAGCATGATGCCGGGCGCGAGGCAGTTCGCACGAATGCCCTGCGGCCCGAGTTCGGCCGCGAGGTAGCGGGTGTAGTGGGTGACCGCCGCCTTCGAGGCCGCGTACGCTGAGAGCAGGCCCTGGTTGTAGGTCGTGATGCCCGACTGCGACGAGATGTTGACGATCACGCCGCGGCGTGCAAGCTTCATCATCGGCGCGACGGCCTGGCAGCAGTGCACGGTGCTCATGAAGTTCACGTCCATCAGGAGGCGCGTGTCTTCCTCGGGAGAGCTCGACGCATGGCTGCGCTCGGCCGGCGTGATCGCGCCGCCCGCGTTGTTGACGAGGATGTCGACGCGGCCGAGCAGCCGGTGTGCGGACTCGACGGCGGCGAAAGCCTGGTCGCGCTGCGTCAGGTCGGCCTGGAGACCGAAGCCGCGCCGGCCTGTCTGCTCGATTTCGGCGGCGACGCTCGGCGCGCCGAGGCGCTCACCGTATTCGGCAGCACCCTCGAGGTCGAGATCGACGATCGCGACATCGGCGCCCAGCGATGCGAGCCGCAGCGCATAGGCGCGACCCAGCCCGCGCGCGCCGCCAGTGACGATGGCGGTTTGCCCTTGAAGCTTCATGCGGTGGTTCCTTGAAAGAGTGGCGAAGGGGCAGCGGACGGCGACTGCGCGGCGGCTCCGAGGTAGGCCCGGCGCACCAGCTCGCCGCCCAGCATCTCGTTCGCCGGCCCGAAGCCGATGACCCGGCCGTTCTGCATCACGTAGGCCGTGTCGGCGATCTGCAGGGCGCGCTCGACCATCTGCTCGACCAGCAGGATGGCGGTGCCGTCACGGCGCAGTTGCACGACGGCGTCGAGCAGCTGGTCGATCACCGCCGGGGCGAGGCCGAGCGAGGGCTCGTCGAGCATCAGCAGGCGCGGCTCGCGCATCAGCGCCTGGGCGACTGCGAGCATCTGCTGCTGGCCACCCGAGAGGATGCCGGCACGCGCGCTGCGGCGCTCGTGAAGAACCGGAAACAGCTCGTAGACGCGCTCGAAGCGCAGGCCGACATCGGCTTTCGAGAGCTTCGTGCCCCACAGCCCGAGCTGCAGGTTGTCGCGAACCGTCTGGGTGCGGAAGAGGCGCCGGCCCTCGGCCACGTGCAGCAGCCCGCGCGCGACGATTGCCGCCGGCGCCGCGTCGTTCAGCGTCTCGCCGGCGAACACGATCTGCCCGGCGCTGCTGCGCAGCAGGCCGGACAGGGTGCGCAGCAAGGTCGATTTGCCCGCGCCGTTGCTGCCGACGAGGGCGACGAAACCGCGCTCGGGGACCTCGATCGACACGCCGTCGAGCACCGCCACACGGCCATAGCCGGCGTGCAGGCCGCTCACCTGCAGCAGTGGCGGAGCGGTCGGAGTCGTCACCGCGAGCCTCCGGTGCCTTCGCGGCCCATGTAGGCACGCGCCACTTCGGGATGGCTGAAGACCTCCTCCGGCGTGCCGGCGGCGAGCACCCGGCCGCGGTCGAGCACCGTGACCGAGCGGCTGATGCGGGCGATCAGTTCGAGATGGTGTTCGACGATCAGCACCGTCGTGCCGAGCGCCCCGATCGCCTCGATCAGTGCACCGAGCCGATCGAGTTCGTCCATCGACAGACCGGCCGCGGGTTCGTCCAGAAGCAGCAGCGAAGGTCGACCCGCCAGCGCCCGGGCGATCTCCACCAAACGCTGCTGGCCGTGCGGAAGGTCGCCGGCGAGATCGTCGGCGCGGTCGGCCAGGCCGACGAACTGCAGCAGTGCGAGGGCGGCGGCGGAGCCATCGTCTCGGTCGCGCCGTGCACGCGGCAGGCCGACCGCGATGGCGAACGCAGACGCCCGCTCACTGACGTATCCGCCGAGGCGGACGTTGTCGAGCACCGTCATGTCGTGCAGCAGCTTCGGTGTCTGGAAAGTTCGGCCGACGCCGAGCCGTGCGATCCGGTGCGGCGCGCGGCCGAAGATATCGGTATCGCCGATCGTCACGCTGCCCCGGTCGCTGCGAATGAAGCCGCTGATCACGTTGAGCATCGTCGTCTTGCCCGAACCGTTCGGACCGACCAGCGCGTGCGTGCAGCCGGCTTCGGCGCTGAGCGCGCAGCCTTGTAGCGCCGCCACTCCCCCGAAGTGCTTGTGCAGGTCGGTCACGACCAGCCCGAGCCGAGGCACAGCCGGCTGCGCGGCGCTGTTCAACGACTCCGTGCGGCCGACGACGGGCGCCGCCCGCCTGCCCCGCCGCTGCCAGAACGACATGCCCATGATGCCGTGCGGCGCGAACACCATCAGCACCAGAAGCGCCACGCCGTAGATCAACAGACGCCAGCTCTGCAGCGCCCCGAGCAGCTCCGGCAACAGGAAGAAGACCAGCGTGCCGATCACCGGCCCCCAGAGCTTGCCGAGGCCACCGACGACGATCACGAGCAGAAAAAATATCGAGAAATCGGCGCTGAAATCCTCGGGCGTGATGACCGTCTTCTGCACGGCATAGAAAGCCCCCGCGAGGCCCGCCAATGCCGCGCTCACAGCGAAGGCGAAGAGCTTGATGTGCAGCAGCGAGACGCCGGAGGCGGTGGCGGCGAGCGGGTTGTCGCGCGCTGCGACCATGCCGCGGCCGAAGCGCGACAGCGTCAGGTTGCGCGTCACGAGGAACGCCAGCACGACGCAGGCGGCCACGACCAGGTAGACCTCGACCGGGCCGAGCGTGTGCGTGCCGATGGCTGGGGCCGCAATGCCGATGATTCCCGAGAAGCCGCGTGTCAGGCCGCGCCACTCGACCAGCAGGTCGGTCACGACCTGCGCGAAGGTCAGCGTCACCAGCGCGAAGTACCAGGTCGACAGGCGCAGCGCCGGCAGCGCCATCGCCAGCCCCGCCAGCACGGCGATGACCATGCCGGCGAGCGCCGCGGCCCAGAACGACCAGTGCGCATCGACCATGAGCAGCGAAGTCGCGTAGCTGCCGACGGCGACCAGCGCCCCGTGGCCGAGCGACACCTGGCCGGCATACCCGGTGAGAAAGTTCAGGCCGATCGCGACCAGCATCATCACGCCGGCCTGGGTCGCGAGGAACAGGATGAACTCGCCGCGGAACCACAGCGGCAAGGCGATCGCCGCCGCGAGCAGCACCGCTCCTGCGATCCGCCCGAGCAGACCGCGCGACAACGGCGCCGCCGCGACGAACGGGGTCGAGGTGGAAAGGTTCATCGCTCAGACCATGCGCGCTTCGAGCGAGCTGAAAAGGCCCCCGGGGCGCACCAGCAGGATCGCCAGCACCAGCACCAGCATCACCGCGTTGTGATAGCCCGGGGACAGCAGCAGCGCGCTCGCCGCCTCCGTCAGACCGATCGCATAGCCGGCGACCAGCGCGCCGCGGTTGCTGCCCAGACCGCCGATCGCGGCTGCGGCGAAGCCCTTGAGCAGCAGCATGCCGCCGAGCGTCGTCGAGGCGCTGAGCACCGGCGAGGCGAGCGCGCCGGTCAACGCGGCGAAGGCGCCGCCGAGCGCGAACGACCAGCGGCTGATCGAGACGGGGTCGATTCCGCGGAGGAGGGCGGCGTCGCGGTCCTCGGCCACCGCCAGCGTCGCCTTGCCCCACAAGCTGCCGTAGAGCCGCTCGACCACGACCACGAGGAGCAGCGTCAGCACGATCAGCGCGAGCTGGTAGCTGGAGATGTCGATGCCCGCCCAGGCCAGCGTGTCGTTCGAAAAGGGCGCCGGCGCCGGCACGACGATCGGGTCGGCGCCCCAGAACTTGCCGACCAGGTTGGTCACGATCATCGCCACCGCGAGCGTCGTGATGATCCAGGCCGTGCCGCTACGGCTTCGCCGCAGCACCGGCGCAACGGCGACACGCTCCTCGAGCAGCGCCAGCAGCGCGACCGCCACCGCCGCCGCCGCGAAGGCCGCGACCCACGGCCAGTGCAGCTGCGTCATGAGCAGCGCGCTCGCCATCGAGCCGACCATCACCAGCTCGCCCTGGGCGAAGTTGAAGATCTTGGTCGGCCGATACAGGATGTTGAAGCCGACGGCGACCAGGCAGTAAAGACTTCCGGACGTCAGGCCGGAGACGATCACATCGATCCACATGGCGCGACCGAACGACTCAGGCGCGCTCGCGAAAGACGTGCATCGAGCGCGGATCCTTGCCCGAGAGCAGCGTCGCCATCACCATCTGGTCGCCCGTCAGCGCGCAGTGGTTCTCGGGGCTGAAGCTGATGCTGCCGATCATGCCGTCGTAGTTCTTCGTCGCGTCGAAGGCCTTCTTGATGCGTTCGGTGTCGAAGCGTTTTTCGCTCTCGACGACCTGCTTGAGCAGATGCAGGTAGTCGTAGAAGGGGCTGATCGCGGCGTTGATCTCCCAGAACTTCGCCTCCGGGAAAGTGACGACGCGCTTCGCGTAGGCCATCTGCCGTGGGCCCGGCGACTCGGTGGCGCTGTAGGTCATCGTCCTGATCAGGGTGCCATACGCGTTCTTCAGCACTTCCGGGTCGGTGTTGTCGAGCACGGTGTTGGAGAACAGCGAGTTGCCGCCCAGCAGCGCCGGGTACCACTTCATCGATTGCAGTCCGGCGGCCGTCAGCAGCATGCCCTGCACCGGCGAGTTCCAGAGCACGACCGCATCGGCACCGGCAGTGCGCAGCTTGTTCAGGTAGACCTTCAGGTCGGTCGCAGTGGGCGGGTAGACCTCGACCGCGACCGGATCGATGCCACGCTTTTTGAGCGCGCGCGTCGTCGCGGCGCCGCCGGACTCGCCGAGGCCGCTGTTTTCCTGCAGGATGCCGACCTTCTTCAGCTTCAGCTTATCGACGATCAGCCGCGCGATCGCCTCGCCCTGGTGGCCGGTGTTGTAGGTGAACTGATAGTGATACGGGTACTTGACGCCGTCGGCCAGCTCTTCCGCCCAGCCGCCGCCAGCGTGGATGACCTTCGAAGCGGTCGTCGTCGTCACCGCGCTGATCGTGTGCGAACTTCCGACCGGGCCGAGCAGCGCCTGCGCGCCGCTGTCGAGCAGCTTGCGCATGACCGCCGGCTCCTTCGCCGGCGAGCTCTCGTCGTCGACCTCGATGATCTCGACCTGACGGCCCAGGATGCCGCCGGCGCCGTTGATTTCCTCGACGGCGATCTTCACCGACACGTACAGCGGCGCGAACGACGACGCGACCAGGCCGGTCATCGCCCGGGCGGAGCCTATTTTGATCGTGTCGCCCTTCTGTGCAAAGACGCTTTGCGCACCCGCGAGCAGCGAGCCGCCCAGGAGTGCGGGGCTCGCAGCGAGCACGGAGCGACGCGAGATGCCGGCGTGGACGCTGGCGGAACGCGTGAGCGAGCGGGTACGGACCATGGGTGTCTCCGGGTTTGAGGAGCGACGGTTGTCGCGGCGTCGAAAGTTCAATAGGTTGCCCGGCCGCCGGACAAGTCGAAGGTGAATCCGGTGGTGAACGAGCAATCGTCCGAGGCGATCCAGGCCGCCATCGCCGCCGCCTCTTCCGCCTGGCCCATCCGGTGCATCGGAATCTTGTCGATGACGGCCTGCATCGCGGCGGGCGCGTCGGCCATCGTCGCCATGGCCAGCGGCGTCTCGAACAGCGTCGGGGCGATGGCGTTGACGGTGACGCCGGTGGTCGCCAGCTCCTTGCCGAGGCTCTTCGTGAAGGCGATCACGCCGCCCTTCGCCGCGGAGTAGGCGCTCTGGAACGGGTTGCCGTCCTTGCCCGCCATCGAGGAGACGTTGATGATCCGGCCCCAGCCGCGCTCGATCATGGCCGGCACGAACGCGCGGCAGCAGTAGAAGACGCCGTTGAGGTTGACCGCGATGTTCTGGTGCCAGGCCTGGAGCGACATTTCGATCATCGGGCAGACCTCGAGCGCCACGCCGGCGTTGTTGAACAGGATGTCGATGTGGCCGAGCGCCGCCTGCGCGTCGAGCGCGGCCT
The DNA here is from genome assembly GCA_964236915.1 of uncultured Rhizobacter sp. Lineage (GTDB taxonomy): Bacteria > Pseudomonadota > Gammaproteobacteria > Burkholderiales > Burkholderiaceae_C > LMDS01. Next base: position 23,744 of record CAXSGM010000008.1, read on the forward strand.
GCGCCACTGCGGCCTGATCCGAGACATCGACCGCACGCCGGGTCACCGGGCCGAGCGCCTGCAGCGACACGACCGCCGCGTCGAGCTTGCCCAGGTCGCGGCCCCACAGCTCGACGCGTGCCCCGGATTCGAGGAAGCGCTTCGCGCTGGCCAGGCCGATGCCGCTTCCGCCGCCCGTGACGATGGCGCTGCGGCCCGCGAGGTCGATCGAATTCATGCGGTGTGTCTCCCGGCTCCCTGCATTGACCGCACTGACGGCGCTCGTGTCCCTGCGTATCGTACGCAGGTGAATGAAATTTGCGAAGCCTTTGCCGTACGTGATTTCCCTCAGGCTGCGCACGACGCTTCGATCGGTATCGGGCTCGGTGCTCGGCCTGGGCTTCCCGGCGGCGCACGGCGGGGGGCTCACGCAGGTCGGGCAGCGCGGCTTGGCGGCGTCACGGCCGATGGAGACGCCCTGGCCGATGCGCACGTCGAGCGGTTCAGGCCGTCGGGCTGGCTGCGCGACTGCGCATCGGCGGAGCAGACTAGGGCAACGCTGAAAAAGTCCTTCGCGGCGCGCGCACCACCGCTTCGGGCGGTCTGCGGCGTTGCAAATCCTCGCCATAGCGAGGCTATGGCTGCGGTTTGCGCCTTGCATTCCATCCCGAATCGGCGGCGCGCCCCCTCGCGAGGACTTCTTCAGCGTCGCCCTAGGGGAATCCCGGGCTGGAATCAGATCGTACGGTAGCGTAACGTATACATTGCAGACGCTGCCAACCAATGGGGATCGATCATGCAGGGAACCCAGCTGCTGAGACGGGCAGTGCAATGCAACCCGCAGCGCGTCGCTACCATCAGCGGGGGTCGGCAGCGCACCTGGAGCGAGGTCGGTGCGCGCGTGCCGCGTATGGCGGCCGCGTTGCGTGCGCTCGGTGTCCGCGACGGTGCGTTCGTCGCCATCCTGTCGATGAACTCCGATCGTTATCTCGAACTCTTCTACGCCGTGCCCTGGGCCGGCGGCGCGCTGGCGCCGCTGAACGTCCGCTGGTCGGTTGCCGAGAACGCCTACGCACTGGCCGACTCGAAAGCGAGCGTGCTGTTCGTCGACGACAGCTTTCTCGACCAGGCGCAGCAGTTGCGCGAGCAGATGCCCAGCGTCCAGACGCTGATCTACATGGGCGATGGCGCGACGCCGCCCGGTATGCTGCCCTACGAGGTGCTCATCGAACGGCACGAGCCGATGCCGGACGCGGACCGCGCCGACGACGACCTCTACGTGATCTTCTATACCGGCGGCACCACCGCCCACCCGAAGGGCGTGGCGATGTCGCACAAGGGCGTCTACCTCGCGACCGTCTGCTATCTCGCCTTGATGCCGAGCGTCGAGGACCTGACCTTCCTCTATGTCGCGGGCTACTTCCACTTTGCCGGTGCCAGCGCGCTCTGGTACATCACGCTCGCCGGCGGCACGCACGCGATCCTGCCGAAATTCGAACCGGTCGCGGTGATGAGGGCGATCGGCGAGTACGGCGTGACCAACGCGGTGCTGGTGCCGACGATGGTCAACATGTTGCTGAGCCACCCGGATTTCGAGAACTACGACCTGACCAGCCTGGAAACCTGCATCTACGGCGGCTCGCCGATGCCGGAGGGCCTGATGTTGCGAGCGATGGAGAAGGTGCCGAGCTGGGGCTTCTATCAGATCTACGGCATGACCGAGACCGGCGGCTTCGCGACGATGCTGCGCTGGCGCGACCACATCGTCGCCGGCGAAAAGGCGTCACGGCTGCGCTCGGCCGGCCAGGCGGCGTTCGGCAACGAGATCCGCGTCGTACTGCCCGATGGCAGCGATGCCGCCACTGGCACGATCGGCGAGATCATCGTGCGCAGCGATTTCCTGATGACCGGCTACCTCAACAACCCGCAGGCCACGGCCGCGGCGCTGCAGGACGGCTGGATGCACACCGGCGACGCCGGCTACCTCGACGCGGACGGCTTCCTCTACGTGGCCGACCGCGTCAAGGACATGATCGTCTCCGGTGGCGAGAACGTCTATTCGATCGAGCCCGAGCGCGCGCTTTTCCTGCACCTGGCGGTGCGCGAGGCCGCGGTGATCGGCATCCCGAGCGAGCAGTGGGGCGAGGCGGTGCATGCGGTCGTCGTGCTGATGGAGGGCGCCAGCGCCACGGCCGACGAACTGATCGCCCACTGCCGCACGCTGATCGGTGGCTACAAATGCCCGCGCAGCATCGAGTTTCGCGCCGAGCCGCTGCCGGTCACGCCGGTCGGCAAGGTGCGCAAGAACGTGCTGCGCGACCCGTATTGGGCCGGCGAGGGCCGCAAGATTTGAGCGAGCAGCACGCCGCGACCGTCAGCGAGACCTCCGGCGAGGTCAACGCAATATGATAAACTAGCGTACGATACACAGGAGACGGCCCAAGATGGTTTTGACCGACGACCAACGTGCGCTGCAGGCGTCTGCACGGCGCTTCGCGCGCGAGCGGCTGCTTCCCGACTACCAGAAGCGCGAGCAGCTCGGCGTGCTCGACCGCGAACTGCTCGCCGAAATGGGCCGGCTCGGCCTGATCGGCGTCGACCTGCCCGAAGAGCTCGGCGGTCTGGGCGCCGACGCCGTGACGACCGGCATCATCGCCGAGGAGCTCGCTTACGGTGACTTCAACGTCAGCGCGGTGCCGGTCGGCGCTTCGCTGAATGCGGCGATCCTGATCCGCCACGCGCAGCCCGAGGTGATTCAGGAATGGGTGCCGAAGATGACCCGCGGCGAGGCGGTGGTCGCGATCTGCCTGACGGAGCCACGCGGCGGCTCCGATGCCAGCAACCTGCAGTTGCGCGCCCGCAAGGTCGGCAACGACTATGTCATCAACGGCGAGAAAACCTCGATCACCTTCGCCGACCGCGCCGACGCCTACCTGATCTTCGCCCGCACCGGCACCCCGGAAGAGGGCGCAAAGGGTGTGTCGGCGTTCTTCATCCCGTACACGACGCCTGGCATCTCGCGGACGCGTTTCGACGACGTCGGCAGCGCCATCATCGGCCGCGGCTCGGTGTTTTTCGACGACGTGAAGGTGCCGGCCGGCTACCGGCTCGGCGACGAAGGCAAGGGCTTCACGCAGGTGATGCAGGGCTTCGACTACAGCCGTGCGCTGATCGGCCTGCAGTGCGTGGGTGCCGCCCAGGCGTCGCTCGACGAGGCCTGGGCCTATGCCAAGGAGCGCGAAGCCTTCGGCAAGCCGATCGGTCAGTTCCAGGGCGTGAGCTTTCCTCTGGCCGAAGGCGAATCGCAGATCGCCGCGGTGCGCCAGCTCTGCTACCACGCGCTGGCATTGCGTGACGCCGGCCTGCCGCACACCTCCGAGGCCGCGATGTGCAAATGGATGGGGCCGCGCAACGCCTTCGACGTGATCCACCAGTGCCTGCTCACCTTCGGCCACTACGGCTGGAGCAAGGACTCGCCGCATCAGCAGCGCATGCGCGACGTGATGGGCCTGGAGATCGGCGACGGCACGGCGCAGATCATGAAGCTCGTGATCGCGCGCGGCCGAATCGGCCGCGCCGCGGTTCAATACTAGGTTCAACACTAGAAAGCGGCCATGCCCTATCAGTCAGTGTTCCGCGCCGGCGTGTTCGACGGCCAGACCGTGATCGTCACCGGCGGTGGCAGCGGCATCGGGCGCTGCACCGCGCACGAGCTGGCCTCGCTCGGCGCACACGTCGCGCTGGTCGGCCGCAACCCCGACAAGCTCGAGACGGTGCGCGCCGAGATCGCCGAGGACGGAGGCAGCGCCAGCGCGCACCCGTGCGACATCCGCGAAGAAGCCCTGGTCATCCAGACGATCGACGCGGTGCTCGCGCTGCGCGGCCGTCTCGATGCGCTCGTCAACAACGCCGGCGGCCAGTACCGCGCGCCGATGAAGACGCTTTCGACCAAGGGTTTCGAGGCGGTGGTGCGCAACAACCTCACCGGCGGCTTCATCTTCATGCGCGAGGCCTACACCCGCTGGATGGAAAACCACGGCGGTGCCATCGTCAACATCATCGCCGACATCTGGCACGGCTGGCCCGACTACGCGCACTCGGCCGCGGCCCGCGGCGGCATGTTCACGCTCAGCGAGACGGCGGCCTGCGAATGGGCGGCGTCGGGCGTGCGGGTGAACACGGTGGCGCCGGGCGGCATCGCCTCGAGCGGCTTCGACACCTACACGCCCGAGGCCAAGGCCAAGATCCTGCAGTACCCACCGACGGTGCCGCTGCAACGCTACGGCAGCGAGGCCGAACTGTCGGCGGCGATCGTCTTCCTGCTCTCGCCCGCGGCAGCCTACATCACCGGCTCGTGCATCCGCGTCGATGGTGGCACGCCGAACGCGCGCGGTACCTGGAAGCTCGAACCCTCCGACCGCAGCCGGCCGTTCCAGGGCTTTCACCGCGCGGAGCTGCCCGAACTGCTGAAGCAGCGGCCAGGATGAAGCTCGTCCTCGTCCGCCATGGGCGTCCGGATGAAGACGATCGCGAGCGCCCGCATGATCCGCCGTTGCGCGCCGATGGCAGGGTGCAGGCGGAGGCCGTGGCAACGAGGCTTGCGCTCGAAGGCATCACGCGCATCGTCAGCAGCCCGATGGCGCGCGCATTGCAGACGGCAGAGCCGCTCGCCCACCGGCTCGGCTTGCCCATCGACATCGTCGAGGGCTGGGCCGAAGCCGATCGCCATGTGGCTCGCTACCGCTCCACCGAGACGCTGCGCGCCCTAGGGTCGACCGAGTGGCAGCGCTTTCTGGCCGATCCGGTCGGCTACTTCGGCGGCGATGCGGCGGCGTTCAAGGCGCAGGTACTGAGCGCTCTCGACCAGTCGATCGGCGCGCCTGGCACGCATGTCGCCGTGTTCGCGCACGGCCTGCCGATCAACGTCGTCCTGTCGCACGCGCTCGGGCTGGAGCGTATCGTCCATTTCGCACCGGGCTACGCTTCCATGACGCGGCTGCGCGTGGCTACCGACGGCACGATCGGTGTCGCCAGCGTCAACGAGCGCAATCACCTCTCGATCGAATCGCATGCAGACGCTCATTGACGACAGCACTCTCGCGCCGAAAATCGCCGCGTACCTGGCGGCACAGCTCGGCCATCCGGTGCAGGTCGGCACGGTCCGGCGCTTTCCGGTCGGCTTCTCCTGGCTGACCTACGCTGTGCCGATCAGCGGAATCGACGGTGAGGCCGGCGAGACCCGTGAATTGATCCTGCGCCTCGGCCCCGATTACGGTTTGTTCGCACCCTACAGCGCCAAGCCGCAGGTGCTCTCGATGCAGTCGCTCGAAGGCAGCGCCGTGCCGGTGCCTCGCGCCTACTGGAGCAGCGACGACGCGAGCATCCTCGGCGCGCCGTTCATGTTCTGCGAGAAGGTCTCGGGCGACGCCGTCGTACCCTGGGTTTCGGCCAACGAACCGGGCCTGGAAGACACCTACCGCGGACGCCTGGCCGAACAGTTCGTCGATGCGCTCGCGGCGCTGCACCGTGTTCCGTGGGCCGAAAAGCCGATCGCCGAGATGGCGCACGGCATTACGGCCGACAATGCGGCGCGCCTCAACGTCGAGTACTGGCAGACGCAGATCGCACGCTGGGCGATGCGCCCTTATCCGCTCGCCGACTGGGGCATCCGCTGGTTGAAGGCTCATTGCCCGGTCGCGCCGCGGGTCGCGATCGTCCACGGCGACTACCGCACCGGCAATTTCCTCGAGCAAGGCGGCACCATCACCGCGATCCTCGATTGGGAGCTCGTGCACCTCGGCGACCCGCACGAGGACCTCGGCTGGGCCAGCTTGGCCGTGTACATGGGCGGCAGCAAGCTGATCTGTCGCCTTGCCGAGCCGGAGTGGTTCTACGCGCGCTACGGCGAAAAGGCGGGCTTTGCCGTCTCGATGGAGTCGGTGCGCTATTACCAGGTGCTCTCGCTGCTGAAACTGGCCGCCACCCACATGGCCGCAGCCCGCTGCTTCGAGGAGGGGCGTTTCAACGACATGCGCATGCCCGCGATGGGCAGCCAGATCGCCACCTGCCTGCGCCAGATGGAAAAGACGATCGAAGGGAAATGACATGACCATGACGCCCCCCCGATGCCGTTCGCTGACTTGCGAGGTGTGTTCGGCCAACCCGCATGCGACCCCCGGGGGAAGCCGATGAACAACTCCTTCGGACGCCTGATCGACGGCATGAACGCGACCTTGCGCAAGGAAGTTCTGACGCGGATCGACGACGAGTTCGCGCGCGGACAGGTCTTCGGCCTCATCAACCTGCTGAACACGTTCAAGGTGCGGGCCGACTGGTCCGCCGGCTTCCTGCTCCAGCAACTCGATGCCCAGCGCACGGCGCTCGCCGGCGTCGCCGGGCTGCTGCAGGGCCGCGACGACGCATCGACACTGCCGACGCTTCCAACGGGCGCCATGCCCCAGCCGGTGCCGATCGCCGAACTGCTCGCCGCCCGCGACGACGCCAACCGCGCCATCGGCGAGCTGCTCGGCTGGCTCGATGCGCATCGCGGCGCGCTGGCGCCGGGCATCGCCGAGCAGATCGAAACGCTGCTTGGCACCGCGATGCGCGCCGAGGTCAGCCTGGAACTGAGGAATTCGCCGCGGCCGCTGTTTGCCGAGATGTCGAGCGGTTCCGAGGACTGAGCGACTGTATGTGACCGCGATGGAGACGACGCGATGAACCCCTGTCACGAACCCGACGCTCGCCATGGCTCGCGGCCACGGCCTTCGCAAGGCTCGCCATCGACCCGGGTGCAGCGCTGTTCTCGCCACTGAGCGCGGGATGCAAGGTCCCATGACGAACGGCCCCTACCAGACGCTGCAGGTCGTTCGCCACGACGACGGATTCGCGACGCTCGTCCTCAACCGTCCTGACAAGTTCAACGCGCTGTCGAACGAGTTGCGGGGCGAGATGGTTGCCGCAGTCGCGGATCTGCAAGCCGATCCGGCCGTGCGCGTCCTGATCCTTACCGGCGCCGGCCGCGCCTTCACGGCCGGCATGGACCTGGAGGAATGGCGCAGCTCCGACAAGCTCGCTGCCGGCGCCTATGAGAACGATCCGGTGCAGGCGCTGCTTTCGTTTTCCGGGCCGGTGATCGGTGCGATCAACGGCATGGCGGTGACCGGCGGCCTCGAGATCGCGGTCGCTTGTGACCTGCTGGTAGCGTCGACCGAGGCGCGCTTCGCCGACACGCATGCGGCCGTCGGTTTGCTGCCCGGCTGGGGCGGCTCGGTGCGGCTGGCGAGGCTGATCGGCCTGAACCGCGCCAAGGAGCTGGCATTGACCGGCCGCTTCATCGGCGCCGAAGAGGCTTTGGCCTGGGGTCTCGTCAACCACGTCGTCGCGCCGGATGCGCTGATCGCCAAGGCAGAATGGATCGCGCGCCAGATGGCCGCCGCGGTTCCCGAAACGCTGACGGCCTACAAGCGGCTGCTCGACGAAGGAGCCGCATTGCCGCTGAGCGACGCGCTCGCCCTAGAGCGGCGCATCTCGATCGCCAACAACGCGCAAGTCGGCGGCGAGGCGATCGATGCGCGCGTCGCCGCGATGGTGGCACGACGCAAGAGCGCCAAAGCGTGAAGCTCTACGGCGCTGGTTCGGAGGCACAAGACGAGCCGGAGCGCCCCGTCGTCGATTCGCCCGCACTGCGCAGGCCCATGGGCGCGCCGCTTCGGCGACTCAGATCGGCGGGTGCCCCTGCACCGATTCGTACTGCGCAAAGCCCTTGCCGACGCCGTATTCGATGATGCCGTAGCCGACCTCGTCGCCGTCGCGCACCTCGACCACCTGATCGGCGAGCGTGCGCACCGTCTTGCGAATCGACGGGTCGGTCAGATCCCACACCTCGTGCTCGAAGTAGAGCTTGCCCCGGTCGTCACCGTGGAACCAGCCGTCGAGGCCGCCGTACAGGCCGCCTTTCAAGAAGTACCTGGTCGGCAGCACACGCACCGACAACGGCCGCTGGCTGCCATCGGCAAAAGTCAACTGGAACGTCATGTCTTGCATCGACTGGCCGTGCGGGTCGGCCAGCCAGCGCGCCTCGTGCGTCACCGCGACCAGCTGGTTGCGGCCTGAAACCCGGTTGCCGATGCCGAACACTTCTTCGCCCGACAGGTAGATCTTTTCGCCCGGCGCACGCTCCTTGAAAAAGATGTGCAGCCCGCGGTTCGCGAACTGCGCGGTCGTCCAGCAATAGAAGAAGGGCGGGTAGTAGGTCAGCGGCGGCGTCGTCTCGTCGGTGCGCATTTCGGCGCGCACGCCCCAGGAATGATCGCGCTGGCCCAGCCAGCCGGCACTGTCGAGCTCGACGCGCCGGCCGTCGAACTCGAGCCAGCCGCTGTAGCGTCCGAGCTGCTGGCCGCGCGCCATGTTCTCGGTGACCCGGCCGTCGCGACGGCGCAGGTGCGCCTTTTCCTCGTGCGGATTCAAGGTGCCGATGAACTCGATATCGAAGCGGATGCCCGAGTCGTTGTCGCCCAGCGTCAGCCGATGGCGGCGCAGGCCTTCGATCACCTTGATCGCCAACGGGCCGACGGTCGTCGTGAGCGGATCGGGCCGGAGCCGGCGCGAGGCGCGGAAGTTCCATTGCCTGCCCGGCACCGCGACGCCCGCGAACGCATCCATCACGTTGCGGTTCGGGTGGTAGCCGAGGCCGATGTCGAAGATGATGTCGGCGGCCGGTATCGGGTGGCCGGTGTACCAGAGCCGTTCCATCCACGCCGGATCGCTGTTGTCGATCTGGTCGAAGGTGGTCGGCAACTGATGGCCGATGAGGTCGTCCTGAGGGGTCAACATAGGGTTCACGAGGCCCTGCGAGGCCGCTCCGATGGATGCTAAATTCTAATACGGTAGCTTATAGTCCGCTACGGAACAGTAGGCGGGTTTGCCCGCAACGGCCGGCCCTGAAAGCCGCTGGTCCAGGAGACGAGACGCCATGAAATCCACCGAATCCATCCAGGCCGAATTGCAGGGTGGTCTGGCCATCCTGACGCTGGCACAGCCGGCGCGCGGCAACCCGATCGACGGCGCCTTCGGCCGCGACTTCAGGCAAGTCGCCTCCGACCTGCTCGACGAACCCGGCTTGCGCGCCGTGCTCCTGCGTGCCGAAGGCGCGAATTTCAGCTTCGGTGGCGACCTCAAGACGTTCTATCCGGTGCGCGACCGCCTCGCGCCGCTGGTCCGCGAGTGGACGGCCGATCTGCACATGGGTCTGCAGCGTTTCTGGCGCCTGCCGGTGCCGGTCGTCACGGCCGTGCAGGGCTACGCGATGGGTGGCGGCGTGGCGTTGCTGGCGGGCTGCGATGTGGTGCTCGCCGGAGCGTCGGCACGCATCGGCTCGGCCTTCGCTCAACTCGGCTTCAGCTGCGACTCCGGCTCCTCCGTGACGCTGACCCACCGCATGGGCGTGGCCCGCGCGCGCCGCTTCGTGCTGCTCGCCGAAGTGCTGCCCAGCGAAGAGGCGATGCGGGCCGGTCTGGTCGATCAGGTGGTCGCCGACGCGCAGTTGCAGGACGACGCGCTGGCGCTCGCCCGCCGGCTCGCCGCCGGCCCGACGGTGGCCTATGGCGAGATCAAGCGCCTCTTCATGGAGGCCGGTGCGGCTCGGCTCGAAGCCCAGCTCGAGGACGAGGCGCTGACGCTGGCGCGCGTCTCCGCCACGCTCGACGCGCAAGAGGGCATCGCCGCGCAGATCGAAAAGCGCAAGCCGGTGTTCCAGGGCCGCTGAACGATGGATCGCGACGTGCTCCTGCCGTGGAATGCGCGCGACATCGAGGCGCTGCTGCGTCTGCAGCCGGTCGGCGCCTCGACCTTTCGCAGCCGTCATGCGAGCCCCAACGCCCGCGGCACCGTGTTCGGCGGGCAACTGCTCGGCCATGCGCTGATGGCCGCCGCGATGACCGCGCCGCCGGATCGAGACGTCACCGCGATGCAGTTCATGTTCCTGCAGAGCGCGACCCCCGAGCGACCGATCGACTACGAGGTGACGACCCTGCAGGACGGCAAGCGCTTCGCCTCGCGCCACGTTCGTGGCACCCAGGCCGGCGAGACGCCCCGGACGCGCCGCGTCGTGCTCGATGCGCAGGTGAGTTTCGCGCTCCCGCTACCGAGCCCGGAGCACGCGACGCCGTCGCGGGCAGGCGACGTCGATCCGCAAACCCTGCCGCGCTTCGAAGACCTGCCGGCCGAGACTGCCGACGTCGTCTGGCGCACGCTCGGCTACCCGTTCGAGTCGGTTGGTCTGGACCTGCGCCTGGCCGACCCCGAGCGTGGCCTCGGCCTGTCGTCGGCCGACGCCGCTTTGCGCTTCTGGCTGCGCACCCGCGACCCGCTGCCCGACGAGCCGCTGCTGCAGGCGGCGGCGTTCGCCTACCTGTCGGACTGGTGGATCAACTTCGCCAGCGTCGGAGTGCATGTGCCGGAGATGCTGCGCGACGGCATGCGGCTCCACGTCGCCAGCCTGAACCACGCCATCTGGTTCCACTGTCCGCCACGCGCCGACGACTGGCTGCACTTCGACGTGCAAAGCCCGAGCGCGGGGCGCGGTCGTGGGCTCTCGATCGCCACCGTGCACGATGCGCGCGGCATGCTGGTGGCCAGCGCGACCCAGGAGAACCTGATGACGCCGGTCCATCCCTGATGCCGGCCCCTGACACCGGCCCCTGACACCGGCTTCCAAGCTGTGCCGCGCGATCACAGACGATGTGCCGGGCTGCGCCTTGCAGCGCCCATGATCGCCGACGATCCTGACCCATCGTCGCCGGGCCCTCGTGGCCGGATGCAGAACAAGGAGATACCGTGCCCGGACGTTCCAGGGGGTTCGACTACATCGTGATCGGCGCCGGCTCGTCGGGTTGCGTCATCGCGAACCGGCTCTCGGTCGATCCGTCGGTGCGGGTGGCGTTGATCGAGGCCGGCCCGTCCGACCGGCGGTTCCCTGTCAATCTGAAGACGCTGCTGCCGATCGGCAACATCTTCCTGCTGCCGCACGCCCGCTACAACTGGCAGCACGTGTTCACCGGTGGCGGCGGCGTCGACCGGCGGCTGATCGGTTGCCCGCGCGGCAAGCTGTTCGGCGGCTGCAGCTCGGTCAACGGCTCGGTCTACATCCGCGGCCACCGCAGCGACTACGACGACTGGGCGGCACTCGGCAACGAGGGCTGGGGCTACGCCAGCGTGCTCGAGGCCTACAAGCGCCATGAGAATCGCCGGGCCGGCGCGAGCGAGCACCACGGTGTCGGCGGCGAGCTCGATGTGCAGCGGCCGGCCTCGTCGAACCCGCTGTCGCGGGCATTCGTCGAGGCGGCGGTCGAGGCCGGCCATCGGCGCAACGACGACTTCAACGGCGCCGAGCAGGACGGCTGCGGCGCCTACGAGCTGAACCAGCGCGACGGCATGCGCCTGTCGAACTCGCGTGCCTTCCTGCACCCTGTGCTGGCGCGCGAGAACCTGCAGGTGTTCGCCGACACGCTCGTCGAGCGCATCGACCTGAGCGGTGCGCGGGCCACCGGTGTCACGATCCTGCGCCACGGGCAGCGCGAGCGGCTCACCGCGGCCTGCGAAGTGATCCTGTGCGGCGGCGCGGTGAACTCGCCGCAGCTGCTGATGCTGTCCGGCATCGGCCCCGAGGCGGAGCTGCAGCGCCACGGCATCGAGGTGAAGGCAGCGCTGCCCGGCGTCGGCCAGAACCTGCAGGATCATCCGACCGTGTTCGTCTCGACGCGCAACCCGAGCGCCGAGTCGTATGCGCTGTCGTTGCGCTCGCTGCCGCGCATCGCCGTGAGCCCGCTGCGCTACCTGTTCGGTCGGCGCGGGATGCTGGCGTCGAACGCGGCCGAGGCCGGTGGCTTCATGCGCACGCTGCCGGGTCTGGCGCGGCCCGATGTGCAGATGACCTTCCTCGTCGGCTTGAAAGGCACGGCGCGGACGATCCCGCGGGAGCACGGTTTCCTGCTCCTGGTGCAGCTGTTGCGGCCGGTGTCGCGCGGTCACCTGGAACTCGCCTCCGCGGATCCGCAGGCTCGGCCGGTGTTGCACCCGCGCTTCCTCGACGACCCCGCCGACGTGGCGACCCTGGTGCGCGGGCTGCGCGAGGCGCGCCGCATCTTCGCCGCGTCGGCGCTGGCGCGCCATGCGCAGGGCGAGCTCGAGCCGGGCGGCGAACTGCGGAGCGACGCGCGGCTGGAAGCAGCCATCCGGGCGCAGGTCACGACCGCGTACCACCCCGTCGGCACCTGCAAGATGGGGCTTGCCGATGATGCACTGGCCGTCGTCGACGCGCGACTGCGCGTCCACGGCATCGCCGGCCTGCGCGTCGCCGACGCCTCGATCATGCCGAACATCATCGGCGGCAACACCAGCGCGCCGGCGACGATGATCGGCGAGCGCGCCGCTGATTTCATACTCGCGGGCGCCACCGGGCGAACCGCGGTCGCAGCCTGCGCCGAGCCTGCGCTGGCCTGAGTGACCGGCGCATTTCGATTTCCCCGCACGAGAGGTGTTGAACCATGGTCACTCGAACGCATACGCTGGGCCCAGCGTTCCTCGACGGCGGGCCGAAGGGCCTGTTCATCGCCGGCCAGGCGACGCCGGCCGCCTCCGGCACAACTTTCGCCACGCTGAATCCGTCGGCCGGCGAACGGCTCACGGGGGTGGCCAAGGGCCATGCCCGCGACATCGACCTCGCCGTCGGCGCCGCGCGCCGTGCCTTCCAAGGGAAGTGGAGCCATTGCAAGCCCTTCGATCGTCAGCAGGTCATGTCCATGGTCCGGGCAGCGACGTCTGGACGCGACCTGAACACCGCTCACCGGTTTGCCAGGAGCCTGCGCACCGGCACCGTCCGGGTCGACTGCCACCAGGTGATGGACCCGGCCGTTCCCCTCGGCGGCTACAAGACGAGCGGCGACGGGCGCGTGTCCGGCGCCCCGACACAGGGCCGAATACCTGCGGGCCGAGGCCATGTGGATCAAGACCGCCTGACGCGCTGATCGGCTACATCAAGAGCCGTGAGCGACCGTATCCGCGAACTCGAGGTGTTCCTGCGGGTCACCGAGGAGGCGAGCTTTTCGGCCGCGGCGCGCCGCCTCGACTGCAACCCGTCGACCATCAGCAAGCTGATTCAGCGGCTCGAGGACCGGCTCGGCGTTCGCCTCTTCGACCGGACTTCGCGCCGGGTGCAGCTGACGCAGGAGGGCGAGCGTTATCTGGAGGCCGCAAAGCGCGTTCTCGACGCGCTCGACGATGCGGAGCATGTGCTCGGCGAGCGCGGTGCCCAGGTCGGCGGGGTCTTGCGCATCAACAGCACGCTGGCGTTCGCGCAGTTCAATCTCGCGCCGATCGTCGCCGAGTTCATCGGCCGCTACCCGCAGCTGCGGCTCGAGTTCATGTTGACCGCAGCGCCGGTGGACCTGTTCGACAACCAGATCGACGTGTCGCTGCGCAGCGGCTACATCCCCGATTCCTCACTGGTGGCCCGGCGCATCGCGACGAGCCGCTGGTTGATCTGCGCCTCGCCCGACTACTTGGAGCGTGCCGGCACGCCGCTCGAGCCGGCGGACCTCGAGCGGCACCAGTGCCTGAACTTCTTGCCCGGTTCGTACCGCAGCAGCTGGCCGATGCGCGGCCCGGCCGGCACGATCAGCCTCGACCCGCGCGGCAGCATCGACTCCAACTCATCCGAGCTGTTGCGCCTGCTCGCCTGTCAGGGCCTGGGCATCGTGCGGCTGTCGGAGTTCGTGGTCGGCCACGATCTGCGGACCGGCGCGCTGGTGCCGGTGCTGGGCGATCTGCAGGTCGATGCCGAGGAGCCGGTGTTCGCGGTCTACGCGAGCAAGCGCAACATCAGCCCCCGGGTAAAGGCGTTCATCGACTTCCTGGCAGCGAAGCTTCAGACCTGAGCGGCAACGGCTGGCACCCCGTCGTGGACAGCCACGCCGCCGTCCACCGCACCGCCGCCAACCGCACCGCCGACGACACCCGCATCCTGTAGTTCGGCAATCTGCTCCGCGCTCATCCGCAGCAGGCCGCCCAGCACCTCCTGCGCGTCGGCGCCGAGCGCCGGCAGGTGCGCGCGCGGGCCGGCGTTGCCTTCGGTCATGCGAAACGGCGCGCCGATGATGGAGAACGCGCCGGCGCCGTCGTCCACCTCGCAGAGCGTGCCGCGCTCCACGACCGAGGGCAGGCGCGCCGCTTCGGCAATATCGAGATAGCGAGAACACGGCACCTTGTGCGCGTCCAGCAAACGCTCGCACTCGGCGACGCTGTGCTGGCCGGCCCACCGGTCGAGCTCGGCGAGAAACGCCGTCCAGTGGCGCTGGCGGCCGCTGCCGGTCGCGAAGCGCGGGTCGGCCAGCCACTCGCGGTGGCCGGTGGCCTCGCACAGCGCGGCGAAGTTGTCCTGCGTGGTCGGCGCGACCATCAACCAGCCGTCGCTGGCGCGCGTCGGCTGGTAGACGAAGTGGCGCGGCTGCTCGGGAAATTGCGACTCCTGCAGCTCGCATACCAGCAGGCTGAGCATCGAGTCGAGCAGCGACACGTCGACCCGGTCGCCGCGTCCGGTGCGTGCGCGTTGCACCAGCGCGGCCTGGATGGCGCCGAACGCAAGCGAGCCGCCGAGCACGTCGGCGACGAAGATGCCGGTGTTCGGCGGCCGGTCGCTGTCGGGTTGGTGGCTGGCCATCGCCCGGTCGAAGCCGCAGAGCGCGTGCAGCGTCGGTGCGTAAGCGCCCTTGCCGTCGCCGCTCTGCCCCTGGCCGAAGCCGGAGATCGAGCAATAGACGATCCGCGGGTTGAGCGCCGAAAGCGTCTCGTGGTCGAGCCCGAGCCGCTTCATCACGCCGGGGCGGAAGTTCTCGACCACCACGTCGACGTGTTCAACCAGTTCGTGCAGCAGGCTGCGCGCCGCCGGGTGCTTGAGGTCGAGCACGAGGCTGCGCTTGCCGCAGTTGAGGGCCGCGTAGTAGCTGCTCTTGCCGTCGCGCAACGGCGGTCGGTTGCGCGTCAGGTCACCGTTCTTCGATTCGATCTTGATGACGTCGGCACCGAGGTCGGCCAGCAGCCGGGTGCAGTACGGGCCCGACATCACGAAAGTGAAGTCGAGCACGCGGATGCCGCTCAATGCGCCAGGTGCGCCGGGTGACAGGGCGGCCATGGCGTTCTAATGCAAGCCGAGCGCGCGTCGCGCGATCACCATGCGCTGGATCTGGTTCGTGCCTTCGTAGATCTGCAGCACCTTGGCGTCGCGCATCATGCGCTCCACGTGGTTGCCGCGGACGTAGCCATGACCGCCCATGATCTGCACCGCGTCGGTCGTCACCTTCATCGCCATGTCGGAGCAAAAGCACTTCACCATCGACGCCATTTCGGTGAGCCGTTCGAGCCGGCCGGCGTCGATCGCGCGGGTGCACTGGTAGAGCAGGGCGCGGCCGGCCTCGATCTGCATGTGCATGTCGGCCAGCATGAACTGCATGCCCTGGAACTCGCCGATCGCCTTGCCGAAGGCCTTGCGGTCTTTTGCGTAAGCGACGGCGACGTCGAACGCGCCCTGCGCGACACCGACGGCGCTGGCCGCGACCGTCGGCCGGTTCAGGTCGAGGATGTGCATGCAGGAAGTGAAGCCCTTGCCCTCTTCGCCCATGCGGTTCTCGACCGGCACGCGGACATTGTCGAAGTGGATGTCGCAGTGCGGCGTGCCGCGCTGCCCCATCATCTTCTCGATGCCGCCGAGCGTGATGCCGGCGCTCTTCATGTCGACGATGAAGCAGCTGATGTTGTCGACGCCGCGCCTGCCGCCGCTGTCGGTCTTCGCGAAGAGCGTGATGTAGGAGGCCAGCGGCGCCATCGTGATGAAGCACTTCTGGCCGTCGATGACGTACTCGTCGCCGTCGCGCACCGCCTTCGTTCGCATCGCCCCGACATCGGAGCCGGCGTGCGGTTCGGTGATCGCGACCGAGCTGACGATGCCGCCCCTGGCGACCATCGGCAGCCACTTGCGGCGCTGCGCCTCGGTGCCGAAGTGCAGCAGCGGCAGCACGAACGAGATGGTGTTCTGGTTGATCAGCTGCGCCCCGGTCATCGAGGTGCGGGCGACCAGCTCCTTGGCCATGCAGGTGGTCGTGAGGTCGAGGCCCGGGCCGCCGTACTCCTCCGGCACGCGCGCCTGCATCAGGCCGAGTTCGCCGAAGATCGGGATCAGCTGCTTCGGGAAGGTCTCGGTCTCGTCCATCTGGTGGGCGATCGGCGCGATCTCCTTGTCGACGACGCGCTGCAGGCTGTCGAGCAAAGCGGCTTGCAGTTCGGTGCGAGGTTCCATGGCGTCTCCGGATCGGTCAACAACGGTTCGGCGAACCGCCCGGCAATACTGCCGCAGCGACGCGACCCGGGGAAGTGCGCGCGGTCGAACAGCGTCTGTGACGGGCGATCACAGCCGGCGGCAGGGCCGCAGTCAGAGGGTCAACCCGATTGACGCCTGTAGTACGCATGTGTAAGGTCGCAGACGCATACCAAACCGGTCGTCAGGCGCCCGATCACCGTCATCCGGAGACCTTTGTCATGGACTTTCAGCTGCCCGCCGACATCACGGCCAAGCTCGCCGAGCTCGACGCGTTCATCGAGTCCGACATCGAGCCGCTCGAGCGCGAAAACATGCAGTTCTTCGACCATCGGCGCGAGAACGCCCGCACCGACTGGGACAACGACGGCCGTCCGCGCGCCGAGTGGCGGGCGCTGATCGGCGAGATGGAGCGCCGTGCCGACAGGGCCGGTCACCTGCGCCTGGGCTTGCCGCGTAGTTGCGGCGGCCAGGCAGCGTCCAACCTGATGGTCGCGGCAATCCGTGAGCATCTCGCGGCCAGGGGCCTGGGCCTGCACAACGACCTGCAGGACGAGTCCTCGATCGTCGGCAACTTCCCGATCGTGCCGGTCCTGGACGCCTACGGCACGCCCGAGCAGAAGAAGTACATCGACGGCATCATCACCGGCAACATGCACCTGTCGTTCGCGCTCACCGAGCCCGGGCACGGCAGCGACGCCACCTGGCTCGACACCACGGCGACACGCGACGGCGACCACTGGGTCATCAACGGCATGAAGCGCTGGAACAGCCAGGTCGCGCGCGCGCACGGAAACCTCGTCTTCGCACGCACGTCGGGCAAAGCCGGCGATGCCGACGGCATCACCGCCTTCATCGTGCCGACCGACGCACCCGGGCACAACGTGCTCTACAACCACTGGACCTTCAACATGCCGAGCGACCACGCCGAGACCGAGTTGAAGAACGTGCGGGTGCCGGACAGCGCGATCCTCTTCGCGGAAGGGCAAGGCCTCAAAGTCGCCCAGCGCTTCATCCACGAGAACCGCATCCGACAGGCGGCGGCGAGTGCGGGCGCGGCGCGTTACTGCATTGCCGAGGCGGCGAACTACGCGCGCTCGCGCATCGCCTTCGGCGAGCCGCTGTCGAAAAAGCAGGCCATCCAGTTCCCGCTGGTGGAGCTCTATGCCGAGTGCGAGATGGTGCGCAACTTCATCTTCAAGACCGCCTGGCAGATGGACCGCCAGGATCCGCTCGAGATCAGCGACATGGTTTCGATCTGCAACTTCCGCGCGAACCGGCTGTGCTGCGAAGCGGCCGACCAGGCCATGCAGACGCACGGCGGCATGGGCTACAGCCGGGCCTTGCCCTTCGAGCACATTTACCGCCACCATCGCCGCTATCGCATCACCGAAGGCTCCGAGGAGGTCCAGAAGCGCCGTGTGGCGCAATACCTTTTCGGCTTCGCAGGCAAGCGCACGACGTCATGAGTTCGGCATCGCCGCGGGCCGCCGCGCCGGGCCGCTTCGAGCAAGGTCCGATCCTCGCCGAGGGTCGATCGCCGTGCCCGGCGGGCGGGGTGTCGCAGTGAGCGGCATCGACTTCGAGGTCGGTCGGCTCGATGACTTCTTGCGCCAGGCGCTGCCCGGTCTGGCCGGTGAACTGATCGTCGAGCGCACGGTCGGCGGCATGTCGAACCCGACTTACTTCGTGCGGCGGGGAGACTGGCAGGCCGTGCTGCGCAAACAGCCGAACGCCGTGCTGCTGCCCTCGGCGCATGCGATCGACCGCGAGTACCGCGTGCTGACAGCGCTGCGCGACAGCGCCGTGCCGGTGCCGTCGCCGCTGCTCTATTGCAGCGAGCGCGACATCGTCGGCACGCCGTTCTACCTGATGGAGCGCGTCGACGGGCGCGTGTTCGAGGGCTTTGCGATGGCGGGCATGCCGGCCCTCGACCGCAGTGCGATGTACGACTCGATGGCGGCGACGATGGCCGCATTGCACAGCCTGGATTTCAACGCCGTCGGCCTCGCCGACTACGGCCGACCGGGCAACTACTTCGCACGTCAGCTGAGCCGTTGGTCGCAGCAGTGGGCGCAGTTCCGCCACGGCGACGACGACAATCCCGATCTCGACCGCGTCGTCGCCTGGCTCTCGGAGCGGGTGCCCGACAGCGCCACGCTGGCGCTCTGCCACGGCGATTTCCGCATCACCAACCTGATGTTCCATCCGATCGAGCCGCGCGTCGTCGGTGTGCTCGACTGGGAGCTCTCCACGCTCGGTCACCCGCTCGTCGATGTCGCGTTCAACAGCCAGGCCTGGCGGATGGCGCCCGACGAGAACGGGGGTCTGCTCGGCCTGCCGCTGCAGAGCATGGGCATCCCGACAGAGGACGCTTACCTCGATCGCTATTACCGACTCGCCGGGTCCGACGAGCGAATGACGACCTTCCACCAGGTCTTCGCCATGTTCCGCGGCGCCGTCGGCAGTGCCGGCGTGGCGATGCGCGGCGAGGCCGGCAACGGCTTCCTGCCCGACGCCTCGCGCGTGGGCCGGCGGCTGGCACGCGCGTACGCGAGGCGCGGCGCGCAACTCATCGACAACCCGTGAGGAACTTGCGTGCCTGCGTAGCCCTGCCGGAAGCGCCGCCACCGCTGAGCAGACCGACCATGAATCTGCAGAACATCCTCGAGCGACGTTTCGAACCGGTCGGGCAACGCGACGAATGGCGCGGCTCGGCGCGCACCCCGATCAGGTCATCGTCACGACGAGCTTGCCGAACTGTTCGCCGCGCTCGAGCCGGTCGAAGGCGGTGGGCAATTCGTCGAGGGCGAAGCGCTGGTCGATCACCGGCGTCACGCCGCCAGCGGCGAACAGCGCGACCAGCTGGCGGCACTCTTCGATGCTGCCACCGGTGGAGCCGTAGATCTCGAGTTGGCGGATGAAGACGCGCTGCAGGTCCGCCGGCGGGTTCGAGCCGGTGGTCGCGCCGCAGGTCACGAGCCGGCCGCCTCGACGCAGCGAGCGCAGCGAGTCGTCCCAGCTGGCGGCGCCGGAGCTGTCGAGCACCAGATCGACGCCGGCACCGTCGGTCAACTCCATCACGCGCTGGGCCACCTTCTCGTTTCGGTAGTGGATGCCGGCGGTCGCGCCGAGCGCGGCGGCGCGTGCCAGCTTGTCGTCGCTCGACGAGGTGACGAAGACGCGGGCGCCGGCGTGCAGTGCCAGCTGCAGGCAGGCGACGGCGACACCGCCGCCGACGCCGACCACCAGCACCGTCTCGTCGGGGCGCAGCATGCGCTTGCCGAACAGCATGCGCCATGCGGTCAGGTAAGCCGTGAGCAGGGTGCCGGCGCCGACCAGGTCGGCGTGCTCGGGCAGCGGCAGCACGCAGCGCGCGGGCATCGTCACGTACTCGGCGAACGCGCCGTCGCGGTGCTCGCCCATGATCCGGGCGCGCAGGCACAGCGGCTGGTCGCCGGCAAGGCAGTAGCGGCATGCGCCGCAAAAGGCATTGGAGTAGACGACGGCCTTCTGGCCGGGCGCCAAGCCGCTTTCGGCATCGGCCTCGACGACCACGCCCGCGGCCTCGACGCCCATCGTCTGCGGCAGGCTGTGCGTAATGCCCGCACCGTTGTCTCGCATGTAGAGATCGACCCGGTTCAGGCCGGCGGCGTGGACGCGCAGCAGCGCCTCGCCGGGCCGGCGTGTCGGGATCGGGATATCGCGCAGGAACAGGCCGGCGCGGCCACGAGATTCGAGAACGGCTGCCTTCATCGTCGGATATCTCCAGTAACGCGCCGCTGACCCGAAGCGCAGGTTGTCGGTACAAGCCCCCATCGTAAGGTCGTGTACGGTGTTGCAAAGTACCAGTATCGATAAAGCGGAGCATGAACATGAGTGAGCCGGGGAACGGCCTGATCGATGCGGTGCGCATGGTCGGTCTCGGCCTGCTGCCCTATGTTTTGCCCGGCGAGCAACGAAAGTCGGCGTGAAACAGTGCGGGCCGCTCAGCGGCGTGCGGGTGCTTGAGCTGCCGGCGATCGGGCCGGCGCCCTTCTGCGGCGCCTTGCTCGCCGACATGGGCGCCGATGTGGTGCGCATCGACCGGGTGCAGGCTGTCGATCTGGGCTCGCCGGTACCGCCGCAATTCGATTTCTACAACCGCAACAAGCGTTCCATCGCGCTCGACCTGAAGACGCCGGCGGCCGTGGCCACCGCGCTGCAGCTGGCGCGGCGTGCCGACATCCTGATCGAGGGCTTTCGACCGGGTGTCGCCGAGCGACTCGGTGTCGGCCCGGACGACTGCCTGATGCTGAACCCGCGGCTGGTCTACGGCCGTGTCACTGGCTGGGGCCAGGACGGCCCGCTCGCACAGGCGGTCGGCCACGACATCAACTACCTCGCGCTCAGCGGCGCGCTGCATTGCATCGGCGAAAAGGGCCGCCCGCCGGTGCCGCCGCTGAATCTGGCGGCCGATCTGGGCGGCGGCGCGATGTACCTCGCGGTCGGCGTCCTCGCAGCCCTGATCGAGGCGCGCAGCTCGGGGCACGGCCAGGTCGTCGATGCGGCGATGGTCGATGGCCTGGCCAATCTCATGTCGGCGTTCTCGGCCTTTCGCCAGATGGGCGACTGGACGGACGACCGCGGCGAGAACATCGTCGACGGCGGCGCGCCGTTCTACGGTACTTACGAGACCCGCGACGGCCGCTACGTAGCGGTCGGTGCGATGGAGGCCCGCTTCTACGCCGCCCTGCTCGAGGGCTTGGGTCTGGACGCCGCCCAACTACCGCCGCAAAACGACCGCAGCAGTTGGCCGAGCGTCCACGAGCGCTTCGCCGCCGTCTTCCGAACCCGTACGAGGGATGAGTGGGTCGCGGTCATGCAAGGGCGCGACGCCTGCTTCTCGCCCGTGCTCGATCTCGACGAAGCGCCGCTGAATCCGCACCTGCAGGGGCGCGGCGTTTTCAGCGACTTCGACGGCGTGCAGCACCCGAGCCCGGCACCGCGCTTCAGCCGCACGCCGGGCGGCCTGCGTCGGCCGGCGCCCGCGCCCGGCCAGCACGGCGCCGAGGTGCTGGCGGATTGGGGCGCGGGCGCGACCGACGCTTATGCCGTCTGAGGCAGGCCGCACCCGCCTCTGCGGCACGGTCTGCGTCGTCACCGGAGCGGCACGCGGCATCGGCCTGGCGATCGCCGAGCGCTTCGCGGCCGAGGGCGGGCGCATCGCCTGCCTCGATGTCGGCGCGGTGCGCTTGCAGGCCACGGTCGCGGCGCTGGTCGAGCGCGGCATCGAGGCGCGCGGCTATCGCGCCGATGTCGGCCGGCGCGCGTCGGTGATCGAAGCCTTCGCGGCCGTCGAGCGCGACTTCGCCGCCCCGGTCGGTGTGCTCGTCAACAACGCGGTCTGGGCCCGGTTCCAGCCGCTGGCCGAGGTGGACGAAGAAAGTGTCGGCCGCATGTTCGACGTCGGCCTGAAAGCCTCGATCTGGACGATGCAGGCGGTGGTCCCGCAGATGAAAAGGCGCGGCGGCGGGGCCATCGTCAACCTCGGCTCGACCTCGGCGCGGCAGCCAATGCCCCACGCGATCGCCTATGCGGCGATGAAGGCCGGCGTGCTCGGCCTGACACGAGCAGCGGCCGTCGAGTTGAGCCCGCATCGCATCCGCGTCAACGCCCTTGTCCCTGGCATGGTCGGCACACCGGCGTCGATCGCTCAATTCGACGATGTGACGATGC
The DNA here is from genome assembly GCA_964236915.1 of uncultured Rhizobacter sp. Classification (GTDB taxonomy): domain Bacteria; phylum Pseudomonadota; class Gammaproteobacteria; order Burkholderiales; family Burkholderiaceae_C; genus LMDS01. The sequence continues at coordinate 45,807 of CAXSGM010000008.1, forward strand.
GGGCCCGGATGGCGTCGATGCCGCTCGGCCGCTTCGCCGAGCCGGACGAGATCGCATCGGCCGCGGCGTTTTTAGCCAGCGACGACAGCCTGTATGTACAGGGTGCCGAGCTCGTCGTCGATGGTGGCTGGACGATTTCGACCCACTGATCGGGACGCGGCGCAGCTCGAACGAGGAGATCAACTTGGACAGACTCGTCGGCAAGCGCGCCGTGGTCACGGGCGCGGGCAGTGGCATCGGGCGCGCGAGTGCGCTGCGCTTCGCGCAGGAGGGCGCCGCGGTGCTGGTCGTCGGCCGCAGCATCGGCAACACCGAGGCGACGGTGGCGCTGATCCGTGCCGCTGGGGGCCGAGCTGTGGCGATGGTGACGGACGTGACGGTCGAAGCGAACGTCGAAGCGGTCGTTGCGCGCTGCGGTGCGGAGTTTGGCGGCCTCGATGTGTTTTTCGCGAACATCGGCACCCCCGGCACGAACACGCCGCTGCTGGAGCAGAGCGTCGACGAGTGGAACGATGTGTGGCGCGTCAACACCGTCAGCTGCTTCCTGGCCGTGAAGCACGCGGGCCGCATCATGACGGCGCAGGGCAGCGGCTCGATCATCCTCACTTCGTCGGCTGCCTCATTGCGCGCGAACGCCGGTGCGATCTCCTACAGTGCGAGCAAGGCGGCGGTAAACAGCTTGACGCAATGCGCTGCCAACGCCTTCAGCGGCACCGGCGTGCGCGTCAACGCGATCCTGCCGGGGCTGGTCGAGACGAACATGACGCGCAAGGTGTTCGAGCAGGCGCGCGAGCGCGGGGTCGAGGCGCGCATCGGCAGCATGACGCCGATGAAGCGCGCGGGCAGGCCCGAGGAAATTGCTGCGATGGCCGCGTTTCTCGCGAGCGACGACAGCTCGTTCGTCGATGGCCAGTGGTTTTCGGTGGACGGTGGCGTGAGCAGCACGCATCCGTACGGGCGAATTGCGCTTTGACGAGCGCTTTCAGCAGGGTTTGCGTCGTCGCGTTGCCCATGATGTGGACCTACATCGCTGCTTACCCCTTTTTGAAAGGTCCCCACCTTGGAAAACATTCGTCAGGCAATCGATCCCACGCGCGAGAGCTTCAAGCAGATGTTCGAGCGGGTCCCGGCTGATACGCCCGTGCTGATGGTCAACCTGGTCCGCTTCCGGGACGCCGCTCGCGACGATGCCGGCGCAGCGCCGCGCAGCGGCAGGCAGGCGTATGCGACCTACCTGGAGCTTTTCGCGCCCTTGCTGGCCGAGGCCAAAGGCCGCATCACCTGGTGCGGAGCAGGGCACTTCACCCTGATAGCGCCTCCCGGGGAAACATGGGACGAGGTGCTGATCGTCGAGTACCCGCGCCTAGAGGCGTTCGCCGACCTCATCCGATCGTCGCGTTACAAGGAGATCCTGTCGCATCGGATCGCCGGCATCTGCGACACGCGCCTGATCGTGACGACGGCCCGGCCATGAGAGGGCTTCGTCTACTCGGTTTGTCCGCCAGAGAGCAGTCGTTGTGCCGATCCCTCCCGCCGAGCGACGTTATAGGACACACCCGGCAACAATCGCGACGCTGCGCTACCCTTCTGTCTCGGCAGTCGCCGTCTGCTCCCGTGCATACCGAGCCGGCGGGCGCCCCACGTGGCGGGTGAACGCGACGCTGAAGGTGCTCGCCGAGCTGTATCCGACACGCCCGGCGACGTCGGCAATGGCGCGGTCGTTGCGGCGCAGCAGTTCTTTGGCGAGCGCCATCCGCCAAGCCAACAGGTATTCCATCGGTGCCATGCCGACCGTCCGGTTGAAGCGCTCGAAGAACGCAGAGCGAGACAGGGCGGCCTCCTTTGCCAAATCGGCGACCGTCCACCTCCGGGTCGGTATCTCGTGAAGGGCGCGGATCGCCGCAGCGATCCGCACATCGCCCAGTCCGCGCACCAGGCCCGGGGATGCTGCCGGCCCGTCCAGCGACCGCAAGGCCTCGATCAGCAACACCTCCAGAAGGTGCGCGAGAACAACCTCGCGCGCGGGGCGCTGCTCGCGCGACTCCTCGCTCAGCAGCTGAACAAGCGTTGTCAGACGGTGCTCGCCGCGGACGTGCACGAGCCGAGGGAGAAGTGAAACCAGCAGAGATGCGTCCGGCGAGCCGAAGCTGCAATGCCCCGCAAGCATGCGAAGGTCTGTCGGGCCCTCCTGCAGGCCGATTCTGAACATGCCCCTGCCCAACACGACAGGCACCGAGTCCGGCCCGGCATCCGGCAGCTCGAGGCTGGACATCGAGACCCCGAAGGCAGCAGGAACGAGGACGAAATCGCCGGCCCTCAGTACCAGAGGCTCGAGCACCCCGAGGGTCAGTCGGCAGCCACCTTCCAGCACCGCGCAATAAAAGGGCTGACCGGCGTCGGTGCGACGAATTCGCCAGCGGCCCGCCCCGACGATGTGTTTGGACAACCGGGCGGCGGGCTTCAAAAGTGTCACAACCTCGGCGAGCGGGTCAACCACAACTGGACTCCTGAACATGGAACACGGACTCCTGATTGTAGGAAATACGGTCTGGGCCGCCTACCGTCGATGGCGTCTGAATCAACCAAGAAATCCCATGGAGACTGTTTTCATCACCGGCTGTTCCTCGGGCTTCGGCCTCGAAACCGCGCGCCTCTTCCTCGAGCGCGACTGGCGTGTTGTCGCCACGATGCGCACGCCACGCATGGACCTGCTGCCCCCATCCGAGCGCCTGCGCGTGGTGCAGCTCGACGTCACCGACGAGCAAAGCATTCAAAAGGCGGTCCAGGAGGCGGGCTCCATCGACGTGCTGGTCAACAACGCCGGCTTCGGCGCGCCGTCGCCGTTCGAATTGACGAGCATGGAGACGGTTCGTGCGCTGTTCGAAACGAACACCTTCGGCACCATCGCTGTCACCCAGGCCGTGTTGCCGCAGATGCGAGAGCGCAAGTCCGGAGTCGTCGTGAACGTGACGTCAAGCGTCACATTGAAGCCGCTGCCGCTGGTCGGCATCTACAGGGCGTCGAAGGCAGCGGTCAATGCGTTCACCGAGTCGCTGGCAAGCGAAGTGGAGCAGTTCGGCGTGCACGTACGCATCGTTCTTCCCGGCTCCTCGGCAGAAACAAGCTTCCGCGACACCGCGTGGACCCGTATGCGCGGCGTCGAAAACGAAGTTTATGGCGACTTCGTGCGGCAGACCATCGCCCGCATGCGCGATTCCACAGGCCCCGAAACGCGATCCGAGGACGTCGCGAAAGCCGTGTGGCGTGCGGCAACAGATCCATCCACGCCGGTGCACATACCGGCCGGTGCCGACGCAGAGCAATGGGCAGCGGAAGCTCGCTAAGGCAGAAGTCCGCGGTCGCGCTTGAAGGTGTGCTTGGCGCAAATGCGGTAGTCGAGCTGAATGGCCGCTTCGCGGTCGCGTTTCGTCAAGCCATCCTCCGCACTGGCCGGTTTATTGCTCGACCTGCCGATGACTGCCCAGCCCCGCACCAGCCCTGTTGGCGACGACCCACCCTGGCGCGATCTGGAGCTGCTGCTGATGAGCGAGGTGATGCGGCTCGTCGGCCAAAGCCTCGCGACCGAGGTCGTGTTGCGCGAGATGCTGCACCTGCTCTCCGAGCTGCTCGGCTTGAACCGCGGCCGGATCGTGCTGGCCGACCCCGGCGGCAACGGGTCGTCGTCGATCCACCATGCTTACGGCCTGACCAAGGCGGAGATGGCGCGCGGCCGCTACGCCGCCGGCGAAGGCATCACCGGTGCCGTGCTCGCGACCGGCCAGCCGATCATCGTCCAGGACATCGACGCCGAGCCGCGCTTCCTCGCCCGCGCCGTCGATCGTGCCCGGCTGCCGCAGGAAACCGTCGCCTTCATGGCGATGCCGATCGAGGTCAACCGGCGGCCGGTCGGTGTGCTCGCCGTCCATCGCATCCGGCGCCGCCAGCGCCTGATCGCCGACGACGTCGCGGTGCTGCGCATCGTCGCGACCCTCGCCGGTCAGCTGCTGCAGTTGCGCTCGCTGATCGAGGAGAAGACCGCGGCGCTCGAAGCGAAGAACGCGGTGCTGACCCACGCTCTCGAATCGGCGGCGGCGCGCTACGGGATCATCGGCACTTCGCCGGCGCTGCTGCGCGCGCTCGGCGAGCTCGAGCGGGTGTCGCAGGCCGGCGCGGCCGTGTTGCTGCTCGGCGAGTCGGGGACCGGCAAGGAGCTTTTCGCCCGCGCCGTCCACCTCGCCAGCCCGCGCCGCGACGCGCCCTTCATCAAGGTCAATTGCGCGGCGATCCCCGACACGCTGTTCGAGTCGGAGCTCTTCGGCCACGAGCGCGGCGCGTTCACCGGTGCGAACGCGGCGCGGCCCGGCTGGTTCGAGCAGGCGCGTGGCGGCACGATCTTCCTCGACGAGATCGGCGAATTGCCGCTCGCGATGCAGGCGAAGTTGCTGCGCACGCTCCAGGACGGCACGATCGTACGCCTCGGCGGAAAGAGCGAAATCGCGGTCGACGCGCGCCTCGTCGCCGCGACCAACCGTGACCTCGGCGCCGAAGCCGAGCGCGGCGGGTTCCGGCGCGATCTGTTCTATCGCCTCAACGTCGTGCCGATCCGCCTGCCGTCGCTCGCCGAGCGGCGCGGGGACATCCGGCCGCTCGCACTGCACGCCCTCAGCCGCATCAACCAGGCAAACCAGCGCAATGTCAACCTGTCCCCCGGGGCGCTCGACGTCCTCGAGGCGCATCCTTGGCCCGGCAACATCCGCGAACTCGGCAACGTCATCGAGCGGCTCGTGCTGCTCACCGACGACGCCCTGGTTTCGGCCGAAGAGGCGACGCGCTTCCTGCCTGCGACGCCTTCGCAGAGTGCCGCAGCTCGGGCCGAGCCGACCGGGCTAACGGCGACGCACGTCGCGCCAATCGTGCGCGAGTACCGCGAGCTGCGCTCGCACAGCGCCGTCGAGCTGCAGCAGGCGCTGGCCCGGTACAGCGGCAACAAGTCGCGCGCCGCGCAGTCGCTCGGTCTGACGGCGCGGCAGTTCGGCTATCGGCTGAGGAAGCTGGCCGCTGACTGACGCGACGCAATGTCGACAAATTGTCGACATTGCGTCAGAAGCGAAGCGGCGTCGAGATCGACAGGAATTGGTGGCCATGCGGTCGCTGTCGGGGGCGAAACGGATGCCCCGAGGCGCAGCCCGCTGCTGGCACAGCGGTTGCGTTGACGACTGGCCCGCCGCCTTGCCCCCGCTCTTCTTTTGAACGGATCCCGCGCCATGAACAGTACCGCCGTCCTCATCTCGCCTGCAGAACTCCAAGCCCTGACGAAGGCCGAGCCCGTTGTCATCATCGACACCCGAGATGCCGACACCTACGCCGCCGGTCACATCCCCGGCGCCGTCAACCTTCGCGAAATCTTCACTTTCCTCGCGACCTCGACCGCCGAAGGCCTGTCGCAGCTGAAGGACACGTTCGCCAGCCACTTCGGCGCCGTCGGCCTCTCCGGCAAGGAGACGGCCGTCTTCTACGAAGATTCGCTCAACGGCGGTTACGGCCAGTCTTGCCGTGGCTACTACTTGCTGACCTGGCTCGGCTATACGAAGGTCAAGGTGCTGAACGGCGGCTTCTCCTCCTGGAAGGCGGCCGGCCTGCCAACGTCGACCGAGGCCGCTGCGCCGAAGGCCGCGACCTTCCCGAACGATCTCGTCGCCGCCGACGTGATGCTCACCAAGGACGACATGCTGAAGGCGCTCGGCACCGGCACTGTGCTCCTCGACGTTCGCGACATCGACGAGTGGATCGGCGACAGCTCCTCGCCGTACGGCCGCGACTTCGCGCCGAGGAAGGGCCGTATCCCCGGCGCGAAGTGGCTCGAGTGGTACCGCTTCATGAAGCCGTCGGCGCAGGGACCGATGATCAAGTCGCCCGATGAGGTCAAGGCCGAGTGCGCTACCGCCGGCATCTCGACCGACGACACCGTGTACCTCTACTGCTTCAAGGGGGCGCGCGCGTCCAACACCTTCCTCGCGCTGAAGCAGGCCGGCTTCGACGACGTGCGCATGTACTTCGGCTCGTGGAACGAATGGTCGCGCGATCCGGCGCTGCCGATCGAGACCGGGCTGCCGTTCGCCGAGAAGGCCGCGCCGATGAAGATGGCGGCCTGAGCCGATGCCCACAACAATCACTTCGAGGAGACCGACCTTGTCCGAATTCGCTGAAGCCGCCCCGTCTGCGACCGTGAAGGCGCACTTGCGACCGATCGACCGCGACGGTCTCATGAGCTTCGCCGAGAAAGGCCGCAGCAATCCCGCCTCGCGCGGGACGAACAAGGTGCACACCGTCGTCGATGGCCAGTACCGCACCCTTAGCTACGTCGGCGAGCACGCGCCGGTGGTTGTCGACGAGCCGATCCATCTCTTCGGCGAGAACACGGCGCCGGCGCCCGGCGAGGTTGTGCTCGCGGCGCTCGGCGGGTGCCTGGCCGTCGGCATCACCGCCGTCGCGACCTGGAAGCAAGTGCGCCTGTCGAAGCTCGAGCTCTTCCTGGAAGGCGACATCGGCAACCCGGCAGCATGGGGTGCGGGCGGCGCCGAAAAACTGCCGTCCGACATGGGATTTCAGGCGATCCGGGTCAAGGTCGTGATCGAGGGCGACGCAACCGCCGCCGAACTCGGCGAGATCGTGCAGCACGCGAACACCTACTCGCCGGTCGCCAACAGCATGCGCAATCCGGTTCCGATGCAGATCGGCCTCGGCTGAGGCCACCTTGTCGGCCGTTCTAGACTGCAGTCGCGATCCCGCGGATAGCGCGGCACCGGCCGGGTGGCCGCCCGACGCGACGACGATGCTCGCTGGCGTGCGCGCTGTCGCCGATGGCCCGCTCGCCGCGCTCGCCGAAGACATCGACCGCCGGGGCACGTACCCGAGGTCGATCCTCAGACAGCTGGGCGAGGCCGGCGCGTTCGCCGCGCACCTCGACCTTGGCCACGAAGCCGACTTTGCCGCGGGCATCCAGGCGATTGCCGAGGTTTCCCGCGTCTGCGGGGCGACCGGCTTCCTGATGTGGTGCCACGCCGTCTGCGGCCTGTACATGGAGCAGTCGGGCAATCCCGCGTTGACCGGCGAGCGCTTGCTCGCGCATGCCCGCGCCGAGACCTTCGGCGGCACTGGCATGAGCAATCCGATGAAGACCTTCGCCGGCATCGAGCCGATGCTCCTGAAGGCGCGGAAGACGGCATCGGGCTACGTCGTCAACGGCGCGTTGCCGTGGGTGAGTCACCTCGAGCCGGATCACTGCTTCGGCGCCGTCGCGTCAGTCGATGGCGAGTCCGACCAGCCGCCGCGCGAGATCATGTTCATCGCCCGCTGCGACGCGGCCGGCGTGGAACTGCGCCGCTGCCCGACTTTTTCGGCGATGGAAGGCACCCAGACCTGGTCGGTCCGCTTCACCGATACGCCGATCGGCGCGGCGGATCTTTGCGCCGATCCGGTGCGGCCTTTCGTCGGCCGCATCCGCGCCGCGTTCATCCTGCTGCAGTGCGGCTTCGGCCTGGGTGTCGCCCAGGGCGCCATCGACTCGATGTGGGACGTCGAGCGCCAGCTAGGCCACGTCAACGAGTTCCTCGACGACCGGCCCGACTCGTTGCAGCACGAGCTCGACGCGCTCACGGCGCGTACGCTCGCCCTGGCGCGCACGCCGTACGCGAGCGAGCGCGAGTTCCTGATCGACGTGCTCGACGCCCGCGCCCACGCTTCGGAGATCGCGTTGCGCGCTGCGCAGTCGGCGCTGCTGCATGCCGGCGCGCGCGGCTATCTGATGGCGTCGCCGGTGCAGCGACGGGTGCGCGAGTCGCATTTCGTCGCCATCGTCACGCCGGCACTCAAGCACCTGCGCAAGGAGATCGCCCGCCTGAGCGCGCCCGATTACCCATCGTGAGCGCAGTGCTCGTCGCGGCGGCGTGGCGCAAGTTCATCTGCCGAGCCTGCGGCTTGATTTACGACGAGGCGATCGGCGATGCCGACAGCGGACTTGCCGCCGGCACGCGCTTCGACGATATCGACGACGACTGGGTGTGTCCGCTCTGCGGCGTCACCAAGGCCGACTTCGAGCCGTACGACGCTGCGCCGACCGAGCGACGCCCCGCGAATCCCGCCGCGCCGCCGTCACGGGCCACGAGCGCCCGCGGCGACGCCGGCGTCGTCATCGTCGGCGCCGGTCGCGCCGGCTGGGCAATGGCCGAAGCCTTGCGCGAGCGCGACGCGCGTCTGCCTCTCACGATCGTCAGCTCATGCGACGCTTCGGTCTACGACAAGCCGATGCTGTCGGTCGTGCACGCGAAGGGGCTCGACATCGCGGCGCTCGCCAGGGAAAGCGCGGCTGCCGCGGCGATGCGGCTCGACACGCGCCTGCTCGCCGCAACCGACGCCATCCGCGTCGACGCACCGGCCATGCAACTGCGGACGACACGCGGCACGCTGCGCTGGCGTCATCTCGTGCTCGCCCACGGCGCCGAGGCGCGCGCCGTCGCCGAGCTGCCGGCGCGCCTGTGCTGGCGCATCAACCAGCTCGACGCATACCGGCGTTTTCGCGCCGCCCTCGGCTCGCCGTCGTCGGACCCGAACGCGGGCGCGCTGATCGTCGGCGCCGGTCTCGTCGGCTGTGAGCTCGCCAACGACCTCGCGCTCGCCGGCCATCGGGTCACGTTGCTCGACGTCGCTACTCGCCCGCTCGCCGCGCTGCTCGATGCCGACGCTTCCGCGCGACTCCTCGACGCGTGGCGCGATCTGCCGATCGCCTTTGCAGGCGGCGTCCGTGTCCGCGGCGTCGAGCGCGCGGCCGTCGGATCGCTGCATGTCACGACCGACGACGGTCGGGTGTTTCGGGCCGCCCAAGTCGTCGCTGCCACCGGCCTGCAGACTCCAGGCCGACTCGCGGCAAGCGCCGGCCTGGCCTTTCTTGATGGCATCGTCGCCGACCGCGTCACGCTGGCGACGAGCGCCCCGAACATCCACGCGCTGGGCGACTGCATCAGCATCGACGGCCGGGCCAGCCGTTTCATCGAGCCGATCGGCCGGCAGGCCCGCGTCATCGCCGACCGAATAGTCGGTCGCGAGCCGTCCGGTTATCGATCGGCGCCGCCACCGATCCGGATCAAGACGACCTCGCTTGCCTTCACGCTCCCCTGACCACGGGCGACGCGCGACGCATGCTCCAGCTCAGTAAATCTTGTAGGGCAGAAATTTTCCGGACATCGTGAGGGACACGCGGTCGCCCTTTTCGTGCGCCTCGCGCTTCATGTCCATGTGGAAGTCGATCGCGCTCATGATGCCGTCGCCGAACTCCTCGTGGATCAGCTCCTTGAAGGTGGTGCCGTACACGCTGATCAGCTCGTAGAAGCGGTAGATCAGGGGATCGGTCGGCACCGCCGTCGGCAGCGAGCCTTTGTACGGCACGACCTGCAGCCAGGTGCGCTCGTGCTCGTCCAGGTCGAAGATGTCACCGACCGTCTCGGCCTGCGCCGCGGTGAGCGTCATCTGGCCGAGGCAGGCGGCGGTCACCCATTCCTTGCTGAGGCCCACCTTGGCGGCGACGTCGCCCCATTTGAGGCCCTTGGCGACTTTGGCGAGAACGATCTTTTCGGTGACGGCGATGCGGCTCATGGCGAATTCTCCTGTGTCGATGGAAGGAAGGAAGAAAGTGTTCATCGTTACGCCGGACGCGCCCTGATGCGCACGACGTTGTCGGCCGCCGCCGCGACGCCGGCCCCGAGTGCAGCGGGATGCGCAGCCGGGTCGACGTCGAGGCCCGGCGACACGACCGGCGCGTGCGCCGGCGAGCGGCCGTGTGCGTAGTCCTTCGAGCGGGCGACGAGGAAGTCGACCATGTGATTCCGGATCCGGTAGTACTGCGGATCGTGGTGTAGCGTCGACCGCTGGCGCTTGCGCGACATCGTGTTGGCGACGATCTCGGCGACGCCGGCGCGCGGCCCGTTGCTCATCATCAGCACCTTGTCGGCAAGCAGGATCGCCTCGTCGACGTCGTGGGTGATCATGAACACCGTCTGCCGCGTCTCGGCGCAAATGCGCAGCAGCTCATCCTGGATCGTGCCGCGCGTGAGCGCGTCAAGCGCGCCGAACGGCTCGTCGAGGAGGAGCATCTTCGGCTCGATGGCAAAGGCGCGGGCGATGCCGACGCGCTGCTTCATGCCGCCCGAGAGCGCCGCGGGCTTCTTGTCGATGGCGGCGCCGAGGCCGACGAGGGCGACGTACTTCCCGACCTGCGCGTCGACCTCGGCCGGCGTGGCGCCGGGCCACTTGCTGCGCACCGCGAAGGCGATGTTGCCGCGCACCGTGAGCCACGGCATCAGCGCGTGGCCCTGGAAGACGACGCCGCGCTCGAGGCTCGGCCCGGCGACCTGGCGGCCGCTCATGAAGACGTGCCCGGCGCTTGCCTTTTCGAGGCCGGCGAGGACGTTGAGGATCGTCGTCTTGCCGCAGCCCGAGTGGCCGACGATGCACACGAACTCGCCGCGGGCGACGGTGAAGTTGACGTTTTCGAACACCGGCTCCGCGCCGGGGGCGAACGACTTGCCGAGGCCTTCGACGCGCAGGAAATCGGCGTTCGTGGCGGGTTCAGTGGCGGGTTCGGTGACGGCGGCGTCAATCGACATAGGAGACCGCCTTCTGGGCGCGGGCGAACAGCAGGTCGAGTGCCATGCCGACCGAGCCGATGACGAGGATCGCGAAGATCACGCTCGAAAGCGCGAGGTTGTTCCACTCGTTCCAGACGAAGTAGCCGATGCCGGTGCCCCCGACCAGCATCTCGGCGGCGACGATGACCAGCCAGGCGATGCCCATCGAAATCCGCATGCCGGTGAGGATCGTCGGCGCGGCCGCCGGCAGGATCACCTGGAAGGCCTTCCTGAGCGGCGTGACCTCCAGCGTGCGCGCGACGTTGAGCCACTCGGGGCGCACGCTCGAGACGCCGAAGGCGGTGTTGATCAGCATCGGCCAGACCGAGCAGATGAAGATCACGAAGATGCCGGAGATCCCCGAGTCCTTGATCGTGTAGAGCGCGATCGGCATCCAGGCGAGCGGCGAGATGGGCTTGAGCAGCTGGATGAAGGGGTCGAGCGCGCGGTGGACGAGCGGGCTCATGCCGATCAGGAAGCCGAGCGGGATGGCGACGATCGCCGCCAGGCCGAAGCCGAGGCCGACGCGCAGCAGCGACCAGCCGAGCTGCAGGCCGATGCCCTTGTCGTTCGGGCCGTTGTCGTAGAACGGATGGGCGAGATTGCGAGCGACCGTCTCGCCCATCTGCGACAGGGTCGGGAATCCGGCGGACTTCGTTGCCGCCGCGCCCGGGTCCTTGCCGAGCATCTTCTGGTACTCGATCTGCTCGGGCGTCAGGCCCGGTGCGGCCTGCGCCGCCGGGGCCGGCAGCGTCGCGACGTGCCAGACCGCCAGCAGCACCACGAGCAGCGCCGCCGACAGCAGCGACGACTGGAGCCTGGCCCGGACGAGCGGCGTCATCGCGTCATGCTTTCTTGATCGGGAAGCTGGCCGCGTACTCGGCCGGCTTCGACGGGTCGAAGGTCTTGCCCATCACCTTGTAGCTGCGATAGGCGCCGTCGGGGACCTTCTCGCCGAGCGCCTTCATCTGTTTCTTGGCGTCGGTGAGCAGGAACACCTGCTCGGCAATGCCTTTGTAGTCGACATCTCCCTTGACGTAGCCCCAGCGCTTCATTTGCGTCAGCATCCACACGGCCATGCTCTGCCACGGCACCGGATCGAAGTCCACGCGGTCGGGCACGTTTTTCACGTTGCCGAGACCGTCGGCGTATTTTCCGGTGAGCACCTGCGTCAGCACGGTCTCGGGCTGGTTCAAGTAGGCGGCAGGCGCCAGCACTTTCGCGATCAGCTCGCGGTGTTTCGGGTCGCGCGCCATGTCGGCGGCGGCAAGCACGGCGCGGTAGAGCGCGGCGAAGGCGTTCGGGTTTTGCTGGATGAAGGCCTCGCTTGTGCCGAACGCGCAGCACGGATGGCCGTCCCAGATCTCCTTCGAGAGCAGGTGGATGAAGCCGACCTCGTCGTAGACCGCGCGCTGGTTGAACGGGTCCGGGCCGAGGAAGCCGTCGATGTTGCCGGCGCGCAGGTTGGCGACCATCTCGGGTGGCGGCACGACGCGCAGCTGTACGTCGCGGTCGGGATCGATGCCGGCTTCCGCGAGGTAGTAGCGGAGCAGGAAGTTGTGCATCGAGTACTCGAAGGGGATGGCGAACTTCATTCCCTTCCAGTTTTTCGGGTCGCGGTTGTCCTTGTGCCTGGTTGCCAGCGTGATCGCCTGGCCGTTGATGTTCTGAATCGTCGCCACGCGCATCGGCTGCGCGACCGAGCCGAGGCCCAGCGAGATCGCGATCGGCATCGGCGACAGGAAGTGCGTGGCGTCGTACTCCTTGTTGAGCATCTTGTCGCGGATCAGCGCCCAGCCGGCTGTCTTGTTGAGCGCGACGTCGAGGCCCTGCTGGCGATAGAAGCCGAGCGGGCCGGCCATGATCAGCGGCGTGGCGCAGGTGATGGCGATGAAGCCGACCTTGAGCTCCTTCTTCTCGAGCGGGCGCGTCTCCTGCGCCATCGCCTCGAGCGCGCCGATCGGCAGCAGCGAGGCGATCGCCGCACGCGCGGTGCCGGCACCTACGGCCTGGAGGAAGCGGCGGCGTAACCGCGCGTTCGGCAGCAGCGCGCGCACCAGTGTCGCCTCGACGCGCCCGGCCAGGGCCGACGCGCCGCGAGCCGCGCTGCCGGGCGTGCCGCCGGCGCGGTCGAGATCGTGATCGACCGCGACGTGCGCGCCGCCGCAGGCACAGGACAGGCGCAGCGGCCGGTCGGCGTCATAAGGATCAGACGTTGGCATCATCAGGGTTCGAGTAATGACGCCAGACAGATCGCAAGGACCGCGCCATCGCAGTTGGCGGTGTCTTCATGCTGCGTCGCGTCGATCCTCGTCGGTGCAGCGCTCGGCCAGCGCCTGCCGATTCGAGCAGGTGGGGCGAGCGACGAGTACTTTGCGTTGGACCTCGTAGCCGATAACCAAACGCCGCGAGACAGCTCGAGAAACAACCGTTATCGCTACATCAGCTCGGGCTGGGCCGCCTAGAGTCGAGCGGTTTTCCTTGCAGCGCCCCATCCATCAAAGCAGTTTGACGCCCCTTCATGACCAGTGAGTCAGAGTCCGCCCCGTCCGCTGCGCGCTGTCTGGCGTCGATCGTCATGGCGGCCTCGTTTGCGATCGCGTGGTCAGTACCGACTGCCGCCGCGGCCGCCGAGGTCGTGATCGGCGCGTCGCAAACGCTGTTGTCGCTGCCGATCACCGTCGCCTACGAACAAGGCTTTTTTGCCGCTGAAGGCGTGCAGGTGCGGGTCGTCGACTGCAAGACCGGGCAGCAGTGCGTCCAGGCGCTGCTCGACCGCCAGGTGGACATGGCCGTTGCTAGCGCGCTGGTGCTGACCTTGCGAAGTTTCGAAGGAGCCGACCTCGCGGTCATCGCGACGATCGCCACCGCCGCGGGCAACATCCGGGTGGTGGGACGCCGAAGCGCCGGCGTGACGGCTCCCGACCAACTCGCGGGCAAGCGGATCGGCGTGTTGATGGGCACGAGTTCGCAGTACTACCTCGACACCTTCCTCTACTTCCACGGCGTCGACCCGGCAGGGGTGAAGATCGTGCCTTTGACGGTCGCTGCCATGCCAACCGTCTTTGCGACGAACCGGATCGACGCTTTGGCAACTTATGGTCGCTACCTCGGCACTGCGACGGGCGGCCTCGGGCCGGACGCGGTGATGTTTGCGGATCCGCGCATCTACACCGAGACGTCCAACCTCGTCGTCGGGCGGCGGATGATCGCCGAGCGTGGCCCGGAAGTCGCAAGTGTGCTGCGCGCACTGCAGCGGGCGGAGATCTTCATCGCGGCGCATCCTGCTGCGGCGACACCGGCGCCCGCTGTGCGCAGCGCGCCCGGCTTCGGTCAGTACACCTACCGCCTGTCGCTCGACCAGTCGCTCGTCAGCACGATGGAGGGCATCGTGCGCTGGGCCCGCAGCGGTGGACACGTCGCGCACGGTGCCAAGCCGCCGGACCTGCTCAAGATCGTCGACGCCGGACCGCTGCGCGGGGCGGTGCCGACGGCTCTCATGAAGTAGCGCGGTGGCAGCCGACGTCTTGCGTCATGCGATCCGCCCGACCAGGGTCTGGGGCGGCGCGCGCCGCGCGAGCTGCCTGTCGACCATCCTTCTCGCCGCCCGCAGGCTTTTTTGCCAGCCCTCGTTCTGGTTTCTGTTGGCGAGCGCCGCCGGCGCCGACGCGCAGCCGTTGCGCCTCGCGGTCTCGAGGGGAACCGTCTCTCTGCCAGTCTATGTCGCCGAGGCCAAGGGTTACTTCCAACGCGAGGGCGTCGACGTCCGGCTTGTCGAATGCACGAGCGGTCACCAGTGCTTTCAGTTGCTGAGCCGGGGCGAAGCCGACCTTGCAACGGCTGCCGAGCTGATCATGACGTTGAACTTTCTCGCCGGCTCGGACGCGGCGATCATTGCGACGATCAGCTCCTCGGCACAGCAGATGAAGCTCGTCGCCCGCGTCAGTGGCTTCAAGCCCGGCGATCTGCGCGGCAAGCGGATCGGCACCGTGCGCGGTACGTCTGCAGAGTACTTCCTCGACAGCTGGCTTCTCGACCATGACATTGCTTTGGCCGCGGTAACGATTGCTCCACTTCCGCCCGACCGGCTGGCCGGGGCGCTGCAGACGAACGAAGTCGACGCGATCGCGATCTGGGAGCCGATCGCCTCGAACGCGGCTGCCCTGCTCGGCCTCGATGCGCGCGTGTTGCCGAACTCGCGGGTCTACGCGCAGCGCTTCTCCCTGATCGCCAGCCGCGCGGCGCTGATCAGGCGCGATGCAGATCTCGTACGGCTACTCCGTGCCCTGGCGGGCGCCGAACGCTTCATTGCCGACGACCCGGTCGAGGCGCGCCGCCTGCTCGCTACCCGGCTACCTGGCGCTGCCGCACCGGAGCGGATCAGCGAGCACGACTTCCGGCTGGTGCTCGAGCAGGCGCTGATCGGCACCATGGACGCGCAGGCACGCTGGGCGCTGCGCCAGGGTCTGACGACCGCGGACTTGAGCCGTGTCAACCTGCTGCACGCGATCGAACCCGGCCCGCTTCAAAAGGCGTCGCCGGGCGCGGTCGGTCTGGTTCACTGACCGCTACGGCCCGACGATGCGCATTCGCACACAGCTCGTGCTCTCGGCTGTCTTCGCCGTCCTTGTCAGCCTTTCGGTCATCGCCGCTCTTTTCGAGGCGACGCGTCAGTCGCAACGCGGTATCGATGAACAGGCGAGATCGCAAGACGTCGTGCGCCACATCGCCAACATGCTGGCGCTGACGAATGAGCTCGCGGTCTACGGCGGCGACCGAATCGCCGTGCAGTGGCACGCCCGGGCGGCGCAGCTTTCAGAGGCGGTCGCGGGTGCACTGCACGGACGCGATGGCTCGGAGCCGACGCTGCTCGAGCTGCAGCAAAACATCGACGACCTGCCGCCTCTTTTCGACAAGCTGGTCGAGATCGGCCGACAGCCGCCGAGCGAGCTCGGACAACGCCGCCACGAGCTGCTGATGGAGCGCATGCTGGCCGAGACACAAGAGGTCGTCGAGAGCCGGCATCGCTGGGCGCTTGCGATCGCCGACAGGCAGCAGCGATCCCAGCGGCTCTACAGTGCGACCCTGCTGGCTGCGCCGTCGGCGCTGCTGTTGCTGCTGCTTTCGCTCGGTTTCCTCGTCGGTCGGCGCGTGCTCGAGCCGACGCGTCGCCTGCAGATCGCTGCGCTCGCCATCCAGAACGGCGACCTCGACGCGCGTTGTGCGAGCACGGCCCGCGACGAGCTCGGCGACGCCGCCCGGGCGGTCGACGCGATGGCGGTGGCCCTGCGGCAACGATCGGCGGACTTGAAGGACTCCGAAAACCGCCTGCAGATGATCACCGACAACGCGCCGGCGCTTATCGGTCACCTGGACACCGAGAATCGCTACACATTCGCGAACGCGCAGCACAGCCGCAGTACCGCCGGTGTGCCGCCGCAATTGCTGGGCCGGACGATCGAGGAGGTGCACGGCCAGGCACTGTGGGCGGTGTTCGCGCCGCACAGCGCCCAGGCGCTCGCGGGCCAGGAGGTGAGCTTCGAAACGTCCCGCGTCGTGGACGACCGCGTCGTCCACCAGCAAACGACCTTCGTACCCGACATCGGCGACACCGGCTCGGTGCAGGGCTACTATGCCATCAGCTTCGACATCACGAAACGCAAGGAGGCGGAGTTGCGCCTGGCCGCGAGTGAGCGGCTCCTTGCCAACATTACCGACAATTTGCCGGCGCTGGTCGCCTATGTCGGCAGTGACGAGCGCTACGGGTTCGCGAACTCGAAATACCGTGACTGGCTCGGCGTCGATCCGGCGACGATGATCGGGCAGCGCGTCGAGGACGTCATGGGCCCGGCGTTCTACGCCGCCGTCAAGAACCGCGGCAACGCGGCGCTCGCCGGTCAGCGTTCGAGGTGGGAGCGCTGCGGCGTGCACGACGGCCGGGAGCGGCATTACCTGGTCGACTTCATTCCCGACATCGACGCCGAGGGGCGGGTACGCGGCTTTTGCGCATTGACCAACGACATCACCGAGCTGAAAGAGGCGCAGCAGATGCAGGCCAAAGTCGAGCGGCAACTGCGCGCGATCGCCGACAACCTGCCGGTGCTGATTGGCTACGTCGGTCCGGACGAACGCTATCGCTTCGTCAACGCAACTGCCGGACAAGTCCTCGGTATTGACCCGGTGCACGCCGTCGGTCGCAGCATGGCCGAGTCGATGAGCGCCACGAGTTATGCCGCGCGGCGCGACCACTTGCGGGCAGCGCTTGGCGGCAAGCGGGTTGAATTCACACTCGAAATCGGCAGCGAGGGCAGCACGCGTCACTTGCAGACCACCTACATCCCCGATGTACGACCCGACGGCCGCATCGACGGCGCGTATCTGCTTGGCCTGGACGTGACCGTGCTCAAGCAAAGCGAGCAGCAGCTGCAGCAAATGGCCCGCTTCGATGTGCTGACCAAGCTGCCGAACCGGCGCCAGCTCGAAGAGCGACTCGGCGAAGCGGTGGCCCGGTCGACGCGCGACCGGCGGCCGATTGCGCTGATGTTTCTCGACATCGACCACTTCAAGCGGATCAACGACAGCTTCGGGCATGCCGTCGGCGACGCGGTGCTGGTCGAATTTGCCAAGCGCCTGCGCCAGTCGGTGCGCGTCACGGACATGCCGGCCCGCTTGGCGGGCGACGAATTCGTCGTGCTGCTGGAAGGCCTGCATGCGGAGGCCGACGCAAGCATCGTGGCGCAGAAGATCGTCGCAGCGATACGGCAGCCGTTTCACGTGCCGAGTGCCGATTTGCACGTGACCACCAGCGTCGGCGTTGCGTATGCAGCACGGCCGGCGCCCAACAGCGACCTGATGGATTTTGCCGATCAGGCGCTCTACCGGGCCAAGGGCGCGGGTCGCGACACCTTCGAGATAAGCACGTTGGGGTCCTACGATTCGACGATGGGAACGTTGCCCATGGATAGCCTTGTGCAAGTGTCGCGCTGAGCGGGCGACGCGCGGGCGGCGGCAGCCCGGCCTGAATCGGCGCGCTCAAGGTGCGGCCGTTGGGCTCGCGGCCCATGTTTTCTCGAAGCGATCACCGACCGTGGTCGTCGAGGCGCAACTTTCAGTCCGCGCTCATGCGCAAGACGAAGTAAATCCGATCGAGTCGAATCGCATCAGGCTTTCAGTGAACCGCGATGCGCAACACCATCACGCCCAGCGCCTCGACTTCGATCAAAGACCGCGACAAAAGCCTATTGCGCAACCCTTGAGGCAACTACAGGATTCGACCCGCGCCACTCAACCCGCCGCCCTGGACTCGGGTTCGCGCAATAAAATCTCGACGCGCCGATTTTTGGCGCGGCCGGCGTCGGTGCTGTTGTCGGCGATCGGTTGGTTCTCACCGCGGCCAGCGGTAGCTATACGCCCGGCACTGACGCCGTGGTCGACCAGGTAGTCGCGCACGCTGTTGGCACGCTGCACGGAGAGCGTCTGGTTGACCGCGTTGCTGCCGGTGCTGTCGGTGTGGCCGACGATGGTGATCAGCGACGTCGGGTCGTTTTGCACACTGGCGGCAAAGGGATCGAGCACGCTTCGCATCGACGGCTTGATCGTGGCGCTTCCGGTGTCAAAGGAGATGTCGCTCGGGATGTTGACCTTGAGCTGGTTGTCCGCGGTGCGCGACACCTCGATACCGGTGCCGCGGGTCTGCGCCTCGAGTGCGGTACGGCGGTCTTCCTGGCGCTTTGACCACAGATTGCCGCCGATGGCGCCGAGCGCGCCGCCAATCAGCGCGCCCGTCCCAGCGCGCCCCCCGGTGACGGCGCCCAGCACGGCGCCCGCGGCCGCACCGCCTGCAGCACCGGTCGCGGTGCCGCGTTCACGCTCACTCATGTCGGCGCAGCCCGTTGCGGTCAGAAGGCAGGTGACGGCAATAGCGACTGCGCCGCGGCGCAGTGATGGGGTGAGGTGGTGCATGGGGCTTCCTTTGATTTGACGACGCTCGAAGCACCGGAGTGTGCCGCAAGCTGCCGCATTGCGAGTAAGCGGCTGGGCTTGCCACCTTGACCTACCAGGCCATCGCGCACCGCTCGGCGAACGTGACCGACGCTTTCGAAAACCTGACCGGCTCGAGCGGTCGGTGCCGAGTTGCAGGGGATGGCGACGCCGGCCTGCGGGACCGACGCACGCCACCGTACGCGAGGACCAGCGCGCGCCCAGTGTCGGCGCGTGTCCGGGCCGCAATCTCGCGAAACTTTGCAAGGACGCGCAAGACAACCACCCGCCCACGTAGGTACCCTGTGGCGCGGGGTTTACTCGACGTTGCTCTACGAACAACGTTCGCGCTCGCCGCCGGCCTCGACTGCGGCTTCGCGCCGGGACGCCAACACACACGCACACAGAATCGGGAGAAACGGATGGCTGATAATAAAGTTGCAATCGTGACGGGTGCATCCCAAGGGATCGGCGCGGCGGTCGCCGAACGGCTGGCGCGCGACGCAATGGCGGTCGCCATCAACTTCTCGCGTGGGGCCGACGCCGCGGACAAACTGGTCGAGAAGATCGTCGCGGCCGGCGGCCGGGCGATGGCCGCCAAAGCCGACGTCAGCGATCCGAAGGCGGTCGCAAACCTGTTCGATGCGGTCACTGCCGCGTTCGGCGGGGTCGACGTGCTCGTCAACAACGCGGGCATGATGAGACTCGCGCCGCTCGCGCAGACGGACGATGCATTGTTCGATCAGCAAATCGCCCTCAACCTGAAGGGCGTGTTCAACGGCTTGCGAGAAGCGGCCAGACGCCTGCGCGACGGCGGCCGCATCGTCAGTTTCTCTTCGAGCGTCGTTGGTCTCTACCCGCCGACCTACGGCGTGTATGCGGCGACCAAAGCGGCCGTCGAGGCGATGTCGCACATCCTGGCCAAAGAACTCGGCCCGCGCCGGATCACGGTGAATGTGATCGCCCCGGGACCGGTCGCGACTCAATTGTTCCTCGGCGACAAGAGCGAAGAGCAGATTGCGCAGACCAAAAAAATGAACCCGCTCGGCCGGCTTGGCGAGCCCGACGACATTGCGAGAGCCGTGTCGTTTCTCGTCGGCCCCGACGGTGGCTGGGTCAACGGCCAGGTGTTGCGCGCCAACGGCGGCGTGATCTGAGCAGAGGGCGAACCATCATGACGCTCGTGGGCCAGGCCGTCCTTCTTCTTCATCCCACCAGGAGGGCTGCGTGACGCACGATCCGGCGACGATCGCCAAGAGGCTGTCGAGACAAGCTGGGCCGTATTTCCACGCCGCAAGTGATATCTTGCGACCGCGCGTTGAGGCCGCGTCGACGGGTTCTATCAAGAGCGGCGTTGCGCCCGGTATTGCGAGGGCGTCATGCCGACGTGCCGCCGGAATG
>CAXSGM010000009.1:0-63026 GCA_964236915.1 uncultured Rhizobacter sp.
GGCTGTGGCCGCCCAGCACGCCGCCGAGCACCGGCCCGAGGATGAAGCCGACGCCGACCATCGCCCCCAGTTGACCGAAGGCCTTGGCGCGGTTCTCGGGCGCGGTGATGTCCGCCACGTACGCGTTCGCGACCGCGATGTTCGACTGCATCGCGCCGCTAAAGAGCCGCACCACCAGCAGCATCCAGACGGCGGTCGCCAGGCCGGTCACGAAGAAGCTGAGCGCGAGCCCCGAAAAGCCGATCAGCAGCACCGGGCGGCGGCCGTAGCGGTCGGAGAGCCGCCCGAGGATCGGCGAGCCGAAAAAGTTCGCGAGGCCGAAGACGATCGTGACCGCGCCGTACCAGAAGGCCTGCTCCACCGGCGAGCGGGTGAAGGTACCGACCAACGGCGCCAGCACCGGAATGATCAGGCCGATCGAGATCATGTCGATCAGCACCGTGGCCATGATGAAGGGCATGGCCGCCGCACGCGGCTTGCGCGGCGCCCCCGGCGCGGTCAGGCGAAATCCTTCAGTCCCAACGCATGCACGCCGCTTGCCGTCGCCGCCCGACCGAGGCTGCGATCGGCGGTGAACAGCGGCAGTTGCAGGCTCTGCGCGAGACGCAAATAGGCCGCGTCGTAGACCGACAGGCCGTGCACGAGCGCGAGGCGCATGGCCTCCGCGACGTGCCCTGGCTGCGGCTCGATGAATTCGAGGCGGCCACGGACCGAATCGACTGCGCTCCAGGCCAGCAACGCGTCGGCGGCGACGAGGCGACGCCGCTTGACGGCGCTGACGATGATATTGCTGCACTCCCAGAGCCAAAGCTCGGGCGCATGCAGGACGAGCGAACCGCGTCGCATCAGCGCGTAGACCCGTTCCGACGCGGCGCTGGCTTCGTCGGGCAGGAACCATGGAGCGGCGATCGAGGCGTCGAGCACCGCGGCGGTTGGCCGCGAGGCCGTCATTCGCGCCCTTCGTCGCGAAGCGCCTTCCACCCCGGCCCGGGCTTGACCCGTGCGCGGAGCTGGCGCAGCGCTTCGAGTTCCCGCTCGATCTGTGCTTCGCTCACGGCGGATCGCTTGACCGGCGAAAGGCGGGCGATTTCCTTGCCGTGCCGCGTGATGAGGATCTCCTCGCCGGCTTCGACGGCATCGAGCAGCCGCGAGAAATTCTGCTTGGCTTCGAAGATACCGGCGGTGCGCATGGTCTGTCCAGGAAATCTCAATCTGGATAGAACTATAGCAAAGGCCGAGCGAGGTGGGGTGGGCCGGCCCTCACCCCAGCCCTCTCCCGCGGGCGGGAGAGGGAGTGAATCCGCGCCTTGCCACCTTGAAAGGGAAGGAAGGGTTCACTCTGCGCCTCGCCCGCTCGAGACACGGAGGGAGTCACGCCTCGCTCCGAGAATTCGGCAAAGGAAGCCGTCACTCGGCGCGGTAGTTCGGCGCTTCCTTGGTGATCTGCACGTCGTGGACGTGGCTCTCGCGCATCCCGGCGGTCGAGATCTCGACGAATTCGGCTTTCTCGTGCAGCTCGGCGATGCTGGCGCAGCCGCAGTAGTGCATCGAGGCACGCAATCCGCCGGCCATCTGAAAGATCACCGTGACGACCGAGCCCTTGTACGGCACCTGCCCCTCGATGCCCTCCGGAACGAGCTTCGCGCTCGTGCCGGAGTCGGCCGCGCCCTCCTGAAAATAGCGGTCGGCCGAGCCTTGCTGCATCGCGCCGATCGAGCCCATGCCGCGATAGCTCTTGTAGGTGCGGCCCTGGTAGAGGATCGTCTCGCCGGGCGCTTCCTCGGTGCCGGCGAAGGCGCCGCCCATCATGACGCTGTCGGCGCCCGCGGCGATCGCCTTGGCCAGGTCGCCGGAGAAGCGCACGCCGCCGTCGGCGATCAGCGGCACGCCGCTGCCGCGAATCGCTTTGGCGACCTGGTCGATCGCGAAGATCTGCGGTACGCCGACGCCGGTGACGATCCGCGTCGTGCAGATCGAGCCGGGACCGATGCCGATCTTGACCGCGTCGGCACCTGCCTCGACCAGCGCCAGCGCCGCGGCCCCGGTCGCGATGTTGCCGCCGATCACGTCGATCTGCGGGTAATGGCGCTTGACCCATCGCACCCGCTCGACGACGCCCGCGCTGTGGCCGTGCGCGGTGTCGACGACGATCACGTCGGCACCCGCCCTGACCAGCGCCTCGACCCGCTCCTCGGTGCCGTCGCCGACGCCGACCGCCGCGCCGACGCGTAGCTTGCCCATCGCGTCGCGCGCCGCGTTCGGGAAGCTCGTCTGCTTGGTGATGTCCTTCACCGTCATCAGGCCGCGCAGCTCGAACGCGTCGTTGACCACCAGCACGCGCTCGAGCTTGTGGCGGTGCATCAGCGCCTTGCCTTCATCGACCGTCGCCGCTTCGCCGACCGTCACCAGCCGCTCGCGCGGCGTCATGATGTCGCTCACCGGCGCGTCGAGCCGGGTCTCGAAGCGCAGGTCGCGGTTGGTGACGATGCCGACGACGGTCTGACCGCGCAGCACCGGGAATCCCGAGACGCCGTGCTGGCGCGAGAGCTCGATCACCGCGTGGACGGGCGTCTCCGGCGTCACGGTGATCGGATCGCGCAGCACGCCCGATTCATAGCGCTTGACGCGCGCGACCTCGGCGGCCTGCTGCCGCGGCGTCAGGTTCTTGTGGACGATGCCGATGCCGCCTTCCTGCGCGAGCGCGATCGCGAGCCGGGCTTCGGTCACTGTGTCCATCGCCGCCGACACCAGCGGCAAGCGCAGTCGGATGTTGCGCGAGAGCGGCGTCGAGAGGTCGGTGTCGCGCGGCAGCACGTGCGAGAACGCCGGCACCAGCAGCACGTCGTCGAAGGTGAGTGCTTTGCCCAGAAGGCGCATGAAGGATCGGCTCCGGCTGGGTGCGGCCGGCGTGGTGTCGCGTGTCGATGCGGCTTCGTCCCAGCGAAGCCGACGACACGCCAGCGCCGGGCCGACGACAAAAAGCGATTATAGAAAGCGGGATAAAGGCAGCCGGGGCGCTCAAGCCGCGCGGAAAAGCACCGACATACACTTGGAGTGCGTCGAACCGCGCTGAACCGCGTTTTTATCCGGAAGTTGCGTCATGAGAACCCTGCTGCGCCCGAGTTCGCTCGCGCTTGTCGCCCTGCTCGGGCTGGCGATGGCGTTGCCCGCGGCGGCGCAGTGGAAGTGGCGCGACACCGGCGGTCGTGTCCAGTACAGCGACATGCCACCGCCTTCGGGCACGTCCGAGCAGGACATCCTGCAGCGTCCGGCCGCAGCGGCGCGGCGCGCGGGCAGCGCCGGCGTGCCGGCCCTGGTCGCATCCGCGGCTTCGGGGTCGGCCGCGCCGCCGCTCGTCGCCGGGCGCGCGTCCGATCCGGCTCTCGAGGCGCGCCGCCGCCAAGCCGAGCAGGAACTCGCGGCGAAAAAGCAGGTGGAGGAGCAGAAGCTGGCCGCCGCCCGCGCCGAGAACTGCGCCCGCGCCAAGGAAGCCAAGCGCACGGTCGACAGTGGCGTCCGCATCACGCGAACCAACGCCCAGGGCGAGCGTGAGTACCTGGACGACGCGGCCCGGGCCACCGAGGGTCGGCGCGCCCAGCAGTCGATCAACAGCGACTGTCGCTGAGCAGGCGGCAGGCGCCTTTCGATCGCCGCGCGACGCACCGGGCGTTCATGCCGGCGTGCAGCTGCGCAACCGCGCAGCCGCGCGGGCGTAGCGCCGGCGCCCGCGCCGCGCCACCTCACGTGCGGCGGCTGCGGATCCCTTGTTGGGCGCGTTGGCGGAGGCGCCGAGCCTCTTTCGCATCGACCCGCAGCGGCCGGTACAGCTCCACGCGGTCACGGTCGCGAAGCGGCGCATCGCGCTCGCAGAATGCGCCCCAGATGCCGACCGGCAGCCGCTCGAGCCCAGCATAACGTGCGCTCAAACCGCTCGCGGCGAGCGCGTCGGCGACCGTAGCGCCGAACCGCAACTCGAGCCGCACCTCGTCGACCTCGCCGGCGCGCGGGCTGTAGACGACGCTCACCTGCAGCAGCGGCGCCGCGCCCGAGGGCAGGTCATCGCGGACCATGGATTTGGGCGGCGCGCTTCACGAACGAATCGACGAAAGTGTCGGCGATGCGGTCGAATACCGGACTGATGAGCAAATCGAGCAGGCCATTCGCAAAGTCGTAGGCGAGCTCGAAGCCGACGCGGCAGGCGCCGGCGTTCGCGCCGGCTTCGGGCGGCACCGGGTCGAAGCGCCACGCACCGTCGAGTCTGGAGAACGGCCCGTCGACCAGGGTCAGCGCCACGCTGCGATCGGCCATCTGAAGATTGCGCGTCGTGAACGACTGGCGCAAGGCGAAGTACGAGAGATGAAGCCGCGCGGTAACGCCGTCGGGCCGCTCCTCGAGCACCTCGGCGCGGTCGCACCAGGGCAGGAACTCGGGATAGGCGCGAACGTCGGTGACCAGCGCGTACATCTCGTGCGACGTGTACGCGACAAGAACGGACTTCTTGACCAGCTTCATACAATGCCCAAATTGTAGGCGGGCGGTCTTTTCGCGCCTTCCGTGCCGACCATGACGATCGCTGAAAACCGCCGCGCCCATTTCGATTACCACCTCGAGGAACGCCACGAGGCCGGCATGGTGCTGCAGGGCTGGGAGATCAAGGCGATCCGCGCCGGTCAGGTGCAGTTGACCGACGGCTATGTCGTGATCCGTGAGGGCGAGCTGTTCCTGATCGGCTGCCGAATCAATGCCTTGCGCAGCGCTTCGACCCACGTCAGCCCCGAGGCCGATCGCACCAAAAAGCTCCTGATGCACAAGACGGAGATCCGCCGCCTGATCGGCAAAGTGGAGCAGCGCGGCTTCACGCTCGTGCCCTTGAACCTGCACTACAAGGGCGGCCACGTGAAGGCCGAGATCGCGCTCGCCAAGGGCAAGGCCGAGCACGACAAGCGCGATACCGAGAAAAAGCGCGACTGGGACCGCGAGAAAGGCCGGCTGATGCGGCAAAAGGTTTCGTCTAAAACGCGCCAATGACGCTGCCGCGGCCGGAGGACCGAACCATGCGGATCGACACTCTCTCTGTTTCGGCTGCCGCATCGGCCGACCCACCCGCCGACCCGGCAGCGGCACCCCGTCGCTACGACGAACTGCCGGGCCCGCGCGGCTGGCCGATCGTCGGCAACGCGCTCGCGCTCGACCGGTCGCAGATCCACGTCCAGGTCGAGGCTTGGCGGCGCGAGTTCGGGCCGACGTTCCGGTTTCGCGTCGGTGGCCGCAAGCTGATGGTCGTGTCGGACCACGAAGCGGTCGCGGCGGCCCTGCGCGACCGGCCCGACGGTTTCCGGCGCACCCGCACGCTCGAACGCATCGGCGTCGAGATGGGCCTCAAGCCGGGTGTCTTCGGGGTCAACGGCGACGCCTGGCGGCGCCAGCGCCGGATGGTGATGGCCGGCTTCGACCCGACGCACGTGCGTGCCTATTTCCCGGCTTTGCGGCAGGTGGCGGTGCGGCTCCGCGGCCGCTGGGAGCGCGCCGCTTGGGAGGGCACGGCGATCGATCTGCAGGCGGACCTGATGCGCTTCACGGTCGACGCGGTCGCCGGCCTGGCGTTCGGCAGCGAGGTCAACACGCTCGAATCCGACGCCGACGTGATTCAGCAGCACCTCGACAAGATCTTCCCCGCGCTGTCGCGGCGGATGCTGGCGATCGTGCCGTGGTGGCGCTGGTTTCCGAGCGCGGCCGACCGCGAACTCGAGCGCAGCATGCAGGCGGTCGACGTGGCCATCGACGGTTTCGTCGCCGCGGCGCGTGACCGGCTGGCGGCCGACCCGGCGCGGCGCGAGCGGCCGCCGAACTTGCTCGAGGCGATGCTCGTCGCCGCCGCGGCCGACGCATCCATCACCGACGCGGAAATCGCCGGCAACGTCATGACGATGCTGCTGGCCGGGGAGGACACGACCGCCAACACGCTCGCCTGGATGATCTGGTTGCTGCACGCTCATCCGGAGGCACTGGCGCGGGCGCGCGATGAAGTGCGGGCGCTCGGCAGCGGCGTTGAAGGGTTTACCTCAGAGCAGATCGCCGGTCTTTCTTATGTCGAAGCCTGCGCCCACGAGACGATGCGGCTGCGCCCGGTCGCGCCCTTTCAGGTGATCGAAGCGCTGCGCGCGACGACGATCGCCGGCGTCGGGGTGCCGGCCGGCGCGCTGGTCTGGCTGGTGATGCGCGGCGACAGCGTCGACGAGCGTTATTTCCGGGACGCTGCGGCGTTCCGCCCCGAGCGCTGGCTCGACGAATCCGCCGGTGCGGCGAGCGCGGCCAAGCGAATCTCGATGCCCTTCGGCGCGGGGCCGCGCGTCTGCCCCGGCCGCTACCTTGCCTTGCATGAAATTCGCCTGGCGATCGCGATGCTGCTCGCGCATTTCGAGATCGATGCGGTCGGTGCGCCTGGGGGTGCAGAACCGACCGAGCGGATGGCGTTCACGATGTACCCCGATGGCTTGACGATGCGCCTGCGGGCGCGGTGAGCGGGGCCGCCGCGGTGGCGAGGGGCCCTGCGACAGGCTCAGGGCGAACGGGTATGGCGTTCCGACAGGCTCAGGGCGAACAGGGCTGGCCCTGCGACAGGCTCAGGGCGAACGGGTATGGCGGTCCGACAGGCTCAGGGCGAACAGGGCTGGCGCTTCGACAGGCTCAGGGTGAACGGGTATGGCGCTTCGACAGGCTCAGAGCGAACGGGGCCGGCGCTTCGACAAGTCTCAGCACGAGCGGGTACGGCGCTTTCAACAGGCTCAGGGCGACCGGTACGACTTTCCCGGTCGGGCTGAGAACTTGGAGACCCCGGTCGAGGGGTTGGCCGTTCGGGCTGAGCTTGTCGAAGCCTCGTCAACAAAGGTACAGGTCCAGCGAATTCAACCGCCCCGCATCGCTGCCAGCGCCTGTTCACAGTCGGCGATCAGGTCCTCCACCGCCTCGAGCCCCATCGAAAACCGGACCAGGGTTCCGCGCCAGGCCGGCGCCGTGCGCATCGTCGCGAGGTCGTACGGTACGGCCAGGCTGACCGGTCCGGCCCACGAGAAACCAATCTGGAAAAGCTCTAACGCATCGACGAACGCATCGATCCGCGTGACCGGCAAACGCGGGTCGAACGCGACCGAGAACAGACCGGCCGCGCGTGTGCAGAGCCGGGCCCAGTCGGCATGACCCGGTGAGCCGGCGAGGGCAGGGTGGAGCACCTGCACGACTTCCGGCTGCCCGGCCCACCACGCGGCGAGCGCGCGCCCGGCGCGGTCGGCGGCGTCGTAACGCAGCGCCAGGCTGGGTAGGCCGCGCAGCACCGCCTCCGCGTCGTTGCCGCCGATGCCCCAGCCGATCCGCATATGGGCAGCGCTCAGCTTCAGGTGCAGGTCCGGATCGCGCGTGGTGGCCGAGCCCATCAGCACATCGCCGCCGCCGGAGGGGTATTTTGTCAACGCCTGCACCGAGATGTCGACGCCGACGGTGGTGCCGTTCGCGGCCGGCATTCGGAACGGATCGAACGCGAGGCCGGCGCCCCAGGTGTTGTCGAGGGCGACCAGCGCACCGGTCGAGCGTGCCGCCTGCACGAGCGCGGTCACATCGGGGAACTCCATCGTCAGCGAGCCGGGCGCCTCGATCCACACCAGGCGGGTCGCCGGCGTCAGATTCGCCGCGAGCGCCCCGGCGTCCATCGGGTCGTAGAAACGGTGGGCGATGCCCCATCCGGCCAGTTCGTGACGCGCGAGCTCCTTGGTCGGGCCGTAGGCGTTGTCCGGAATCAGAACTTCGTCGCCGGCTTTCAGCAGCGCCATGTCGACCAGGGCGATCGCCGCCAGGCCGCTCGGCACCAGCACCGTGTGCGCGCCGCCCTCGAGCGTCGCGATACGCGCCTCGAGCGTGAAGGTCGTCGGCGTGCCGTGCAGGCCGTAGGTGTAGCCGGTCTTCTCGCGCCAGTTGCGCGCGCGCATCGCGGCGACGTTCGGGAAGATCACCGTCGCGGCGCGGAACACGCCCGGCTGCGGCGCCGCGAAGCCGGCCGGCGGAACGTAGGGGTGGTGAATCAGCCGGGTCGTGATCGAGCCGGTCGGGTCGGGAGTGTCGGTCATGCGACAAGGATACGGCGCGGCGCCGCGTCGCATCGGGGCTGGCGCGTTGCTTCTACACCGGTAGCCCGACCAGATCGTGTCCTTCGGTCGCGACGATCCGCGCGCGGGTGAACTCGCCGACCTTCAGCGTTTTTGACGCCTTCTCCGGCGGCAGGAGGCGCACGCTGCCGTCGATCTCCGGCGCATCGGCGTAGCTTCGGCCGACGCCGCCGCGCCGCCCGAGCGCCGGGGCGGCATCGACCAGCACCTGCATCGTCGCGCCGACCCGGCGCAGAAGCCGCTGCGCCGACACTGCCTCGGCCACCGCCATGAAGCGCGCCCGGCGCTCATCGCGCAGCTCGGCCGGCAGCATGCCGGGCAGCGCGTTCGCCGCCGCGCCGTCGACCGGCGAATACGCGAAGCAACCGGCGCGATCGATCTGCGCTTCGCGGACGAAGTCGAGCAGCGTTTCGAATTCCGCCTCGCTCTCGCCCGGGAAGCCGGCGATGAAAGTGCTCCGGACGACGAGTTCGGGACACGCCCGGCGCCAGCCCGCGAGCCGCTCGAGGTTCTTCTCGCCGCTCGCCGGCCGCTTCATCCGGCGCAGCACGTCGGGATGGGCGTGCTGGAACGGCACGTCGAGGTACGGCAGGATCCCACCGCTCGCCATCAGCGGCAGGATCTGGTCGACGTGCGGATAAGGGTAGACGTAGTGCAGGCGCACCCAGGCGCCGTGATGCGCGGCGATCTCGGCGAGCTTTTCGCAGAGCTCGGTCATGTGGGTCCGGACCGGCCGGCCGCCCCAGAAGCCGGTGCGGAATTTGAGGTCGACACCGTAGGCGCTGGTGTCCTGGCTGATGACGAGCAGTTCCTTCACGCCGGATGCGAACAGCCGCTCGGCCTCGTCGAGCACCGCGCCGATCGGCCGCGAGACGAGATCGCCGCGCAGGCTCGGGATGATGCAGAAGGTGCAGCGGTGGTTGCAGCCCTCGCTGATCTTCAGATAGGCGTAGTGGCGTGGCGTCAGCTTCACGCCGATGCCAGCGGCGAGGGGCTCCAGGTCGCCGTCTGCCGGAATGCGGCCGCCCGGCGGCGGTATCAGATCGACGAACGGGTCGTGGGGCTTTTTCGCGTGCAGGTGCACCGCGTCGAGCACCTCGTCGGTCGCGTGCGGACCGGTGACCGCGAGCACGCTCGGGTGCATCGTGCGGACCAGGTTCGCGCCGTCGGCGCCGGTCTTGGCACCGAGGCAGCCGGTGACGATCACCTTGCCGTTCTCAGCCAGCGCCTCGCCGATCGTGTCGAGGCTCTCCCGCACCGCGTCGTCGATGAAGCCGCAGGTGTTGACGATCACCAGATCGGCACCGGCGAAGCTTTTGGAGGTCGCGTAGCCCTCCGCTGAAAGCCGCGTCAGGATCAGCTCGGAATCGGTCAGCGCCTTCGGGCAGCCGAGGGAGACGAAGCCGATCTTGGGCGCCCGGGGGGCTGCGGCTCGAAGGACGTCGAGCGTGTCGGTGTCGGAAGTCATCGGCCATTTTCGGTGATGGCCCGTGCCGCGCCAAGATCCGCCGCCTTGTTGGCCACGGGCGCCGCCACGCCGGCGA
This sequence comes from uncultured Rhizobacter sp., assembly GCA_964236915.1. GTDB lineage: Bacteria > Pseudomonadota > Gammaproteobacteria > Burkholderiales > Burkholderiaceae_C > LMDS01. The sequence goes on from CAXSGM010000009.1 coordinate 9,701, forward strand.
CGTTTTTCAGCGCTTCGGCGGTTGCCAGCCCGGCATCCCGGGAAACAGCGTCCCGGCCTGCTTCGCCATCTGCTCCTGAAGGTGCAGGAACATCTTGCGCGACTGATCGAGGTAGCTGCCCATCAGTCCTTGCACCATCGGCGCCTGACCCTGAAGGTACTGCGTCCAGAGCTCGGGGGCCGGGCCGCCCACGTCGCAGAGCCCTTTCGACTGCTCGGCGAAGCGCGCTTGGACATCCGCGAGCGTCTGCAGGTTTTTCTCGAGGTAGGAGCCCATCACGCCCTGCATCGAGTGGCCGTAGAAGCGGATGAGCTGCGCCAGCATCGGCGCCGAGAACATCGGCATCCCGCCGGTTTCCTCCTCGAGGATGATCTGCAGCAGGATGCTGCGGGTCAGGTCCTCGCCGGTCTTGGCGTCACGCACCTCGAAGCTCTCGGACCCGAGCACCATCGCCTTCACGTCGGCGAGGGTGATGTAGCTGCTGTGACGCGTGTCGTAGAGACGGCGGTTCGGGTACTTCTTCAGGATGCGCGCGCCGCCCGAGGCCGCTTCGGCCGGCACGGCGGCCTCCGGCGCGGTGGGATCGTTGGCGCCGGCGGCATCGAGATCGACCTCGGCCGCCGCGTCGACGAGGATCGTGGCGGGCGCCGAAGCGGGGGGCCGGGACATGCGACGATTCCTTCGGAACTGCTGGATGCGGTCGCCAAGGTTCGGCAACGCGCTTCGCGACCTCAAAGCACGATTCTAGGAGCCGGCCCAGCCTCCCTGCCGGGGATTCCCCCGCGGGTCGAAGGTCATCGTCCGCGGGCGCGTCAGGGCTGGTACTTCCATGCGCCGTCGACCACCCTCACCATCACCCGCGCCCGCTGGTCGAGCCCCAGGTGATCGGTCGCCGAGAGGTTGAAGACGCCGTGCGCGCCGTGCACTTCGCGGGTCGTCTCGAGCGCGTCGCGAAGCGCAGCGCGGAATTCCGGCGTGCCCGGTGGCACCTTCTTCAGCGCCACGGCCACCGCCGACTGCATCAGCAGCCCCGCGTCCCACATGTGGCCGCCGAAGGTCGAGGTGCTGCCCTTGCCGTACATCGCTTCGTACCGGCCCACGTAATCGAGCGCCGATTTGCGCACCGGGTGGTCGGCTGGCAGTTGGGCCGCGATCAGCACCGGGCCGGACGGCAGCAACGTGCCGTCGACCTCCTTGCCGCCGACCCGCAGGAAATCGTTGTTCGCGACGCCGTGGGTCTGGTAGTAGCGGCCAGCGTAACCCCGTTCCTTGAGCGCGCGCTGCGGCAGCACCGCCGGGGTACCGGAGCCGGCGATCAGCACCGCGTCGGGCTTGGCCGCGGCGATCTTCAGCGCCTGGGCGGTGACCGAGGTATCGGTGCGCGCAAAGCGCTCGTTGGCGACGATCGTCAGCCCTTTCAAGCCGGCGGCCTTCGAGAATTCCTGGTACCAGCCTTCGCCGTACGCGTCGGCGAAGCCGATGAAGCCGACGGTCTTGACGCCGGCATCCGCCATGCTCGAGGCGATCGCGAGCGACATCATGATGTCGTTCTGCGGCGTCTTGAACACCCAGCGGCGCTTCGCGTCGAGCGGCTCGATGATGCGCGCCGAGGCGGCCACCGAGATCATCGGCGTCTGGCTTTCCGCCGCAACGTCGATCATCGCGAGCGAGGCCGGCGTCGTGGTCGAGCCGATGATCACGTCGACCTTGTTCTCGGTGACCAGCTTCCTCGTGTTGGCGGCCGCCTGGCTCGAATCCGACGCGTCGTCGAGCACGATGTAGTTGATCTTTTGGCCGCCGATCGAGGTCGGCATCAGCGCGACCGTGTTCTTTTCCGGAATCCCGAGCGAGGCGGCCGGGCCGGTGGTCGACAGGGTGACGCCGACGTTGACATCGGCCACCGCGAGCGTCGCGGCGAGTAGGCCGGCGGCGAGGGCAAACAACTGTTTCTTCGCGATCTTCATCTTGTCTCCAGGGGGTTGTCGGGGGGGTTGTCGGGGGAGGGGGCGGGGGGAAGTCGCACGGCGCCGAGACCGCCGAAAAACAGGTCGGCGACGATCGGTGCGAGCGCTGCATGCGTCAGCGGACCGCCGGGTCGAAGCCAGGTGAAGAGCCAGTTCATCATGCCGAAGAGCAGCATCGCGACCGGCTTCTCCAGGCCGCTCGCGCCCAGCGCCGGGCGTGTTCCCGCGATCGCTTCGGCGAAGGCCGCGACCACCTGGCGCTGGCCGTCGAGCACCCGTTCGCGGTCCCTGGGCAGAAGGAAGCGCACGTCTTCGGTCAGCACGCGATGCGCCGCCCGGGCGTCGGCATATGTCTCGACGAAACTGGCGATCAGCATGCGGACCCGCGCTTCGGGTTCCATCGGCCGCTGCTCGGCCGCGTCGACAAGCGCCTGCAGGCGGCCGATGTGGTCCTCGGCGATCTCGACGAGCAGTTGGTATTTGTCCTTGACGTAGTGGTACAGCGAAGGTTTGGAGACGCCGCAGGCCCGCGCGACCTGGTTCATCGAGGTGGCGCTGTAGCCCTGTTCGGCGAACAACTCGGCGGCCCGCGCCAGAATTTCTTCGCGCTGCGAGTCGTAGCTCGGCGCGCGGCCGCGCGGCATCGGTAGAGGGCGGCCAGGCGGCGTGGGGCGAAGGGCGCCTCAGCGGTCGCCGAACACCGGCGCGCGCTTGGCCTTGAACGCCGCCACCCCCTCGAGGGCGTCGGGTGCCGCGGCGAGCCGGCTTTGTACGTCGCTTTCGCGATCGAGCGCGTCGGCGAGCTCCAGATGCTGTGCCGCGTCGAAGGCGGCGCGGGTGGCGACAAGCGCTGCCACCGGCATCGCGGCGAGGCGCTCGGCCAGCGCCTGCACCTCGGTCGAAAACGCGGCGTCGTCGACGCAGCGGGCGATCAGACCGATGCGCTCTGCCTCGTCGGCCGTCAGGCGCTCAGCGGTCATGGCCAATGCGAGCGCGCGAGCCCGCCCGATCAGCCGCGGCAACAGCCAGGTGCCCCCGGCATCGGGAATCAGCCCGATCTTCGCGAACGCCTGGATGAAGCTCGCCGAGCGCGTCGCGATGACGATGTCGCAACCGAGCGCGACGCTCACGCCGGCGCCGGCCGCGACGCCGTTGACCGCCGCGATCACCGGCACCGGCATCGCCCGGAGCCGCAACACCAGCGGCCGGTAGAAATGGTCGAGCACGTAGGCCACGCCGGCGCCGGTGCCGGCCGCCATAGCCGGATCTGCGAGGTCCTGACCCGCGCAGAAGCCGCGGCCGGCACCCGTCAACACCAGGCAGCGCACCTTGGCGTCGCTCTCGACCTTGTCGAGCGCGGCAGCGAGTTCACGGTGCAGCGCGGCGGTGAAGCTGTTCAGCGCCTCGGGACGGTTCAAAGTCAGCGTGGCGACGGCGCCGTGCTGCGACGCCAGGACCAGCGGTTCGGACATGGAGGCTCCGGAGGAAAGCCGGGCGGATCCGGCCGGCGGACGCACCGCTTCGCAGAACCGACCGGGCGGTCGATGAAGTCTAGGGGTGCTGGGTCGCCCGGACTCGCCAGTGCCCACCGGATTTTCCCGTAGCCATAACGCGCTGCGGTGCCGCCTGCCGGCGCATGCGCCGGCCGAAGCGCGGCGCTTTCGTCAGACCGGCGACGCGGGCTCCTGCGAAAGAAAGTGAAGCAGAGCCCGCTCGCCAGGGCCCAAGCCGCGTTTCGGCGCGATCGTCGACGGGAACTCGTGCGCGGCCTCGCCGGTCAGCAGTGCCAGCACGCGCGGGTGCACGTACGCCTTGCGGCAGACCGCGACCGTGTTGCCGAGCTTCGCCGCCACCTCGGCGAGCAGCCGCTTCGCCTCCGCGAGCGTCGGCTTCGCGGCGACGGCCGGATCGGCGGTGCGCCAGAGCTGCAAGGCGTGGACGCTGCCGTGCCAGGTGCGAAAGTCCTTCGCGGTGAACTCGCCGCCGCTCGCCTCGCGCAGGTAGTCGTTCACGTCTTGCGAGCCGATCGAGTGGGTTGCACCCTGCTCGTCGGTGCATTGGAAAAGCTCCTGCCCCGGCAGGTTCTGGCAGCGCTTGACGACCTTGGCGACCCGATGGTCGTGCAGCTCGATCTCGTGCGAGACGCCGCTCTTGCCGCGAAAGCGCAGCTTCAAGGCATCGCCGCGCACCGCGACGTGACGATTGCGGAGCGTGGTCAGCCCGAACGAGCCGTTGTTCCTGGCGTACTCGTCGTTGCCGACGCGCACCAGCGTCGTGTCGAGCAGGCGCACGATCGCGGCGATCACCGTGTTGCGCGGCACCCGCTGCCCGACCGGCGCCGCGAGATCCTTCTCGACGCGGGCGCGGATGCGGGGCAGCGCCGCGCCGAACTCGAGCATCCGCTCGAACTTTGTTTCGTCGCGCGCGCTCCGCCAGTCGGCGTGGTAGCGGTATTGCTTTCGCCCGCGCGCATCCCGACCGGTCGCCTGCAGGTGCCCGTGCGGATGCGGGCAGATCCAGACCTGCTCGTACGCCGGCGGAATCGCGAGCTTGCGGATGCGGGTCAGCTGCTGTTCGTCGCGGAGCAGCTTGCCGTCGGGGAGCCGATAACCGAAGTTACCGCCGCGACGCACCCGCTGGATGCCCGGCCCGTCGTCGGTGACGTAGATCAGCCCCGACGGCACGAAGGGCACATCGGCCGAAGTCGCAGGTGTTTGCACGGCAGCCACCGGTCAGGCGGAAAACGCGATGCGCGTGCTGGCGACGATCGGCGGATGCGGACGCGGCGGGTCTTGCATCGGGCCGGGCGGCACGACCGGATCCGGCTCGCGCACTGGAACCACGTCGGGTGCCGGCGCGGGAGCGGGCGGCGTCTCCGGCGTCGTCGGGTCCGGCGGCACGCTGTGATCGGAGCGGGCGGCGGCCGAGAGGATCGATGCGGTCATTTCACAAAGACGGCGCGGCCGCCGCTTCGAAGCCGAGCGCCTTCATGGCTTTGGCGAGTGTCTGGCGTTGGGCCCGTGCCGCGTCGGCCCAGGGCGCGTTGCCGAGCGCGAGCCGCGGCGCGAGGTTCCGGACCGTGAAATGGGCGCCGTCCTTGAGTTCCGGTAGCTCGCTCCATTCGACCGGCACCGAGACGCCCAGCCCCGGGCGGGCCCGCGCCGACCAGGCACACGCGGTCGTCGCACCCCAGCCGTTGCGCAGGTAGTCGACGAAGATCCGGCCGACACGGTTCTTCGGCCCGCTCTTGGCGACAAAGCGTTGCGGAATCATTCCGGCCAGCTTCTGGACGACCGCCTCCGAGAACTGCCGCACCGTCTGCCAGGTGTGGCGAGGAGCGAGCGGCACCACCACGTGCAGTCCCTTGCCGCCGCTCGTCTTCAGAAAACTGCGCAGCCCGAGTTCGTCGAGCAGCATTTTCATGACCTCAACGCCTTCGCGCAGCGCCTGAGCGTCGACACCTTCGCCCGGGTCCAGGTCGAACACCATCCGGTCGGGGTGCGGCATCGTGCCGCTCCGCATGTTCCAGGTGTGCAATTCGACGACGTTCATCTGCGCCGCCGAAGCGAGCCCCTGGGCGCTCCGGACCACAAGCAGCGGCGCGTGTTCCGGGTCGAGCGCAGGATCGAGATTGTCGATGCCGGGCAGCGCTTTCGCGGCCGCGTGCTTCTGGAAGAACTTCGGCCCGGCGACCCCGGCCGGCGCGCGCACCAGGGCCACCGGCCGGTCGCTCAGATGGGGCAGCATCCAGACGGCCACCCGCCGGTAATGATCGGCCAGTTCGCCTTTGGTCACGCCGCTCGTCTTGTCGATCACCCGATCCGGGTGCGTGAGCGCCTCGGCCGGCTTGGGATCGCGACCGGCCGGTGAGCGGGGCTCCGGGCTCCGCCGCTCGGCTTCAGGGAGCGGTTTGAACGTGATCACGCTGTTGGGCTCGGCGGCGGCCACGTCGTATTCGGCCGATGGCCGCGCCGCCGGGTCGCGCGACTTGATCAGCAACCAGTTGGGCTTGCGCTCGCCGGCCCGGGGTCGGATGCGGATGAGCGCCCAGTGACCGTGCAGCTTTTCGCCGTCCAGGTCGAACTCGAGGCGGCCGGCGGCCAGCGCAGCGGCGGGGTCGCCCGTCGGCATCCACCGCCCACGATCCCAGACGATCACGTTGCCGGCTCCGTACTGCCCTACGGGAATCGTGCCCTCGAAGCCGGCGTACGAGAGCGGGTGGTCCTCCACCTGAACCGCCATGCGTTTGACGGCGGGATCGAGGCTCGGTCCCTTGGGAACCGCCCAGCTCTTCAGCGCCCCGTCGAGCTCCAGGCGGAAGTCGTAGTGGAGGCGGCTGGCCGCATGCTTCTGCACCACGAAGGAAAGGCGATCGGACGCCGGCGCCGTCTCGCCGCGCGGCTCGGGCGTCGCCTCGAAGTCGCGCATGCGCTGGTAGGGGCCGAGCGGCCCGTCGGCGGGGATTGGGACCATGTCGGTGGCGGCTGGCGGACTCCTCATCGCTTGGGATGCTCGGCGCCTGGCTGCGGGCCGCCCAGCCGCGAGGCACCGATTCAGCTGTGGGACGGCGCCTACCGCAGCCTGGCGTTGCGACGCACCAACACTGTGCTGTCAACGACGCGATTCACCGATTCGAGGGACCTCCCCGACCTACTCAAACCAGGCACATTTGCTGACAATCGATCCCGCGACCGCAACGACAACTCCGCCGACGCCATGGAACCTACCTTCTTCGCCCAGTACCGAGGCTTCGAATTCCAATGCGCGCCGGAGCGGCTCGGCGAGCGAACCTTTTCACCTCGCCTGGTGATTCACGACAGCTGGGACAGAACCTCGATCGAAATTCCGATCGACGTTCCGCCGTCGCCGTACACCGACCCGACCTCGGCGGCACATCGTGCGTTCGCGTTGGGTCGGCGCTGGGTCGACCGCGGGTTCGATGCTGCCAGCGCCGCCGCCGTCGGCGAGGGGCCGCCGCGGCTGGAACGCTGACGCCGGCGCGAGCCGGCCGGTGAAGTGTCGGCGCCGCGTGGCGCGGTCGTTGGCCGTGACGCGAGCTCTCCTGACGTCGTCGGGCCCCGCTTTCCTCGTCGGGCGGTCAATTCCTACGCGGTGTCTCCCGCCCAGGTGCCAAATTTCGGTCTCCGAATAAGAGCGATCCGTGCCGTTGCCGCCCCCTGCGGCCCGGCGACGTGGGAATTGCACCGTGCCGGCGCTCGCTGGCGGGACCGATGGCGTGCAGGAGCACTTCGAGACCGATTCGAACGAAGCGCTCGAGTACGCGTACCGGGCGCTCGACGCGGGTGAACCGCAGCGGGCGCGGGAGATGGCCCAATCGGTCCTGATTGCGGCCAAGTCGAGTTCGAACCTCTACCAGGAAGCCCGGGCGCTCGCCTGTTTGGCCCAATGCGACCGGGTCGGATCGCGGCTTCGGCGCGCCAGCGACACGAGTCGACGCGCGGCCCAGCTGTTCCAGCGCCTCGGCGAGGTCGAAGGCGAGGCGACCGCGCTGACCACGCTGGCCCACGTTTCCATGTTGCTCGGGCGCAACGACGAGGCCGTCGAGGCGGCTCTTCTTTGCGTGCGTCTCTGCGATGCCGACGCGCCGCAGCCACCGGCGGTGTTCGCCCACAATTGCCTCGGCGTCGCGTACTGCTGGAGCGGAAACTTCGAACGCGCCGACGAGGCGCTGCAGGATGCGATCGAGATCGCCGGCCGCTGCGTCCCACCCGTCAGCACGTACCCGTCGCGGCTCAACCAGGCCTGGGTCGAGGCGGCCCGTCTGGTCGACGAGCGCTACCAGACCGGCCGCATGGCCTCGCTCGAATCCATGGAGCGCCTGGTCGCGGCGTTTCGGCAGATCGAGACGGTAGAGGGCGAGGGTGTCACTGTCAGCCAGGCGCTGATGCCGCTCGGCGGCACCGTCGCGCTGGCGCTGGCCGGGCTGCTCGCATGCTGGCAGCGCCGGCTCGACGATGCCCGCGTCCAGGCCGAACTGGCGGTGCGCTCGCTGAGCGGCACCGTCACCTGGCTGGATGCGCTGGTCCATTGGGTGGTGTCGGAACTCGCCTGGGCGCGCGCCGAATGGACCGTCGCCGAGAAGGCGCTGAGCGAAATGAAGGAGCAGGCGCTCGCGGTCGAGCACGAGCAGATGGCCTGCATCGGCCACCTGCTGTTGGCGCAGGTGTACGAGGCGCAGGGCCGCGGCGACGAAGCGCGCCGCGAGCACCGCATGCTGCGGCAGCGCGAGCGCAAGCTGGCGAGCGAAAGCCTGTCGAGCCGAGAGGCGCTCGTGAGCTGGCAACTCGGGGCGCGGCAGAGTGAGCGCCATCTGCAACAGGCCCTGGTCGCGTCGCGACAGTTCGAACGCTGGTCGCTCGAAGATGCGCTGACCGGCATCGCGAACCGGCGCCATTTCGAGCGGATCTTGGCCGAGCGCTTGCGCTCCAGTGCGCTCGTCGCCCGCCCCGTCACCGTGGCGATGATCGACGTGAACCAGTTCAAGTCGATCAACGACACGTTCACCCACCAGGTCGGCGATCGTGTCCTGAAGACGCTCGCCACGGTGCTGTCGGCCGCGGTGCGCTCGAACGACTTGCCGGCTCGCCTGGCCGGCGACGAGTTCGTGATCTTGTTCGACGGTGCCAGCGCCCGCACCGCGGACGACGTCTGCGAGCGGGTGCAGCGCGCGGTAGCTGGCTTCGATTGGCCGTCGATCGCCGTCGGGCTGCGGGTCGCCGTCAGCATCGGCATCGGGCAGGCGGTCGAGGGTGACACGGTCGAGTCGCTGCTGCAACGCAGCGACCGGTCGATGTACGCGGTGAAGCCGGGCTGGACGCCGACGTTGATCTGACGCTTCCGCGGCTCACGCTGGACGCCGTTGCCGCAAGTGTTAGTCGTCGCCGAGCGCCTTGCGGATCTTCCGCTCCTCGAGGTCCAGCTCCTCGACCAGCAGGCGATGCTGATCGGCGTCGAGTTCATCGGTCTTCGATTGCAGCCGTTCGCGCGCGGCGTCGACCGCAACCAGGCGCAGACGATGGCCGGCCTCTTCCTGCTCGGCGCGCGACGCCGAGGCGTCCGAGGCGTCCGAGGCGTCGTCGGCTTCCCCGGCGCGCGTCTCGAATTCGTGCAACATCGCTCTCGCGATCGGTGCAGGCTCCGCGTCGGGCGACTGCTCGATCTCCGAGCGCACTGCGTCGAGCGCCGCGCTGGCCATCTCGGCGCGCACATCGGCGGTGTCGGCCAGCGGCGCCGACTCGCCCGTCTCGACGACGTTGAGCCGGCCGATCAACCAGCCGATCGTCGTGCCCTGCAGCACGAGCGTTGCCAGGATCGCCGAAAACGCCAGCAGCACGATGATGTCGCGCGCCGGAAAGTTGGCCGGCAGCGCCAGCGCCGCGGCCAGGCTCACCACGCCGCGCATGCCGGCCCACGACACCACCGCCAGGTGCGACATCGGCATCGGGCCGTCCGGCGAGGCGAGGTGCCAGGCGCGCGCGATCCAGGTGCTGGCGTAGACCCAGACGAAGCGCCCCAGGATCAGCGTCGCCGAGACCGCTGCGATGAGAACCGCCACCTGCCCCCATGCGTGGCCCTCGATGCGGCCGGCGATGCCGCGCAACTGCAGCCCGATCAGCATGAAGACCAGCGCTTCGAGGACGAATTCGACGAAGTTCCAGACGGCCTGCAGTTCGAGCCGCGTCCGCGCCGTGAACTCGGCGTGCTGGCGGCGGTTGAGCACCACGCCGCAGGCCACCGCCGCCAGCACGCCCGAGACGTGCAGGCGTTCGGCGGCCAGGTAGGCCGCGAAGCCGCTGAGGAGGTTGACCGCGATGTCGAGCATCGTGTCGTCGAGCTTCGAAAACACCCAGATCGCCGCCCGGCCGATGGCCCAGCCGACCAGCGTGCCCCCGAGCGCGCTGGCGACGAACTCGACGGCTCCGGCGGCGTAGCTGACGCTTCCGCTCGCCACTGCGGCGACCGCGAAGCGATAGAGCACCAGCGACGACGCGTCGTTGATCAGGCTCTCGCCCTCGAGCACGACGACGAGCCGCTTCGGCAGGCTGAAGCGCTTCAGCACCGAGCTCGCGGCGACCGCGTCCGGCGGCGCGACGATCGCTCCCAGCGCGATGGCGGCCCACCACGGCAGGTTCGGCACGATCCAATGCGCGACGCAGGCCACCGCAGCCGCCGTGAAGAAGACGGCGCCGATCGCCAGCAGAAGAATCGGGCGCAGGTTCGCCTTGAACGCCGGCCAGTCGGTGCGGTAGGCACAGAGTTGCAACAGCGGTGGCAAGAAGAGGGCGAGCGCCAGTTCCGGATCGAGCTCGATGGTCGGCAGACCCGGGACGAACGCGAGCACCATGCCACCGAGGATCAGCGGCACCGCCAGCGGTACGCGCAGCCGTTGGGCGAGCGCCGCGAGGCCGATACAGACAGCGATCAGGCCGAGCAGAGTCGCGAAAGTTTCCATGTCGCTGGATTCTCCACGCCGACCATGGGAACGGGTTCGCCGGCGCTCGCGTAGGCCGTGGGTGCGTTCCGGTCACACGAGGGGGCATGGTCCTACGAGTGACAAAACGCAACATCCCGGACACTCTCGGTGCACCTACCCTCAGCGTCTCCCCGAAAGGAACTTCCATGAACTTCATCATCTGGCTCGTGATCGGCGGCATCATCGGCTGGCTCGCCAGCATGGTCATGCGCACCAATGGGCAGCAAGGCATGCTCCTCAACATCGTGGTCGGTATCGTCGGCGCAATGCTCGGGGGTTGGTTGATTTCGCCGCTGGTCGGGGTCGGCACGATCAATCAGGACAACTTCAGCTTCGCCGCGATGGTGGTTTCATTCGTCGGGGCGCTGATCCTGCTGGCGATCGTCAATCTGTTCACGCGAGGCCGCGCGCGCTAAACGCCCGTTCTCGGTACAGCGTCGCTCCCGGGGCGCGAACGGCGGTGTCGCATGCGACACCGCCGTTTTCATTTCGACTTCGCGCTTTCGATGCGCTTTCTTCGAGTGACCCGTCCACCGGTCGGCGACATGCAAAAGATTCCCCTCCTTCTTGGCGCCGTGTGGGTGGCGTCCCTCGGTGCCATCGGCCGGCCCGCACAGGCCCAGCAAGGCGACGGCACCCGTATGCCGCCGTACACCACGCACATCTTCAAGCCGGCGAAAGTCGCCGCCACCCCAGAGCGGATCGCGCAACTGAAAGCACCCGCCGGTTTTACGGTGTCGGCCTTCGCGACCGGCCTCAAGAACACTCGTGTCATCGCCGTCGGGCCAGACGGATCGGTCTACGTCAGCCGCCGCGACCAGGGCGACGTGCTGCTCTTGAAGGATGCGGACGGTGATGGCAAGGCCGACGGCCCACCTGTCATCGTCGCCAACCGGCCCGGTGCGCATGGCATCGCGATCCGCGGTGGCAAGTTCTACCTCGTCACGGTTCGGCAACTGTTCGTCGCCGACATCCTGCCCGACGGCCGCCTCGGCCCGTTGACGATGCTCGCCGGCGACCTGCCCGATGCCGGCCAGCACGCCAACCGCACCCTCGCCTTCGGCCCGGACGGGATGCTCTACATGAGCGTCGGCTCGACCTGCAACGACTGCAACGAGGACAACCCCGAAAACGCGACGATTCTCCGCATGACGCCGGAGGGCAAGTCGCGGACGATCTTCGCCAGCGGGCTGCGCAACACGATCGGCTTCGACTGGAATCCCAAGACCGGCGAGCTCTGGGGCCTGGACCACGGCATCGACTTCCTCGGCGACGAGGCCCAGCCCGAGGAACTGAACCACATCGCCTTCGGGAAACAATACGGCTGGCCGCACGTCTACGGCGCCGGCGAGATCTACCCGCAGAGCACGCCGCCGGGCGGAATCACGAAGGCCCAGTGGAAGCTGCAGAGCGAGCCGATGGTGCTCGGCTACACCGCCCATTCGGCGCCGATGCAGATGCTGTTCTACCGGGGCACGGCTTTTCCGGCCGAGTACCGCGGCGATGCGTTCGCGACGATGCGCGGCTCATGGAACCGCGATCCCGCCTCCGGCTACGAAATCGTCCGCGTCAGTTTCGATCCTGAAGGACAGCCGGTCCGCTTCGAGCCGTTCGTGTCCGGTTTCCTGACCGACGGCGGGACGACGCACATCGCGCGACCGGTGGGGCTGGCGATGGCCAGAGACGGCGCACTGCTGATGGCCGACGACGCCAACGGCGTGATCTACCGCATCGCCTACGCCGGCAATGCGCCGACCGGGTCGACCAGTTCCAACGCGGCGCTTACGATCGCCAGCGTGCCGGCCGGCCCGATGCTGGCGCAGACCTCTGCCGGCACCGGCGTGCCGCTGGCCACCGATCGCCCCGAAACCCGCGCCGCCGGGGCGCTGACCATCAATTCACCGGCGTTCATGCCGAACGCGGCGCTGGCGCTGAAGTACAGCAGCTATGCCGACGACGTTTCCCCGGCGATCGCGTGGACCGCGGTCGCTGGCGCGAAGTCGTACGCGCTGATCCTCGAAGACCCGGATGCCAAGCCGGTCACGCCGTTCGTGCACTGGGTCGTCTACAACTTGCCGCCGTCGGTGACGCGGCTGCCCGAGGGCCTGCAGAAGCAGCTCCGCCTGACCGAACCGGAGAACGCACTCGAAGGCAAGACCTCGCGTGGCTCGGTCGGCTACTACGGGCCGCACCCGCCGGTCGGCGACCCGCCGCACCACTACGTGTTCCAGTTGTTCGCGCTCGACACCATGCTGAACGCCGATCCCGGTGCCACGCGCGATCAGGTGCTGGCGGCGATGGACGGCCATGTGCTCGCGAAGGGGCGGTTGATCGGCACGTACCAGCAGGTGCAGGCGCCGCTGAAATAGCGCGGGATCGGGCGCTGAAGCCCGGCTGGGCAGGTGCGCCCGCCCGCTGCTTACCCTTTCTCGACGAAGCCCAGCGCCTTCATCGCCTGGGTGAGCCCCTGCCGCTTCTTCCAGTACCCGGCCCAGGGGTCGGTGCTCTGGAACGACAGGTGCTCGCGGGCCGTGGCGATCGTCCATTGGGCGCCGCTTTTCAGGCCGGAGAGGTCGTCCCAGGCCACCGGCATCGAGACGCCGAGGCCTGGCCGGGCGCGCGCCGAGAACGCCGCGGCGGTGGTCGCGCCGTGGCCGTTGCGGATCCAGTCGATGAAGATCTTGCCGACGCGGTTCGAACCGCCGCTTTTGGCGACGAAGCGCGACGGAATCACCCGTGCCATGTGCTGAACGACGGCCTGCGAAAAATCCTTGACCGTCTCGTAGCCGAGCTTTCGCGCGAGCGGAACGACCACGTGCAGCCCCTTCCCGCCGCTGGTCTTGAGCCACGACTCGAGCCCGAGTTGCTCGAGAAAGCCGCGCATCAGCGTCGCCGCCTCCTGGATCTGTGCCCAGGTCGTGCCCTCGCCCGGGTCGAGGTCGTAGATCATTCGGTCGGGGCGGTCGATCGCAACGACCGATGAGTTCCAGGTGTGGAACTCGATCACGTTCATCTGCGCCGCCCCGGCGAGTGCTTCGGGCGTCGCGACTTCGAGCAGCGCGTCGTGGCCTGGCCAGAGCGCCGCGTCGAGATCCTTGAGCCCGGGAATACGGGTGCGTTCGCTGTGCTTCTGGAAGAAAAGCTCGCCGCCGACGCCGCTCGGCCCGCGCACGAGCGAGCACGGGCGGCCGCGCAGGTGCGGCAGGATGAAGTCGGCGACCGATTCGTAGTAGCGCACGAGGTCGAGCTTGGTCAGCCCGGTCGACGCGTCGATCACGCGGTCGGCGTTGCTGACCTTGACGCCGGTGCCGGCACTCGCCGCCGTTTTCGCGGCCTGTCGCGCCGGTGCTCCGCCGGCAGGCAGGATCGCCACCTCGCGCGCCACTTCGGCCGCCGGCTTGTCGCCACGCAGCGCGACGTACGAGGCGTGCCGAATCTGGCCCTCGGGCGTCATCTCGGCGAACTCGACCTCGGCGACGAGCGTCGGCGCGACCCAGCGCTCGCTCCCCGGCTGGCGCTTCGACCAGCGCCCCGGCTTCGCGATGCCGGCCGCGAACGGCACCGTGCCGGTTTCGAGCGCCGCGAGCTTCGCCTTCAGGCTGCGCGCCTCCTCGCTGTTCCAGCCGGTGCCGACGCTGCCGACGCTGACCAGTTGGCCGGCGGCGTCGTGCAGGCCGAGGATCAGGCTGCCGATCTGCGGCGAACCGTCGCTTCGGTCCGTGTAGCCGCAGACGACGAATTCCTGTCGCAGCTTGCACTTGAGCTTGAGCCAGGTCTCGCTGCGTCGCGATACGTAGGGCGCGTCGGCGCGCTTCGCGATGACGCCTTCGAGCCCCATCTTGCAGGCCGACTCGAGCACGGCGCCGGCTTCAGCGATGAAATCGGCGCTGTAGCGCAGCTGCTCACCGAGCGCCGAGGCCTCGCTCTTTTCCTCGAACAGCGCCTGCAGCACCCGGCGCCGGTCGGCGAGCGCCACGCCGCGCAGATCCCAGCCCTCGAGGTAAGGCAGATCGAACACGAAGTAGACGACTGTGTCGGCGGACGTCTTCCGGTCAAACGCGTTCTGCAGCGCGTTGAAGCTCGGCAGGCCGTGTTCGCCCTGCACGACGATCTCGCCGTCGAGCCAGGCCGAGCGCAGGCCGAGCGCTTCGAGCTCGGCGACCAGCTTCGGCATCCGTGCCGACCAGTCGTGTCCGCCGCGCGTCATGAGCCGTGCCTTGCCGCGCTCGATGCACGCCATGATCCGATAGCCGTCGAACTTGATCTCGTACCGCCAGTCGCCGGCGTCGGGCACCCCGGCCGCGAGCGTCGCGAGCTGCGGCGCGAGGGACTCCGGCAGTGCGGCTTTGCGGGCGCCGGGAATGTCGACGTTCTTGCCGGCGTTCTTGGCGCCGCGCTTCGCGGCAGCGGGCGGATCGAGCCGGGCCACCGCCGGCGTCGGCGATGCGATCGGTGGTGTGATCGGTCTGGCGATCACGCTGTCGGGGAGGGCACTGACGACGTCGTACTCGGCGCGCGGCCGGGCGAACGCGTCGCCGCGCTTCTTGAACAGGATCCAGAGCTCCTGTTTGTCGCCCGGCTTGGCGATCTTCACGAGTTCCCACAGGCCCGCGAGCTTCTGGCCGTGCAGGCGGAACAGCAGCTTGCCCTTCGCTAGGCCGTCCGCCGGGTCGCCGGTGGGCTCCCAGGTGCCGTTGTCCCAGACGATCACCGTCCCGGCGCCGTACTGCTTCGGCGGGATCGTGCCCTCGAAGCTGGCGTAGCCGAGGGGATGGTCCTCGACATGCACCGCGATCCGCTTGTCCGCCGGGTCGAAGCTCGGGCCCTTCGGCAGGGCCCACGAAACCAGCACCCCGCCGAGTTCGAGCCGGAAGTCGTAGTGCAGTCGGCTCGCCGCGTGCTTCTGCACGACGAAGATCAGCGCCTTCCCGGTCGCGGGCGCGTCGGGCGCCGCGCCGCGCGGCTCGGCGGTCAGGGCGAAATCGCGCTTGGCCCAGTAGCGGGCGAGTGGGTTCGACAACTCGACGGTGGCCATCTTTAGCGGCTGGGCGGGACCTGCGCATCTGCGGAATGCGCGGGGGCCGATGGCGTCAGCGCGTCGCCTTGTAGACGACTTCGCGGAAGAACCGAACCGCTGCATCGCCAGCCATCCTCGGATGCCAGTACTGCCTGATCTCGACGACCGGAATCGCGAATGGAAGTTCGACGATTTTCATCGGCGCGATGGGATTGAACATCTCGTAGACCTCTCGCGGTATCAGCGCGATGAGATGGGTGCTGCTGACGATGAAGGGGATCGCCGCCACCTGTTGCCCGCTCACCGAAATCGCGGCGTCCGAACGCTCCTTCTTCGGTTCCAGTTCGAAGCCCGAGGCGGTCGAGGAAACGCCGCGCGTGAGGATCTTCGGAGCATCGGCGAATGCCTCGAGCGACATCTGCCGGCCGATCTTCGGATGCTCGAGGCGCGCGACGCAGACGTACTCGCGCCTGTAGAGCAATTGTTGGATCAACCCTTTCTCGACATCGTCGAAGTAGCCCACGGCCAGGTCGAGTCCGCCCGACCCGAGCGCCTTCGCGAAGTCGCTGGCCTCCCCGTGGACTGGCGCCATCCGCGCATGCGGCGCGGCCAGGGCCAGCGCGCGCGCCAATTTAGGCAAGAGCGTGATCGCACCGACCTCGTTCAGCCCGATGCGGAATTCGCGGGTGGTGGTGGAAGGATCGAAGGCGACGGCGTCTCCGAGTTCGTGATCCAGCACGCCGAGCACCTTGGCCGCGGCGTTGCCGAGCCGTTCAGCGAAGGGGGTGGGCGCCATCTGGTTGCCGATCCGGACGAAGAGCTCGTCGGCGAAGCGGCTGCGCATGCGCTCGAGATGGTGGCTCAGTGACGACTGCGACATCCCGAGGCTCCGCGAGGCGCGCGTCACTGTGCCCTGCTGCAGCAACGCCAGGACCGCGCGGAGGTCTGCGGTCTGCGGTTCGCCATTCAAAGTTTTCATGACCTGTCGGCAGTGATGATGTCGCGGATCGTTCACTCTGAAATCGCTACGTCAAGCCGGGTTAGCGCTAAGTTCGGATCGCCTTCGGAACGGGCCGTCCTCCAGGCACCGATGTCATAGCTTGTATGACGGCTTTCTCGTTCGACGCCTCCGTTCGCTCGCGTACGCTCGCGACGCAGTCGTTTACGACCGGCCGAGAAACAATCGAGGAGACAGCGGTGGCCATTGCAATCGACCGGAGGGATCAGGAAGCGCCGACGATGGTGGCGTCTGACACCGTCAACGTGACTCGTCTGATCGACGACGGTCCGATCACCCGCGCTCAGGTGACCGCGATGGTCCTGTGTGCGCTCGTGGCCTTCCTCGACGGGCTCGACAGCCAGTCGATCGCCGTTGCGGCGCCGATCATGGCGGAGCAGATGAAGCTCGCCCGCAGCGCGCTCGGGCCCATTTTCTCGTCCGCCTTGCTCGGGGCGGCCATCGGCGCCTTCACGTTCGGTCCCCTCGCGGACCGCTTCGGCCGCAAGAGCATGCTGATTGCCGCGACGCTGATTTTCGGCGCCTTCACGTTGCTGACCGCCTACGCCGACTCGTACCCGACGCTGCTGCTCGTCCGTTTCGCGGCAGGAATCGGTCTCGGCGGCGCCACACCCTGCTTTCTGGCCCTGGCTTCGGAATACGCGCCAAAGCGCCGGCGCGCCATGGTCGCGAGCGTCCTGTTCGCCGCGTTTCCACTCGGCGGCATCATCGGCGCGTTTGCCAACGCCTACATCCTCACGCACTCGCGGTGGCAGATGATCTTCGTGGTCGGTGGCGTCCTGCCGTTCGTCGTCGCGGCGGCGCTCGCCGTATGGCTTCCGGAATCGATCCGCTTCCTGCTCGCGAGCGGCCGCCACGCCGAACGGCTCGGTGCCATCGTCAGGACGATTCGGCCCGGCGTCGGTTCGAACGCTCGATTCGTGGCCGACGAAGAGCGGATCGCCGGCCTGTCGCTGAAGCATCTTTTTGCCGACGGACGTGGCGGGGCCACGGTGCTGCTGTGGGTCGCGTTCTTCACCTCGTTCGCGGTTCTGGCGATGCTCGTCGTCTGGACGCCGCTCCTGATGCGCGATGCCGGCCTCGCGCCGGCGCAGGCATCGATCGCGATCGGCATCAGCGGCATCGGTGGACTGATCGGCATTGCCAGCGCCGGCCGGCTCGTGGAGCGCTTCGGATCGGCGTTCACGCTCGTCCCGGCCCTGATACTCGGCGCCGTCGCCACCGCCGCGCTCGGCCACTATGCCGGCTCGCTGCCCGCGGTGTCGACAATCATGTTCTTCATCGCCCTTTTCATCGGCACAGGGTCGTCCGGTTCGATTGCCCTGGCGGCGCTGGCGTATCCGACCGCGGTTCGCTCATCCGGCATCGGCTGGGCGATGGGCATGGGCCGGTTCGGGCAACTCCTCGCGCCGCTCGCCGCCGCCGGGATGACCGCGGCCGGAACCAGCGGAAGCGGCATCTTCAACGCCTTGGGCGTGGTTGCGCTGATCGGCGCCTTCGCGATCCTGGGGCTTCCGCGTACCCCGCGTTGAGCCGCGGCACGGAAACGCCGACGAGACCCCGCCATGACCGTCCCGCCCCGCTTCGCCATCGGCCATTTCGAAAGCGACGCCGACCGATTCCTCGGTGTCATCCTGAACGATCGGGTCCGCCGGGTGAGCGATCTCGATCCGGCCGCCGGCAAGGAGCCCGACCTGCTCGGCCTGCTCGACGATTGGCCTGCCAGCTTCGATCGGCTGCAACGGGCCGTCGCCGCCGAGCCGCAGGGCCCTGTATTCGAGCTCGCAACGCTGACGCCACTGGCGCCGCTGCCGAATCCGCGCCAGCTGTTCTGCTGCGGCGCCAACTACGCCAAGCATGTCATCCAGATGATGCTCGCGACCAACGTCCATCCCGGCTTGTACGGGCTCGACGAACCGGGGCGTCTGGCCTTCGCGCGGGCCTTCGTCGCGCAGCAGGCGCGCGAGTCCGATCCCTACATTTTCATGAAGACGATCAGCTCGATCACCGGCCCGGAGGCGGTCGTCGAGCTTCCACCGTTCTCCGACCGGATCGATTGGGAGGTCGAGCTCGCGGTCGTGTTCGGCCGCGCGGCCCATCGGGAGACCCGCGCCACGGCGATGTCGGCAGTGGCCGGGTACATGGTCGTGAACGATGTCACCGCCCGTGACAAGGTTCGGCGCACCGACCCCGGAGCGATCGGGGCCGATTGGGTGGCGGCCAAGGGCGCGCCGGGCTTCCTGCCGTCTGGCCCCTGGTTCGTGCCGAGCGCCTTCGTGACCGATCCGCATGCGCTCGAAATGAAGCTCAGGGTCAACGGGAAGGTGCGGCAACACGCGCGCACCGGCGAGATGACCTTCGACATCCCGCGGCAGATCGAATTCCTCTCCGGCTTCGTGCGGCTGCTGCCCGGCGACATCCTCTGCACCGGAACACCCGAAGGCAACGCCATCGCCGACGGCAGCTTCCTGCGCGACGGCGACGTGATAGAGGCCGAGATCGAGGGGCTCGGCTGCCAGCGCACGCGCTTTCGGAAGCTGCCGGGGTGAGCGACGACCGTTTCGACGTCATTGTGGTCGGCTGCGGGCCGGTCGGCGCCACTGCGGCGAACCTCCTCGGCGCGCGCGGCCTGCGCACGCTCGTGATCGAGCGCGATCTCGAGCCGCATCCGCTGCCGCGGGCGATCCATTTCGATCACGAGATCATGCGCATCTTCCAGTCGGCCGGGATGGCGGCGGCGATCCGGCCGCACACCTCGTCGCCGGCAGGTCGCATGTACTTCGGCGCGAACCGAAGGCCGATCCGGCGCTTCGAGCCGAACGAGCGGACGCCGCGGCTCGGCTGGCCGTCGGCGCTCTTTTTCTACCAGCCCGACCTCGAACGTGTCCTGCGCGAGGAACTGCACCGCCGGCCCTCGGTGACGATGGTCGGGGGCTGCGAGGTGCTGACCGTCGAGCCGCAGGCCGACGGCGTCGCAGTGGAAGGGCAGGGCCGCGAAGGCGCCTTTGCGTACCGCGGCCGCTACGTCCTCGGGTGCGACGGCGCCCGCAGCGTCGTGCGCAAGGCGATTGGCGCCACGCTCGACGATTTTGGCTTCGACGAGCCCTGGATCGTCGTCGATGCGTTCGTCGACGGTCCGATCACGCTGCCCGAATTGCACAACCTGCCCACCGGCATCGACATGCAGGACGTGCTCTTCATCGTCGGCGACCCGGCGCGGCCGGTGTCGGTGATCCCCGGTGGCGGCCGCCACCGCCGCTGGGAGTTCATGATGCTGCCCGGCGAAACAGCGCAGGACTTCGCCGATCCCGCGGCGGTGCGCGCGCTGGTCGAACCTTTCGTGCGGACCGCCTCGTTCGAGCTCATCCGCTCGGCCATCTACCGCTTCCACGCGCTGGTGGCGCAGCGCTGGAGCCGGGGCAACATCTTTCTGGTGGGCGACAGCGCGCATCAAACGCCGCCCTATTTCGGCCAGGGGCTGTGCCACGGCATCCGCGATGCCGCGAACCTCGCGTGGAAGCTCGACAGCGTGCTGCGCGGCGAGGCCCCTGAAGCGCTGCTGCAAACCTACCAGATAGAGCGCGAGCCCCAGGTGCGCGCGGTGATCCAGATGTCGGTCGCCGCCGGCCGCATCATTTGCACCCTCGACCCGGCTGTCGCGGCGCGACGTGACGCGGAGCTCGCCCAGCAAGCCGCGCAGCCGGCCAATGCGTATGTCGACCTGATTCCGCCGTTGCGCCAGGGCCTGCTGGCCGCGGCGCCCGGCGCGCCGGCGCCCGAACCGGTCGGTGCCCGGTTCATTCAGCCGCCAGTGCGCGATCCGGCCGGCGCCACGCGGCTGCTCGACGATGCAACCGGCGGCGGATTCGTGCTCCTCGTGCGCGCCGGCAGCGGCGCGGTGCCGAACCGCACCGAGCGCGTTGGCGCGACCTTCCTGAAGGTGGTCAAGGTCGTGCCGAACGGAACCGCGCCGGGCGAAGGGGGGATCGAAGACACTTCCGGCGAGCTCGCCGCGTGGTTCGACCGGTACGGGTGCGACTGCGTGCTGGTCCGCCCCGATTTCTATGTGTACGGGGTCGGTCGCGGTGCCACCGGCCCGGAGACGCTGGTGACGCAGCTGCGCGGCGACCTGGCGCGAGAGCGGCCGCCTACTTCGGCACCGACTGCAGGCGCCGATACGCGCTGAAGTGCCGCAGCGCGCCCTGGGCGTCGCCGCGCTGCTCGCTCAAGCGCCCGGCGTTGTAGTGCGCGTCGGCGAGTTGCGGATCCAGCGCCAGGGCGCGTTCGTAGCCGGCGAGCGCCGCATCGTGGTGGTGCTGGTCTTCCAGGGCGACCGCGCGGTTGAAGTGGATCAGGGGCTCGGCCGACAGGTGAATCAGCGCCCGTTCGTACAGCGCCGCAGCGTCGGCCGGGCGGCCGTGTTCGCAGAGCAGCGCGCCGAGGTCGAGATAGGCGCGCACGTGCGCTGGCTCGAGCAAAAGCACCTGGCGGTACACGTTTTCAGCGGCGGCCGGGTCGGCGGCTTCGAGGCTCCGGCCCCATTCGAACAGGGCATCAGGCGTGGTGACCCCCGCGTGCTGCGCCGCGGACGGGGCGGCGCCGGCGGGCGTTTCGCGCGCGGGAAGGATCGCCACCCGGCCGGCTTCGACCGCAACTTCGAAATCCATCAACAACTGCCCGGATTCGGCGTGCCAGGTGCCGCTCCGGTCGCGCACCGCAACGTCGGCGCCGACCGCGGTGATGCGCAAGCCGGTCAACGGCAGCTCGGCGGGCAGGCGCGCCCGCAGCCGGCCGAGCGAGCGCAGGATGCGGCGTGCCGGCACGCGTGCTTCGCGCAGCGCGTGGGCGGTGCGCAGCAGCATCAGGTCGCGAAACGAAAAGCGGTATTCGTTGCGCGGGCCGCGGCCGGGGACGACGAAGCCGGCGGCGATCAGGCCGGTCACGACCGCACGCGAGAGGCCGAGCGTCTCCTGCACGCGCTTCAGGCTGTAGACCTGCTCGCTCATTCGCGGCGGCTCCTCAGGCGGTTGCGCGGCGGCGATGCAGACCAGCCGGCAGCCGACCCTGCCCCGGTCACTTCCGCGCGCGTGCCTTCGGCGCCGGAGCGGGCGCTGCGACCTCGGCGGGGGCGTCGGCCGCCGCCCGCTTGGCCGATTTGCGCGCCTTCGGCTCGGCGATCGCGGTGACGTTCGACGCGCCCGCGACCGGCTCGGCGGCGGCCGCGACCTTGCCCGTCGCCGGCTTCTTGCCGCCGAGACTTGCCTGCAGCGCCGCCATCAGGTCGATCACCTGGCCGCTGGCGGGCGCGTCCTCCGGATGCGCCGAGGCGACGATTTGCTGGCCGGCGATCTTCTGGTCGATCGCCGCCTTCACGCGGTGCTTCTCCTCGTCCTCGAAGCGGGTCGGGTCGTAGGCGGCCTCGGAGATCTGCTCGATCAACTGGAGCGCGAGCTTCAGTTCGGTCTGCGAGACCTCGACCCTTTCGATATCGAGTTCCGAGAACGGCCGAACCTCGTCGGCGTACAGCAGCTGCTGCAGCACCAGACCTTCGTCGGTCGGCCGCACCTGAACCACGTACTGCTTGGCTTTCCACGCCCATTTCGCGAGCGCCGACTTGCCGCTCTGCTGCATCGCCTCACGAAGCAGCCCGTACGGCTTGGCACCGCGCTTGTCGGGCGCGAGCAGATAGGCTTTGTCGTAATAACGCGGGTCGACCGACTTCTCCGGTACGAAGGCGACGATCTCGATCACATGGCTCGATCCTTCCTCGAGCTTCTTCAGCTCGTCGGACGAGAACAGCACGAAGTGGTCTTTCTCGACTTCGTAGCCCTTCACCATCTCGGCGCGGGCCACCACCTTCTGCGTCTTCTCGGACACGTACTGCTGCTTCAGACGTGAGCCGTCGGGTGCCAGCAGGTTGAAGCGGATCGTCGCGCCGCTCTCGGTGGCCGAATACAGGCGCACCGGGATCGAGACGAGTCCGAAGCTCAGCGTCAGGGAAGCGATCGAACGAGCGGCCATCGGGGTCTCCGGCCGGCGGGCGGCCGGCTGCTGCGCCGGATCCTACGGCGGGCGACCGCCTGCTGTCACGCCGGCCGCGGCCCGGCGTTGCCGTGCAACGACTCGGCCGGCCGAGTCAGGCCGTCGACACGGCAGCGTGTTCGGCGAGCCAGCGGCTCGCATCGGTCGCCGAAAGCGGGCGGGCGTACAGGTAGCCCTGGCCCTTGTCGCAGCGCAGAGCGACGAGGTGTTCGGCCTGCCGATCGGTCTCGATGCCCTCGGCGACGGTTGTCATGCCCAGGCTCTTGGCCACCTTGACGGTCGCCTCGATCAGCACGCGGTGGTGGGCGCTGGTCTCGGCCTGCGAGACGAACGAGCGGTCGATCTTCACCACGTCGACCGGCAGCAGGTGCAGGTTCGAGAGCGAGGAGTAGCCGGTGCCGAAATCGTCGAGCGCCAGGCTCACGCCGAGCCGCTTGAGCGCCTGGAGCTGGTGCTGCACCGATTCGTCCTGCGCGGCAAGGCTTTCGGTGATCTCGAGCTGCAGGGCACTGGGGGGCAACCCGCAGGCGAGCAGCGCCCGCTCGACGCGATCGACGAACGGCCCTTCGCGCAACTGCGCCCGCGACAGGTTCACCGACACGCATTGCGGTGCGGCGCTGCCGAGTTCGCGCTGCCAGACGGCGAGCTGGCGGCAGGCCTCGCGGAGCACGAAGTCGCCGAGTTCGACGATCAACCCGGTCTCCTCGGCGATCTCGATGAACTCGATCGGTGGCACGACGCCGCGCACCGGGTGCTGCCAGCGCACCAGCGCTTCCACGCCGACGCAATCGCCGTCGCCACCCATGCGGACGATCGGCTGGTAGACGACGAACAGTTCGGCCTCGGCGACCGCTTGCCGGAGGTCGTTCTCGACCTGGCTGCGGCGCGCCGCGCGCGCTTGCATCGTCGGATCGAAGGCCGCGTAACGCGCACCGCCAGCCCGCTTGGCCTCGTGCATCGCGATGTTGGCTTCCTGCAGCACGGCCTCGGGCTCGTTCGCCGCCTGCCCGCGCAGCACCACGCCGATGCTCGCGGTGAGGTAGATCGTGTGCGCGCCGATCACGAAGGGTCGGGCGATGGTGTCGAGCAGCCGGCGGGCGAGTTTCGGGGCGTCGTCGGCATGGCGCAGGCCGCGCAGCACCAGCACGAATTCGTCGCCACCGAGGCGTGCCGCCGCCGACTCGACCGGCGTGCCGCCGCCGACCCGGTCGGCCTGGCGCACCGCGCCGTCGAGCCGGCCCCCGATCAGCCGCAGCAGCTCGTCGCCGACACCGCTGCCGAGCGTCGTGTTGATCCGGTCGAAGCGGTCGCAATCGATGAACAGCACCGCGAACTCGAAGCCCGGATCGATCCGGGCCGCCTCGAGCACCGCGGCGATCCGCTCGATCGCGACGCTGCGGTTCGGCAACTGCGTCAGGGCGTCGATGCGCGACGCGGCCTTCAGCGTCGAGAGCAGCCGTTGGGCCTCGCGTTCCACGATGGGCGTCACGTCGGTGAGCGAGACGATGAGCCGGTCGGCGTCGAGCCGCAGCATGCGCAGCGAAACCACCGTCTGCATCGTGCCGCCGAGCGCGGGCAAGCTGAACCGCAGATCGTCGCAGACGAGGGCCTCGACCCGGGTGCGGTCGGTCGCCAGACCGCGCAGCTCCGGCACATGCGCTTCGAGCAGGTCGAACAGGTTGTCGAGATTGCCGTCGGGCGTGACCGTCATCAAGAGCCGCGCCGATACCGGGTTGATCATCGTGATCGTGCCGTCCGCCGTCGTCTGCAGCAGCCCGATCGGCGACAGGTACAGCAACTGCAGCAGCGCTTCGTGGCTGTCGAGGCTCGCAGGACTCATGAAGGGCAGGCCGGTCTCTCGGAGTCGAAGGGTGGTGTCAGACGCGACGTTCGACGAGCACCCAGCGCATCGGTGCGGCGCCGTCGGCCAGAAGGCGCAAGCGCACCTTCACCGGCCGCATCCGCAGTGTCAGCACATAGTCGATCGTGGCGTCGAGCAGGGTGCCCTGGGCGGCCGCGTCCACGAAGCGCTGGGCGACCAGGAAGTTGTTCATGCAGGGTGCGACGGCGACGAACAGGTCCTGGGCGAGCACCCGCTGCGGCGAAAGGCCGGCGGCTTCGGACTCGAAGCGGTTGTAGCGCCGCACGATGCCGGCGAGGTCGAAGCCGATCGCGCCGAAGTCGAGCGCGTCGAGCGCGGCGCCATCGAGCTCGTTGAGACGCGTGGCGAGGCGCTCGTCGGTGAAGGCGGGGAGATGAATCGCAATCACGGTGGATTTCCTGGACGGAAGTAGGCAGGCGTTGAAGGCATCAAGGAGTGCGTGGCACGCCTGTCGTCGGCTGCCTGCCGGGTCATCGGCGGGCGCAGGGCGAACTTGAGCGGCGCGCGCTGCACGGCCGGACCGGTTCGCTTGCCGCGTGGCCGACCGGCGCGCGTGCGCCGCTGCGCCTGGCGCCGAGGCGCCCCGTACACTCGGTCGCGGCGGTCGCGGCGGTCGCGGAGGTCGGGGACGGGGATGAGAGCGGTGTTCGGGGCGGTGGCATTGCTGTGTGCGTTGGCGGTCGTGGGACTGCTGGCGGCGCGTCAGCTCGGATCGGCCGGCCGGATCGCGGCGTCGGCGTCGGGTGCGGGGTCGGCCGCCGCGACGAACGGCCCGCTCGGAGCGCGCCAGATCGAGCAGCAGGTGAGGCGCGACGTTGCCGCGGCGCTGCAGCAGGGCGCGGCGGCGCGTGCTGCCGAGAGCGACACGCCATGACACGGCCGCGCCTTCGGCCGTCCGGACCCGTCGCCCGGTGAGCATGGCCTGCGACCCGGCCGATGCGCAGGCGATGCGCATCGCGCTCGACCAGGCGCGCAACGCCCAGCTCGTCGGCGAAGTGCCGGTCGGCGCGGTGATCATGCGCGGCGGCACGGCCATCGCCACGGGTTACAACCGGCCGATTACCGAGCACGACCCAACCGCGCACGCCGAGATCGTCGCGCTGCGCCATGCCGCGCATCTGCTCTCGAACTACCGGCTGCCCGAGTGCGATCTGTACGTGACCCTCGAGCCGTGTGCGATGTGCGCGATGGCGCTGCTGCACGCGCGCTTCCGGCGCGTGGTGTTCGGCGCCCGTGACCCGAAGACCGGCGCGGCGGGCTCGGTGCTCGACCTGTTCGCCGAGCCACGCCTCAATCACCACACGACGCTCGTCGGCGGCGTGCTCGCCGAGGAATGCGGCAGCGTGCTACGCGAATTCTTCGCCGAACGGCGAACCTTGTACCGGCAGCGGCGCGGTGGCGCCTTCGATCCGGCGGCGCCGAACGGGTCGGCCGCCGGGACGCTCGGGTTCGAATCGACGATCCCGACCGGCGAGGCGACCGAGCTCGGCGGCCTGCCGCCGCCATGACCGGAACCCCGACCGTGACGCTGCTGAGCCTCTATTCCCCCGCCGGCGTGGTCGTCGACCGGGGATCGCTGGCGCGCGCGGTCGGGCGCCTGCGCCGCTACGGTTTCGAGGTGCAGGTCGACGCCTCGGCGCGCGCCCGCCACCAGCGCTTCGCCGGCGACGACGCGATCCGGCTCGAAGCGCTGCACCGGGTCGCCGACGAAGCGCCGTCGATCGCCCTGGCGACCCGTGGCGGCTACGGTCTCACGCGCCTTCTCGACCGGATCGACTGGCGTCGCATCGCCGCGAGCGTCGAGCGCGGCACGCGCTGGGTCGGCCATAGCGACCTGACGGTGCTGCAGCTCGGCCTGTTGGCGCATGCGGGCGGCGGCGGCGGCGCCGGCCCGATCACCTGGGCCGGCCCGCTCGCTTGCGATCAGTTCGGCCGCCAAAGTTCCGACAAGGTTGTCGACGCAGCCGGCGAAGCTGGCACCGACGGCGGCGTCGACGAGGTGACGCGCGATTGCTTTCTCGAGGCGATGAGCGGCGCGCTCGAAGCGGTCGGCTTCCGCACCGAGACCGGATTCGACGGGCTGGAAGTCGCCGGCACCCTTTGGGGCGGCAATCTGACGATGGTCTGCTCGCTGCTCGGCACCCGCCATTGGCCCCGAATCGGTGGCGGCATCCTGTTCCTCGAGGATGTCAACGAACACCCGTACCGGGTCGAGCGCCACCTGTTGCAACTGCACCAGGCCGGCGTGCTCGACGCGCAGAAAGCGGTCGTGCTGGGGGACTTCAGCGGCTGGCGCGAGGCGCCGCACGACCGGGGCTACACGCTGAAGACGGTGGTGCAGCACCTGCGCGCATTGACCCGCACGCCGATCCTGACCGGCCTGCCGTTCGGCCACGTGCCGATGATCGTCACGCTTCCGGTCGGTGCGGAGGCAACGCTGCTCGTCGATCGGCGCAACGCGTTGATCGGCTGGGGCGAGGCGATGGGGCACGAGCACGAGCACGAGCACGAGCACGAGCACGAGTACGAGCACGAGCACGAGCACGAGCACGAGCAGGCCGTCGGTGCGGCGACGACGGTCGACGTAACCTCGGCGCCGTGAGCCGCGCCGCGCTCCACCGGTCGTCCGCTGCAGCCCGGCTCCGCGGCGTGACGCGCTGGACCGCCGCGCTGCTGCTGTTCGCGGCGATCTCCGGTTGCGACAACAGCCCGAACCCGCGCGGCAGCGAGGCGACCAACACCTTGTTCATCGCCTTCCAGGAGCGCTCGCCCCGCCACCTCGACCCGACCGCCTCGTACTCGCTCAACGAGGTGCCCTACACCTACGCGGTCTACGAGCCGCCCTACGGCTACCACTACCTGAAGCGCCCGTACGAGGTTGTCCCCAAGGCTGCGGCGGCAATCGCCGAGCCGCATTACCTCGACAAGAACGGCCAGCCGCTGCCGGCCGACGCCCCGGGCGAGCTGATCGTCGAGACCGACTACGACGTGCACATCAAGCCCGGCATGCGCTATGCGCCGCATCCGGCGTTCGCGACCGGCGCCGACGGCCGCTATCTCAACCACGCGCTGAGCGCGGCCGACACGCGCACCAAGCACTCGCCCTTCGATTTCAAGGCGACCGGCACCCGCGAAGTCACCGCCGACGATTTCGTCTACGCCTTGAAGCGCCATGCGACGCCGCGGATCGACACGCCGATCTTCGGCATCTTCTCCGAGTACGTGATCGGCCTCAAAGATTACGGCCGCCTGATCCGCGCAGAAGACGCGAAGCTCCGCGCCGGCCAGAACCGCGAATCGCTCGACAAGCCGTTCCTCGACTTTCGCCGCTGGCCCCTCGCCGGCGCGTTCGCCCTCGACCGAACCACGTATCGCATCCGGTTGAAGGGCAAATATCCACAGTGGAAATACTGGATGACGATGCCCTTCACCGCGCCGGTGCCGTGGGAGGCCGACGCGTTCTATGCCCAACCGGGCATGGCCAAGAACGGGCTGACGCTGGATGTCTGGCCGGTCGGCGCCGGCCCCTTCATGGCGGTCGAGTACGACGCCGACCGGCGCCATGTGCTGGTCCGCAACCCGAACTGGCACGGTGCCACCTATCCCTGCGAGGGCGCGCCCGGCGACCGCGAACGCGGCCTGCTCGCCGATTGCGGCAAACCCATGCCGTTCCTCGACCGGCTGGTCTTCAGCGTCGAGAAGGACAAGACGCCGCTGCGTTCGAAGTTCGTGCAGGGCTATCTCGACGTGCCGGAGATCGAGCGCAACGACTGGGGCCCGGATTTCCTCGCCGACGCCGCCGATTCGGATGCGGTCGCGAAACGCTTCGCCGAGCGCGGCCTCTATTTTCCGCGGAGCGTCGAGCCGCAGAACTGGTACCTCGGCTTCAACTGGCTCGACCCGGTCGTCGGCAAGGGCGACACGCCCGAGCAGCAGGCCAAGAACCGCGCGCTCCGCCACGCGCTCTCGATCGCGATCGACTGGGAGGAGGGCTACGGCCGCGTCTTCACGCAAAAAGCCGGCGAGGCCGCGATGGGGCCGCTGCCTGCCGGTACCTTCGGCTCCCGCCACGGCGAGCCCGGCGACATCGACCGCGTGACGCACCGCCTGGTCGACGGCCGGCCGCAACGCCGCCCGCTCGACGAAGCCCGGCGCCTGCTCGCCGAAGCCGGCTACCCCGACGGCCGCGACGCCCGCACCGGCAAGCCCCTCGTGCTGAACTACGACTACCAGCGCGTGCCGACGCCCGAGTACCGGGCCGAACTCGACTGGATGGTCAAGCAGTTCGCCAAGCTCAACGTGCAGCTCGAGATCCGCGCCACCGACTACAACCAGTTCCAGGAAAAGATGCTGCAGGGCAAGCAGCAGATCTTCTGGTGGGGCTGGTTCGCCGACTATCCCGACGCCGAGAACTTCCTGTTCCTCTTCTACGGGCCGAATTCGAAGGCGAAGGTGCAGGGCGAGAACACCGCGAACTACGAGAACCCCGAGTACGACCGGCTCTACCGCCAGCTCGCGCTGCTCGACGACGGCCCGGCGAAGCAGGTGCTGATCGACCGGATGGTCGCGATCCTCCGCGAGGACGCGCCCTGGGCCTTCGGCTACTTCCCGTATTCGGCCGGCGCCTACCAGCGCTGGGTCGGCAACGCGAAGTACGGTCTCTTCACGAACGACCGGGCGCTCTACTACAAGGTCGACGCGCCGCTTCGCACCCGGCTCCAGCGCGAGTGGAACCAGCCGCATTACGCGCCGCTCGTCGCGCTCGGCCTCGGCGCGTTGCTGCTCGCGGCGATCGGGTGGCGCGTCGTCCGCCGCAGCGAAGCGCAGACCGCGCTCGATGCCCCCGCCGGTCGTGGCGCGCCGGCCGCCTGACGATGCTGCGCTTCCTGCTCGCCCGCGCCGCCTACGCCGTCCTGGTGCTGATCGGCATCAACATCCTCACCTTCCTGCTGTTCTTCACGGTCAACACGCCGGACGACATGGCACGGCTCAACATCGGCGGCAAACGGGTCACCCAGGAGCAGATCGGCAAGTGGAAAGCCGAACGCGGCTACGACAAACCGCTCTACTGGAACCGTGCGGCCAAGGGCGCCGCGCACCTGACCGACACCGTGTTCTGGGACCGCTCGGTGTCGCTGCTGCTGCTTCGATTCGGCCGCTCGGATTCGGTCAGCGCGACCGACATCGGCCACGAGATCCGCACCCGCATGCTCGTCAGCCTGCAGCTCGCGGTGCCGCTCTTTCTGCTGCAGATCGTCGCCAGCGTCGGCTTCGCGCTGGTGTTGGTGTTTTTCCGCCGCTCGGCGATCGACTTCTGGGGCGTCGTCACCTGCGTGCTGATGCTCTCGATCAGCGCCCTGTTCTACGTGATCGTCGGCCAGTACCTGTTCTCGCGCGTGTTCCACCTCGTGCCGATCTCGGGCTTCGAGAACGGCTGGGACGCCGTGCGCTTTCTGACGCTGCCGGTGCTGCTCTCGCTGCTGTCGCGCCTCGGCAGCGAAGGGCGGCTCTACCGCGCGATGTTTCTCGAGGAGCTCGGCCGCGACTATGTGCGCACCGCCCGCGCCAAAGGCCTCTCCGAGCCCAGAGTGTTGTTCCGCCACGTGCTGCGCAACGCGCTCATTCCGATTCTCACCAGCGCCGGCACCTACCTGCCGTACGTCTTCCTTGGCAGCCTGGTGTTCGAAAGCTTCTTCGGCATCCCTGGCCTCGGCGCCTACGTGATCGACGCGATCACGGGCCAGGATTTCGCGATCGTGCGCTCGATGGTGTTCATCGGCGCGCTGATCTACATCGCGAGCTACCTGGTGATCGACGTGGCCTACACGGTCGTCGATCCGCGGGTGCGGCTGGTCTAAGGCAATGCTGAACAAGTCCCTCGCGGGTCGCGCATCCTTGCGTTGGGCGGTCTGCGGCGTTGCAAATCATCGCCATGGCGACGGCTATGGCGAGGATTTGCGCCTCGCAGCCCATCCCAACGCAAGGCGCGCGACCTCGCGGGGACTTGTTCAGCATCGCCCCAAGGTCGGGCGGGACTCAGTGATAGTCCTCTTCGCGCTGGTGCCGGATGGCGAGCACCAGGACGCTTTTCGGACTGGTGATCTCATAAAGCGCAATGTAGCCAGTCGCGCCGAATGGAATGATCAGTTCCCGCCGGGTCGAGCTTTTGCCGGCCTTACGAAAGCTGTAAGGCGTCGCCGCCAGATAGCTCAACGCTTCGGCGCGGATGGTCTCCATGACGGCAAGCGCACGTTCGAGGTCCTCCGCCGTTTCTGCGCTGGCCAACCGAAAGCGGTAAAGCCGCACCAGATCATCCTCGGCCTGGAGGCCGAAGCGAACCTCGTATGTCACAAGCCCAGTTGCTGGCGCTTGAGGTCGAGTTCGTGCTGGAGCTTCGCGAACACTTCATCGACCGACACCGAAAGGCCCGTGCGTTGGTAATCCTCCCAGGCGGCCTCACCACGCGCGTAAAAAAGCGCCTGCTCGCGACGCACTTCGACGGCACGCCGCACGGACGCCTCGACGAACTGCGACAAGGTTTCGCCCTTTCTCAACTGGGCTTCGAGTTCGGCGCGAAGCTCGGGCTCGACACGGACTTGAGGAAGGATTGCAGATTTCATGCGAGCGATCGTAACGCGTTTGCGTTGCCGCGGCCACCCCTCTGGCGCGGCGTGGCCGGTCCACTTCTGATTCGAGAATCGTCGTCGCGTGCCTAAATTCGTTTTTCTCTGGTCCGATGCCGTCGTCCTGGCGATTCCGCTGCTGCTCCTGGCTTACGCGCTGCGCGTGCGCCGGAGCCCGAACCTGCGCGGCATCTGGCGCCGTGTTCTGCAAGACCGGGCGGCGATCTGCTCGGCGCTGGTGCTGCTCGTGTTCCTCGCCGTCGCCGTCGCCGACAGCCTGCATTTCCGGCGCCTCCTGACCGAGGTACGAACTGCTACGGGCACGAGTCTGCGCGCCTATAGCACCCGGACCGAATCCTTGCTCGACGTGCTCCTGACGCGGCTGGTACAGGGCCGCGAGACCTCCTACTCCGCCCCGCTCGCGATGCGCGGCTACACGAAGGACACGGTCCTCCTCGCCGATGGCCGCACCACGCGCACGTATCCGCGGCTGGCCCATGGCGGCGAGCGCCTGGCCGGCGATGCCGATCGGCTCGGCGACGGGCTGAGCCGCGCCGCCCTCGGCCTCGTCGGCGGGGCTGCCGCTGCAATCGCCGCCTTCGCTCTGGCCGCCGCGGCGCTCGCCGCGGGCGCGCACCGGCCGTTTGCGACCGCCTGGCGCGATCTGGCAACCGACCGCACGCGCCTGCCCTGGCGCGCGGCGTGGGTCACCTTCGCCGTCCTCGCCCTGTTCGCCGGGCCGATCGCCGCGCTCGCGCTGCACTACCACGTGTTCGGCACCGACCGTACCGGCAACGACGTGCTCTATCAGGCGCTAAAAAGCATCCGCACCGCGTTCGTGATCGGCACGCTCTCGACGATCGCGACGCTGCCACTCGCCGTCGGCCTCGGCATCGCCGCGGGCTATTTGCGCGGCTGGGTCGACGAGGCGGTGCAGTACCTCTACACGCTGCTCTCGTCGATCCCGAACGTGCTGCTGATCGCCGCCTGCGTGCTGATGATGCAGGTCTTCATCGACAGTCATCCCGACCTGTTCGAGACCGGCGCCGAGCGCGCCGATGTGCGGCTCTTCCTCCTGTGCGTGATCCTCGGCCTGACCGGCTGGGCCACGCTCTGCCGCCTGCTGCGCGCCGAGACGATGAAGATCGCGCAGCTCGAATACGTGCAGGCCGCGACCGCCTTCGGCCTGCGCGCCGGGCCGATCATGGCGCGGCACGTGTTCCCGAACGTCGTGCACCTGATCATCATCACCACGGTGCTCGATTTCTCGGCGCTGATCCTTTATGAGGCGGTGCTGTCGTTCGTCGGCGTCGGCGTCGATCCGTCGATGAACAGCTTCGGCGGCATGATCAACCTCGCGCGCACCGAGATGAGCCGCGATCCGGTGGTCTGGTGGGCGTTCGTCGCGGCCTTCGTGTTCATGGTTGCCCTGGTGCTCGCCGCCAATCTGTTCGCCGACGGCGTGCGCGACGCCTTCGATCCGCGCGCCAGGGTGCCCCGCCCGCGCCTGGCGCGTCGTAATCCCGCTGCGGCGCGCGAGAGCACCGTCGCGGGCACCCGTCCCTCTCCGGCGCCAGGCGGAGGGGCACCTTGAGGCTGAAGCGCCATGCCCGATCGTCGTCGCGGGCACATTCCCCTCGCGCACAGGAAGGGCTAACCATGCCCGTTGAGCCCTCCGCCCGGGGACGCACCCTCTCCCGCACGCGGGAGAGGGTTGGGGTGAGGGCCGTCGCATGCTGAGCATCGACCAACTCGAAGTCGAACTCGATGCCGAAGCCGGACTCGTCCGGGCGATCGACGGCCTCTCGATCGCCATCGAGCGCGGCGAAACCTTCGCGCTGGTCGGCGAATCCGGCTGCGGCAAGAGCATGACGGCGCTCGCCCTGATGCGGCTCCTGCCGGAGAACGGCCGGGTCGCGCACGGGCGCATCGCACTCGAAGGCACCGAGCTGCTGGCCCTGCCCGAGCGGCGGATGCGCGCCGTGCGCGGCGGCCGCATCGGCATGATCTTCCAGGAGCCCGGCACCAGCCTGAACCCGGTGATGCGCGTCGGCGCGCAGATCGTCGAGGCTATCCGTACGCACACCGAACTGCGCGGCCGCGCCGCCCGCGCCAAGGCGATCGAATGGCTGGGGCGCGTCGGCATTCCCGAGCCCGAACGCCGGATCGACGACTACCCGTTCCGGCTCTCGGGCGGCCAGAAGCAGCGCGTGATGATCGCCATCGCCCTCGCCGCCGAGCCCGATTTCCTGATCGCCGACGAGCCGACCACTGCGCTCGACGTGACGATCCAGGCGCAGATCCTCGAGCTGCTGAAGCGGCTGCAGCAGGAGCAGGGCATGGGGCTGTTGCTGATCACCCACGACCTCGCCGTCGTCTCCGGCATGGCGCATACGGTGGCGTTGATGTATGCGGGGCAGATCGTCGAGGTGGCTGCCGCTGCCGAATTTTTTGCGGCGCCGAAGCATCCGTATGCGCGCCTGTTGTTGCGGGCGCTGCCGGAGGCCGTGGAGCCCGGGCAGCGGCTGGCCGCGATCACCGGCAGCGTACCCGGCCTCGGCCAGACCTTCGTCGGATGCCGATTCGCGCCGCGTTGCGATCGCGTTTTCGATGCGTGCCATCGGGTCGCGCCGGCCTTGTACCCGGCCGGCGCGGCGGTGGCGCGCTGTCTGCTGTGGGCCGAGCCGCCCGGAGGAGCGGCGCCGGGGACGCCAGGGAGCGCGGCGACCGGGATTTCGCACGTCGAGCCCGCCACGTTCGCGCCGATCGAGAGAACCTCGCCCGGGGCGCCCCTGTTGCAGGTGATCGATCTGACGGTTCGCTTCGCGTCGTCCGGAGGCCGGCTGCGTCGCTCTTCGGCACCCGCCCGTCCCGTGGTGGACGGCGTTTCCTTCGACGTCGCCCGGGGCGAAACCGTCGCCCTCGTCGGCGAATCGGGTTGCGGCAAAACGACCACCGGCAAGGCGATCGTGCAGCTGCTGCGCTCGCAGGCGCTGGTCAGCGGCCAGGCGCTGCTCGATGGTCGCGATTTGTTCCGGCTCGATGGCGACGCCTTGCGCGCCGCCCGGCGCGAGGTGCAAATCGTCTTCCAGGACCCTTTCGCCTCGCTCGACCCGCGCATGCGCGTGTTCGACATCCTGCTCCAGGGCCCACGCGCCCTGCGACCGGAAGACGACGAGTCGGCGCGCCGCAAAGCGGTCGAACAGATGGCGGATCTCGTCGGCATCGGCGGTGCGGCGCTGCAGCGCTATCCGCACGAGTTCTCGGGCGGTCAGCGCCAGCGGATCGCAATTGCCCGCGCGCTCGTGCTGCGGCCGCGGCTGTTGATCTGCGACGAGCCGACCTCGGCGCTCGACGTGTCGGTTCAGGCGCAGATCCTGAACCTGCTGCGCGATCTGCAGCGCGAGTTGCAGGTCGCGTATGTCTTGATCACCCACAACCTCGGGGTGGTTGCCCACTCGGCCGATCGCGTCGTCGTGATGCGGCAGGGGCGGGTCGAGGAGGTCGGCAGCGTGGCGGACGTGCTGGCGCGGCCCAGCGCGCGCTACACGCGTGAACTGCTGGATGCGGTACCACGCCTCCAAGCGCGTTCTTGACTGGCAGTGCAGCAGCGGCCACTCGTTGTACTTCGACAACGACTTTGGATATCCCATACGCCGTTAGGGCGACAAAAAGGTTGTCGAAGCGTCGCGCCTCGCGGGTCGAGCATGACGCAAGTGCTTGTCCCGTAACAGGTTTAGAAGCGAAGCACCGGTGCCATGCATGCCAGCTAAGGCGCCTACGTTTTCCATAGATGTTTACCCTATGTAATCGCCTAAAATGCCGACGCTGACAATCGACTTACACGTCCTATCGATCTCGTCATCTCCGGTTCACAAGGCTGGTATGTGACTTGCGAGGGCTGGGTCAATCGGTTGCCCTGCAGGAGTCTTCGATGTTCAGATGGACAGCGTTCGTCCGACGCTGCCTTTTTCCGCGCAACGCTGCAATGGCGTTGCGGTCCGCGACCGTCGTTCGTGCCGCTCAGGCACCCGCGGTGCGGCGACCGACCCGGTCACTCGGCGCCAAGTCTGTGACACCCGGCCGCTCGATGAGCGTCCAGGTCTGCCTCGACGCACGCATCCGACCGGCGTCCGCGCCTGCCCGACGCCGTTGTTTAGCGCCGACTGAGCCCGCCTCGTTCTGACCACCGTGTTGCACGTCGGGTTAACCGGCTTTCAGCGCGCGGGGTTTTGCCGGTTCCGAATTCTTTTTCTTTCGTTCTGAACTTTCCAAGGGGCCTGTGTGATGTTTAAAAAGACCGCGCTATCGCGCAGCTTGGTGTTGGCCTTCGGTGGCACCGCAATGATGCTTGCAGGTGGTTCGGTGCAGGCGCAGCAGCAGGCGGGGACGCAGGAGTTGCAGCGTGTTGAAATCACTGGCAGCTCGATCAAGCGGATCGATGCTGAAACGGCGCTTCCGGTCCAGATCCTGACTCGGCAGGATATTCAGCGCACCGGGGCTGCGAACGTCGAGCAACTGCTTCAGACTATCTCATCCGTCGCGAGTTCGGGCGGTTTGACTGCGGCTTCCGCATCGGGTGCGACGACCGGAGGAATTTCCGCTGTATCGATTCACGGGCTGACGTCGCAACGCACCCTAGTGCTGATCGATGGTCGCCGGGTGGCTCCGTACGGTCTCGGTTTCAGCAACGATTCCGTTTCGGTCGACGTCAACAGTATTGCATTGGCTGCAATCGAGCGGATCGAGATCCTCGAGGATGGCGCGTCGGCCATTTACGGTTCCGATGCCATTGCCGGCGTCGTTAATTTCATATTGCGGAAGAACTACAAGGGCGTTGATGTCAGCGGCGAGTACGGAAACTCGACCCACGGCGGCGCAGGCATCGCTCGAGGGTCGGCGACCTTGGGGTGGGGAGATTTCAGTGCCGACAAATACAACGTGATGGTTGCTGTGTCGGCCCAGCACGAAAAATCGCTAGTCGGCGCCCAGCGGGGCTTTGCCAGCTCGGCGATCAACGTCGAACACCTGCAGGACACGACGTCCGGAAACACCTTTCCTGCAAACGTTGCCCTTGCCAACGCGGCGGACAAAACCGCTTTTCCGAAGTTTGGAACTCGAAATCCAAGCGCGCCTACTGGGTGCGCAGCACCGTTTTCGACGATCGACCCGTTGTTTAGTAGTAACTCTTGCCGGTTCGATCCGGCGCCACTCGTTACCTTGGTTCCGGGTTCAAAGCGTGTAAGTCTTCTGGTCTCCGGCCGGCTGGCGCTGACAGACGACATCGAGGCCTATGCCATGGCCTCTTATAATGAAAACAAGATTCGATCCGTGGTTCAACCGGTTCCACTCTCGGACCAGTTTGCGATACCGGCGACGAACCCGCTTGCGAATAGCTTCCCGTACAACACGTACGGCGCAAGTATCCCAAGCGCTGCTATATTGTTGCGTTCGTCCAGTCCATACTATCCAACTGCATATGTTCGCGGCTTGACGGACGGTGTTGCGACGCCTGATTTGCTGGTTCGTTATCGATCCAACTTAAGCGGAAACCGCGATATCAAGGACACCTCAAAAGCACCCCGACTCGTTCTTGGGGCGAAGGGAAACAGCGCCGGCTGGGACTGGGACGGCGCGTTCCTCTACACCAGCAGCACCGTCTCCGAAACCGATAGCAACGGGTACCCGCTTTATAGCCAGATTCTTCCCCTACTTAATAGCGGCAACGTCAACTTTTTTGGCGACAACACGCCGGCCGTAGCATCACAAGTCGAAGGCGCCAACTTCCGGGGGGAAGCTTTCAAGGTCAAAACCTCAATAAAGAGCTTGGCCGCCAAGGCCTCGCGCGAGGTGTTGCAGTTGCCGGCCGGCGCATTGTCGGTTGCCATTGGGGCTGAGGCGCGACGTGAGTCGTATAACTTCGAGGCGTCGACGGCCTTACAGCAAGGCGACGTATCTGGGTACGGCGGCAACTTTCTTCCGGTGGATAAGGGCCGCAATGTTTACGCGGGCTTCGTCGAGGCAGTGATTCCAATTGTCAAGGGTCTCGAGGCTGACATCGCGTCGCGATTCGACCATTACGAAGGAGTCGGTAACGCGTTCACGCCGAAGCTGGGTCTTCGTTATCAGCCCGTCAATGAGTTTCTGATGCGGGGTTCGATTGGGAAGGGATTCAGAGCGCCCAGTCTTGCCGACCTTTACGCGAATAACACTCAATCGGTATCTCCTACGGGTTTAAGTGATCCAGCGCGCTGCCCGACGACTGCGGATGGGATTAAGGACTGCGCCACCCAGTTCTCGGTGACCCAAGGCGGTAATTCGAACCTCAAACCAGAAAAGTCGCATAACGGCACAATTGGTTTTGTATTGCAGCCTACTTCCAACCTATCCGTCTCAGTCGATTACTTCAAGGTCTTGCTGCGGGACACTATCACGACGCTGGACTCTGACACTATTCTCTCGGATGTCGTAAAGTACGCGCCGTATATCCAGCGGGGCGCCGTCGACCCTAGTTTTCCGAATTTGCCGGGCCCGATCAGTGCGTTGATCCAAACCAACACGAACCTAGGTTCGACAAAAGTGGCGGGCTTTGAGTTGGCCGCGACCTACCGCCTGCCTACAAGCTACGGCCGGTTCACCTTCGACTGGAAGGGAACCTACTTCATGCAATATGATACGTCCAATCCGGACGGAACTTATACTGGAAATATCGATCAGCCGAACGGCAGCACCGGCGGTGTCATTCCTCGTTACAAGCACTATTTGACTGTGAACTGGAACTACGGTTCGTGGGATGTCGCACTGGCGCAAAACTTTCAAAAGCACTATCACGACACCGCTGGCAACCTTGATGACGAGGAAAATGTTCGCGATGTCGCTTCCTACATAGTTTATGACGGGCAAGCAACTTGGAGTGGGATCAAGGGTTGGAAGTTTACGCTCGGCGTACGTAACCTGTTTGATCGCGCGCCGCCTTACGTGAATACGAACGCGGCATTTCAGTCTGGCTATGATCCGCAGTATGCCGACCCCAGAGGTCGTTACGTATACGGTCGAGTAAATTATTCCTTTAACTGAATAGGCAAGGCGCCTGCATTGACCGCAGACGTCTTTAAGCCTTGGCCAGCGGTTTGGGCGTAAGTACGAGCCGCTCAGAAGAGAGGTGCGTTCGAGTGCTACAAGCTATCGGCGACTACAATTTTTTTCGCTTCTTGGCCAGCACCCGCGGGCGATGTTGATAGAGGTGCTTGCGTATCCGGGGCACGAGGAATCATGAACTTTTCGCAACGCCAAGCCGACCCCCGCAAGCACTTGGTCGGCTTTACGGCCGTGGTCGTCTTCCACATCCTCTTGGTCTGGCTCCTCCTCAGCGGCCTGGCCAAGAAGGTCGTCGATGTCGTCCGCGAGCCGATCGAGACCAAGGTGATCGAGGAGGTCAAGCCGCCGCCGCCACCGCCGCAGATCGTGCTGCCGCCGCCGCCGAAGATGGAGGCGCCGCCGCCGCCATTCATTCCGCCGCCCGAGGTGCAGGTGGCGACGCCGCCGCCGCCGGCGCCGACGATCTCGGTCGCGCCGTCGCCGACGCCGCCCGCGCCGGTCGATATCAAGCCGGTGCAGGCAGCGCCGGCGCCGGCGCCTGCCCCCGCGCCCCCACCGAGGCCGGCCGTCATGTCGATCGGGGTGGCTTGTGCGACGCAAGTCCAGCCGCAAATGCCGGCCAAGGCCGCGCGCGAGGGCATCACGGGCACGGTTCGCGCTCGCGCCACCATCAAGGGCGGCAAGGTCACCGCCGTCGAGATCCTGTCGTCGCAACCGCGCGGCGTGTTCGACAGCGCGGTGCGCACTGCGATGATGCAATACGGCTGTGCGTCCGCCGGCGACGACGAGATCAAGGCGGACCAGACCTTCGACTTCAAGCTCGACTAAGCCGTCGTCGGCCGGTCGGGGCGACGGCCCTCAGATGCCGCGCACGTCTACTCCGCCCTCTTCGCGTTCCCCTCTCAGAATCGGCTCCAGGAGTTTCCGATGTTCATTTTTCCCTTGCTCAGGCGATCGCAATCGCTTTACGTCGCGTTCGCGATCGCGGCGGGCGCCGCGCTCGCGCCGCAGGCGGCATGTGCCCAGGCTTCGGCGCCCGCGGCCGACACAGCGCCCGCCGCCGCGATGGCCGCCCCCGCCGCCCCGGTCGCCGACGCCAACACAGTCAAGGAATCGGTCGACAATCCCTACGGCCTGCGCCAGCTCTGGAACCAGGGCGATTTCGTCGCCAAGGGCACGCTCGCCATCCTGGTGATCATGAGCATCGCCAGCTGGTACATCCTGATCACCAAGCTGTACGAGAGCATGAAGATCAGCGGCCAGGCCAAGGCGGCGCGTCAGGGCTTCTACAAGGCGAGCAACGTCGACGACGCGGTCAAAACCTTGCAGGAGGGCAGCGCCTTCCGCTTCATTGCCGAGAACGGCGTCGCCGCGAGCCAGCACCACGAGGGGGCGCTGACCGAGAACATCGATCGCAGCACCTGGGTCACGACTTCGGTCCAGCGCAGCATCGACGACGTGCAGTCGCGCCTCCAGGATGGCCTGGCGGTGCTGGCGACGGTCGGCTCGACCGCTCCGTTCATCGGCCTTTTCGGTACCGTCTGGGGCATTCTGAACGCGCTGACGACCATCGCCGTGGCCGGCCAGGCGTCGATCGACAAGGTCGCCGGCCCCGTCGGCGAGGCGCTCTACATGACGGCGATCGGCCTGTTCGTCGCGGTCCCGGCAGTGCTCGGCTACAACTGGCTGGTGCGACGCAACAAGGTCAACATGGAATCGGTGCGCAACTTCGGAACCGATCTGCACGGCATCCTGATGGGCGCGCGGATGAAGCCTGCGAGCGTCGCGCGCTGATGCGGGCTCGAACCACCCCGCAGGAGACGCGACGATGGCGATGAACCTCGGCGGCGGCAACGAGGACGATGTGGTCGCGACGATCAACACGACGCCTCTGGTCGACGTGATGCTGGTGTTGCTGATCATCTTCCTGATCACGATTCCGGTCGTTACCCAAACGGTGCGCCTGAGCCTCCCGAAGGAAACCAACACCGCCCGCAAAACGAAGCCCGAGAACATCGAAATCTCGGTCAACAAGGACGGCGATGTCTTCTGGAACGCGATACCGGTGCGCGACAACGACGCGCTCGTTGCCCGTTTGAAGCAGGTCGCGGTGCTGTCGCCGCAGCCCGAGGTGCACATCCGCGGCGACGAGAAGGCGCGTTACGAGTCGATCGGCCGCGTCGTGTTCGCCTGCCAGCGGGCGGCGATCTCGAAGATCAGCTTCGTCACCGAGCCGCCGGCCAAGGGCTGAACTGGATCAGCGCTCGCCGGGCCGTACGGCTCGCGAAAGGACCAAACGATGGCAATGAACCTGGGCTCGGGAAGCGGTGGCGAATCCGACCTGATGATGGACATCAACACGACGCCGCTGATCGACGTGATGCTGGTTCTGATCATCATGCTGATCATCACCATTCCCGTGCAGTTGCACGCGGTGAACCTGAACATGCCGGCCGGCAAC
Source organism: uncultured Rhizobacter sp. (assembly GCA_964236915.1). GTDB lineage: Bacteria > Pseudomonadota > Gammaproteobacteria > Burkholderiales > Burkholderiaceae_C > LMDS01. Next base: position 50,300 of record CAXSGM010000009.1, read on the forward strand.
CCGCCCCCGCCCGCCAAGGAGCCGGTCGTGGTCACGATCGATGTCGATTTCGACGGCACGATCCTCTGGAACGGCGAGGCGGTGCCGACCCGCGAGGCGCTCGAGTCGAAGCTGCACGCGGCGGCGGTTCTTCCGGACCAGCCGGAGGTGCATGTGCGGCCCAACAAGCTGGTCGAGTACAAGTACGTGGCCGAGGTGCTGGCCGAGGCGCAGCGCCTGGGCGTCACCAAGCTCGGCATGGTCGGCAACGAGCAGTTCGTCCGCTGATGGGCGTCGTGCGCATGAAGACGCGGTGGGCGCGCTGGATCGGAGTGGTTGCGACGGTTGCCGTCGTCGGTGTCGCCGAGGCGCAAGGCGGTTTGCGCCCGGAGGTCGGCCGGCCGCTGCAAGCGGCGCAGGAGATGATCAAGTCGGGTCGCTACCGCGAAGCGCTCGCCAAGGTGCGCGAAGCCGAGGCGGTCGGCGGCAAGACGGCGGCCGAGACGACGATGATCGAGCGCATGCGGCTCGCGGCGGCCTCCGGCGCCGGTGACGCCGACACGGCGGCACGTGCCTTCGACGCGCTCGGCGGCAGCGTCGCGGGCCCCGACCGCTTGCGCATGATCGAATCGATTGCCGGCAGCTACTACCGGGCCAAGGATTACGCCAAGGCGCAGCAGTGGTACGCGCGCTATTTCAAGGAAGGCGGCACCAGCAGCGCCAACCGCACGCTGATGATGCAGACGCAGTACCTGTCGGGCGACATGGCCGGCGTCACCCGAGAGCTGACCGCCGAAATCCAGGCTGCCGAGCGCAACGGCGCCACGCCGCCCGAGGACCGCATCAACCTGCTGATGAACGCGGCGGTCCGGCAGAAGGATGTCAACGCCGAGACCTTCGCGCTCGAGCGGCTGGTCACCTACTACCCGAAGAAGGAGTACTGGGCGACGTTGCTGAACCGCTTGCAGAGCAAGCCCGGGTTTGCCGGCCGTCTCGCGCTCGATACGTATCGGCTCTCGCTCGCCACCGGCAGCCTGACCTCCGGCAGCGACTATTCAGAAATGGCGCAGCTGGCCTTGCAGGCCGGTTCGTTCGCCGAAGCGAAGCAGGTGGTCGACAAGGGCTTCGCGGTCGGCGCGCTCGGTACCGGCGCGCAGGCCGCCCGCGACAAGCGGCTGCGCGATCTGGTGACCAAGCGGGGCGCCGAAGCCAAGGCGTCGGCCGCCGAGGATCTGAAGCAGGCGCAGGCGGCGCGCGCCGGCAACGAGTTGCTCACGATCGGCTTCAACCAGGTCTACGAGGGCGAAAAGGCGAAGGGACTGCAGACGATGCAGCAGGCGATCGCGAAGGGCGGGCTCGCCCGCCCCGACGACGCGAAGCTGCACCTTGGAATCGCCCAGTTGTCGGCCGGCGAGAACGCCATGGCGCAGGCGACCTTCAAGACGGTCGGCGGCACCGATGGCAGCGCCGACCTCGCGCGGCTGTGGACGCTGTTCGCCAAACGCGGCAAGCTCAGCTGAGCGCTGATTCGTCGGAACCGGCTCGCGGCTCCGGTCCGGCGACCGGAGGAGGACGCAGGCGACGCCCCCGCGTGTCCTCCGTGCGACGACGCTACTTCGGCGCCAGCCGGATGGCGCCGTCGAGGCGGATTACCTCGCCGTTCAACATGTCGTTCGTGACGATCTGGTGCACCAGCTTGGCGTAGTCGTCCGGCGTGCCGAGACGGCTCGGAAAGGGGACGCCGGCGGCGAGCGAATCCTGCACCTCCTGCGGCATCGAAAAGAGCATCGGTGTGCCGAAGATGCCGGGTGCGATCGTCATGTTGCGGATGCCGTTGCGCGCCAGGTCGCGGGCAATCGGCAAGGTCATGCCGACGATGCCGCCTTTCGAGGCCGAATAGGCGGCCTGGCCGATCTGGCCGTCGTACGCGGCGACGCTGGCGGTCGAGATCAGCACCCCGCGTCCGCCGGTCGGCTCGGGTGCGTTGCGGCTCATCGCCTCGGCGGCGAGTCGGATCATGTTGAAGCTGCCGATCAGGTTGACCGTCACGACCTTGGCGAACAGCGCCAGCGCGTGGGCACCGTCGCGGCCAACGGTTTTCGCCGCGGGCCCGATGCCGGCGCAGTTCACCAGCCCGCTCAGTTTGCCGAGGCCGACCGCCGCCGCGACCACCGCCTGCGCGTCGGCCTCCTGGGCGACGTCGCAGCGAACGAAACGCGCTGCCTCGTCGCCGCCGAGTTCGGTGGCGAGCGCGCTGCCCTTGTCGACCTGCAGGTCGGCGATCACGACCTTGCCACCGTGCGCGACCAGCATGCGGGCGGTGCCCTCGCCGAGGCCCGAGGCGCCGCCGGTGACGATGAAAACCTTGCCTGCGATCTCCATGGGCCGCGGCCTTTCCAGTTTCAGCTTTCGAGCGCTTCGAGCGCCCGCTCGGTGATCTCTTCGACCGTGCCGGTGCCGCTGATCTTGCGGTAACGCGGCGCCTCGGCGTCGCCGCTCGCCGCCCAACTCGAGTAGTACTCGATCAACGGACGGGTCTGGGCTGCGTAGACGGTGAGACGATGGGTCACGGTCGCTTCCGAATCGTCGACGCGCTGAATCAGCTCCTCGCCGGTCAGGTCGTCCTTGCCGGCGACCTGCGGCGGATTGAAACGGACGTGGTAGCTGCGCCCCGACGCGGCGTGCACGCGCCGACCGCTGACCCGCTCGATGATGGCCTCGTCGGGCACGTCGATCTCGAGCACGAGGTCGAGCTTCACCCCGGCCTCCTTCATGGCGTCGGCCTGGCGGATCGTCCGCGGGAAGCCGTCGAAGAGGAAGCCGCCGGCGCAGTCGGGTTGGGCGAGGCGTTCCTCGACGAGGCCGATGATGATTTCGTCGCCCACCAGGCCGCCGGCCTCCATGACCTTCTTCGCCGCGATGCCGAGCGGTGTGCCGGCCTTGACGGCGGCGCGCAGCATGTCGCCGGTCGAGATCTGCGGAATCCCGAAGCGGCGGCAGATGAAGGCGGCCTGCGTGCCCTTGCCTGCGCCGGGGGCACCCAGCAGGATCAGTCTCATCGATGTCCCTCGTTGTGTGACGGCGGCAAGGGCCTGCGGCACGCCGACGGGCCGCCGCGGTCGCCTCGGCGAGGACACCGCCGGCCGGCTCCGGCAGCGATCGAGAATAGCATGCGACTCGCGGGGTTCCGCCCCGTGCCGGGCTGCGAAAGCCTAGGGAAACCAACGGCTTGCGGCTACGTCGCACCTTGAGCAAAGAGGCGTCGAACCCGCTCCAGATCGGCGGGTGTGTCGACTCCGGGGCCGGGCTGGACGCCGCTGACATGCACCACGATGCGGTCGCCGTGCCACAAGACCCGCAACTGCTCGAGCGCTTCGGTCGCTTCGATCGGTGCCGGCGCGAGCGAAGGAAAACGCCGCAGGTAGCCGGCCCGGTACGCGTAGACGCCGATGTGGCGGAGCGGTGCTGCCGGAGCGCCTGCCGCCGCCGTGGCGCCGCTTCGGCCGTCGCGCCACCAGGGAATCGGCGCCCGCGAGAAGTAGAGGGCCCGGCCGCGCGCGTCGAGCACTACCTTGACCACGTTCGGATCGTCGAGCTCAGTCGTCCCGCCCGAGCCGTCGAGCGGGTGCGCTGCCGTGCTCATCACGCAGTCGGGTGCGCCGGCGAGTTGCGCCGCGCAGGCGTCGATCAAGGGCGGATCGATCAGCGGCTCGTCGCCCTGGACGTTGACGACGATGTCGTCGCCATCGAGCCCGAGTTGGCGGCAGGCCTCGGCGAGCCGGTCGCTGCCGGTCGCATGCCCCGTGCCGGTGGCGATCGCCTCGACGCCGTGCCGCTCGCACGCCGCCAGGATGCTCGCATGGTCGGCGGCGACCACCACGCGGCTGGCGCGCGACAGGGCGGCGCGGCGCGCCACTCGCACGATCATCGGCAGGCCGGCGATGTCGAGGAGCGGTTTGCCCGGCAGGCGGGTCGATGCGAGGCGGGCCGGGATCAGGGCGACGAAACGATCGGCGCTATCGACCGGCGCGACCGGCGCGCCGGGCCTCACGCGGCCGGCTCGCTTGCCGTGCTCGCGGTGCCCCCCGGCGCCGGCGGATCGAGCGGTCGGGCGTCGGCCTCGAGCAACACCGGAATGCCGTCGCGCACCGGAAAGGCGAGCCCGTCGGCGTGGCAGACGAGCTCGGTGCGGTCCTGCTGCGGCGGCCGGCGGTGTTCGAGCGGACCCTTGCACACCGGGCAGACGAGCAGGTTGAGCAGGCGCGTTTCCATGGGAGTCAGGGCAGGTGAGGGAGCAGTCGGCGCAGGGCAGCGTCGAACGCCGCATCGATCCGGAAGTCTAGCGGCGCGACCCAAACCCGCGTCGTGCCGAGCGCGGCGGAGTCGAGCTTGACCGCGTCCTTTTCGGTGACGACGACATCGCGGGTGTCGGCGGGCCAGGGCAGGGGACGGAAGTCATGGTGGTCCGGCAGCGCCAGCGGAACGATCGTCAGGCCGAGTTCGCGGAGCATCCCGAAGAAGCGCGCCGGCCGGCCCATGCCGGCGGCGGCGAGCACCGGCCGCGCGCCGAGTGCGGCGAGGCCATCGTCCGGGCCTTGGCCGAGGCTCTCGCCCGCGCCCGGACGCTCGTCCGGACCGTCGCCTACCGCGGACCGCCAGGCTGCGAGCGGTTGCAGACCGGTGACCCGAGCCTCGGCGCGGAACCCCGGCCAGACGGTCGACGGCGTCGCCGCGTTGTAGACGACGAGCGTTCGCGCCGGCACCGCGGAAGGCAGCGGCTCGCGCAGCGGGCCGGCCGGCAGCAACCAGCCGTTTCCAGTGCCGCGTTCGTCGAACACGATGATCTGCACGTCGCGTCGCAAGGCCAGATGCTGGAGCCCGTCGTCGGCGACGACGATGTCGACCGTCGGGTGGATCTGCAGCAAATGGCGCCCGGCGGCGACGCGGTCCGCACCCACGACGACCGGCACCCCGGTTCGACGCAGGAGCAGCAGGGGCTCGTCGCCGCACACGCTCGCCGGCGTGCGCTCGCCGACCTCGAGGACGCCGCCCGCACTGCCCCGGTAACCGCGAGAGACGATGCCCGGGTGCCAGCCTGCGCGCCGCAGCGCCGCGACCGTCGCCATCACGGTCGGCGTCTTGCCGGCGCCGCCGACGATCAGGTTGCCGACGACCACGACCGGCACCGCCAGCCGGTGGGACCGGAGCACGCCGCACCCGTAGAGGCGGCGCCGCACCGCGACGACTCCCCCGTATAGCGCCGCGAGCGGCCACAACGCCGTCGCCGCCGCGCCCCGCTTCTGCCAGATCGAGGCCAGTCGATGCGCCAGACCGGTGCCTCGAACGGCGTGCTGGGTTGGCGGCTCGGGGCGCAACTCAGCGCGCGCCGCTGCGATCGTTTCCCGAGCTTCGGGTGGCGAAGGTCAGCTTCGTCAGGTTCGCGCGGCGGGCGGCGTCCAGCACGTTGACGACGCTCTGATGCGTGCTGTTCGCATCGGCCGAGATGACGACCATCGGGTCCGACGCGCCCTGCGCTGCTGCGCGCAAGGCGTCGACCAGCGCCTCGACGCCACGCCCTTCGACGGGCCGCTGATCGATCGCGTAGCGGCCGTCCGCCGCCACCGCCACGACCACCTCGTGCGGGCGATCCCGGGCGGCGTCCGCGTCGGCGCTCGGCAGGATCACCTGAAGCTCGGTGAAGCGCGAGTAGGTGGTCGACAGCATGAGAAAGATCAGCACGACCAGCAACACGTCGATGAACGGGATCAGGTTGATCTCGGGCTCCTCGGGCCGGCGGCGGCGGAAGTTCATCGGCGACTTGGGTACGCTCAGAGCGAGGCGGGGGCGCGTGGCAAGCCGTGGCGCAGCAGATGCGGCAGCAACCGGTCGGCGCCACGTTCGAGCTCGAGCGTGTAGCCGTCGATCAGGCCGCGGAAGTAGCGGTAGAACATGAGCGTCGGAATCGCCACCACCAGCCCGAACGCGGTGTTGTAGAGCGCCACCGAGATGCCGTGCGCCAGGAGCGCCGGGTTGTTGCCCGTCGGGGTCTGGGCGCCGAAAATCTCGATCATTCCGAACACCGTGCCCATCAAACCGAGCAGCGGCGCCGCGGAGGCGATCGTGCCGAGGGTGTTCAGGTAGCGCTCCATCCGGTGCACGGCGAGCCGGCCCGCCGATTCGAACGCTGCCCGGAGTCCGGCTTCACCCAGGCGAGGATCGCCGAGCAAGGCGTGCACGCCGCTGGCGAGCACGAAACCGAGCTCCGAATTCTTCTCCAGCTTGGCGACGACGTCCGGCGCCGGAAGATGCTGGCGGGTCACCGAGACGACCTCATCGACCAGCCGCGGCGGCGCCACACGTCTGCCGCGCAAGCTCGAGAGGCGCTCGAGGATCACGGCGACGGCGATGATGGAGCAGACGAGAAGCGGCCAGATCGTCCACCCGGCGGCTTGTATGAGCGAAAGCAAACGGACGGCCCTCCTGCGCCTCCGGGCGGCGGCCGAAGGGGCCGGATTATGCGCGGCGTCGCGCCTGTCGAAGCGCCCACTGCGACGCTCCGATCGTTTGCAATTTCATCCCCAGGATCGGTGGATAACTTTGTGGGCAACCCTGTTCTCAGGGCCCCGTTCCCGGGCACCGGCCGCATTCAGCCCCGGTTGCTCGAACTTTACGCATCAAAAAGTGCTTGCAAAACAGGTGCTTGTGCCGACGAAACGGCGCATATCGCATTTGTCGGGCGGTTCCTACAGTTGTGTGACAACTGTGGACTTCTCGCCGGGCTGCGCGCCAGGAAAGCCCTGTGAGTGCGGAAACCGGGCGGTTGCCTGGCCCCGTGGTGGGTCGCGGCCTCGGTCCAGGCAGTCGCCGAGTGCGCGGAGGCCGCTTCGGCGTCTGTACGGTCGCAGGCGAATTTTTGACTTTCGTGGGCGAGCGGCCATTGCTACTTCACGCTGAGGCACGCCGACGACCGGACGGTGAGCTAGCGCTGTGCGATGTTCCGTCGCTCCGCCGCGCTGACCGTTTCCGGCCGGCTGCGGTCAACGCGTGCAGGTGCGCGGCCGTGCCGCACGGCGAATTCAGCTTGTCATCGAGACGATGCAACTGGCGGCCATCGGCGCGCTTACGAGCAATTCCTGCGGCGCAAGGCATGGCTCGAAGCGCTCGGCCACTTCGAGCCTGCCCGCAAACGCCCTTTGCCGCGCTTCACCCGCGCGAATCGGCCTCGTCACTTCGCTCGATGCCGCGGCGCTGCACGATGTGGTGACCGCGCTGGCACGTCGTCGTTCGCACGTCCGGGTCGTGCTCTGTCCGGGCATCCGAACACGGCGTACGACGGAGGCCCGAGCGGCCTGCGTCGCCAGCGCCGTCCGTACGCTCGTGGCGGCTTACTGCCTAGAATCGGCCGACGCCAACTTTCTGAAGTGAGTAGACGATGGAACGTACCCTGCCGCCGCTGCCCTATCCCCTCGACGCCCTTGCGCCCGCCACGAGCAAGGAGACCCTCGAGTACCACTACGGCAAGCACCACAAGGCTTACGTCGACGCCCTCAACACGCTGCAGAAGGGCACCGAGTTCGAGGCGATGCAACTCGACGAGATCATCAAGAAGGCGACCGGCAGCATCTACAACAACGCGGCGCAGATCTGGAACCACACGTTCTTCTGGAGCTGCATGAAGCCGCAGGGTGGCGGCGAGCCGAAGGGCCCGCTTGCCAATGCGATCAGCGCAAAGTGGAGCAGCTACGCCACCTTCAAGGAGGCGTTCACCAAGAGCGCGATCGGCAATTTCGGTTCGGGCTGGACCTGGCTCGTGAAGAAGTCGGACGGCAGCGTCGACATCGTGAACATGGGCGCCGCCGGCAACCCGTTGACCACCGACGACAAGCCGCTCATGACGATGGACGTCTGGGAGCACGCCTACTACATCGACTACCGAAACGCGCGGGCGAAGTTCGCCGAGGCCTTCTTCGGCTCGTTGGTGAACTGGGAATTCGCCGAAAAGAATTTCGGCTGACCGGCCAGGCGCGGAGGCGGGCGCCTGGTCAGGACGCGAACGGGCCCCCGCGCAGCTTCGTTCCCGGCTTGATCCCGCGCCTCGCGAACCAGCCTTGGTTCATCTCGAGCACGTAGCGCACCGGCCTGACCGAACAGTGGCTGTCGAGCGTCTCGGGTGCCATGTCGTCGATATTCGCGATGCCGCCATCGTCCCCGACGAACGCCACCGAGAGCGGCAACAAGGTGTTCCGCATCCAGAAGCACTGCCCGGCGGGCTCCTCGAAGATGAAGAGCATGCCGTCGTTCGTCGGCATCGCCTTTCGATGCATCAGCCCGATCGTGCGTTCCTCCGGCGTGCGTGCGACCTCGACCGTCAGCACGTGCATGCCGGCGCTGAGCTTCACGGTCGAGAGGTGTTGCGGCGCGTCCTGCGCCGCTGCGAACGGCACGGCCAGAGTGAAGGACAGCGCAGCGAGCGCTCGACGTGCGAAGCGGGCAGGGCGCATGACGGCGGGCGATCTCGCATTCGAAAACAAGCCGGCAATTATGCGGTTCGCCCTTCGGAGTGGCATCTTCGGTGTGCCTTGCCGGCTCCCGCGGCGCCCGGCGCGCGTAAAGCACTGACATAGAATCGGCGCCCGAAGCGGCAGTGCACCGACGCCCAAACGAGCGGAGTTTCCATCTCATGTACCAGCACATCCAGGTGCCCCAGGGCGGCCAGAAGATCAGCGTCAATGCCGATTTCTCGTTGAACGTGCCCGACGAGCCGATCATTCCGTTCATCGAGGGCGATGGCACCGGCGCCGACATCACGCCGGTGATGATCAAGGTGGTCGATGCGGCGGTCGCCAAAGCCTACGGCGGCAAGAAGAAAATCCACTGGATGGAGGTCTTCGCGGGCGAGAAATCGACCAAGGTGTACGGCCCCGACGTCTGGCTTCCGCCGGAAACGCTCGACGCCGTGAAGGACTACGTGGTCTCCATCAAGGGGCCGCTCACGACGCCCGTCGGCGGCGGCATCCGCTCGCTGAATGTGGCTTTGCGCCAGGAACTCGATCTCTACGTCTGCCTGCGGCCGATCCAGTACTTCACCGGTGTGCCGTCCCCGGTGAAGGAGCCGGAAAAGACGAACATGGTGATCTTTCGCGAAAATTCTGAAGACATCTACGCCGGCATCGAGTTCGAGTCGGGCAGCGAGAAGGCGAAGAAGATCATCGACTTCCTCATGAACGAGATGGGGGTCAAGAAGATTCGTTTCCCCGCGACCTCGGGCATCGGGATCAAGCCGGTCTCGAGCGAAGGCACGGAGCGCCTGGTGCGAAAGGCGATCCAGTACGCGATCGACAACGACAAGCCCTCGGTGACGCTGGTGCACAAGGGCAACATCATGAAGTTCACCGAGGGCGGCTTCCGCGACTGGGGCTACGCCCTCGCGCAGAAGGAGTTCGGCGCCGAACTGATCGACGGTGGCCCGTGGATGAAGTTCAAGAACCCGAAGACCGGCAACGAGATCGTCATCAAGGACGTGATCGCCGATGCGTTCCTCCAGCAGATCTTGCTGCGCCCGGCCGAGTACTCGGTGATCGCGACGCTCAACCTGAACGGTGACTACGTCTCGGATGCGCTCGCGGCACAGGTCGGCGGTATCGGCATCGCGCCCGGTGCGAACCTTTCCGACTCAATCGCGATGTTCGAGGCGACCCACGGCACTGCGCCGAAGTACGCGGGCAAGGACTACGTGAATCCCGGCTCCGAAATCCTTTCGGCGGAGATGATGCTGCGCCACCTCGGCTGGACCGAGGGCGCAGACCTGATCATCACGGCGATGAAGAAGGCGATCCTCTCGAAGAAAGTCACCTATGACTTCGCGCGCCTGATGGAAGGTGCGACGCAGGTGTCGTGCTCGGGTTTTGGCCAGGTGATGATCGAGCAGATGTGAGCCCGGGGGCCCGGCGTCGGATGACGCGGGGCACCCCGGCGTTCAATGCGGGCTGGCAGCGGTGCCTTCCCAGGCGCTGTGCCGATCCAGCGCGACGGTCGCGCCCCGCGGTTCGTCCGCGTCGAGCGGTGCGATGTTCTGCGCCAGGCGCCCTTTCGGCCCGTCGACCAGCTCGAAGCGCACCTGGCCGCCCTGCTTGAGGGTGCGATAGCCCTCCATCTGGATTGCCGAGAAGTGGGCGAAAACGTCCGCACCGCCGCCTTCCGGCTCGATGAAGCCGAAGCCCTTGGCGTCGTTGAACCACTTGACCGTACCCGTGGACATGGTGTGCTCCTGCGCCGCCTGCTCCGAGTCGGCGTGCGAAGCATTCTGGGGCGCTCCAAAAACGTGCGTCAAGAAAGGGTTCACCCCGAGTTTGTGCGTCCCGTGACGCATGTTGGCGCTTGAGAGTGCAGGTGCGCGTCGCCATATCCATAGGGCGCAACTGCACGCCTTCCACTCGATAGAATGATTTTCATGGCCGATCAGCCGAAGCCTCCCGTCCCTCCACCGCTAGTGCAGCCCCGCCCCGACGATGGAAACGGTGCCGTGGTGGCGGAACGGCAGGTTGCAAAGACCGAACCGCCCCGCATGTACCAGGTGGTGCTGCTGAACGACGACTACACGCCGATGGAGTTCGTCGTGATGGTGTTGCAGGAATTTTTCAAACACGACCTGGAAACCTCGACCCAGATCATGCTCAAGATCCACCGTGAGGGTCGCGGGGTGTGCGGCGTCTTCTCGAAGGACGTCGCAGCGACCAAGGTCGAACTGGTGTCGGCTGCCGCACGGCGCGGTGGTCACCCGTTGCAATGCATTATGGAGGCCGCATGATTGCCCAGGAACTTGAAGTCAGCCTGCACATGGCGTTCGTCGAGGCGCGCCAGCAGCGCCACGAGTTCATCACGGTCGAACACCTGTTGATGGCGCTGCTCGACAACCCCTCGGCCGCCGAGGTGCTGCGCGCCTGTTCGGCCAATACCGACGATCTGCGCAAGAGCCTCGCCGGGTTCATCAAGGAAAACACGCCCACCGTCGGCGGCACGGACGAGGTCGACACGCAACCGACGCTCGGCTTCCAGCGCGTGATCCAGCGCGCGATCATGCACGTGCAGTCGACCGGCAGCGGCAAGAAGGAGGTGACCGGCGCGAACGTCCTGGTGGCCATCTTCGGCGAGAAAGACTCGCACGCCGTCTACTACCTGCACCAGCAGGGCGTGACCCGCCTCGACGTCGTCAACTTCATCGCGCACGGCATTCGCAAGAGCGATCCTCCTGAAGCCGCCAAGCCGGCGGAAGGGCACGCGGCGAACAACGAGGGCGAAAAGGAAGAGGGCGACGGCAAGGGCTCGCCGCTGGACCAGTTCACGCAGAACCTGAACCAGCTCGCCCGCGATGGCAAGATCGATCCCCTGATCGGCCGCGAGCACGAGGTCGAACGGGTGATCCAGGTTCTGTGCCGTCGGCGCAAGAACAACCCGCTGCTGGTCGGCGAGGCCGGTGTCGGCAAGACCGCGATCGCCGAGGGCCTCGCGTGGCGCATCACGCAGAAGGAAGTTCCGGAGGTTCTCGCCGACTCGGTCGTGTACTCGCTCGACATGGGCGCGCTGCTCGCCGGCACCAAGTACCGCGGTGATTTCGAGCAGCGGCTGAAGGGTGTGCTGAAGCAGCTGAAGGACCAGCCGCATGCGGTGCTCTTCATCGACGAGATCCACACGCTGATCGGCGCCGGGGCTGCGTCGGGCGGAACGCTCGACGCCAGCAACCTGCTCAAGCCGGCGCTTTCCTCGGGTGCCATGAAGTGCATCGGTGCGACCACGTTCACCGAGTACCGCGGCATCTTCGAGAAAGACGCGGCCTTGTCGCGGCGCTTTCAGAAGGTCGACGTGACCGAACCGTCGGTCGAGCAGACCATCGAGATCCTGAAGGGCTTGAAGTCGCGCTTCGAGGAGCACCACAGCGTCAAGTACGCGGTCGGCGCCCTGCAGGCGGCCGCCGAGCTGTCGGCGAAATTCATCAACGACCGCCATCTGCCCGACAAAGCGATCGACGTGATCGACGAGGCGGGCGCCGCGCAGCGCATCCTTCCGAAGAGCAAGCAGAAAAAGACGATCACGCGGAACGAGGTCGAGGAGATCGTCGCGAAGATCGCGCGCATCCCGCCGGCCGCGGTGTCGAACGACGACCGCTCGAAGCTCCGAACCCTCGACCGCGACCTGAACAGCGTCGTCTTCGGTCAGGAGCCGGCCATCGAGGCGCTGGCCGCGGCGATCAAGATGGCGCGCTCAGGTCTCGGCCGGCCCGACAAGCCGATCGGCTCGTTCCTGTTCAGCGGCCCGACCGGCGTCGGCAAGACCGAGGTCGCGAAGCAACTCGCCTTCGTTCTCGGGATCGAGTTGATCCGCTTCGACATGAGCGAGTACATGGAGCGCCATGCCGTGAGCCGGCTGATCGGCGCGCCACCGGGGTACGTCGGCTTCGATCAGGGCGGCCTGCTGACCGAAGCGATTTCGAAGAAGCCGCACGCGGTGCTGCTGCTCGACGAGATCGAAAAGGCCCATCCGGATGTCTTCAACGTGCTGCTGCAGGTCATGGACCACGGCACCCTGACCGACAATAACGGACGCAAGGCCGACTTCCGCAGCGTCATCCTCATCATGACGACCAACGCGGGCGCCGAGACGATGAACCGGGCAACGATCGGCTTTACGAACGCCCGGGAGCCGGGCGACGAGATGGCCGACATCAAGCGCCTGTTCACGCCCGAGTTCCGCA
>CAXSGM010000010.1:0-62824 GCA_964236915.1 uncultured Rhizobacter sp.
CCCTCGTCACCATGGCCATCGGGCTGGTCATCCCGAAGCGCATCGCCATGGGGCTCGGCGACCGCCGGCCCCGTGCCGCCCCGGCGCCATGAGCGCCGACGGCCTGCCGCCCCCGTCAGGCGTGCGGTTTGGAACCTGCGATCGCTGGCACGTGGCCTGCTAGCGGACGCCGGCACTCGCATCAGTATCCGCCGCCATGAACCGCCTCGACGTCACCGAAAAAATCGTCTCTGCCAAAGTCGCCAAGGGCCTCAAATGGTCGGAAGTAGCGGCGCAGGTCGGCCTCAGCAAGGAATGGGTCACCGCCGGCTGCCTCGGCCAGATGCAGTTCGATGCACGGCAAGCCGGCACCCTTGCCCGCATCTTCGACCTGACCGACGAAGAAACGAAGTGGCTGACGATCGTGCCGTACAAGGGCTCGCTGCCGACGCCCGTGCCGACCGATCCGCTGATCTACCGCTTCTACGAGCTGGTCAGCGTCTACGGCACCACCTTCAAGGAGTTGATCCACGAGGAATTCGGCGACGGCATCATGAGCGCGATCGACTTTCACATGGATTTGACCCGCCAGGCGCACGACAAGGGCGACCGGGTGTCGATCACGATGAGCGGCAAGTTCCTGCCGTACAAGACCTATTGAACGCACGCCCCGCGTCATCCACATTCTCGAGCCGAACCGACTTGAACACCGACAGTCGACTCCCTTTCCCGCCTTTCGATACCGAAAGCGCGAAGCTCAAAGTGCGCCTGGCCGAGGATGCGTGGAACACCCGCGATCCTGATCGAGTGGCCCTGGCCTACACGCCGGACACGCGCTGGCGCAACCGCTCCGAGTTCCTGTCGGGACGCGACGAGGTCCGCGCCTTCCTACATCGCAAGTGGGCCAAAGAACTCGACTATCGGCTCGTCAAAAGCCTGTGGGCTTTCGGTGCCGATCGCATCGCCGTGCGCTTTGTCTACGAGTGGCGCGATGCCGACGGGCAATGGTTTCGCAGTCACGGCAACGAGAACTGGGCTTTCGACGAGCGCGGGCTGATGCGCGAACGTCACGCAAGCATCAACGACGTCGCCATCGTCGAAACGGAGCGGCTGTTCCGCTGGCCGCCGGGCCGGCGCTCGGACGCGGAGGCGGGGCTGGAGGCGCGCGGGCTGTAGGGCGGCGTGTAGTCATCGCGGCGGGTAGGTTAGACGCGCTTTTTCTTCCGCTTGTCGTCGCTGCTCGGCGCCGCTACATTGCAGCTTCAGCCGGCGGCGCGCGCGTCAACCACCGCGACTGCGGTCGTGCGCCTGCAGAGCATCGCGCAACTGCGGAAAGGCGACGAAGCCCGACTCGGCGTTCAGGTGGCCGCCGCCCGGCACGATCTCCAATGGTATTTCGAGGTGGCGCGCCACTTCGAACGACCGTTCCAGCGGCATGTAGGGGTCGTCGTCGCCGGCCCAGCAGTGACGCACGCGACCCGCCCGAGCCCGGATGCCCGGCCAGTCGAACGGACCGGCGAAGAACGAGGCGTTGATCGCGTCGTAGTCAGGCAGCCCGAGGTCGCCGATGAAGCCGGCCGCCAGGTACAGACCATCGAACGGCTGCGCGGCCCGCTCGACGAGGCGCAGCGCAAAGCCGACGCCGAGGCTGTGGCCCACGAGCACCGTCGGCGCCGGCGCAAGCCCGCCGAGCGCACGGTCGTAGGCCTCGAACCAGGCGGCAAGCGACTGGCCTTCGGGCGTCGGGAGCCGCGGACGCAGCACGTCCACGCCCGGCAGCGAAGCCGCCAGCCAGGGAAACCAGTTCGTGTCCGGCCCGCCGCGAGCGCCGTGCAGGATGACCACGCGGAGCTTGTCGGGTGCTTTCATTACTGGTGGGGTTCCGAGGATGCGTTCATGGATCGTGCGCGTGTTCGTGGCGTCGGGTCGGCGGAACGGTCGGCGAACCGGATGATGACGAATGTCGAGTGCGGATGTCGAGCACTCAAAGCGAAGGGCTGATGGCGCGACGATAAACGTTGACGAGGTTTGATCGAGGCGCGAAGGTCGGCATTCGACCCAAAGCGCGTGTTTCGAGGCATGCAGCCGGGTCAGCTAAAAAAGCAATAGCGGTGTATCCGCACAACTCGGCGACAGACGTGCCGATCGTTTCGCCATAGCCTACTGACAACGGCACAAACCGACCGCTACGCCCAAGCTGGGATAATCGCTCTAAAGCTGCCTACTGGCTTTATAGTCCTTGCCAGTGCTGCTATTGTCGCAAAAAACGAGCGGTTTCAGCTACTATTGGAAACCCCTCCGCATTGCTGCGACTGTTCGCACTTTAAGTTCTTCCATAGTTTTGTCACCTTCGTTCGACAACCGCTCCGCCGATTCGCCGAGATTAACTATTGTCTCTGCCGGTAATTTTGCAAGACCTAGCTCTTCCCTAATAGCAAAGATCAGCTCGAAAGTTTTACTTTCAGCCTCTTTCCTAGATTTTTCCCCGATCCGAAGGGCATTCATAGCGCTTTTCGCGCCCTGCAAAATATTTTCTTGCAACATTTTGTTTAACCTGCGGTCATACTCATCGAGTTCCCCCATTCGTTTGTCAATATCTGCTTGCCGGGGTGCTTGTATCGGCTTTTTTTCGATCTCGGAGCAAAGTCGCTCGCGCTCATTATTCACCCGAACTTTAAAGTTCGATAGCCTGTTTCGGGACCTTATCAAATTTGAATATAAAAAGCGAATTGGGACGGTTCTCAACGCTGCGCGCTGGTTTACTTCTGAGAGAGAAATCAAACGATGCACGATGGTTGGCGTCGCCACAAGGTATAACTGATAGGTGATTCCTAAGGCCTTTTTGGTTTCGTCATCATGCGCTGGTGCATCATTGGTAAGATTCCACGTAGCAGAATACCGATGCATCTCGTTGCCAAGAGTACTTAGCATTTCAAGGTAAAGCGATTGTTTTAGAGACCGTTGTCGCTCGTCGTGGGCTCTGTCTTCCGCACTGCGTAGCTCGATGCGTTGCCTACGTGCGGCGCCAAAGTTGCCAACTAAAACTCCTGCCAAGGCTGCTACCGCTGCGATGAGCGCAGCCAGTAAAGCTCCCAAGCTTGCTACAAGCACTTGCAGAGGAATATGTTGCAAAAAACCTGATGCAGAGTCTGACATTAAGTGCACACCAAAACTTGGATTGCGCCATCTTATCGTAGGGTCGGCAGGGGAACCCATGATATGAAGTTCGGCGGTCGCGCTTTGAGCAACGCGCCCGTTTGGCCTCGATAATACCCACATACTCGTAGTCAACGTCCTAATTCGCGATAGGCCTTGTCTCTCGCGGATGGCCCATTCAAATTCGTAGAGTCGGGCGATGCAACTCGCGAAGTTTAATCATGCAGCAGATTTTCGCTCGAAGCGAAGTCGGCACGGCAAATGGGGGGCTGCTTCCAGTGGCCTCTCACAAGCTGCACTTGTGAACGTCCGCTTATAGCCGAGAGCGGCCACTCGACTCGCGTGCGCAAGGCCTCCAGCTTCCAAGAAGGATGCCGAACGTCTCTTCCGCATTGACCCTCGCGCGCCGTCTTAGATTGCGGTCTACTCCTTCGGCACCGCGCCCAACCGTGCGTGCCTCGCGCGCGACCGGCAAGCGTTCAAGTCCCTCGGCCTTCAACAGCTCCGTATCCTCGGGCCGTTCCGGTGCCAAAACTTCATAAAGTGCGCTTATGGCAACGGCTTGAGGCCCAGCTCTTTCAGAAAGCCGTTGTGCCGTTGTTTTGCTTCCGCGATGGCCCGCTCCACTTCGACCAACTCGGCATGCACCCCATCCAGGTCGATCTCCGCGTCGCCCATAGCCGTGCTGACGTACCGTGAGATGTTCAGGTTGAAGTCGTTCTTCTCGATCTCTTCCATCGCCACCCGGCGGGCATACCTGGGTTCTTCCTTTCGGAACTGGTAGCTCTCGATGATCTTGGCGATGTGCGCGTCGGTCAGCTGGTTCTGGCGCTTACCTTTGACGAACTGCTCCGCCGCGTTGATGAACAGCACGTCGTCCGGCTTCTTGCACTTCTTCAGCACCAGGATGCACACCGGAATGCCGGTGGAATAGAACAAGTTGGACGGCAGACCGATCACGGTGTCGATGTGCCCGTCCTTCAGCAGCTTGGTGCGGATGCGCTCTTCTGCCCCGCCCCGGAACAGCACGCCGTGCGGCAGGATGATGGCCATCACCCCTTCGTCCTTCAGGAAGTGAAAGCCGTGCAGCAGGAAGGCAAAGTCCGCCGCCGACTTGGGCGCCAGGCCATGGTTCTTGAAGCGCACGTCGTCGGCCAGCGCATCACCGGGCTCCCAGCGGTAGCTGAACGGCGGGTTGGCCACGATGGCGTCGAAGGCCGGCTTCTTGGCCGGGTTCAGCTCGCGCAGCATCTCCCAGTCGTTGGTCAGCGTGTCGCCGTGAAAGATGTCGAACTCGGTGTCCTTCACCCCGTGCAGCAGCATGTTCATGCGCGCCAGGTTGTAGGTGGTGATGTTCTTCTCTTGCCCGTAGATTTTGCCGATGCCGTGCGGCCCCATGCGCTTGCGCACATTCAGCAGCAGCGAGCCCGAGCCGCAGGCAAAGTCCATCACGCTTTCCAGGCGCTCCTTCTTGCCCGTTGCCGGCTCCTGGCTGTCGAGCGTGACGATGGCGGAGAGGATGTCGGAAATCGGCTGCGGCGTGTAGAACTCGCCCGCCTTCTTGCCTGAACCGGCGGCGAACTGGCCGATCAGGTATTCGTAGGCATCGCCCAGCGCGTCGATGTTGGTGGAAAAGTCAGCAAGCCCCTCGGCGATCTTCTGAATGATGTTGCACAGCTTGGCATTGCGATCCGCATAGGCCTTGCCCAGCTTGGTCGAGCCCAGGTCGATCTCGGAAAACAGACCCGCAAAGGTGCTCTCGAACGATTCGGTCTCGATGTACCGGAAGCCCGCCTGCAGCACGTGCAGCAGCTCGCCGTCTTGGGTGCGGGCCAAGTTGGCGATGTTGCTCCACAGGTGCTGCGGCTTGATGACGTAATGCACCTTGCGGCGCATCTGCTTCTCGAAGGCAGGCACGTCGTTCAGGTTGCTTTCGTACCAGAACTGCAAAGGTGTCGAGACCGAGCTGTCGATCTGCGCCGGGTAATCGCGACCCAACTCCTTCCGGGCAGCAACTTCGTAGTTGTCGGAAAGGTAGCGCAGGAACAGGAACGACAGCATGTAGTCGCGGAAGTCGTCCGCGTCCATCGCCCCGCGCAGTTGGTCGGCAATGGCCCACAGCGTCTTGCCGAGTTGCTTCTGTTTTTCTTCGGTCATTTTTTCAGGCGGTGTTTGAGGGTGTTCTCCAGCGCCTTCAGCTCGGCGTCGTCTTGCTGGTCGGCATGCATGGCCGCCTGCTGTTTGCGGCGCTGGTCAAAGGCCACATACAGCGCGTTGGTGTTGTTTTCCATTTGCGCATGGCTGATCGAGCCCGCATGGTTGAGCACCGGAAATCCGTTGCTGCGGATGATCTGGTCGACGTTCTGGCGCCAGAAGTTCATGCGAATCTCCTGGCGGCTCTTGGTTCGCAGCTCTGCCGTTTCCAGGAAGATGACGACCAGCCGGTTCAGCGTGTCGATCTCGTCCGCGGTCAGGTAGTTTTTGGCGACAACGATGTCCTGCTTGCGCACCTGGGCACCCTTCCAGTGCAGCAGGCCAAAGTGCGGTTCTGCGGGGTGGGCCCGCGCCGTGATGAGTTCGGCCGCCGTCTTCTGGGTCACGGCGTACAGCAGCAGGTTTTGCACCGTGGCAAAGAACGTCTGCGTGGTTTGGTCCGTCTTGTCGTAGTCGCTGCTCAGCGCAAACAGCTCGCGAACCTTTTGGTAGAAGCGCTTTTCCGAGGCCCGAATGTCCCGGATGCGCGCCAGCATCTCGTCGAAGTAGTCCGGGCGGCCGTCCGGGTTCTTCAGCCGCTCGTCGTCCATCACGAAGCCCTTGCTCAGGTACTCCTTGAGCACGGTGGAGGCCCAGCGGCGGAACTGCACGCCGCGCGGTGAACGCACCCGGTAGCCCACGGCCAGGATGGCGTCGAGGTTGTAGAGCGTGACGGGACGCTGCACCTTGCGCGCGCCCTCCGTTTGAACTGTCAAGGATTCCTTGACAGTTGCCGCCGACTCCAATTCCCCGTCCTGAAAGATGTTTTTCAGGTGCAGCGAAATGTTCTGTTTGCTGGCGTCAAACAGCTGGGCCATATCCAGCTGGGTTAGCCAGACGGTCTGTTGATCCGCCCGCAGCTCGATCTGGTTGCGTCCGTCTTCAGTGGTGTAGAGGATCAAGCCGCTCATGGCCTGGAGCAGCGGGTGTCAAACATTGCGTTCGTCAAACGGCGGCTCTTTGGCGGCTGACCGTTGGCGAAGCTCATCCGCCGAGATCCGGAGCAGGCGCCCGTCGCTGACAACCACGAGACTGGTTTCAGTCTGGATCGCGATTTGGCGCGCCAGTTGCGCGGCTCGCCTCAATGCGCCCAGGGACGCTCGGACATCGGGGTCTTTGGCTTTGGACAAGTCGTTGCCATTCATCGGTTTTCTCCCCATTGCAAAAGGGTCGGCTCTTCGCCGACGTTGTCGAACTCGGCCCAGGTGTCCACCGCGAATTTGTACATGTCCTCGAGATTGCGCAGCCCGGCTGCAAAACGACGACGGATCACCGTCTCTGCGACGTGATGCCCGCCTTGTCGCACCCGCTCCGCCACCCGTGCCATGGCGGTCTCTGCATCGGGCAGGTGTAGGAAAAAGAGGCTGACGTGGTAGCCCTGACTCCGCCATTGCTCGACCCGCCCAACGTAAGCAAGTCCGGCCAGCGTCGTCTCGAAGGCGAAGCTCTCACCCTTGCGAACGCAGTCGTCGATCTCTGCCAGCATCAGCCGGCCTGCCTTGAGCGCAGCCGCTTCCGGGGCGAAGGGCGAAAGCCCCGCTGCGATGAGATCGGCATTGATGAAGCGCGGGCATTGCGCCTCTTGCGGCAGAAACGAACGGGCGAAGGTCGTTTTGCCAGCGCCGTTCGGCCCAGCGATGATGATGATTTTCTTGGTCAAGCCGCCACCTCGTCCGGAGCCGGGAAGAGCTGCTGCATCAAACCTTTCTTATGGGTCTTGAGGGTGTCGAGTTCTTGGGTGGCGGCGTTGACGAGGGTGTCAAGAGAGCTCAAGAAGTCGGCAATACGTTGTTGTTCCTTCGGGCAAGGAAGCAATAAGCCGAACGCCTTCAATTCGTCCGAATTGAGCTTTCCGGTGCCATGTCCCGCAATATCAACCATCGCCAGCAAACGTCGCTTGTTGCCTATCAACATTAGCGCCAGAAATACTGCATCAACACCAATCTTGGGTCGAAGCGCTTTGACGTCCTGGTTGAAACTCATTTCGCACAGCAACACGCAGATTGGTATGTCTTTGAGCAGCGTCATACCGCGAGTCAGCAACAATAAAGTCCCAGTTGGAACCAGCTTCGCGCCGGCATTCACCGCTGCCTCCGAAATGTGATCTTCCGTGTCCGCCAAAAAAAGCCTTTTCATGTCCTTGGCAGAAACCCAGGGAGTCGAGCCATTCCAAAAGTTCGGATTGACCTTTGATGGCGTACTGCCGGACAGAATGTAAACAAAATTACCAAGCTCTCCGCTAACCCACTCCTTAGCAAGATTAAATTCAGGGAACCGCGACCGCGGATGGGCTTCGCCTTCGCGGGGGAAGAGTTGCTGCATCAACCCCTTTTTGTGGGTCTTGAGCGCAGCCACTTTGCGGGCTTGCGCCGCGATCAGTTCATCCAGCGAACTCAGGCAGCCGGTGATTTTTCGCTGTTCGACCGAGGATGGAAGCGCTATTGAAAAAGAGAGAAATGTTTCGGCGTGAATGCGTCTCGCCTTTCGACTCCCGTCCGCTGTCTCGCCGACCTTCTCGTAAAATTCTTTACGACTAACGTATTCCAGCAGAAATGCAGGATTCAGCTCGCCTGAAACGTCGAAACACGGCAAATCCACCGTGGATTCATAGCTGTCGAGAAGTGAAGGAATGATTCCAAACGCCTGATTCAGGAAGTCGAGTTTGCTGTATATAAATTGCCCGGCTTTTCGTTGAAAGTATTGCGTATTGACGCTGCCTCGAATCGCCTCATTTTTTTCAAAGACGCCGTTTCTCCATAGCTTCACCGTAATCTTCTTGGCAACGTCTCCTTTGCTTCCCGGGAGGCGACTCTCGGTCAGATAGCCGCCGATTTGCTTCAAAGGCCAGCCGCTATCTCCCAGAAATTCCGCAAACCGCAGTTTGGGCAACAACGGTGTCTTTTCCTTATTGCGCATAAGCACTCAATCCGGATATCTCACGTCCTTGGGCTCGCTTCTGCAACAGCGGAATCAGGTCGGCCATCAGCGCCGTCTCCGCCTGTGCCCGCGCCTTCCAGCCCAGGTCCAGCGGGGCCATCAGGTCGCTCAGGGCGTCACCGTCCAAGATCAGGCGTTGCAGGATGTCGTCCACAAAGGTCTGCAAGGCCGACGCTGCCAAGCCGTGCTTCGTGGCAATGGCGGCCAGTTCCGCACCGTCCTTCTCTTTCTTGAAGCGGGTGTAGCCCTCGCGGATAGCGACCTCGCTCAGGCCCTCGCCAGCCTTGAGGGTGTTGATGTAGGCAGCGATGTCATCGCGCTCGTTCATGAACTTGGCGTCGGCCTGGATGAGGCCGATGATCTCTTCGTGCGTCATCCGCTGCTTGCCCGGCCCCTGCTGTGAGAAGCGCGCCATCAGGCCCATGATGTAGTCGTAGTCAATGACGGCGGAGGCGAACAGCACGAACTCGAAATCGAGCTGGTCCACCTCGCCCGCGCCGCTGCCATCGCCGTCTGTGCTGCCTTTGCCCTGCTGGTCTTTGAGGCGCTTGGCCGTGTCCAGGTACACACCGCGAAAGGCTTGCAGGTCGTCGCGCGGCAAGATCGCTTCGATGGCGGTGGCGTTGTCGGCCGTGAGGTCGGTGTACTGGTCGAGCTGGGTTTTCAGGCGCTGCACTTCCTTGAACGCCTTGATGAAGGCGGCGCGGGCGTCGTCGCCCTTCAGCTGCGGCACGGCCTCGGGCGCGCACGCCAAGCCCTGGGACTGCATGAAGGCGGCCAGCTTCTGCACAGCAGCATCCAACTTATCGATCACCACGGGCGCCTTGTCCACCAACCAGATCTCGCGGGCCTCGGGGTCGGACTTTTCGCCGGAGAACAGGGCGATGGCGTCGTCCACATTGGCTTGCTGCTGGCGGAAGTCGAGGATGTTGCCGTAGGGCTTGCTGCCGTTGAGGACGCGGTTGGTACGCGAGAAGGCCTGAATAAGCCCGTGGTACTTGAGGTTCTTGTCCACGTACAGCGTGTTCAGGTACTTGCTGTCGAAGCCAGTGAGCAACATGTCCACCACGATGGTGATGTCGATCTTCCTGGCGGGGGAATAGTCGGCGTTGGGCCACTGTTGGTCTTTGATGCGCTTTTGCACGTCCTGGTAGTACAGGTCGAACTCGCCGATGCTGTGGTTGCTGCCGTAGCGGGCGTTGTAGTCGGCGAGGATGGCTTCGAGGGCTTCTTTCTTCCGGTCGGGCTCGACTTCGTTGTCGGCCTTTTCCTGCGGCAGGTCTTCCTGGATCTGCTTCACATCGGCATTGCCTTCGGCCGGGGGCGAGAACACGCAGGCAATGTTCAGCGGCTGGAAGTCGGGATCGGCCGCCTTCCTTGCCTTTTGCAGTTCGTCGAACAGGCCGTGGTACTCGATGGCGTCATTGATGCTGGCGGTGGCCAGCACGGCGTTGAAGCGGCGCCCGGCGGTGGCCACGTCGTGCTTGGCCAGGATGGCTTCGATCACCGCCCGTTTGGCCAGGGCTTCGCCGGGCTTGGGCGGGGGAGATTTGGGGTTCTGGCCCTCGGGCTTGTAGTAATCCACGTGGAAGCGCAGTACGTTGGCGTCTTCAATGGCGTGGGTGATGGTGTAGGCGTGCAGTTGCTTCTGGAACAGGTCTTCGGTGGTCTTGAACTGGCCCTCCTCGCCTTCGAACTGTTTGACGGTGGCGTTCTTCTCGAAGA
The DNA here is from genome assembly GCA_964236915.1 of uncultured Rhizobacter sp. Taxonomy (GTDB): domain Bacteria; phylum Pseudomonadota; class Gammaproteobacteria; order Burkholderiales; family Burkholderiaceae_C; genus LMDS01. The sequence goes on from CAXSGM010000010.1 coordinate 10,051, forward strand.
TAGGTGTGCCGGTGAAGCCGAAGAGCTGGGCCTTGGGGAAGAAGGTCTTGATGGCCTCGTGGTTGTCGCCAAACTGCGAGCGGTGGCATTCGTCGAAGATGAAGACAATGCGCTTGTCGCTCAGGGGTTCGAGCTGTTCCTTGTAGGTCTTCAGGTCGTGCTTTTTGCGTTGCTTGTTCCGCTTGCTGTTCTCGTCCAGCGCCAGGCCCAGCTTCTGAATGGTGGTGACGATGACCTTGTCGGCGTAGTCGTCTGACAGCAGGCGGCGCACCAGTGCGCCGGTGTTGGTGTTCTCCTCGACGCAGCCTTCCTGGAAGCGGTTGAATTCTTCGCGGGTCTGGCGGTCGAGGTCTTTGCGGTCCACCACGAAGAGGCATTTCTCGATTGCCGGGTTGTCTTTGAGCAGCGTGGAAGCCTTGAAGGACGTGAGCGTCTTGCCGCTGCCGGTGGTGTGCCAGATGTAGCCGTTGCCGCAGTTCTGGTGGATGCAGTCCACGATGGCCTTGACGGCATAAACCTGGTACGGGCGCATCATCAACAGCTTCTGCTCGCTGGCGACCAGCACCATGTAGCGGCTGATGGCTTCGCCCAGCGTGCACTTGGCAAGGAAGGTCTCGGCAAAGCTGTCGAGGTGGGTGATCTTCTTGTTCGCTTCGTCCGCATACTGGTAGATGGGCAGGAAGCGCTCGTCGGCGTTGAAGGCGAAGTGCCGGGCGTTGTTGTTGGCGAAGTACCAGGTGTCGGTGCGGTTGCTGACGATGAACAGTTGCAGGAAGCACAGCAGGGTCTTGCTGTAGCCGTTGCCCGGGTCGTTCTTGTAGTCGACGATCTGTTCCATCGCCCGGCGCGGGCTGATGCCCAGCGTCTTCAGCTCGATCTGCACACAGGGCACACCGTTGATGAGGATGAGAACGTCGTAGCGGTGGTGGCTGTAATCGGTGTTGACGCGCAGCTGGTTGACGACCTCGAAGCTGTTCTTGCACCAGTCCTTGAGGTTGACCAGCGTGTAGTTCAGCGGCGTGCCGTCGTCGCGGGTGAACGCGTTGCGCTCGCGAAGGGTGCGGGCAGCGGTGTAGACGTCGGGGGTGACGATCTCGTCGAGCAGGCGGGCGAATTCGCCGTCGGACAGGTGAACGCGGTTCAGCGCTTCGAATTTTTCGCGGAAGTTGCGCTCCAGGGATGCACGGTCGCGGATGTCCGGCCGGTACTCGTACTTCAGGCTTTGCAGCTTGCCGATGAAGCCGTACTCGACCTGCTCCTCCTTGACGCCAAGGCTTGGCGGAGCGGAGGGCGGGTCGTAGGTTTGCTTGGGTGAGGGCATGAGTCAGCGTATGAACGCAATCGACGAAGTAGGGAGCTGTGCAAGCAGTCGATCGCCGAGAACTGTTGCGATTCTGAGGCGGGACCGGTCGCCGGAGGGTCGGCCGTGCTGTGTCCACGGCTCACGGTACCGCTGCTTCAGCGCCACGATAGAAAGCTTATGAACCCCGGCCCAAAATGTGATGCTGGCGGGGTCACCTATTAAGGCTCGCGGAAATCTCGTGCGCCGCCACGCTCTGAACACGCGACGTGCTTCGGAACAGCCCTTCACGGAGACCCGCTCCTGGCCGAGAGCGGCCACTCGACTCACGCGCGCAAGGCATTCAGCTTTCCGGGAAGCACGACGAACGCCTCGCCCGCATTGACCCTCGGGCGCCGTCCCAAATCGCGGTCTACTCCTTCACCGCGCCTGTTCGAGCGTGTTCGGCGGTGCGCAGCAACTGATCGACGTTCAGGGCCATCGGCGCATTGTCAGACGGCTTTCAGAAAGTCTGGCCAAGGCTACCAAGCTTGGCGGATCACCGAGTCCAGCTCCCTGCTCTGGCAGCCTCGCACCAACGCGCCTCGCAGGCACCGCCTGCGCGAGCGATCCCCCGTTCAAGCTACCGCCGCCGCGCCCACAACGCCCGCAACTCCCCCACGAACCCGCGCCTGAACGCCACCACGCACACCACGAAGATCACGCCGATGATCACGTTGATCCACGGGCCGACGCGGTCGGAAAGAAAGTCCTGCAAACCGATGATCGTGAAGGCGCCGACCACCGGGCCGGCGAAGGTGCCGAGGCCGCCGAGCAGCGTCATCAGGATCACTTCGCCCGAGACCGACCAGTGCGCGTCGTTCAGCGTCGCAAAGCCGAGCACCAGGGTCTTCATCGCGCCAGCCACGCCAGCGAGCGCGGTCGAGAGCACGAACGCGAGCAGCTTGTAGCGGTCGACGTCGTAGCCGAGCGAAATCGCACGCGGCTCGTTCTCGCGGATCGCTTTCAGCACCTGGCCGTAGGGCGAGTGCACCACCCGCATGATGAAGAGGAACACCGCGACGAAGACGGCGAGCACGACGTAGTAGAAGACCCGGTCGTCGGCGAGCGGCAGCAGGCCGAAGAGCTTGCCGCGCGGCACGCCCTGCAGGCCGTCTTCGCCGCCGGTGAAAGGGGCCTGCAGGAAAACGAAATACAGCATCTGCGCCATCGCGAGCGTGACCATCGCGAAATAGATGCCCTGGCGCCGGATTGCAATCAGCCCGATCACGAGGCCGCAGGCGGCGGCGATGGCCGCGCCGGCGACGATGCCCAGCTCCGGCGACCAGCCGGCCGAGCGCACCAGCCAGCCGCAACCGTAGGCCGCGGCGCCGAAAAACGCCGCATGGCCGAACGACAAGAGGCCGGTGAAGCCGAGCAGCAGGTTGAACGCGCAGGCGAAGATCGCGTAGCAGAGCGCCTTCATGACAAAGACGGGATAGAGGCCGATGAACGGCGCGGCGAGAAGGATCGCCAGGCCGATCCAGAGCCCGATGCGGCTGGCGCGGGCAAGCGAATCGCCGGTCCGCGTCGGGGCGGCCGGCGCCGACCCGGGCGCGGCCGTCTCGACCGGCTTCGAGGATGCGGCGGCGCTCATCACTTCTCCTTTCCGAACAGGCCCGCGGGCCGGATCATCAGCACGATCGCCATGACCACGAAGACGACGATGCTCGAGGCCTGCGGGTAGAACACCTTGGTCAGCCCCTCGACGATGCCGAGCGCCAGGCCGGTCAGGACCGAGCCGAGGATCGATCCCATCCCGCCGATCACGACGACGGCGAACACGACGATGATGAGGTTGGAGCCCATCAGCGGCGTCACCTGGATCACCGGCGCCGCGAGCACCCCGGCGAGCGCCGCGAGGCCGGCGCCGGCGCCGTAGGTCAGCATCACCATCACCGGCACGTTGATGCCGAAAGCCTGCACCAACTGCGGGTTCTCGGTGCCGGCGCGCAGATAGGCGCCGAGGCGCGTGCGCTCGATCAGGAACCAGGTGCCGAGGCAGATCGCGATCGAGGCAAAGACCACCCAGGCGCGGTAATTCGGCAGGATCATGAAGCCGAGGTTGGTCGCACCTTGCAGCGCCTCGGGCACGGGGTACGACTGGCCCGACACGTCGAACCAATAGCGGAACACGCCCTCGGCGATCAGCGCCAGGCCGAAGGTCAGCAACAGGCCGTAGATCGGGTCGACCCGGTAGAGCCGCTGCAGCAGCGTGCGTTCGATCACGACGCCGAGCGCGCCGACGACGAGCGGCGAGAGAACGAGCGCGAACCAGTAGTTGATGCCGAAGCGATCGAGCGCGACGTAGGCCACGTACGCGCCGATCATGTAGAGCGCGCCGTGCGCGAAGTTGACGATCCCGAGCAGCCCGAAGATCACCGCGAGACCGAGGCTCAGCATCGCGTAGAACGAGCCGTTCACCAGGCCGAGCAGCAGCTGGCCGAGAAAGGCCTGGACCGGGATGCCGAAGATCTCCATGGCGTCAGCGGCCGCCCTCACCCCGGCCCTCTCCCGCGAGCGGGAGAGGGGGAAGGACGGCGCACTGGCTGAAGACTTGGCGGTGTCGGATCCGGCGGAGGGCAAGGGCGGTGCTGCGCTCGCCCTCACCCCTGCCCTCTCCCGCGAGCGGGAGAGGGAGAAGAGCGCCGCGGCGACCCTTTCTCCTGCAGGCGGCAGAAGGTCTCCGCGCGAGCTGCATCGCCGCCGCCCTGCCCCCTCTCCCGCTTGCGGGAGAGGGTTGGGGTGAGGGTGCGGCCCGCGGCACTGCGGCTACTTCCAGAGCGGGCACTTGCTCTCGGCCTTGGTCGTGAACGCTTCCTCGCCCTTGGTCGTCGCGACGACGTTGAAGTAGTCCCACGGCGTGGTCGAGGCCTCGGGCGTCTTGACCTGCATCAGGTACATGTCGTGGATCATCGAGCCGTCGGCGCGCACGTAGCCGCCTTTGGTGTACATGTCGTTGACCTTGGCCTTTCTCATCTGCTCCATCGCCTTGTCGCCGTCGTCGCTGCCGGCCGCTTTCACGGCGTTCAGGTAGAACTGCGTCACCGAGTAGTCGGCCGCCTGCAGCGACGAGGGCATGCGCTTCCATTTGTCGAAGAAGCGCTTGGCCCAGGCGCGTGATTCAGGCGACTGGTTCCAGTACCAGCTGTCGGTCAGGTACATGCCCTGCGTCGCTTTCAGGCCGAGCGAGTGCACGTCGTTGATGAACATCAAAAGGCCCGCGAGCTTCATCGTCTTGGTAAGCCCGAACTCGTTGGCCGCCTTGATCGAGTTGATCGTGTCGCCGCCGGCGTTTGCGAGCGCGAGGATCTGCGCCTTGCTGCCTTGCGCCTGCAGCAGGAACGACGAGAAATCGCTCGCCGAGAGCGGCGCGCGCACCGAACCGACGACGCTGCCGCCGGCCTTCGTGACCGCGGCCGTCGCATCGGCCTGCAGCGCGGTGCCGAAGGCGTAATCGGCGGTCAGGAAGTACCAGGTCTTGCCGCCGGCCTTGACGACCGCCGGGCCGGTGCCCTTGGCGAGGGCGACGGTGTCGTACGCGTAGTGGATCGTGTAGGGCGAGCATTGGTCGTTGGTCAGCGCCGAAGTGCCGCCGCCGACCGAGAGAAATGGCCTCTTCTTCTCGGCGGCGACCTTCGCCATCGCGAGGTTGGTGCCGGAATTGGTGCCGGCGATCAGCATGTCCATGCCTTGCTGATCGAACCATTCGCGCGCCTTCGAGGCGGCGACATCCGGCTTGTTCTGGTGATCGGCGACGAGCAATTCCACCTTTTTGCCGTTGATCGCGCCGCCCATGTCGGCGATCGCCATGCGGATGGCTTCCGCGCCGGCCGGGCCGTCGATGTCGGCGTAAAGGCCCGAAAGGTCGGTGATGAAGCCGATCTTGATGACGTCGCCGGAAATTTGGGCATCGGCCGAGGCGGCGCCGAGGGCACCGATCGCGGCGAGGCAGCAGGCGGTCAAACGATTTTTATTCATAAGGTCTCCGGGGGTTCCAATGGATGGGTCAACGAACGTTCAGAAAAGAAGGGGGCGATCGTTTGTCGGGCGCGGCCGGCGGCGCGATCAAACGCCGAGGTAGTCGTGCAGCCGCTCCATACGCGCCGGCAGTTCGGCCTGGGTGAATTGCTGGATCACCTGGCCGTGCTCCATCACGAGAAAGCGATCGGCGAGCGGCGCGGCGAAGCGGAAGTTCTGCTCGACCATCAGCACGGTGTAGCCCTTCGCACGGAGCGCAAGCACCATCTCGGCGAGCTTTTGCACGATGACCGGGGCGAGGCCCTCGGATATCTCGTCGAGCAGCAGCAGCCGCGCTCCTGTACGCAGGATGCGCGCGACCGCGAGCATCTGCTGCTCGCCGCCCGAGAGCCGCGTGCCCTGACTGGCGGCACGCTCCTTCAGGTTCGGGAACATCGCGTAGATCTCGTCGACGCTCATGCCGCCGTCGGCAAGTTTCGGCGGCAGCATCAAGTTCTCCTCCGCCGAGAGGCTCGAGAAGATGCCGCGCTCCTCGGGGCAATAGCCGAGGCCGAGCCGCGCGATGCGGTGCGTCGGCAGGCCGATCGTCTCGGCGCCCTTGACCCTGATCGAGCCCTTGCGCGCGCCGATCAGGCCCATGATCGCGCGCATCGTGCTCGTGCGGCCGGCGCCGTTGCGCCCGAGCAGCGTGACGACCTCGCCCTCGTCGACATGGAAATCGACGCCGTGCAGCACGTGCGATTCGCCGTACCAGCCTTGCAGGCCGGCGATCTCGAGGAAGGGCGTCGTCACGGGCTCGGGCAGGTGGGCAAGAACAGGGCTTCGACAGGCTCAGCCCGAACGGGGTGGGGAGTTGCGCCGCGGCTCAGGGCTTCGACAGGCTCGGACCGAACGGGATGGGAAGCTCGAACCAGGCCGGGATTCCGAACGGCATCGGAAGTGACGCCGCGGGACGGGGCTTCGACAGGCTCAGCCTGAACGGGGTGGGAAGCTCGAACCAGGCCGGGAACCCGAACGGGGCCGGGAAGCGGACCATGGCTCGGGGTTCGGACGTTGCACAGGCCCGGCACGAAAGGGGAACGGAACGGGACATTTCCCATCCCCGTTCGCACTGAGCCTGTCGAAGTGCCTGCCGCAACACTGCGCATTGCCGCCATCAGTGGGCCCCTCGCAATTCGACGTTCGCGCTGCCCATGTAGGCCTCGATCACCGCCGGGTTCTTGGCGACTTCGGCATACGGCCCTTCGGCCAGGGTCGCGCCGCGCGCCAGCACGGTGATCGTGTCGGCGATGCTGGCGACGACGCTCATGTTGTGCTCGACCATCAGCACCGTGCGGCTTGCCGCGACCTGCTTGATCAGCTGGCGAATGCGGTCGACGTCTTCGAGGCCCATCCCCTGGGTCGGCTCGTCGAGCAGCATCAGCAGCGGGTCCATCGCCAGGGTGGTTGCGAGCTCGAGCGCGCGTTTTCGGCCGTAGCTGAGCTCGACGGCGGGCAGCGCTGCGTAAGCCTCGAGGTCGACTTCGCGCAGCAGCTCGCGGGCCCGCGTGTCGAGCCCGGACAACGAGCGCTCCGGCTTCCAGAAGTGGTACGACGTGCCGAGGGCACGCTGCAATGCAACCCGCACGTTCTCGAGCACGCTCAGGTGCGGAAACACCGCCGAGATCTGGAACGAGCGGACGACGCCGCGGCGCGCGATCGCCGCCGGCTTGTCGGCCGTGATGTCGTCGCCGTCGAACAGGATCTGGCCGCGGGTCGGGGTCAGGAACTTGGTCAACAGGTTGAAGCAGGTGGTCTTGCCGGCGCCGTTCGGGCCGATCAACGCGTGGATCGTGCCGCGCCGCACCGTCAGGTCGACCTGGTTGACGGCGACGAAGCCTTTGAACTCCTTGGTCAGGCCGCGGGTCTCGAGGATGTTCGATCCACTCGCGGCCGGGCCGGCTTCGGCGCCGCGGGTGCCCGCGTCGACGCCCGTGGTCATCCCGCGGCTCCGGCTTGCGGCTTGTCGATCGGGTCGTCGCGGGTGGGAAGGGCAAGCGCGTGCGGCATCGGGTCGGCAGCTGCTGTCGCGTCCCGTTCGTTCAGTCGTCGAACGACCTTCGGCTGGCCGGAGCGGAGTCTAGGGACGGCGGCGTGGTGAAAGCCAGGCGCGGCGCGTGGTTCGAGGGTTTCGCCGGACAGGACTTGCCCGAGGCTGGAGGGAAGAAGCGACTTTCGAAAGTGTGCGCCGCATTGGCCGGGGCCCTTCGACAGGCTCAGGGCGAACGGGTAATGTCAACTGCAAACACGGGGCTCGATCACGCACTGCGGCCGGCCCTTCGACAGGCTCAGGGCGAGCGGATGGCGTCGGGGCCGTCGGCGCCCGAACCTGCTCGGGCGGTCGACCCGTTCGGGCTGAGCTTGTCGAAGCCCAGCCTCGTGTCGCACGACCCCTTCCACGGGTTCAGGCCGACGGTGGACGTCGAGCCGCGCCGACATCGACCCCATCGACATCGGCCGCCTCGTCCGCCACCGGCGCGTCGAGGTGGGCGATGTCGCTCCAGCCGATGAGCGTGAAGCCCTGGGGGGTGCACAGCAGGCGGTTGATCGCGGCGTTGCCGAGTTGCCAGGAGCGCGGCGCATCCAGCGCGAGGTGGGTTGCGGCACGGTACAGACAGTCCATCACGCCGCCGTGCGCGACGAGCGCGATGGTCTCGCCGAGATGGGCGGCGGCAAGCCGCTCGGCGGTGCCGACGCTGCGGGCACAGAACGCGATCAGGGTTTCGCCGCCGTCGGGCGCGCCAAAGCTCGGATCGCGGCGCCGCCAGCGTTCGGCAAGTTCCGGCCAGCGCGCGCCTACCTCGTCGAAGCTCAGGCCCTCGAAGGCGCCGAAGCCGCGTTCGCGCAGGCCCGGCGCGTCGATGATGGGCAGGCCGCAGGCCGCGGCGATCGCCTCGGCGGTCTGGCGGGCGCGCAGCAGGTCGCTGGCGTAGATCGCGTCGATGCCTTCGTCGGCGAGCGCCGCGCCGAGTTGCGCCGCCTGCCAGCGGCCGGTGGCGTTCAAGGGAATGTCGAGCTGCCCCTGGATCCGACCTTCGAGGTTCCAATCGGTCTCGCCGTGCCGGACCGCGAATACGCGGGTGGCGCGGTGCGGCCCTTCGTGCCCCGACCCCAACGCCGACGCCTCGAGCATCAGAGGAGGCGCTGGTTCAGCGTGTAGGTGCCCGAATGGGTGGCTTCGGCGAGGATGTGCGGGTAGATCGCCTCGCGCACCTGCGGACCGGTGAAGGCGCCGGCGACCGCCACCCGCTCTACGTCGAGCGCATAGAGCGTGAAGACGTAATGGTGGATGAGCGAGTCGTTGAACGGCGGGAACGGGCCGTCGTAGCCGAAGTACCGGCCGGCGAGCTCGGGGTTGCCGGCCATGAAGCCGGTGTAGTCGTTCAACCCCTGGCGGGCCCCGCCGACGCCCTCGACCGGTGCCGGCGGCTTGCCCTTCGGCGTGAAACCGCGGCTGAACCGACCCTCCGCCAGCGACGTCAGACCGGCCGGCAGATCGACGACGACCCAGTGGAAGAAGTCGACCCGCGGCAGGTCGGCCGGCACCTCGCGGCCGGCGACGTTGACGTCGTCGCGCTTGCTCGGCACGTCGAAATCGTGGCATATCAGGGCGAACGACTTCGTTCCTGCCGGCACTTCGCTCCACGCCAGATGCGGGCTCAGGTTGTCGGAGAAGGTGGCGCCGCCGGCGCCGTCCGGTTTGCCGGCCGCCAAACGCGCGGGAATCCGCTCGCCGTTGGCCCAGCTGTCGCTCCAGAGCTTCATCGCGCGATCCCTTCGCTGCCGGGGCGTGTCACACGCCCCAGACGATGTCGGCATCGTCCTTCATCGAGCGCTTCATCATGTCGATCATCGGCCAGGCGCGCTGGCGCAGGGTAACGCCCTCGCGCGGCCCCAATTTGCGTCCCTCGGCAGCCGCCGTGCGCTCGGCATCGGCGCGCGCCGCCTCGTCGGCGGCGATGGCACGCTCGATCGACGCCACTGCGGCCGCCAGCGCCGCGGTCTCGATGATCCCCTTCGGTCCTGGCTGCTGGCCGATGGCGCGGAGCAACTCGTCACCGTTCGGGCCGGTCATGATCACGTCGCCGGCGGCTTTGGATCGGAACTTGTAGAGCATGGGTAGATGTAGCGGCGGTTGAACGGATAAACCGATTGTGCGCCGCGCATCGCGCCGTCTTCGACCTCCCCGCTCGGGCGCGCCGCGAGCATCTGGTAGAGCGCCATCCAGCCCTGCTCGAAGCCCATGGCGCTGCCGGCGAGGTAGAGGCGGTAGGCGCGGACGACGCTGTCGCGGGTCGAGTCGCATGCGGTGTCGAGCTGCGCCTCGAGCGCGTCCGACCAGGCCCAGAGGGTTCGCGCGTAATGCGGCCGCAGGTTCTCGATGTCGAGCGGCTCGAGTTGCCCTTCGCACATCGCCTCGGTCACCTTCGAGACGTGCACCAGTTCGCCGCCCGGGAAGATGTAGCGCTCGATGAATTCGCCCATCCCGGCGCCGAGCTGGTGGTTGCGCGTGCCGCCGGCGGTGATGCCGTGGTTCATCAGCAGGCCACCGGGCACCAGCAGGCGGTGGATCTTTCCGAAGTACGCCGGCATCTGCGCCCGCCCGACGTGCTCGAACATGCCGACCGAGGCGATCTTGTCGTACGGCCGGTCCTCGGGCAGGTCGCGGTAGTCACGCAGCTCCATCGTCACCCGGCCCGCCAGCCCGCGCGCCTCGATCAGCTGATTGACGTGCGCGTGCTGGTTCTTCGAGAGGGTGATGCCGTGGGCGACGACGCCGTAGCGCTCGGCGGCCCAGAGCAGCAGGCCGCCCCAGCCGGCGCCGATGTCGAGAAAGCGCTCGCCCGGCTGCAGCATGAGCTTCCTGCAGATGTGATCGAGCTTGGCTTCCTGCGCTTCGGCGAGCGACATCGCCGGCGCAGCGAAATAGGCGCACGAGTAGAGCCGGCGCGGATCGAGCCAGAGCCGGTAGAAGTCGTCCGACACGTCGTAGTGGAACTGGATCTGCTGGGCGTCGGCCTGCGCCTGATGGCGGGCGCGCGATTTGGCGTTCAGCCGGATCTCGCGCCACCACGAGAACGCGGCGCCGCCGGGCTCCTCGCGCGTCGGGTCGGTGCCGATCATCTGCGTCGCAACTGCCATCAGGTCGCGCATGCTGCCGTCGATGTCGAGCTTGCCCTCGACGTAATCGCCGGCGACCTTGCCGACCTGACCGGCGGCGATGTGCGCCAGCGGCCCGAGTTGCCGGAGCCGGAACGTCACCGCTGCGTCGCGCGCGCCGATTCGGTGGCCGTCCGGCAGGACCACCGCCAGCGGCATGGTGAGACGTTCGAGCTTCGGCTCGAGAAGCGAATCCATCACTTTCATGCGGGTCGACCCCTTTCGGAGGTCGACTTTACGGAAAAAGCGTGCGCTTGTTCACGCTTCATAGACGCCGCCGAGCTGTCAGCGGGGAAGCCGGCGACGGCGGTCGCGAAGTGGCGACGCCCTCAGGATGCCGTCAGCGGCAAGTCGGCGGGCTTGGCCGGCCCCTCGAGATCGAGCGCGCCGGTCGCCTCGCGGAACGCGTACACCCGTCCGACCGGCCGCCCGTGCAGGCATTGCAGGCTCGCCACCCGCTCGAACCAGCCGCCATCGGTGAGCGCCAGCAGGTCACGAACCTCGGGCAGCGACCCGGCGTCGATCTGCGCGAGGCGCCGCATGTAGGCGGCCGGATCGGTCACCCGGCGGCGCATCCATTCGAGAATCGCGTCGTCGTCGCGCCGCACGAGCATCGCGCCGGGGATCCGCCAGAGGCGCGCGAAACGCTGGTTGAAGTGGCGGATCCGGCCCTCGAGGTCGGTGACGAGAAGGCCGTCGCAGGTCGATTCGAGCGTCGCGCGGAGGTCGGCGAGCGCGGCCTCGAGCTCGCGTTCGGCACGCACCTGGGCGCTGCGGTCGTGGAGCACGACGGCGAACAGCGTCCGGCCGTCCTCGGCGTCGACGCGGCCGACCCGGCGCAGCACCGGCAGCAGCACGCCGCCGAGCGTCATGACCTGGGTTTCCGATTCGATCGCGTCGCTCAGGCCGCGCGCCGCTTCGCTCCAGAAGCAGAGATCCTCGGGCGTCGGCGCGAAGCGGGCGATGGCGTGGCGGCAGAGTTCGCCGACGCTGCCGCCGAGCAGCTCGCAGGCCCGGCGGTTGGCCGCGACGATGCCGAGATCGGCGCGGTCGACCAGCAGCACCGCGTCGAGCATCGCCTCGATGAAACCAGTCCACGACGCGCGCGCCAGCACGCCGGGCGCCGCCTCGGCGCGCTGCCCCAAGGGAGCTGTCGACGGGCCGGCGAGCGGCCGCAAGACGCTGGCGCCGTTCGGCACCGCAGCTTCACGGTCGAAGCCGCCGGGGAGCAGCGCGCCCGGCCACAGATCGCGCCTCACGGCCGCCTCGCTTCGGTGTTCGTCGGACCGCTCACGCCGCCGCCAGCTCGTCGTGCGGGGCGTCGATCGCCTCGAAGAAATAGGCCACCCGCGGTCGCGGCGCCAGGTACGCGAGCACCTCGGGGGGCAACTGCGAGGGCCGGACGCTGCGGCGGATGCCGATCCCGTTCGTCGCCTCGAGGTCGACGATCATCGCCTCCTCGCGCGGCACGTCGGGCTCATGCACGATCACGCGCGGCTTCAGCGGCCGGCTGGAATTGACGCCGACGACGAGCGCGTGGCGGTCGTCGGTCAGTTGCACCGCCGAGCCGGCCGGGTACACGCCCATCATCCGGATGAAGGCCCCGAGGATCGCGGTGTCGAACTTCGCGTGGCCCTGCGCGAACAGCAGCGACAGCGATTCGTGCGGCGTCAGCGCCTTGGCCGGGTTGTGCGGATTGCAGAGGTTGTCGTAGCGGTTGGCGAGCGCGACGATGCGGCCGGCCGCCGACATGCGGTCGACGCTCAGCTTCAGCGGAAAGCCGCTGCCATCGGCGTGCTCGTGGTGCTGCGCGATCACGAGCGTCGCCCCCGGCGTCAGCGCCATCCGCCGGGCATGGGCGACGCCGTGCGCGACGTGGCCTTCGTAGCAGCGCGTCTCGGCGGCGCCGAAATGCTCGCCGGCATGGCGGACGCGGTCGGGCAGATCGATCTTGCCGACATCGTGCAGCAGCGCGCCGACGCCGAGGTCCTGCAATTCCGTCGCCGGCATGCCGAAGGCGCGGCCCATCAGCAGCGCGACCACGGTCACGTTCAAAGCGTGCGCGGCCGCCTTGTCGCCGGCCGCTTCGGTCAGGAGCCGGATGCAGAGGTCGTGCTCGCCGACCATCTTGTCGACCAGCGCATTCGCCAGCTGCTCGGCACCCGCCCGGGCCTCCGCGGGACGCGCGGCGACCCGCTCGTGGACCTGACGCAGGTCGCGCGCAGCCTCCTCGAACTGGCGCTCGACGACCTTCAGCGCGGCGCGTTGCGCGGCCAGCGCGGCCCATGGCAGCCGCCGCCCCGCTGCGGTTTCGGTTTCGGTTTCGGTTTCCGTCTCGGTCGCGGCGAGGGGCAGCGCAGCGGTGAGCAGCAAATCTTCGCTCGGCGCCCGGCCGGCGTCGGCGCCGGCCATGGCAGCGAGGCCGAATCCGTGTGCCTCACCGGGCGCCGAAGCGGCGTCGGGCAACACGCTTTGCGCGGGGCTCCAGCGCAGCCGCGGCACGCCCAGGCCATGGATCGTCGCGATCTGGGCCGCGCTCGCGATCCGGAAACTGCCGAGCGGAAAAGGATGCGACATCCAGCTCATGTCCAGGTGGATGAACATGCCGACGCGCAGGTCGTCGAGCTCGATCATCTCCGTCGGCAGAACGCTGGTTCTCATGCGACTGGGCAGGGGTAGCCGTGCTGGCGGCACACCGGCATATCGGCGGCCGCCCGAACGACTTGAACCCCGGGGGCCTTTCGAACCTGGCGCTTCGTGGCGAGAGGCGCCCGTTCGGTCGAAGCGCGCATGCACGTCGGCATGCGATGGACGCGGGCCGCTCGCGACGGCTCGGCGACGGAGCTCGCCGCGGCGAGCGCGAACTTAGGGCTCGCTCGCGACCGCGCTGTCGAGCCAGGCGTCGCCGGCCTGCGGTAACACCGCAATCGTCGCCGCCGAGCGGCCGAATTCACCGACCGGTTCGACGTTGGCGCAGGCGCCGAGGGCGAGCCCGAGGGTGAGGACCGGAACCGGCACGCCGACGCCCGCCGCCCGCCTCGTGCGCGGCAGCGGCGGCTCGGGTCTGTCGGCACCCTGCCGCCCGACGCGCGTCTTCGTCGTGCCGGCGTTCAGCCCGGCGCCTTCTTCTCCACGTGCCCTCCGAACTGCAGGCGCATCGCGCTCAGGATGCGGTTCTGAAAATCGGCGCCGCCGCGCGAGCTGAAGCGGGCGTAGAGCGCGGCGGTCAGGACCGGCGCCGGCACCGCCTCGTCGATCGCCGCCTGGATCGTCCAGCGGCCCTCGCCCGAATCGGAGACGTGCCCGCTGAACGCGGCGAGCTCCGGGTCGGCGTGCAGCGCCGAGGCGGTCAGGTCGAGCAGCCACGAGGCGATCACACTGCCGCGGCGCCAGACCTCGGCGATGTCGGCGATCGGCATCGTGTACTGGTAGTGCTCGGGCTCGCGCATCGGCGTGGTTTCGGCATCGGCCGCGTGCGAGCGGCTGCCGATGTTGGCGCCCTCGAGCACCGCGAGGCCCTCGGCGTAGGCGGCCATCAGGCCGTACTCGATGCCGTTGTGGACCATCTTGACGAAATGACCCGCGCCGTTCGGCCCGCAGTGCAGGTAGCCCTGCTCGGCGGTGCCGCTGCCGTCGCGCCCGGGGGTCGGCGGGACGCCGCCGCGGCCCGGCGCGAGCGCGGCGAAGATTGGATCGAGCCGCTGCACGATCGGCACTTCGCCGCCGATCATCATGCAGTAGCCGCGTTCGAACCCCCAGACCCCGCCGCTCGTGCCGACGTCGACGTAATGCAGATCCTTTTCGGCGAGCTCCTTGGCGCGCCGGATGTCGTCGATGTAGTAGGAGTTGCCGCCGTCGATCAAGGCGTCGCCCGGCTCCAGCAGCGGAATCAGCCCGGCGATGCTCTGGTCGACGACCGCGGCCGGCACCATCAGCCAGATCGTGCGCGGCCTGGCGAGCCGCTGCACCTGCTCGACGAGCGAGGCCGCGCCGACGATGTGGTCGCCGACCAGCGCGCTGACCGCCGCCGGGAATTGGTCGAACACCACGCATTCGTGCCCATGCTGGGCGAGACGGCGCACCATGTTCGCGCCCATTCGGCCGAGGCCGATCATTCCGAGTTGCATCCGTCGCTTTCGTGGCCGCGCGCTCGCGCGAAACCACGATCGTAGTTCGGCTCGGGACTTGCAGTTCGTGCCGAACCGGATCGTTCGGCAAACACGCAAGGGGAGCGGCGCCGGTCGATCTCGTTCGGCCGCCCCGGCTCGCAGGCAGCGCTCGCTTCACCTTGCGGAAAGCGCCGGCTTTCGCTAGAACCGCCGTCTTCGATACCAAAAACGGCGGCGACGATGAAGCACAACCCGGTCGGCTGGTTCGAGATCTACGTGCAGGACATGCCGCGGGCGCGCGCCTTCTACGAGGCGGTGCTGCAGTTGTCGCTGCAGCCGCTGCCGAGTCCGCTGGTGGAGATGGTCGCCTTTCCGATGACGCCCGAAGCCCCCGGCGCCGGCGGCGCGCTGGTCAGGATGGAAGGCGTGGCGTCGGGCGGCAGCACGCTGGTCTACTTCGTCTGCGAGGACTGCGCGGTCGTGGCCAGCCGGGTGCCCGCGGCGGGTGGTCGAGTCGAGCGCCCCAAGTTGGCGATCGGCGACCACGGTTTCATTGCGCTGGCCGTCGATTCCGAGGGCAACCTGTTCGGCCTGCACTCGATGCGCTGAAAAGCGGCGCTGCAGGCGTCGGCGGCACAGCACGGCACCGACAGCGGTCGGTCTCGTCGGTCTCGTCCATCTTGCCGATCCGCTCACCGCGCCCTGCCGCTCAACCCCTCGTCTTGTCCAGCGTGCTCGCAATGCCGGCCGATTCCGTTGAACCCGATCCGACATCCGCCGCCGGCGTGCTGGTCGTCGGCTCGGCCAACCTCGATTTCGTGGTCCGCGCGCCGCACATCCCGGCGGCCGGCGAAACCGTGCTCGGGCACGGTTTTTCCACCTACCCCGGCGGCAAAGGGGCGAACCAGGCGATCGCTGCGGCGCGCGGCGGGGGGGCTGCGACCCAGCTGCTGCTCGGGCTCGGCAACGACCCCTACGCCGGGCCGCTCGAAGCGTCGCTCCGCGCGGCCGGCGTCCGGCTGCATATCGTGCGCGACTCGACCCGGCCGACCGGCACCGCGTTCATCTGCGTCGACGACGCGGGCGAGAACGCGATCAGCGTCGCGCCCGGCGCCAACCTTGCACTCGCGCCCGAGCACTTGCCCGCGCTCGACGGCATCGGCGTGCTGCTGCTGCAGCTCGAGACGCCGCTGGCGAGCGTGACCGCCTACGCGCGCGCCGGGCAGGCGGCCGGGGTCGTCGTCGCCTTGAACGCCGCGCCGGCGCAGGCGCTGCCGGCCGACCTGCTCGACGCGATCGACCTGCTGATCGTCAACGAAGGTGAGCTCGCGGCGGTGAGCGGCATCGCCGCCGACCGGGATGCGGCACTCACCGCGCTGGCGGCGCTCGGGATCGCGACCGTCGTCGTGACGCTCGGCGCCGCGGGCGCCCTGGCGCTGGACAACGGCCGGATGCTCCGTGTGCCGGCGTTCCCGGTCGAGCCGGTCGACACCACCGCCGCGGGCGACACCTTCTGCGGCGCGCTGGTCGCGGCGCTGGCGCGGCGCACGCCGCTCGCCGCAGCGCTGCGCGAGGCGAGCGCCGCGGCCGCGCTCGCCTGCACCCGCGTCGGCGCGCAGACGAGCATTCCGGCGCGCGCCGAGGTGCTGGCGCTGTCGGAGAGCGGCTCGCCCGCCTGAGCCGCGAAGCTGCTCCGGGCCGTTTGAGCTGCGAAGCGGCTCCGGGCTGTTTGGGTTGCGACGCTCGTCCGCCGCCTGAGCTGCAGAGCGGCTCGCCGCCGATTTGCGGTGGGGAGCCCTCCCGCGCTCTAAGGCCGCCAGTCGCCCTGCCGGCCAGAACCGAAAGCACGCGCCGCCCGGGCGCTTGCGTTACCGATGGCTTCGATGAGCCGACCGTCCCCTCGCCGCCGTCCAGCGCCGCCCTGGCCCCCGCCAAGCTCGCCCCCGCGCTGGGCCTGGCTGCCGCCGATCGGCACGCGGCGCTACTACCTGCTGCTCGGCGTGCTCGGCGCCCGCGTGCTCGGGCCGCTCGGCGGCGTGACCGCGTCGTACATGAACTTCTCGATCGGCTTTTTCGTCGGCGGGCAGGTGCTGGCGGGAATCCTCGGCTCGACGGTCACGCTCGGCTACGGCCCCGAGGGCAAGCACGGCGCGAACTGCATGCAGACCGCCGCCGCGTCGGTCGCCGGCATGGCGGCGATGGGCGTGCTGATCCAGGCGCTGGTCTGGCTCGGGCTGCTGGCTGCTGGCAGCTGGCAGCTGGCAGCTGATGCTCTTCATGGACGCGATCGCGAAGCGGAGGTTGCCTCCGTTCGGCTCGCCCTGAGCCTGTAGAAGGGCTTCGACAAGTTCAGCCCGAACGGGGGATACCCGCAGACGCCCCGGCTCGCCGGGCGGCCCACTGCGCTCTCCGCTTCGACAAGCTCACCCCAACGGGGATACCGGGAGCTATCCGCCCCAAACCCGCACGCTGTCCGACCTTGAAACCCCACCCGCGCGGACAACCCGTCGCGAGCCGATGCGCCAGGCTCGTCTTTCCGAATTAAGGACATCGACGTGCCGCACCCCTTCCCGCTAAAAACCGCCGCCGCAGCGGCCCTCGCCATGGCCACCGCAACCGCCCACGCCCTGCCCGGCGACGCCGATCGCGGCCCGGTCGCCTCGCCGCCCGACACCGTCGGCCCGAACCCGCGGATCGCGCCGGTCGACAAGCACCTGCTGCCGACGATGCAGATCGCGCCGGCAAAGGGCTGGGCGGCCGGCGCCAAACCGGCCGCCGCGAACGGTATCGCCGTCAACGCCTACGCGCAGGGCCTGGCGCATCCACGCTGGCTCTACGTGCTGCCGAACGGCGACGTGCTCGTCGCCGAAACCAACGCGCCGGCCAAACCCGACGACTCGAAGGGCATCAAGGGCAAGGTGCAAAAGGCCGTGCAGGGCCGCGCCGGCGCCAACTCGCCGACCCAGAACCGGATCGTGCTGCTGCGCGATGCCGACGGCAATGGCGTCGCGGAGACCAAGACGGTGTTCATCGACCACCTAAATTCGCCCTTCGGCATGGTGCTGGTCGGCTCGGACCTGTACGTCGCCGACACCGACGCGGTGCTGCGCTTCCCCTACACCGCCGGCCAGACCCGGATCACCGCGCCGGGCGTCAAGCTGACCGACCTGCCGGCCGGCACGATCAACCACCACTGGACCAAGAACATCATCGCCAACGCCGACGGCACCAAGCTCTATGCGACGGTCGGCTCGAACAGCAACGTCGCCGAGAACGGCATCGCCGCCGAGACCGGGCGCGCCGCAATCTGGGAGATCGATCGGAAGACCGGCGCCAAGCAGCTCTACGCGACCGGCCTGCGCAACCCGAACGGCATGGCCTGGATCGACGGCACGCTCTGGACCGTCACGAACGAGCGCGACGAGCTCGGCAACGACCTGGTGCCCGACTACCTAACCTCGGTGAAGCGCGGCGCCTTCTACGGCTGGCCCTACAGCTACTACGGCCAGCACGTCGACGATCGGGTCACGCCGCCGATGCCCGACCAGGTGGCGAAGGCGATCCCGCCGGACTACGCGCTCGGCGCGCACGTCGCCGCGCTCGGGCTGGTCGCTGCGGGCAAGACCGCGCTGCCCACGCCCTTCGCCAACGGCGTCTTCATCGGCGAGCACGGCTCGTGGAACCGGAAGCCGCCGGTCGGCTACAAGGTCGTCTTCGTGCCGTTTTTAGACGGCAAGCCGGCGGGCCCGCCGGTCGACGTGCTGACCCGCTTCGTCGACGAGCAAGGCGATGCTCACGGCCGGCCGGTCGGCGTGGCGATCGACGCCAAGGGGGCGCTGCTGGTCGCCGACGACGTCGGCAACACGGTGTGGCGGGCGGTCGGCGCGGCGCCCTGAGGCAATTCGTGCTGTCCGGACCGGGACGCCGCAGGCGCGGCTCCCGGCCCCGTCCCCGGCTCCCGGCGAGCGTGAACGGGCGAGCCGGCACGGGGGAGCGGGAGCGGGGGAGCGGGAGCGGGCGAGCGGCCGACCGCGGTCAGTCGACCGCGATCGCCGACTCGACCATTCGGGTCAGCGTCCGCACGTCGAAGGGCTTCCTGAGCACGCTGGCGCCGGTCACTCCTTCGAGCGCGAGCGTGTCGGCGTAGCCGCTGACGAAGACGATCGGCAGGCTCGGGTGGCGCGCCCGGGCGATCCGCGCAACCTCGGCGCCGTTCAGGCCGGGCATCAGGAAATCGATCACCGCGACGGCCGGCTCGACCTGCTGCAGGGAAACCAGGCCTGAGACCCCGTCCTGTGCCTGGCTCACCCGGTAGCCCGCCTCGCTCAGCGCCTGCACGATCACCTCGCGCACATCGGCGTCGTCGTCGATCACCAGGATATGCCGGCGCTCGGTGGGCACCCGCGTCGGCGGTGGGGCGGTGGCCGGCGCCGGTTCGTGATCGGCGGGCGGCTGGGCCAGCGGGAAGCGCATCTCGACGACCGTCCCGGTGCCGGGCTCGCTCAGCAGCCGCAGGTCGCCGTGGCATTGCATCACGAAGCCGTATACCTGCGCCAGCCCGAGGCCGGTGCCCTTGCCTTGTTCCTTGGTCGTGAAGAAGGGTTCGGCCGCGCGCGCCACGACGTCCGGCGCCATGCCGACGCCGGTGTCGGCGACGCGCACCACGACGCACGCGGCCGGGGCGTCGCTCGAGCCTGCCGGCACGGGCAGCGTCGAGACGCCGCAGCTGATCTTCAGGGTTCCGCCGTTCGGCATCGCGTCGCGGGCGTTGACCGCAAGATTCAGTATCGCGAGTTCGAGCTGACTCTGGTCGCACATCGCCCAGAGCGCAGCGGCGGGTTCGGTGGAGCCGACGTCGAGCCGGACCTCGATGCCGGGCCCGAGCGAATGCCCGAGCAGCTCGCGCGCATCGACGAGCGCCGCACCGATCGCGATCGGGCGGATGTCGAGCCGCTGGCTGCGCGCGAACGCCAGCAGCTGCTGCGTCACCTTGGTGCCCTTGGCGACCGCGCTCCGCACCTTGGCGACGAAGCGCAGCGACGGATCCGCGGGCGCGAGGTGCCGCTCGAGCAGCTGCACGTTGCCGCTGATCGTCATCAGCAGGTTGTTGAAGTCGTGGGCGATGCCGCCGGTGAGCTGGCCGACCGCCTCGAGCCGCTGCGCGCGGTAGACGAGCGCTTCAGCCCTGGCCCGCTCGGCGCTCTCACCCTGCAACTGCTCCGATTGCAGCGCGAGCTGGCGCTGGGTGTCGTCGGCGATGCGCGCCAACTCGGCGTCGCGCGAGCGCTTGGCGTCGTCGAGCGCAATTAGCCGGCGGCCGTCGCGCAGCACCAGCAGCGCCAGCGGGATCACCGTCGCGATCACCAGGGTCGCCGTCGCCGCGCCGGCGCCGAGGTGGCCGGCGCGAATCGCCTGGATCAGGAACCAGCCGACCAGCGGCGGCCAGAGCAGGAAGGAGAGCTGCCGGCGGGTCGCGCCGCCGGCGCCATACGACGAGGCGACGACCGCCGCCCAACCGACCGTATGCCGCTGGCAGAACACCGCGATCGAGAGCAGGAAGAGCGCGACCGCGGTGGTCAACGAGAGGTGGTCGAAGAAGATCATCGCCTGCAGGTCTTCGACGCCGTACGCGTACCCCAGAAGCGCGATCAGCGACAGGATCAAGGCGACCGCGCTGCACGGATCGGCCAGCCGTGGGCGGCGGCGCGCCAGCGTGGCGATGGCCAGCAACAGCAGGGCGAGCGCCGCCGAGCGCGAGGTCTCGTGGGCCCAGGTGGAAAGCGGAAACAGGGCGGCCGCGACGCGCGGGCTGAAGCGATCGGCGCCGACGCTCACGTAGCAGGCGAGGACCGGGAGCATCAAGGCGCCGCCGGCAGCGGCAAACAGGTTGTAGACCCGCGGCCAGCCGGCGCCAAACCCGAGCAGCGCAATCGACAGCGCAACGAGCGCGATCGCCGTGACCGGCGACATCGCCCGGTACTCGACGCGCACGGCAGTCAAAAGCGGGTGGCCGATCGCGTGTCCGAGCATTGCCCCGACACCGATCAACAAAGGAAGCAAGGCGAAGAGCCGCACGAGCCGCACGGCATCGAGACGGGCAAGACGGTTCAAAACAGGCTCCGGCGCTCGAGGGCGGCTAATTCTTGCATCGCTGGCCGGCGCCGTGCGCTACGTTATTGGGGGGGCCGAACGGCCGCGCCGCCGGGGCTGGGCGCGCCGGACGCCACACCGTCGGTCGCCCTCGGCCGCTCATCGGCATGCCTGCGGCGGTGGCGTCGAGGTCAGGCCGGGCGGGTGGAGGGCGGCCGGTTCTCAGGCCTTGGCCGGGCGCGCCGCGCCTAGGTAGGTGTCGACGACGCGCGCGTCCCGCGCCAGTTGGGCGGCCGGCCCTTCGAGCACGATCTCGCCCATCTCGAGCACGTAGCCGAAATCCGCGACCTCCAACGCGGCACGCGCGTTCTGCTCGACGAGCAGGATCGTGACGCCGGTGGCACGCAGGCCGTCGATGATGCGGAAGATCTCCTTTACGACCAGCGGCGCCAGGCCGAGACTCGGCTCGTCGAGCATCAGGAGCTTCGGCCCGCCCATCAGCGCGCGGCCGATGGCGAGCATCTGGCGCTCGCCGCCCGAGAGCGTGCCGGCGAGCTGGGCACGACGTTCTTCGAGCCGCGGAAAGGTGGCGAAAACCTCGCCCATCGCGCGCGTCCAATCGCGGTTGCCGAGCCGCACCTGGCGGTAGGCGCCGAGCCGCAGGTTGTCCTCGACCGACATCGTGGCGAAGAGGGCGCGGGTCTCCGGCACCAGCGCGATGCCGCGCATCACCCGCTCCTCGAGTGTCTCGAGCGCAATCGAGCGGCCCTCGAAGGCGAGGCTGCCGCGCGCCGGTAGCACGCCCATCAACGCGTTCAGCAGCGTCGACTTGCCGGCGCCGTTCGGGCCGATCACGGTGACGACGCTGCCGGGCGCTGCTGTCAGGTCGAGCCCGTGCAGCACCTCGGCGCGGCCGTAGCCGGCGTGCAGGCCGCGGACTTCGAGCATCGGACGGGCGATGGGGGTCATGCGGGGAATCCCGGCGGCCGGGGGCGCCAGCAGACCGCGCCAACCCTCACCCCAGCCCTCTCCCGCGTGCGGGAGAGGGAGTAAAGCAGCCTCGCTGCGGCCCTCTGCCGCGTGCGGGGAAGGGGGTAAAGCAGCCGCATCGCGGCGCTCTCCCGCGGGCGGGAGAAAGAGTAAAGCAGCCTCGCTGCGGCCCTCTCTCGCGTGCCGGAGAGGGAGCAAACAGCCGCACCGCGGCCGTCTCCGCGGGAGGATAGGGAGCAAAGTCGACTCGCGCCGGCCCGCTGCCGCGGTCGGGGAGGGAACAGAGCAGCCTTGCGTCCCGTCGTCTCTTGCGCGCGGGGGAGGGTGCAAATACTTGCGCCGGCCCCGACCCGCGGGCGGGTGAGACGGGCGAGAGCGTTTACCACCGCGAGGCGGCTCCCTCTCCCGCGAGCGGGAGAGGGTTGGGGTGAGGGCTGGCGCGCAACGCCGATCGCTCGCCGCATGTCAATGCTCGGTCCCCAGATAAGCCGCGCGCACCGCCGGGCTCGCCTGCACCTCGGCCGGCGTGCCCTCGATCAGCTTGGTGCCGAATTCCATCACGACGATGCGGTCGACCAGGCCCATCACCAGGTCCATGTCGTGCTCGACGATGAGGATCGATAGGCCTTCGGCGCGCAACTGCCGCAGCACGTCCGCCAGGCCCTGCTTCTCCTTCAGGCGCAGGCCGGCGGCGGGCTCGTCGAGCAGCAGCAGGATCGGGTCGGCGCAGAGCGCGCGGGCGATCTCCATCAGCCGCTGCGGCCCGAGCGCGAGGTTGCCGGCGAGATCGTTCAGGTGCTCGCCCATGCCGATGCGGCGCAGCTGCTTCTCGGCTTCCTTCAGGAGCTGCCGCTCTTCGGCGCGGTCGAGCCGGAGCATCGCCGCGGCGACGCCTCGCGAGCCGCGCAGGTGGCCACCCAACGCGACGTTCTCGAGCACGGTCATGCCGGGGATCATCTTCACATGCTGAAAAGTGCGCGCGACGCCGCGGCCGGCGATCCGGCGCGAGGCCATGCCGTGGATGGGCTGGCCGAGCAGCGTGATCTCGCCGCGCGTCGTCGGCAGCACGCCGGTCACCAGGTTGAAGGTGGTCGACTTGCCCGCGCCGTTCGGGCCGATCAGCCCGAGGATCTCGCCGGCGCGCACCTGGAAGCTCACGTCGTTGACGGCGACCAGGCCGCCGAACTCCTTGCGCGCGGCGCTCACGTCGAGCACCACTTCGCCGTGCGGCGGGCGCGCGCGCTCGGGCAGCGCCGGCGCGTCGCCCCAGTCGACCCGGCGCTGGCGGCGCGGCAGGCGCGCGTCGATGAAGGCCCAAACGCCGTCGCGGGCGTACTGCAGCACCAGGATCAGCAGCACGCCGAAAACGATGATTTCGTAGTTGCCGGTGCCGCCGAAGAGCCGGGGCAACCAGACCTGCAGCTGGTCCTTCAGGATCACGACCACGCCGGCGCCCATCAGGGCCCCCCAAACGTGGCCGACGCCGCCGATCACCGCCATGAACAGGTACTCGATGCCCATGTTCAGGCCGAAAGGCGTCGGGTTCACGGTGCGCTGGAAGTGCGCGAACAGCCACCCCGAGACGCTCGCGAGCAGCGCCGCGAGCACGAAGGCGGTGACCTTGGCGCGGAAGCTGTCGATGCCCATCGCCTCGGCGAGCGTCGAGCCGCCCTTCACCGCCCGCATCGCCCGGCCGGGGCGCGAATCGAGCAGGTTCAGCGTCAAGAGCGCCGCCAGCACGACGATTGTCCAGAGCAGGTAGAAGAAGCTGCGCCCGGTGTTCAGCCGCCGGCCGAAGAAATCGATCGCCGGCACGCCGAGCAGGCCGTCGTACTTGCCGAGCGCCTGGAGATTGCCGAGCAGGTAGAAGAGCGAGAGGCCCCAGGCGATCGTCGCGAGCGGCAGGTAGTGGCCCGACATCCGCAGCGTCACCCAGCCGAGCACCAGCGCGGCGAGCGCGGTGAAGGCCAGGCCGATCCACACGGTGATCCAGGGCGACATGCCGTGCGTGAGGGTCAGGTAGGCGGTGGTGTACGCGCCGAGGCCCACGAACGCCGCCTGCCCGAAGGAGGTGAGGCCGGCGACGCCGGTCAGGAGCACCAGACCGATCACGACCAGCGCGTAGAGGCCGATGTAGTTGGCTTGCGTGATCCAGAACTCGGGCACCGGCAGCTGCGGCAGCGCCACGAGCAGCAGGATGAAGACGATCAGCGCGATACGCCGCGGGTCGAGGCCGGCGCTGCGCGGCTCGCTGCCCACCTGCGGCAGGTCGATCGGCGCGCCGCCACCTTTGGACGGGGCGTTCGCCGCCATCAGGCCTCCTCCTCGTCGGCGTGCCCCTGCTGCAGCGAGCGCCACATCAGCACCGGGATGATCACCGTGAACACGATCACCTCCTTGAAAGCGCTGGCGTAGAACGACCCGAAGCTCTCGAGCAGGCCGACGAAGAGGGCGCCGAGCGCCGCTGCGGGATAGCTGGCGAGCCCGCCGAAGATCGCCGCGACGAAGCCCTTCAGGCTGATCAGGAAGCCCGAGTCGTAGAACAGGGTGGTCGTCGGGCCGACCAAAAGGCCCGACAAGGCACCGATGAAGGCGGCGAGCGCCAGGCTGAGCCGGCCGGCCCCGGCGGTCGAGATGCCCATCAGGCGCGCGCCGAGCCGGTTGACCGCGGTCGCCCGCAGCGCCTTGCCGCGCAGCGTGTGCTCGAAGAACAGCCAGAGGCCGACGATCAGCGCGAACGACGCCAGGAAGATGATCGTCGCCTGGCCGGACAGGCTGAGCGCCCCGGCCGAGAAGCGCGCGTCCCAGAAGCTCGGATTGCGAAAGCCTTCGGCGCCGAAGAACAGCAGGCCGAGGCCAGTGAGCGCGAAGTGGACGCCGACCGAGACGATCAGCAGCACCAGCACCGTGGCGTCGGCGAGCTTCTCGTAGGCGAGGACGTAGACCAGCGGCCCGAGCGGCGTGACGATCGCGAGCGTCAGCAGGCTCTGGACCAGCAGCGGCAGCTTCAGCGGCGCGGCCCACCAGGCGAGCGCCGCGACGACGACCGGGACGAGAAGCGTGCGCCCCGCCACCCGCAAGGCGCGTGGCAGCGGCGTACCGCGCCGGAGTCCCCCGATCAGGCCCTGCACTGCCGCCGCCAGCGCCAGCCCGAGCAGCAGCCAGACGGTACCCGGCAGCTTGCCCATCTGCAGCAGCGCCAGGGTCAGCGCGCCGTAGGTCACGAACTCGCCCTGCGGGATGAAGATCACCCGCGTCACCGCGAACACCAGCACCGTCGCCAGGCCGAGCAGCGCGTAGATGGCGCCGTTGGTGGCGCCGTCGAGCGCCAGGATGCTGGCGATCGAGAAATCCATGCGGCGAGGTTGTAGAAACTGGCCCTAGACGACTTGCAGCTGCTGCAGGTCGACCGGGCCGCTCGAGGTCTGAAAGCTCAGCACGTCGCTGCCGCCCTGCTGCTGACCGAATCCCTCGATCCGGTAGGAGCCGGTGTCGTAGGTCGTCTGCTTACCGCCGGCATCGACGACCAGGCGCCGCCGGTCGGGGAAATAGGCATAGCGGGTGGCGTTCTGCGCGCCGGTGCTGGCCGGCTCGCCGAGCTCCTTCGGCCACCAGGGGTCGACCGGTGTCATGGGCGCCATCGGCTTCATGGGTTCCATCGGTTTCATGGGCGTCATGGGTTTCATCGGTTCCATCGGAAGATTCCTTTCAGAAGGCGACGTGGCGGCATGTCACCGCCCGCGGCGGGTTCCCGTCACTTGGTCGGCGCCACTTTCCACTCGCCATTGGCGATGGTCAGCAGCACGCCGGTTTCGGGCGTGAAGCCGAAGTGATCCGTCGGCGTGAAGTTGAGCACGCCCTGCGAGACCGGAATCCGGCCGGTCGTCTCGAGCGCGTCTTTCAGGGCGGCCCGGAATTCCCTGGTACGGGGTTTGCCCTTCTTCAGGGCCTCGGGGACGATCCGCGCCAACACGATGTAGGTGTCGTACGCGTGGGCGCCGAACTGGTTCGCCATGCCCTTGCCGTACGCCGTGTCGTACTCGGCCGCGTAGCGCATCCCGAGCTGCTTGCTGACATTCGACTCGGGCAGCAGGTTGGCGACCATCGCCGGTCCCGACGACACGAAGGAGCCTTCGACATCCTTGCCGCCGACCCGGATCAAGTCCATCGACGCCGCGCCGTGCGTCTGGTAGATCTTCGCTTGCGGGTAGCCGCGCTCGACGAGCCCTTTCTGCGGCATGGCCGCGCCGCTGCCGGAGGCGGCGATCAACACCGCGTCGGGATGGGCGGCGACAATCTTCAACGCCTGCCCGGTGACGCTTGTGTCCGACCGCGCGAAGCGCTCGACCACGACCGGCTTGATGCCCGCCTTCTCGGCCTGCGCGGTGATGGTCTTCAGCCAGCTTTCGCCGTATGCGTCGGCGTAGCCGAGCACGCCGAAGGTTTTGACGCCGAGCCGCTTCCATTGCTCGATGATCGGCAGCGCCATCACCTGCGTCGACTGCGCCATCCGGAACGACCAGCCGCCCTTGCCCTCGGGCAGCTCGATCGGCGAGAGCGCGAGCTGCACCGTCTGCCCTTCGGCGGCGACGTCCGACATCGCGATGGCGATCGGCGTGGCTGCCGACCCGACGATGATGTCGACGTGATCCTCGGTGACGAAGCGGCGGGCGTTCTTGACGCCGGTGGTCGGGTCGGTGGCGTCGTCGAGCACGATCACATTGAGCTTTTCGCCGGCGACGGTCTTCGGCCAGAGCTCGATCTCGTTCTTCACCGGGATGCCGAGCGCCGAGCTCGGGCCGGTGAGCGGCAGCGACACGCCGACGGTGATGTCGGCGCGTGCCGCGGCCGAACCGAGGACCGCCAGGAGGGCGGCGACCAGGGTCTTCGTCTTCATCCAGATCTCCTATGTTGTCGTCGAAACACGTCGCATCGAAGGGGGATTCACCGAAAGGTGCCGCGACGACCGAAAGTCAGGCGCACAACGCCCGGATGTCGTCGGGCACGGGAATCGAGCGCAGGCGGCGGCGATCCTCCGCATCCCGCCGCACGAACACCCGCACCTCGCGGCCTTCGCAGATGGGCTCTTCGGTGCCGTCGGCCGCCGCGCGGGTGACCATGTGGCGCTGCACGAAGACCTTGTCGCGCCATTCGACGATCGCGGTCGCGATCGTCAAGGTGTCGCCGTAGGTCGCGGCGCGCAGGAATTTCGTGTTGATCTCGAGCAGCGGGGTGCCGACGATAGCGCGCGTCGCTTCGAGCTCGTGCCAGCGCGGCACGCCGCACGCGACGAAGAACGCGAGCGAGGCGGCGTCCATCCAGCGCGAGAAGTTGGGATAGAAAACGATTCCCGCGGGATCGCAGTCGCCGAATTCCACCCGAACGGTATGCAGGGTCGTGCGCGGCATCGGTGGTGCGGCTCGATTCAGTTGAGTTTGGCTCGGCTCGGCTCGGCTGGGCTGGGCTGGGCTGGGCTGGGCTGGGCTGGGCTGGGTTGGGTTGGGTTGGGTTGGGCGATGGTCGTCATGGCTCGTTCGGTCGGCACGCCGGAACCGTCTTCGCACCGGTCCGGCGCAGTCGCTCAGGAAGGCCCGACCTTGCCCGCCTTGCCGTCGAGAAAAGCCCGCATCCTGAGCTTCGCGGCCTGGTCGCCCTGGGCGATCGCGGCCATCAAAGATTCGGTGAACAGGCCTTCCTCGCGGCCCATCTCGGCGATACGCGGCAGCGCCTGAACGATGGCGAAGTTCGACAGCGGGGCGTTGCCAGCGATCTTCGCAGCGAGCGCCAGCGCGTGCTCCAGACCGGCACCGGGTTCGACGACGTACTGCGAGAAGCCGAGCACCCGGCCCTCCTCGGCGCCGTAAACGCGGCCCGTGAGCATCATGTCGATCATGCGCGCGGCGCCGATCAGCCGCGGCATGCGCGCCGAGCCGCCGCCGCCGACGAACAGACCGCGCTGGCCTTCGGGCAAGCCGTAGAACGCGCTCTTCTCGGCGACACGAATGTGCACCGCGCTCGCGAGCTCGAGCCCGCCGCCGACGACCGCGCCGTGCAGCACCCCGACCACCGGGACGCGGGCGAACTGGATCTGCTCGAAGGCCGCGTGCCAGGAACGCGAGTGCACGATGCCCTCGGCGACGCTGCGTTCGCCCAGCTCGGAAAGGTCGAGCCCGGCGCAGAAATGGTCGCCGGCGCCGTGCAGCACGACGACGCGAACTTCGGCCGGCAGGTTGGCGAAGGCGGTGTGCAGCTGCGCGATCAGCGCGTCGTTCAACGCGTTGCGCTTGGCCGGTCGGTCGAGGCGCACCGACAGCACGGCACCGTGCTGCTCGAAGCCGAGCAGGTTGAGTTGGCTGAAAAGCGCGGGCAACGCAACGGGACCAGCTTCGGAGCGGGTGGCTAGGCTCATGCGGTTGCTCTAAATTCGTTCATGAGTTTAACCATCAGCGATGCGCCCGCTTTCCGCGTTTTCCCTTTGTTTAGCTTTGCAGAAGCCTCGAACACCCAGGGATTCCACCAAGAGCGATCGTCAAAGTGCTTAGGTATCTTAACTATCGGAGCAAAAAACCAGCGGCTTGCGCGGGGCAGCGCAACCCGCCCGAACCGGGGAGATTCTTCATGCCGTCTTTCTTCCGCACGGGTGCCGTCGGCGCCGGAACTCTGGCGATCCTGCTGGCCGCTTGCGGTGGCAGCAACGACGACGACGGGGCGTTGCCGCAGCTCGCCCCAGCCACCCGCGCGGTGCTCGCCTCCTGCACCGATCTGGCGAGCCGCATCGCCTACGCCAACACCACGGTCACCGCGGCCAACGCGATCCCGGCCGGCACCTTGAGCGTCGCCGGCACCGCCGTTCCGGCCCATTGCCAGATCCTCGGCAAGATGAACCAACGCACCAGCGCGGTCGATGGCCAGGGTTATGCGATCGGCTTCGAGATGCGACTGCCGACCGCCTGGAACGGCCGCTTCTTCTACAGGGCAACGGCGGCACCGACGGCGCGGTCGTCACGGCGACTGGCGGCGTGAACGGCGGCTTCGCGGCGACGAACGCGCTCGCGCTCGGCTTTGCGGTGATTAGCTCCGACGCCGGCCACTCGGGCACGCAGAACCCCACCTTCGGCATCGATCCGCAGGCGCGCCTCGACTACGGCTACCAGGCCGCCGCGACGCTGACGCCGATGGCCAAGGCGGCGATCAAGACCGCGTACGGCAAAGCGCCGGATCGCTCGTACTTCGGCGGTTGCTCGAACGGCGGCCGCCACACGCTGGTCGCCGCCGCGCGCGAGCCCGACCAGTACGACGGCTACCTGGTCGGCGACCCGGGCTTCCGGCTGCCGCTGGCGGCGGTCGCGAACATCGTCGCCGCGCAGGGCTATGCCAGCGTCGCATCGACTCTTGGTGACGTCTCGACCGGCTTCACGGTCGCCGAACGCAAGACGGTCGTCGCGGCGGTGCTCGCCAAGTGCGACGCGCTCGACGGCGCGACCGACGGCCTTGTCCAAGATACCGCCGCCTGCAAGACAGCCTTCGACCTCGCGCGCGACGTGCCGACCTGCACCGGCGCACGCGACGGCAGCTGCCTGACGGCCGCACAGAAGACCGTCATCGGCCGCCGCTTCGGGGGCGAGACCAACGGCGTCGGAAACGTTTTCTATTCGAGCTGGCCCTACGACGCCGGCATCGGCGGCAGCAACACGGTCTTCTGGAGCTACACCGCGCCGCTGGCCCTCGATTCGGGCGCGGTCGGGCTGATCTGGGAAGTGCCGCCGGAGAACCCGACGGGCTTCAATGGGCCGGCCTTCGCCCTCGCGGCCAACGTCGACGCGATGCTCGCGAAGATCCAGGCGACCAGCGCGACCTATCCCGAAAGCGCCTTCGCCTTCATGATCCCGCCGCACCCGTCCGACCTCGGCATCCTGAAGAACCGCGGCGCCAAGATGAGGGTCTACCACGGCACCAGCGACCCGATCTTCTCGAGCGACGACACGACCGCCTGGTATGAATCGCTGCGAGCAGCCAACGGCGGCGACGCGTCGAACTTCGCGCGCTTCTACCGCGTGCCGGGCATGACGCACTGCTCGGCCGGCCCGGCGACCGACCAATTCGACATGCTGACGCCGCTGGTGGCCTGGGTCGAGCAAGGCATTCCGCCGGAGAGCGTCGTCGCGACCGCCCGGGCGCGGGCAACCCGGCGGGCGTCAACAGCGACATTCCGTCGACGTGGGCGCCGAACCGCAGCCGCCCGCTCTGCGCCTACCCGCAAGTCGCACGGTACAACGGCAGCGGCAGCCTGGATCTCGCGGCGAGCTTCACCTGCCGTTGAAATTCGACCCGCAGAAGGGCGGCCGGACAGGGAGCCGACGCCGGCCGCTGCGAGCGGCGCCTCGCGGTTGGGCCGCCGGGCGCGGGTCGGCTGGGGACTTTCCCCTGCGCCGAAGCGGCCTGCCCGGCGCGGCGGCACCATCGGCGTGTGCCGTCCGTCGCCCCGCCGCATGCCTGAGCTGCGCACGCTGGTGCTCGTGCTCGGCGATCAGCTCGACCTCGATGCGGCCGCGTTCGATGGCTTCGACCCGGCGCAGGACGCCGTCTGGATGGCCGAGGTCGACGAGGAATCGACCCACGTCTGGTCGACCAAGGCGCGCATCGCGGTCTTCCTGACCGGCATGCGCCACTTCGCCGCGGCGCTGGCGCTGGCCGGACGGCCATTGCACTACACGCATCTCGACGCCGCCGGCAACACCGGCGCGCTCGCCAGCGAGTTGCGGCGCGCGGTCGACGCCCATCGCCCGGCGCGGCTCGTGATGACCGCGCCTGGCGACTGGCGCGTGCTGCGGTCGATCCGTGCGGTCGCGGCGGCGGCCGGCCTGGCGCTCGAGATCCGCCCCGACCGGCACTTCTTCGCGACCGTGCGCGAGTTCGCGGCCTATGCCGAAGCCGAGCCGACGATCCGGCTCGAGAGCTGGTATCGGCGTCTGCGGCGGCGTCACGGCGTGTTGATGGACGAAGGCGAACCCGTCGGCGGCCGCTGGAACTTCGACACCGAGAATCGCAAGCCGTTCGGCCGTGGCGGACCGGTGGGGCTGCCCGAACGGCCGACCTTCGAACCCGACGGGATCACGCGCGAGGTCATCGGGCTGGTTGGACGGCGCTTCGCAGAGCACCCCGGAACGCTCACGAGCTTCGGCTGGCCGGCAACGCGCGCCGACGCCAGCGTCGCCCTCGATCGCTTCGTCGCGGAGCGGCTGCCCCGGTTCGGTCCGTATCAGGATGCGATGTGGCACGGCGAGGCCTGGCTGCTCCATTCGCAGCTTTCCTCGGCGATGAACCTGAAGCTGCTCGACCCGCACACGGTCGTCGCCGCCGCCGAAAAAGCCTGCCGCGATGGTGCCGCGCCGCTCGCGAGCGTCGAGGGCTTCGTGCGCCAGGTGCTCGGCTGGCGCGAGTACGTGCGCGGCATCTACTGGACGCAGATGCCCGGCTACCTGCAGCGCAACGCGCTCGACGCCCATTTGCCGCTTCCTGCCTGGTACTGGACCGGCGCGACCGACATGCGCTGCCTGGCCGATGCGATCCGGCAGACATTGGTCCACGGCTACGCCCATCACATCCAGCGCTTGATGGTGACGGGGCTCTACGCGCTGCTGCTTGGCGTTGACCCGGCGCAGGTGCATGCCTGGTACCTCGCGGTGTACGTGGACGCCGTCGAATGGGTCGAGGCGCCGAACACGCTCGGCCTCTCGCAGTACGCCGATGGCGGCCTCGCGGGCAGCAAGCCCTACGTCGCGAGCGGCCGCTACATCCAGAAGATGAGCGACCACTGCCGCAGCTGCCGCTTCGACCCGGCGCAACGCACCGGCGCGCGTGCCTGCCCGTTCACGACGCTGTACTGGGATTTCCTAATGCGCCACGGCGCCAAGCTGACCGACCACCCGCGCATGCGCTGGCCCCTGCAGAACCTCGGGAAATTCGATGCCGCCGAGCGGCGGACGATCACGATCCGGGCCGCGGCGCTCAAAGCCGGCAGCGTCGCCGGGGCTTGAGCCGAACGGAACGCTCAGCTGCCGCAACTCAACTGCAGCGACTGGATTTCGCCACCGATGCCGAGCTTCGTGATCAGACCGCCTTCGCGGCTGTTCGGGCCGAAACTCATCGTCCGGTCTTTGAACATCGCGTGCTCGTAGACCTTCAGCGTCGCCTTCGGGCCGGTGACGAGGCTGTCGATCTTTTTCTTCAGCTGCTTGCCGGTGAGTTTGTCGGCGCTGTCCAGCTCGACCGGGCCGACCAGCGTGGCGACGTCGCCCTTGAAATCGCGGTCGGTATAGAACTGGGCCCAGCAACCCGAGCGCAACTCGGGGGTGTCGATCTGCACCGGCACCTGCAGGACGACGGGCTGCGGCTTGGTATCGCCGGTCGCGGTCTGAAGGTTGCTCGGGCCGGAACTGCAGGCGGCGGTGAGGGCGACAGCGGCCAGCGCGGCGGCGGCGTTCAGGGAAATGCGGGTTCGGCTCATGGAATAGGCTCCGTTCGAAGTGCGCGTGGCACGGGGCGACCGCCAGCGCGCGGTGGCCGCGCTGACGATCGGCGGATGCTGCTGCTGGCACGGCGTGGGGCCGGTCGGACAGCGGCGCTTCGAAAGGTAGGTGAACCGACGACCCGCAGGCAACCCGTGTGCCCACTGGCGACCCGGCGCATCGCCCTCACGTGCTTGAGCGACGGCCGTCCGGTTCAGGAAACGAGGGGCGACGCGGCTGGCGCCGCGAGGGCACGCGACTTGATCATGCGGCGCAACTCGGGCAGGCACGAGCCGCAGTTGGTGCCGCACTTCAGCTCGCTCTGCAGCTTGCCGAGCTGCGCCTCGAGCGGCCCGGCGGCGTGTGCGAGTTGCGCCTCGATCTCGGTCTCGGTGACATTGAAGCAGCTGCACACTTGCCGACCGCGCGCGACGAGCGCGGCCGGCGCCCTGGCGCCCGGCACGAGCAGCAGCCGGCCATAGGCCTGCGCCGGGAGCTCGTCCTGCAGCAGCGGACGGATCCAGGCCTCGGCGGCGATGTCGCCGGCGAGCACGAAGCCCTCGAGCCGCATCGCCTCGCCCTGGCCGGCGAGCCGCATCGTGCGGCGCTGGCCGCGGCGGGCGTCGGCGTAGTGCAGCGCCTCGGGGCCGCCGAGACCGAGCCGTTGCTCGAGTCGTTCGAGCAGCGCGGTCGCGACCGGTGCGGCCGCCGCGGCGCGGAACAGGACGCCGGCGCGCTCGCGGCCGAAGGGCACGCAGCTCGCGAAAGCAAACTCGCGCATCAGCGGCCGCAACGCCTCGCGCGCCGCGAGCACGTCGTCGTTCGGCATCCACGCCGCCGCCAGCAGCCGCCACGGCAACTCCGCCTTTTCGATGCGCACCGCAGCATGCTTCAACTCGGGCTGCTTCGAGATCGGGTCGAAAGCCGGCTGGGTCAGCGCGTTGACGCCGCTGATGGCGGCCGGCGGCGCCGCCGACGCACCGACATCGACATCGCTACGCGCCGGTTCGACGGGCGCCACCGCGTCGGCCGGCGCGACGCCCCCCGCTGCCACGGCGATCGGCACGACATTCGCCTGCCGTCCGACCCTCAGACGCGACGGCGCCTCGGCGAGCGCGGCGCCCGAGAGGTACTCCTCGCCCCAGTGCATCGCGATGAACACCTGCGCCGGCAATTGCTGCGGGCTCGCCTGCGCCGGGATCACGAGCATGCCGCGGCGCGAGGTCACCCGCACCAGGTCAGCGTCGACGAGGCCCAGGCGCGCCATGTCCTGCGCGTTCATCTCGATCGACGGCTCGGCGATCTGGCCGAACAGGCGCGGCGCGGTGCCGGTACGGCTCATGCCGTGCCATTGGTCACGCAGGCGCCCGGTGTTGAGCGCGAACGGGTAGCGGGCATCGCGCGGTTCGGCGACCGGCACGTAGGCCACGTCGGCGAAGCGCGCGTGGCCGTCGTCGGTGGGAAAGATGCCGTCCTCGTAGAGCCGGGCCTGCGCCGCCGGCGCGCCTTCGGGCCACGGCCATTGCGCCGGGGCGGCGTCGAGCTGCGCGTAGCTGAGCCCGGTGATGTCGAGGTCACGGCCGCGGGTCGTCTCCCGGTGGTCGTTCCAGATGGCTTCGGCGGCGTCGTAGGCGAAGAGCGACGGGCGGCCGGCGTGCAGGCGCTGCTGCATCCGGCGGCCGAAGTCGATGCCGATCGCCCAGTCGTGGCGGCTCGCGCCCACCGGCGCCACCGCCGGGCGCACGCGGCTGATGCAGCGCTCGCTGTTGGTCACCGTGCCGTCCTTCTCGCCCCAGGTCGTGGCCGGCAGCAGCAGGTCGGCGTAGGCGCAGGTCGCGGTGGTCGCGAACGCCTCCTGGACGACGACGAACTCGGCGCGTTCGAGCGCGCGCCGCACCGCCGGCTGGTTCGGCATCGACTGCGCCGGATTGGTGCAGGCGATCCAGAGCGCCTTGATTTCGCCGTCGGCGGCCGCCTCGAACAGCTCGACCGCGGTCTTGCCGTGCGCCTCCGGCACCGAATCGACGCCCCAGAGCGCCGCCACTTCAGCGCGGTGGCGCGGGTTCGCCATGTCGCGATGGCCCGAGAGCAGGTTGGCCATGCCGCCGACCTCGCGACCGCCCATCGCGTTCGGCTGGCCGGTGAGCGAGAACGGCCCGGCACCGGGGCGGCCGATCTGGCCGGTCGCGAGGTGCAGATTGATCAGCGCGGCGTTCTTCGCGGCGCCGTCGGCACTCTGGTTCAGGCCCTGGCAGTAGAGCGAAAGCGTCGACAGACGCCCGGCCGGCGCGCCGGCCTCGAGGTTGGCGAACCAGCGGGTCGCCTGCACGAGGTCAGCCTCGGCGATGCCGCAGAGCTTGACGACATCCTTCGGCGCGAAGTCGCGCACACGGGCTTTGAGCGCCTCGAAGCCGCGCGTGTGCGCGGCGATGTAAGCCGGGTCGATCCAGCCCTCCCACAACATCAGGTGCAGCATGCCGTGGTAGAGCGCGACGTCGGTGCCGGGCTGGATCGCGAGGTGCAGGTCGGCGGCGAGCGCGGTCTCGGTGCGGCGCGGGTCGACGACGATCATCTTCAGCGCCGGGTTCGCGGCCTTCGCGTCCTCGATCCGGCGGTAGAGGATCGGATGCGCGTAGGCCGTGTTCGAGCCGGTGATGAAGAGCGTCGATGCCACTTTGAGGTCGTCGTAGCAGGCCGGCGGCGAATCGGCGCCGAGCGTCATCTTGTAGCCCGAGACCGCGCTGCTCATGCAGAGGCGCGAATTGGTGTCGATGTTGTTGGTGCCGAGCAGGCCTTTGGCGAGCTTGTTGAAGACGTAGTAATCCTCGGTCAGCAACTGACCCGAAAGGTAAAAGCCGGCGGCATTCGGGCCGTGGGCGGCGATGGTCGCGGCGAAGCGGTCGGCGGCGAGATCGAGCGCATCGTCCCAGCCGATCGGCTCGGGCACGCCGCCGCGCTCGATGCGGCGGAGCGGCTGCAGGAGGCGCGTCTGGCGGTTGACGGCGGCGGTCGCGGTCAGGTGCAGCGTGCTGCCCTTGGTGCAGAGCCGGCCGAAGTTGGCCGGGTGCTCCGGGTCACCGCGCACGCCGGTGATCTGGTCGTCCACCGCCTCGATGATCACGCCGCAACCGACGCCGCAATAGGGGCAGGTCGAGCGGGTTTCGCGCTGCATCGTCGTCGCTACGCGCTGACTTGTGCCGGCCAGGTCGCGCCGCGTGCGGTCAAGGCGCGGCGCCGCTCGCCGTCGCGTCGTAGCCGCCGGTCGCGACCGCGTTGACCTTGGCCTCGACGCCGCCCGGTGCCGCCATCGTGGCGAGCGGCGCGTTCACCTCGTCGAGGTCGAGCGCGACCCTCCCCGCCTCGAGCTGCACGGCGAAGCGCTGCACGCAGCCTTCGTCGGGCGCCGCTGCGCAACCGCTTTCGAGCCCGATCGTCCAGTTGTGCAGCGGGCAGGCGACGCTCTCGCCGAACACGATGCCCTGCGACAGCGGGCCCTTCTTGTGCGGGCATTCGTCGAGCAGCGCGAAGACCTTGTCGCCGGCGGTGCGGAAGACGGCGATGTCGGGGCCGCCCGCCGGGCGTTTGACGCGGCGCGCCCCGAGGGACGGGATGTCGTCGAGGCGGCAGAGGGTTTTCCAGGTCGGCATGGGGCGGGCTTTTTATGCGTTACGCACGCGGGCGCTCTGTCGCCCCCGCGGCGCGGGCAGCGTTATCGCCCCTGCGGGGTGAGTGCCCGCTGGCGTGGGCATGCCGGGATGTGCGCCCGGCGGCGCAGTTCCCTTTCTTGTTTGCCCAAGAAAAGGAACCCAAACAAGGGCACCCGGCGGCGATGCCACGGTGCGCGAGGTCGGCTGCGGCGCTCGGGCCGGGCGGGAAGGGCCTGAACCTGGCCCTTCGGTCCTCAAACAGACGGCCCTTCGTTTCCCGCGCGTCCCTGCGCCCCTCACCGCCGTCGACGGGGAATGCGAAAACCACGCGGCGCGCTGCGCGTCGCCTGAAATGGCCGTTCGCCTTGAGCCTGTCGAAAGGCGCTTCGCGGGCCAAGGGGGCTTCGACAAGCTCGGCCCGAACGCAGCGATATCGACCCATATCCGGTGCGAAGCAAGGCCAGCGCTTCTGACTTTCCGTTGAGCTGTCGGCGACGAGCGGAGCAGCGGGCGGAAAAAGAACGGGCGTCTGTTCGAGCCTGAAGGGCAAGTTCAGTCCCTTCTCGCCCACTGCGATCACCGCGGCGAACCCCTGCGCAGCGGCGGCGACTGCTTCGGGTCGCCTTTGGCTTACTTTCTTTGGCGAGACAAAGAAAGTAAGTGCGCCGCCGGGCGCATATCCAGGCACTGTCCGCGTAACGGGCACTCGCCCCGCAGGGGTGATAGCTGCGCCTGGTGGCGCGCAATGCTGCAAAAACCTTCTCACAACGTCAACGCCTCGAACTGCCGGGCATCGACATTCGCCTTGTCGAACTCGAACCAAGGGTCCGGCAAACCGTCGAGCGCGAACCGCAGGCGCTCGGCCAACGCCTTGCGGTTGTCGGCATCGTCGAGCACCTTGGCCTTGACGTGATCGAGCCCGACGCGACCGACGTAATGCACGGTGCGCTCGAGGTACCAGCCTTCTTCGCGGTACAGCTGCAGGAAAGCCGCCGACACCTCCAGCACCTCGGCGTGCGTCTTGACCTTGCAGAAGAAGTGCGCAACATCGGTCTTGATGCCGCCGTTGCCGGCAACGTAGATCTCCCAGCCCGAATCGACGCCGATGATGCCGACGTCCTTGATGCCACTTTCGGCGCAATTGCGCGGGCAGCCACTGACCGCGAGCTTGACTTTGTGCGGCGCATACATTCGCCAAAGGTCGCGCTCGAGTTGCTTGCCCATCAGCGTCGAGTTCTGGGTGCCGAAACGGCACCATTCGCTGCCGACGCAGGTTTTCACCGTGCGCAAGGTCTTGCCATAGGCGTGGCCCGACGGCATGCCGAGGTCTTTCCAGACCGCCGGCAGATCTTCCTTTTTGACGCCGAGCAGGTCGATCCGCTGGCCACCCGTTACCTTGACGGTCGGGATCTGGTACTTGTCGACGACATCGGCAATGCGTCGCAATTCGGAGGCGTTGGTCTCGCCGGCCCACATCCGCGGCACCACCGAATAGGTGCCGTTCTTCTGAATGTTGGCGTGCGCGCGCTCGTTGATGAAGCGCGATTGGGGATCGTCGACCGCCTCGTGCGGCCAGGTCGAGATCAGGTAGTAGTTGAGTGCCGGGCGGCACGTAGAGCAGCCGTTCGGCGTGCGCCAGGAAAGGTGCTCGTAGACCGACTGGATTGTCAGCAGGTGGCCCTGGCGGATGGCGTCGCGCACCTGCTGGTGGTTGGCGTCGGTGCAGCCGCAGATCGCTTTGGTCTTCGGCGCGGCGGTGTAGCCGGCGCCGGCGGTCGCCATCAGGATCTGCTCGACGAGGCCAGTGCACGAGCCGCACGAGGCGCTCGCCTTGGTGCACTTCTTGACCTCGTCGATCGTGAACAGCCCCTGCTCCCGGATCGCCTTGACGATCGTGCCCTTGGTGACGCCGTTGCAGCCGCAGACCTCGGCCGTGTCGGCCATCGCCCCGGCCCTGCTGTTGCCGGCGTGGCCGGTGTCGCCCAAGTGCTGCTCGCCGAACATCAGCTGCTCGCGGATCGACGCGACGTTCTTCTTCTCGCGCACCATGTCGAAATACCAGCTGCCGTCGGCGGTGTCGCCGTAGAGGCAGGCGCCGATCAAGATGTCGTCGCGCACCACGAGCTTTTTGTAGACGCTGCTGTAGGGGTCGGAGAGCACGATCTCCTCGGTGCCCTCGCCGCCCATAAAGTCGCCGGCCGAGAACAGGTCGATGCCGGTGACCTTGAGCTTGGTCGAGGTCTGGGAACCCAGGTAGCGGCCGATGCCGAATTCGGCCAGATGCGTCGCGCAGACCTTGGCCTGCTCGAACAGCGGCGCGACCAGGCCGTAGGCGATGCCCCGGTGCGCCGCGCACTCGCCCACGGCGTAGATGCGCGCGTCGGTCGTCGTCTGCATGGTGTCGTTGACGACGATGCCGCGGTTGCAATAAATGCCGATCTTCTCGGCGAGCGCGGTGTTCGGGCGAATGCCGGCGGCCATCACGACCAGATCGGCCGGCTCCTCCGAGCCGTCCTTGAAACGCACGGCTTTCACCCTGCCGGACTTGCCGTCGACCGAATCGCCGATCAGCTCGGACGTGTTGGCACCGAGGCGGAACTTGAGCCCCTTGGCTTCGAGCGACTTGCGCAGCATGCCACCGGCGATCTCGTCGAGCTGCCGCTCCATCAGCCACGGGGCGAGGTGGACGACGGTGACCTTCATCCCGCGCAGCATCAGCCCGTTCGCTGCCTCGAGCCCGAGCAGGCCGCCGCCGACGACGACCGCGTGCTTGTGCGTCTTGGCCGTCTCGATCATCGTGTTGGTGTCGGCGATGTCGCGGTAGGCGATCACGCCCTCCAGATCCTTGCCCGGCAGCGGCGGGATGAACGGCGTCGAGCCGGTCGCGAGCAGCAGGCGGTCGTACGCCTCCTCGGTGCCGTCGGCCGCGACCGCGACGCGTCGGCTGCGGTTCACCTCGACGACCTGCTTGCCGAGGTGCAGGCGAATCCCGTGCTCCGCGTACCACTCGAGCGGGTTCAGGATGATCTCGTCGAGCGTCTGCTCGCCGGCCAGCACCGGCGAGAGCAGGATGCGGTTGTAGTTCGGGTGCGGCTCGGCCCCGAACACGGCGATCTCGTACAGGTCGGGCGCGAGCCTCAGCAGCTCTTCGAGTGTGCGGACGCCGGCCATGCCGTTGCCGACCATCACCAGCTTCGTCTTCTTCATCGTCGAACGCTCCGGGGGCGGCCACCTGAGCGGCCTGGACGGTGGGGGGCAGCGCAACGGACTGCCGGCGCGTGGCAGCGTGCCGCGAACGACCGCTCGCCGCGCCGCGCCGCCTCGGCTCTGTGACGGGCGGCACGTCGGCGGCTGACCGCGTCGCAAGCGCGCCGCGAGGTAGGCGCGGAATGAAGGGCAACGCTGCGCCCCGCGCGGTTCGATGCAAGCGCCATGCCACGCGGGCGGAGAGTCCGGCCCACGTCGTGAGCGGGCCGCATCCGGCGTGTTTGACTTTCCCGCGGGCCGCGGGCCGCGGGCCGCGGGCCGCATGGCTATCGGCATCCGCGTCGTTGGTGCGACCTCGCGCAGCAATCTGGTGCGCGAGGCAATCCCGCGAACGCCGCGCCCGATCGTCGGTCACGCGGATCGGAAAGCCCCAGACGAGCTGTTCGCGCTTCGGGCGACCGGCCGGGGCGAACCGAAATTCAAAAGTACCAGGCCGCCACCGCCTTCAGCCGACCTTCCTGAATTACCGGCACCGCGGCGAGCGAGGCCAACCCCGCTTCGGCCAGCGCCGGGCCGAAGCCGCCCGGTTCGGCCGCGGCGTTGTCGCTGACCGTCGGGATGCCGGTCAGGAAAGCGCGGCCGATCGTGCCGTGGGCGCGCTCGATGAACGGGCCGGCGGCCGCTTCGCCGAGCAGCCCGCTCGTTTCGCAGAAGCCGCCGAGCAACGCCAGCCGCTCGCGCGCCGCATCGGGCTGCCAGATCTCGAAACGGCGCGCGATCGGCGTGCCGAGCGCCGACAGGAAGGTGACGACGTAGTGCTCGTCGCGCTGGATCGAGCAGGGAATCGCGAAGCCGCGGTTGATGCCGACCTTCTGCGCCGCGTCGCCGCGCAGGAAGCGCGCGCCCTTGCCGAGATCCTCGAAGAACACCGGGCTGCCCGATTCCCACGCCAGGCCCGGCAGGCCGTTGCCGCGCCGGATCGTCGTGCGCCGGGACATGAATTCGAAGGTGTCGGCGGTGGTGCCGTAGTAGCCGTCGACGAGCAGCATGTCGTTCGAGATGGCCGGGTCGTTGTGCCAGAGCTCGATCGCGCCGGCATGCGCTTCGTCGTCGCCGCAGAACATCACGAGCACCGAGGTCAGGAAGTCACCGGCGTAGATCGGCACCGCGATGCCGCAGGTGATGCCTTCGGCGTGCGCCGCGGCGGTGCGGCGGAAGTAGGAGCCGTCGAACTGCTTCAGGATGATCGGCTTGCCCTGCTCCCAGGCCTGCCCGGGCAAGCCCTCGCCCCGGCCGAAGCAAAGCGTGCGGCTCATCGCCGCGAAACGGGTCGCCTTGCCGTACAGGCCGCCGCCGAACTCGAGCATCGTGCGGTCGGTGCTCGGTACCCAGACTTCGATGGCGCGGATGAAGGTCTTGGCGGCGGTCATGGTCGCAGGGGCAGCTTCGCGCGGTGCACTCGGATCTTCGCCCTCGGGACGGCCGAGCGGACTCATGCCGCCTTCTCGACGTGGCCGTGCCGCGTGTAGAGGAAATCGAGCACCGCCTTGCGGAAGTGCGTGTAGTTCGGATCCTCGGCCAGTTCGACCCGGTTGCGTGGCCGCGCCAGATCGACGCGCAGGATCTCGCCGATCGTCGCCGCCGGGCCGTTGGTCATCATCACGATGCGGTCCGACAGCAGCACCGCCTCGTCGACGTCGTGCGTCACCATCACCACGGTGCTGTGGGTGCGGGCGACGATCTTCAGCAGCTCGTCCTGCAGCTTGGCGCGGGTCAGCGCGTCGAGTGCGCCGAAGGGCTCGTCCATCAACAATACCTTCGGCTCCATCGCCAGGGCGCGCGCGATGCCGACCCGCTGCTTCATCCCGCCCGACACCTCGCTCGGCCGCTTTTGCGCCGCGTGCTCCATGCTGACGAGCTCGAGCGCGGCCTGCGTGCGGCTGCGAAGCCGAGACGCCGGCTCGGTCGACCCGAACACGCGCTCGACGGCGAGGTGGACATTCTCGAAGCAGGTCAGCCACGGCAGCAGCGAGTGGTTCTGGAACACCACGCCGCGCTCCGGCCCGGGCGCCGCGATTTCGCGGTTGTCGCAGATCAGCGCGCCCGATGTCGGCAGCGTCAACCCGGCGATCAGGTTCAGCAACGTCGACTTGCCGCACCCGGAGTGGCCGATCAACGTGACGAATTCGCCCTTGTCGATCGCAAGATCGATTTCGCGCAACGCGTGGAACCGGCCTTTCTTCGTCGCGAACACCATCTCGACGTTCTGGACCTCGATGAACGCTGCCATGTCAGGCCTCCGAATAGCTGAACCGCTTGGCGATCGCAATCAGGATCCACTCGAGCGCCATGCCGACGAGGCCGATCACCAGGATCGCGATCAGGATGTGCTTGACGTTCAGGTTGTTCCACTCGTCCCACACCCAGAAGCCGATGCCGACGCCGCCGGTCAGCATCTCGGCGGCGACGATCACGAGCCACGCGGTGCCGATCGAGAGCCGCACGCCGGTCAGCATGTAGGGCAGCACCGAGGGCAGCAGGATCCGCGTGATGACCTTCCATTCGGACAGGTTCAGCACCCGCGCCACGTTCAGGTAATCGGTCGGCACGCGCTGCACGCCGACCGCGGTGTTGACGACCATCGGCCAGATCGAGCAGATGAAGATGGTCCAGATCGCCGCCGGATTCGCGGCCTTGAACACCAAAAGGCCGATCGGCAGCCAGGCGAGCGGCGAGACCGGCTTCAGCAGGCTGATCAACGGCGCGACCATGCGGTTGGCGAAATCGAAGCGCCCGATCACGAAGCCGAGCGGAATGCCGACGAGCGCCGCCAGGCCGAAGCCGAGGGCGACCCGCCAGAGCGAATACAGCACGTTCCAGCCGATGCCCTGGTCGTTCGGCCCTTTGCGGTAGAACGGATCGGAGAAGACTTTCAGCAACTCGGCGAGCGTCGCGGCCGGAGTCGGGAACGTCGTGCTGTTCATCGTCGCGATCGCCCAGATGCCGATCAGCAACGCGATGCCGACGAGCGGCGGAACCAGCTTGCCGACGAACGGCGGCCATTCGCGTGCGACCCGCGGCGGCCTGACGGCGACCTCCGGCGCAGCGGAGCCAGGCGCCACGGTCGACGCGACCCGCGCGCCGACGATCGAGGGCCCGGTGGTGCCGGGTGCGCTGGTGCGCGTGTCGAGCGAGGTGTGGAAGACGGCGCTGACCATGGCGATGCTCTCCGGCTCAGGCGTGAATCGCGAACGAATCCGCGTACTTCCTCGGGTCCTTGCCGTCCCAGACGATGCTGTCCATCAGCTTGGATGTCCGAAACGGATCCTTCGGCACGTTGACCTTCAACGCGCTGGCGACCTGCTTGTAGAGATCGATCTGGTTCACCTGCTTGGCCACCGCCAGGTAATCGGGGTGCTCCTTCAGCAGGCCCCAGCGCTTGTGCTGGGTCAGGAACCACATGCCGTCGGAAAGGTAGGGAAAGTTCACCTGCCCGTCCTCGAAGAACTTCATGTGGTTCGGGTCGTCCCAGGTCTTGCCCATGCCGTTCTGGTAGCGGCCCAGGATGCGCTGGTTGATGGCGTCGACGCTGGTGTTGATGTAGCTCTTCTCGGCGACCGTGTCGGCCATCTTCATCTTGTCGGCGAGGCTGGCGTCGATCCAGCGGCTCGCCTCGAGCACCGCCATCATCACGGCGCGGCAGGTGTTCGGGTTCTTCTTGACGAAGTCGGCGGTCGTGCCGAGCACCTTTTCGGGGTGGTCTTTCCAGATATCCTGCGAGGTGATCCCGGTGACCCCGACGCCGTCCATGATGGCGCGTTGGCCCCATGGTTCGCCGACGCAGAAGCCGTCCATGTTGCCGATCCGCATGTTGGCGACCATCTGCGGCGGCGGCACGGTGATCAGCTTGGCGCCCGTCATCGGGTTGATGCCCGACGCGGCCAGCCAGTAGTGCAGCCACATCGCGTGGGTGCCGGTCGGAAAGGTGCCGGCGAAGGTGTACTCACGCTTGTTCGACGCCATGACCTTCGCAAGCGACGGGCCGTCCACCGCGCCCTTGTCGGCAAGCGCCTTCGACAGCGTGACGGCCTGCCCGTTGCGGTTCAGGGTCATCAGGACCGCCATGTCCTTTTTCGGGCCGGCGGTGCCGAGCTGGACGGCGTAGACGAGGCCATACAGCACGTGCGCCATGTCGAGCTCGCCGTTGACGAGCTTGTCGCGCACGCCGGCCCACGAGGCTTCCTTGGTCGGCACGATTTTGACGCCGTACTTCTTGTCGAAGCCGAGCACCGAGGCCATCACCACCGAGGCGCAATCGGTCAGCGGAATGAAGCCGATTCGCACTTCCTCCTTCTCGGGCTTGTCGGACCCTTGCGCGTAGACCGCGGCACGCAAGCCGGGCAGAAGGCCCGCTGCGCCGGCTGCAGCGCTCTGAACGAGGCGACGGCGGCGGCGATCGATCCGCGGGGATGAAAGGCTCGGAGGACGGATGCTCATGACTGCTTTCCAGGGCGACTGCGAACAACGATCACTCGGGCCGCCGCAGTGCTAATGGGCGGAGCGAACGATCGATGGTTGAGGGAAAAAGGCGTGGTGCGGGCTCTCGGACAGCTCGAATCGGCCCGGCGTCGGCGCCGCGCGCAGCCGCTGGGCGCCGACCAGATCAGCTCGGGCGTTGGAGAGCCCAAGACAATTCAGGCCGACGAACGAGTCGCCGTTACTTTGCGATCAGGCGCTGCAAGGGCCGTGCCACGACCGGCGGCGCGCCGCCCGCTTCCATGCCGGCGGGGGGGCGCACCGCGAGGGAATCGCCCTTCGCGAAGGCGGCGCAGCGGCCGCGCCTTCGCGTTGCACGCATCAGCGCGCGGCGGCGGCGCGTGGTGCCGTCGTGGCGGCAGGCGCGGCGGCGTCCGGGTCGGCCGCGATCACGGCCAGCAGCCCTTGGTACTTCGGCGCCGCGGCCGGATCCTGGTAGACGTACTCGAGCGCGCTCCAGAAGCCGTAGATGCCCCAGCCGCCGATGTCGTTGTATTGAAGCATCGCCGCGCCGCCGAGCGCCTTCCACTGGGCGTAGAACTCGACGTAGACATCCTTC
The DNA here is from genome assembly GCA_964236915.1 of uncultured Rhizobacter sp. GTDB lineage: Bacteria > Pseudomonadota > Gammaproteobacteria > Burkholderiales > Burkholderiaceae_C > LMDS01. The sequence continues at coordinate 54,216 of CAXSGM010000010.1, forward strand.
ATGCGCGGGCTCGCGTTCGCCGCGGCGAAGAGCGCCGTCATCGGCGCCTGCTGGGCTGCGGGGAAATAGAACGTCGTGTTGCCGGGGCCGCTTTCGTAGGCCTCGAGCTTCAGGTGGTGGCGCGCGGCGAGCGCCGCGTTCGCCCCCATCCAGTCCTTCACCTCGCCGCGGATGCTCACGAGCATCTGGTCGACGATCTGGCCCGGCGAAAGCATCAGCGTCGCTGCGGCCTTCGCGACGTCGCCCGCATCCTCGGCGCTGAAATAGGGCGCGATCGCCAGCACGTCGGCATGGGCCGCGGTGTCGCCGTAACCCAGCGCGTTCTCGGCGAACTGCGTCCACGCCGCCTGCCCGCCGATCACACGCACCAGGCGCGCGGCATCGTTCGACCCGTACACCTGCCGCACGATCTCGAACATCTCGACCGCACGCTTGGCGTAGAACAGCGAGGGCGTGCCCCAGGGCCGCGCCAGGCCGAGCGCATCCGATTGCGCCGAGGCCCACTGCGTCTGCGAGAAGCCGGTGTTCCAGACTTCGTTCGAGTACTCGATGCGCGGATGCAGACGCGGGTCGAGCCGGTCGTGCAGCAAACGCGCGAAGCGAACCACGTAGTCGTCGCTGGCCATGTGGGGGATGCAGAACCACGGATCGGCCTGCAGCGCATTCGCGAGGTCGATCATGATTTCGATCGGCACGCCCTTGGCGGTGCCGTACGTCACGTCGTCCACGTGCGCGCGGTCGGCCCATTCGCGAACACTCGAGCCGTTGGTGGCGCCCCAGTCCATGAAGCGCAGCATCGAGAACGGCGCGGTTTTCTGCAGAAAGACCAGGTTGAAGGGCTGCGTCGCGTACGTCGATTCAGTGCCCGGCATCAGGAAGCGAACGTTCCGCACCGGATCGGCCGCCTTGGTGGCGTCGATGCCCACCCACATCTGCGCGTTCAGATCCTGCGGCTCGACGACGATCCGGTGCGGACCCTGCGAAACGACTTTGAGCCGGCTCATCGGGAAGCTCAGCGTGCCCTCGCCGTCCCAGAGCAGCGTGTACTGGCCGGCCGGGTAGTGCGTCCCGTCCCAGGCGAGCGCGACCACCGCGTGCTGGCCGGGCGCGAGCGCGGTCGGCGTGCCGTCGGCGGCGGTCGACGGGAAGGCGGCGCCCGAGCTGCCGTCGTCGTTCTTCGAGTTCCAGCCGCCGCCGCTCTTCATCAGGTCGGCGAACGGGAAGTTGCGCTGGTAGTAGACGACCGGGGCGAGGTTCGTGCCGACGTAGCGCGAGCGGGTCGGGATCGCGATCACCGGCGCGCTCGACTCGGTCGAAGCGAGGCTGCAGGCCTTGACGATGCCGAAAAGCGGGTCGCCGAAGACCGCATTGCTGCAGTCGACGCCGCCGGTATAGACGCCGGTCGCGAACGACTCGCCCGCGCCGTAGCGCACGGTCCGCGTGCCGCTGAAGGCACAGTGTCCGCCTTCGATGGCGCAGGCGGTCCAGCCGCTGTCGACCGTGTGGATAGAGGTCCAGCAGGTCTTCGACTGGCCGAAGGCCGGGTCGCCAAAAGCCGCGTTCGAGCAATCGATCTGCCCGCTGGCGACACGCGTCGTCGCCTGGGCCGGGGTGCCGTAACGCACGCTGCGGGTACCGTCGAACCTGCAGACGCCGCCTTCGTCGACGCACACGCGCCACTGGCTCGCGTCGAACGCCGGCTCGGCCTCGACCGCGGCATGGGCGCAGGACTTGACGACGCCGTAGGCCGGGTCGCCGAAGACCGCGTTGCTGCAGGTCGTGCCGCCGCTCAGGGTGCGCGTCACGAAGCTCGTGCCGGCGCCGTAGCGGACGCGTCGCGCGCCGTTGAAAGCGCAGGTCTGGCCTTCGGTGGCGCAGGCGGTCCACTGCGTGCTTGTCGTGTCGACCGCGCTCGCCATGGCGGTGCGGGTCAGCGCCGCCGCACGCGTCACCGACGCGGCGCTCGCGAGGGTGGCCGCGGTGGCGTCGCCGTCGCCGACCGCGCCGCCGCCGCAGCCGGCGACGACCACGAGAAACAGCGGGGCGGCGAGCAGGCGGCGCAACCGGTCGACGATCGAACGCCATGCGCCGCCCCGCAGCGACGGATGGAGAAGCGCGACTGGCGCGATCGACGGCAGGTTCATGGAGGGCTCCAGGATGGAGAAAAGGCACTGACGGACGTGTGCCCGGGCGTGGCCTGCGGGCGGTCGGCGGGCCGTTAGGGGCCCTCCGAGCGCACCGATCGGCAGCACCGTCCGTGCCAAATCGGCTGGGAACGGCGTGCCTGAAGCGGTTCTTACACGCCCTTGCATTCGCACAGCGCTGCGGCGGCTAGGAAATGCGCCCGACGGCTGCGGTGCCGACAGGGCGATGACACGTCCCGGCGCTTGCCGAACGACCCCGCCACTACACTTGTTTCGGCCTGCGGAACCCGTGCCGCGGCCCTTCGAGGAGACCCACCATGTCCGGACTTCGCATCAACGACATCGCCCCCGACTTCGAGGCCGAGACCACCCAGGGCCCGATCCGCTTCCACGACTGGATCGGCGACCAGTGGGCGGTGCTCTTCTCGCACCCGAAGGATTTCACGCCCGTCTGCACCACCGAGCTCGGCTACATGGCGAAGATCGAACCGGAGTTCACCCGGCGCAACGCCAAACTGATCGGGCTCTCGGTCGACCCGGTGGCGCGTCACGCCGAATGGGCGCAGGACATCGAGGAGACGCAAGGCGCGGCGGTTCGCTACCCGATGATCGGCGACGCCGATCTGAAGGTCGCCAAGCTCTACAACATGCTGCCGGCCGAGGAGGTCGAGACCGACGGCCGCACCGCCGCCAGCAACGCCACCGTGCGCTCGGTGTTCGTGATCGGCCCCGACAAGAAGATCAAGCTGATGCTGACCTACCCGATGACCACCGGGCGCAATTTCGACGAGATCCTGCGCGTGCTCGATTCGATGCAGCTCACCGCCAGGCACAAGGTCGCGACCCCGGTGAACTGGCGGCCGGGCGACGACGTGATCATCACGCCGGCGGTCTCGAACGAGGAGGCCGAGAAGGCGTTCCCCGGCTTCAAGACGATCAAGCCCTATCTGCGGACGACGAAACAGCCGGGCTGAAGCGCCGTGAACACCGCCGCGGCGGACCGCCCTTTCGAGCGCATCGGCGTGGTCGGCATCGGCGCGATGGGCCTGCCGATCGCGCTCAATCTACACGCGCGCGGATGGACGGTCGCTGCGCGTGACATCCGACCCGAGGCCGAGGCCGGGGCGCTGGCGGCGGGCGTTGCGGTTCATGCCTCGGCGCGGGCCCTGGCGGCGGCGGCGGATCTGTTGATCGTCGTGGTGGTCGACGCCGGCGAGATCGAGCAGGTGCTGTTCGCTGCCGATGGCGTCCTCGCCGCCGGCCCGGCGGCCGCCCGCGTGGTGATGCTCTGCTCGACCATCGCCCCGGCCGACACGCGCCGCTTCGCCGAACGGCTGGCCGCGCACGCGATCGAGACGATCGACGCGCCGGTCTCGGGTGGCCCGGCACGCGCGCGCGCCGGCACGATGAGCCTGCTGCTCGCGGCCGCCGCGCCGACGCTCGAGCGCTGGGCACCGCTGCTCGCCGACCTCTCCGACCGGCGCTTCGTCGTCGGCCCCGACGTCGGCGACGCGGCCAAGGCCAAGCTCGTCAACAACCTGCTCGCAGGGATCAACCTCGTGGCCGGCGCCGAAGCGCTCGCGCTGGCCGAGAAGCTCGGCCTCGATCCGCACGCGATGCTGGCGCTGATCGGCGCCTCGAGCGGCGCCTCGTGGGTGGTCGCGGACCGGATGCCGCGGGCCCTCGCCGAAGCCTGGTCGCCGGCGCAGGCCGCGGCCCGCATCCTGACCAAGGACCTGGGCCTCGCGCTCGACCTGGCCGCGAGCGTGGACCATCCGACGCCGCTCGGCACTGCCGCCCGCGAGCGCTTCGTCGACGTGCTGCGCCGCGGTTGGGGCGATCTCGACGACGCCGCCGTGATCCGCAGCTACCGCGAATGACGCTGCCCGAACTCGTCAACCAGTACGGTTACGCGACCGTCTTCCTCGGCAGCCTGCTCGAAGGCGAAACGGTGCTCCTGCTCGCGGGCGCGGCGGCGCAGCGCGGCTACCTCTCCTACCCGCTCGTCTGCGCCATCGCCTTTCTCGGCGGCACGCTCGGCGACCAGGTCCTGTTCGCCATCGGCCGCCGCTGGGGCACCGGCTTGCTGCGCCGCTACCCCCGTTTTCAGGAGCGCGCGGCGCGCACCCAGGCGCTGATCCGCCGCCACCAGAACGTGCTGGTGATCGGCGTGCGCTTCATGTATGGGCTGCGCCTCATCGGCCCGGTGGCCATCGGCATGAGCGCGGTCTCGGCCCGGCGGTTTCTGGTGCTGAACCTGATCGGCGCGGCGATCTGGGCGCCGCTGGTCGTCGGCATCGGCTATCTGTTCGGGCATGCGCTCGACGGGCTGCTGGCCGGGCTCGAGCGCTTCGAGGCGCTCGGGCCGGTGGTCGGCGTGGCCGCGGTGATCGCGGTGCTGCTGGTGCGGCGCGCCAGGAAGCGCCGTGAAGCGCGTGGCGACGCCGCGCGCTGAGCCCCTGCTGCTACAGGAAGCCGATCGACAACCAGGGCCAGGCGGCGATCGCCATCAGGGCGACGAGCAACGCGCCGAGGTACGGCCAGACGTGGGCGACGGCCCGGTCGGGGTCGACCCGGCCGATCGCGCAGGCGGCGTAGAAGCCGACGCCGAACGGCGGCGCGAAGAGCCCGAGGCCCATCGCGAAGACCACGACCATCGCGTAATGCACCTCGTGGATTCCGGCGGCCCGGGCGATCGGGAACAGCAGCGGCCCGAACAGCACGATCGCCGGAATGCCCTCGAGCACGCTGCCGAGCACGACGAAGGCGACGATCGAGATCGCCAGAAAGCCGCCGCTGCCGCCCGGCACGCGTTGCATGAACGCGGCGAGCTCGCGCGAGAAACCCGATTGCGTCAGCGCCCAGGCCATCGCCGTCGCGCAGCCGATGATGAAAAGGATCGCGCCCGACAGAGATGCGGTTTCGATCAGCATCGGGTAGAGCCGCCGCGCGTCGAAGCGGCGGTAGACAAGGAGGCCGACGACCAGCGTGTAGGCGATGCCGACGGTCGAAACCTCGGTCGCGGTGGCGACGCCCTCGACGACCACGCTGCGGATCACGAAGGGCAGCGCCAGCGCCGGCAGCGCGGCGACGAAGGTTCGGAGCAGCACGCGCCGGTCGGCCCGTGCCACGCCCGACACGTCCTCGCGCCGATGGTGCAGCGCGACCACGCCGCAAAGGGCGAGCGCGCCGAGCGCCGCCGGCAGCAGGCCACCGGTGAAAAGAGCCGCAATCGAGACGCCGGTGACCGAGCCGATCGTGATCAGCACCAGGCTCGGCGGAATCGTCTCCGACATCGCGCCCGAGGCTGAAAGCAGCGCGATCAGGCGCCCCTCCGAGGCGCCGCGGCGTTTCATTTCGGGAAACAGCGCCGGCGCCACCGCCGCCATGTCGGCCGCTTTGGAACCCGAGATGCCCGAGACCAGGTACATCGCGCCGATCAGCACGTACGCGAGGCCGCCGCGCACGTGGCCGAGCAACGCGGCGAGGAAATCGACCATCGCCTTGGCGACGCCGCACATCTCGATCAGAAGGCCGAGAAACACGAAGAGCGGCACCGCGAGCAGCACCAGGCTCGACATGCCCTCGTCGATCCGGCTGACGACAATGGAGAGCGGCGTCGACGTGGTCAGCGCGAGGTAGGAGAGCGTCGCCAGGCCGAAGGCGAACGCGATCGGCACGCCGGCGGCGACGCTGATCGCGACCATGCCGACGAAGAAGACGACGAGGTTCAGGTTGCCGAGCACGGCGAACAGCGGTCGGGCGAGCCAGAGCGCGAGTCCGAGCGCCACGAAGGCCGCGCCGCCGACGGCCGCGCGCCGCCATCCCGCCTCGCGCAACAGCTGGCCCGCGGCGACCGGCAGCATCGCGAGCGTCAAGCCGAGGATCGCCACGACGCGCCAGCCGTCGCGCATTTCGAGCGCAGGCGTGCGGATGTCCCATTGCGCGTCGAAGTGCTGCCAGGCCGGCCAGAGCAGCTCGAGCACGAACGCGATCACCACCAGCCGGGCGAACAGCATCAGCGCCGGCCGCCAGCGCGGGCCCGCGCGCTGCACGATCGTCGTCAACCGCATGTGCTCGCCGCGCTGGAGCGCGATCAGCGCGCCGAACATCGCGAGCCACAGAAAGAGGATCGAGGCGAGCTCGTCGGACCAGGTGAGCGGCGCATTGAAGACGTAGCGCGCGACGACGCCCGCCAGCAGCACGCCGATCTCGAGCACGACCAGAACCGCCGCCGGCAGCTCGGTCGCCACCGCCCATGCGCTCCAGAGCGGCACGACGGCTGCCGCCCGGTCATGCCGCTGCGGCACGACGGTTCCTGCCAGCTCTTCCTCCGGCCCGAACGGCACGGCGGTTCCCGCTCCCTCTCCCGCAAGCGCGAGAGGGTTGGGGTGAGGGTCGCTCGATCCCGAGCCGCCCATCACCCCCGTCAAGCGAGCTTGCCCGAGTACTTCTCGAGCAGGGCCCAGGCCTCGGGGCCGTACTTCGCCTTCCAGTCGGTGTAGAAGCCCGCTTTCTGCAGCACCGTGCGGAAGGCCCCGGCGTCGACCGCATTGAACTGCAAGCCCTTGACCTTCAGCTCGACCTCGACCGTGTTGTTGAGCCGCCGAACGTCGTTGCGCTCGGCGAGTGCCGCGGCGTTGACGTGCTTCGTGACGATCGCCTTCAGCTCGGCCGGCAGCTTCTCCCACATCCGGCCGTTGGCGAGGAACCAGAAGCCGTCCCACATGTGGTTGGTCTGCGAGCAGTACTTCTGCACCTCGTACAGCTTCGCGGTCTGGATGATGGCGAGCGGGTTCTCCTGGCCTTCGACGATCTTCGTCTGCAGGGCCGAATAGACCTCGCTGAAGTTGATGCTGGCCGGCGCGGCGTCGAAGGCCTTGAACATCGAGGTCCAGAGCGGGCTGACCGGCACGCGGATCTTGAAGCCCTTCAGGTCGGCGGGCGTCATGATCTGTCGGGTCGAGCTGGTGATCTGCCGAAAGCCGTTGTCCCAGATTTTCTCGAACGCGTGGAGGTTGGCCTTGGCGATGGCCGCGCGCACGTGGGCGCCGAGCGCGCCGTCCATCGCCGCCCACACCTGGTCGTCGTCCTTGAAGGCGAAGCCGATGCCGTTGATCGACGCCACCGGCACCAGCGTCGAAAGGATCAGGCCGGAGAGCGTAAAGAAATCGAGCGCGCCGGAACGCACCTGCGAGAGCATGTCGGTGTCGGAGCCGAGCTGGTTGTTCGGAAACACCTGCAGGTCGATCCGGCCGCCGCTCTCCTTGCCGATCGCTGCGGCCGCTTCCCTGACGCGCACGTTCAACGGATGGATCGCCGGCAGGTTGCTGGCGAACTTCATTCGGAATTCGGGCGTCTGCGCGCCGGCGATTCCCGGAAACGCGAGCGCGGCGGCAACCGCGGGGCCGGAGGTCACGAACCGACGTCGGGACTTGTTCATGGGTTTGTCTCCTGCATTGTTCGAGGGCCCCGGGCGTCGACGACGACGCGGCGGCCGGGGCGAATTGTAGGGAGTGGGTAGCGTCACAATGGAATCTCCGCACCGCTCCCGCGCCGCTTGCATGTCTGTCTCTCTGTACCTCTACCGAGTGGCGGCCCGCCTCAGGCGCGAATGCGACCGTCTCTTCGACGAAGCGGCGAATCGGCTTTTGCGTCGCCACTTCGAAAAGACGTACGCGACACGGGTGAGCTACCGAGGGCTCGGCCGTCTGGCAGCGGAGGCCGATGAGCGCTGGGGCTCGAAGACCGACGCAAGCGGGGGACGGCTGACGATTGTCGTTGTCACCTATCGCCAGCCGGCCGCGCTGAGCTGCTTGTTGGCGAGCCTGCGCTGTCAAACGCTCCGCAATTTCGACTCGATCGTGATTCACGACGGCCCGGACGCCGAAACCCGGCGGATCGTCGAGGCGCACCGGGCGGCAGGCGCCACGCCCTGCCGCTATGTCGAGACCGAAACCCGCTACAACGACTACGGCCATACCCTGCGTGACCTCGGCTTGAAGATGGCCGACGGTGAGTTCGTGCTGATCACCAACGGCGACAATTACTATGCGCCGCGCTTTGTCGAATTCGCCTTCGATGCGGTCGACGGTGAGCACCTCGACCTCGTGCTTTGGAACATGGTTCACAGCCATTCGAAGGCAGGGCAAACGCAGAACCCAAGTTACACGCCATTCCAGTGCTATCCGTTGCAAAACCGGATCGACATCGGCTCGTTCTTCGTCAGAACCACGATCGCGCGCGCGATCGGCTTCAACGACCGCACGCACGACGCCGATGCCGTGTACTTCAACGAACTGCTCCACCGCAGCGAGCGGGCGATCCGGATCGGCAAGATCGAAAAGACACTGATGGTCCATAACTGAATCGATCGCCACGGGCGCCCAGTCGATCACCTGGATATGCTTGCGTAGGTTCAACCAGCAAGTGCAACTTTGATTATGAGTGGTAGTACAGGCTTGC
>CAXSGM010000011.1:0-62555 GCA_964236915.1 uncultured Rhizobacter sp.
GCGCGAGCCAGGCGACAACCGGCCGGTCGTCGGTGTTGAGCGGCGCGGCGGCGGCGAAGTGTCGCAGCGCATTGGGGCCGGCGACGATGCTGCCGAGCACCGCCAGCGGTCCGTCGAAGCCGAAATCGGCGGGGCCGCCTTCCATGCCGAGCGCCGCCCAGCGTCCGGCCAGGGCGGTCGGATCGAAGCGCGCAGCGCCGTCGGCGCCGCCGACCAGGCCGATCACCGGCGTCGCCAGGCTGTGGCTCGCGAGCACCGCGACGGCGCCGGGGAACACCGTCTGGTACGAGCGGACGATGCTTGCGAGCGTCGTCAGGTCGAGCTGGTGCAGCGGCAGCCACTGGCAGAAAACGCCGCCGCGGGCGAGCCGGCCACGCACCGCGCGGAAATGCTCGACCGTGTAGAGCGCCGCCGAGCCGCTGCGCGCCGGGTGAAAGTTGTCGGCGACGATCACGTCGTAGGCGTCGGTCGCGACCTGCACCTGGCGCCGCGCGTCGGCGGCCGTTATATGAAAGCGCCCGGCGGCCGAAGCCGCGAGGATCGGCGCGGTGAAGCGCGCGGAGGTCGCGACGACCTCGGGCAGCAGCTCGACCGCATCGACCTCGAGCCCGGGATCGACCGCCGCCGAAGCCGCGGTGACGCCGGTGCCGAGCCCGAGGAACAGCGCGCGCCGCGGCGCCGGGTGCAGCAGGAGCGGCAGCCAGGCCTGGCGCGCGTCGGCGCTGCGGCTGGCGCTGCTGCCTTCCTGCTGGCGGTTGTCGATCCGCAGCCGGGCGGTGCCGTCGGCATCTTCGACGACGCTGACCGCCGCGGCGACGCCCTCGCGGTAGTCGAGGATGCGGCCGCCCTCGGGCACCTGGACGAAGACGAGCGGCGGGGCGAGCGCGCCGACCAGCGCCGCGGCGACGAGCGGCGGCCAGGGCCAGCCGCCACGCCAGCATTGCGGGCGCACGAGCGCGAGGTAGCCGAGCGCGACGAGAAGCAGCGCGAGCTTCGCGCCGAGCACCGGCGCCAGCAAGACCCCGAAGACGATCGGTGCCGCCGCCGCCCCCGCGGTGTTGACGGCGAACGCCGTGCCGACGTCGCCAGGGCGCCAGGCGGCGAGGCGGTCGCACAGCTGAGCGAACAGCGCGCCCATCAGCAAGGTCGGCAAACCGAAGGCGGCGAGCGCGAGCAGGGCCTCCGCGGCGACCATCGCGACCGCCGGGGCGGCGAAGGTGCTGCCTTGGGGTATGGCAGCGATCCCGGCGCGGAACTGCGCGGCGGCGGCGTCGCGCAGCGGCTCCGCGAACCAGAGCGTCGCGGCGCCGGCCAGGCAGGCGGCGGCCAGCATCGCCAGCAGACGATCGGTGGCACGCGCGGGGTCGACGACACGCCGCGACCACCGCAGCCAGAGCGCCGCCCCGAGCGCGCTGCCGCCGAGGTAGACCGCGAGCAGGTCGGCGTAGGTGTAGACCGTGTCCTCGCAGACCTGCGAGAGCACCCGGACGACAAGCACCTCATAGCCGATGCCGAGCAACCCGGTGATTGCGAGCCGAAAAGTGAGGCTGCGGGCGGCGCTGCGATCGGCGTCGGCAACGGCGCCGTTCTTGGCACCGGCGTCGCCGGCGGTGCCGATCCGGGCACCGGCCTCGTCGACGGCACCGATTTGGGCGCGGCACTCGAGGATCCCCGCGGCCGAGTCCACCGCACCGCCCCACTCGGCAGGCGCCGCAGCCGGCAGCCCGGCACCACCGAGCGTGGGGTGCGGTACGAGCCACCGCAACGCCGCGGCGGCGCAGCCGAGGTTCAGGGCGACGCAGACCGCCGCCGTTGCCCGGAGGCCGAGCACCGGCACCAGCGCGTAGCTCGTGGCGAGCACGCCGAGCAGCGCGCCGAAGGTGTTGGCGGCGTAGGGCAAGGCGATCGATGGCGTGCTGCCGCCCGGCCTCGCGGCGACGCGCGCGATCGCCGGCACGGTCGCACCCATCGCCGCGGTCGCTGGCAAGAACAGCAGAAAAACGCCGGCAAAGCTCGTCGACCACTGCCGCAGCGGGCCGGGGTCGAGGCCGATCGTCCGCTGCAGGGCCGCGCCGCCCAGCGGCAGCAGCACGAGAAGCGCCGCGCTCCACAGGCCGATGGCCAGCTCGCAGCCGGCGTACCAACGGTCGGGACGCGCGCTGCGCGCGATCCGCGGCCCGAGCGTCGCGGCGCCGAGCGCGAAGCCGCCGAAGATCGCCGCGACCACCGCGAGCACCGCCGGCGCCTCGTGACCGAGCCAGACGGCGAGCTGACGCGTCCAGACGACCTGGTAGCCGAGCCCCGCGAAGCCGGAGGCGGCCAGCAGCCAGGCGCCGCGGCTGGGCGACGCGCGCGCTCGGGCCGGCACGGCGCTCGCCGCTGTCATCCGCCGTCCGCGTTGGACCCGGTCCTCCACCGCCGCGGCGACCGTGACGCCCACGCCCATGCCGACGCCCATGCCCTTGCCGACCCCGACGCCGCCCTGCGTGCCGGTCCGCATGGCGCCTCTCAACTCGGTCACGTCAAACGCCCGCTCACTCATCGAAGCGGATCGTGTAGCCCCAGGACTCGATCCGTGCCGGAATCGCGTTGAACGCCAGCGTGATCCGACGCGCGCCGGCGTTCGGCGGCACGGCGTGCAGCAGGTAGCTCGGGAACAGCAGCAGGTCGCCGGGCTCGGGCGGCGGGCTGATCCAGCGCTCGGCGTTGTACGGGCCGGTCGCCATCTGCGCGTGGTCGTTCCGGAACGCGAAGTCGGTGCCGCCGGGCGACTTCATGAAGACGGTGCGCGACGAGGCGTCGACGGGCGTCAGGTAGACGATCCCCGAGACGAAGCTGTTCGCGTGGTTGTGCATCGCCTGGTGGCCGCCGGGCTCGAGCAGGTTGACCCACATCTCCTTGATCGACCAGCCCATGCGCTCGCCGAAGAGCAGCGCGCCGAACTCGCCAATCTTCGGCGTCAGCGCAGAGGCGGCGTCGACCAGCAGCGGGCTGTCGCGGGGCGTCAGCATCTCGGTGTGCGACAGGCGGCCGGTGGCGTTGTTGTTGGCGTGGACCGCCCGGGCGCTGAAATGCTCGACGAGGCCGGCGACGAGCGGCGCCGGCAGGGCGGCGCGCGCCCGCAGCAGCGGCACCGGGAACAGGCCGACGACCTCGTCAGCGTCCTTGCTCCCGCCGACCGCCATCATGCGAAGACCGCCGCGATGCGGCCGAACGACCAGAAGGCAGCGACCGTGCCGACGCCGTAGAGCGCGGCGGTGCGGACCGTGGCGAGCCGTGGCCAGCGCGCGGCGATCCGCCAGACCAGCCAGGCGACGCCGACCGCGAGCAACTGGCCGAACTCGACGCCGAGGTTGAAGGTCAGGAGCGCGACCGGCAGGTGGTCCGCCGGCAGGCCGATCTCCTTCAAAGCCCCCGCGAAGCCGAGGCCGTGCACCAGGCCGAACAGGAATGCGATCAGCGCCGGCCAGCGGCGGGCGAGCGTCGGCGCGTCGGCCCCGACGGCGGCCGCCCCCCGGTGAGGCGAGAAGGTGCGAGCCCATCGGCCCCGCGCGCTCGTCGCACCCGAAGATCGGCGGGCCGACGCCGTCCCCGCCGACCCCGCCGTCCCCGCCGTGGCCGCCGAACCCGGCGCCCGGCCGCTGCGCCCGCCAAGCGCCTCGCGCGCGACCAGCACGATCGACAGCGCAATCGACGCCTCGACCGGCGGCGAGCGGAGCGTCAGCCAGCCGAGGGCGCTGAGCGCGAGCGTCAGGCTGTGGGCCAGGGTGAACGCGGTGATCGTCGCGACCAGCCGGCGGCCGAAGCCGACCAGAAACAGCAGGCCGAGGACGAACAGCAGGTGGTCGGTGCCCGTCAGGATGTGCTCGACGCCGAGCCCGAAGTACGCCGTCGCGATCTCGCGCCAGCCGCGCCGGTCGGCGGCCGCGCCGTGGAGCTGCACGCGCGGCTGACCGGCGGTGAGTGTGTAGACGTGCTCGTTGCCGTCGAGCCAGGCGATCTTCACCAGCGCGGCCGAATAGTGCCGGCCGACACCCTCGATCTCGAGCGTGCCACGCAGCCCGCCCGCGGCGCAGTGCAGCCGCGCCGGCTCGGCGGTGCAGCCCTCGGGCCAGCGCGGCATCAGGTCGTCGGCGGCGGCGCGCTTCTCGCTCGCGGTCCAGGCCCAGACGAACTCGCCCGGCGCGGTTTCGCGCAGCTGCATCTCGGCCATGCTCAGCTCGTGCGCCGCGGCGGGAAGCCAGGCGGCGACGCTGGCGAGCGCCAGAATTCCGATGAACCGACGGGCGGGTGTCAGCAACCCGACGGGCCGGCCGAGGCAGGCCCGCTGCGCCGCGCGGAGGTCGGCCACGGGTGGCCAGCCAGCGCTCGAGCAGCGCGGCGACCCCGCCGGCGCGTGAGGCGCGCGCTGCCGACGCATCGCGGGGTCGGTCGCGAAAACCGGTGCCGCGTTCATCGTGCCGCGGTCGCGTCGACGACCTTGTACTGCTTGGCGAGGGTGCCGACCGCGGCGCTACGCTGGGCGGCGAGCGTCGCATCGGTCCAGTCCTGCAGCACGACGCCGCGCAGCGCCTCGAAGGCCGCCGGTCGCGGCGCGACGACGGCATCCAGCCGAACCGCGCGCCAGCCGTCGCGCGTCGCAAGCGCCTGCCATTCGCCGGGCGGCGCGGTCTGCAGCGCCTGCACGAATGCGGCGCCGTAGCTCTGCAGCAGACTCGCGCCCGGACGCGCCTTGAAAACGCGCAGACCGGCCTGCGCGTCGCCAGGTGCGCCGGCGTTCAGCGCGCGGACGAAGGCCCGCACCGCCGCCTCGGAGGCGTCGCCGGCGAGCGCCGCTTCCTGAAAGTCGAAGCGCGCGGGCTCGTCGTATTTGTCGCGGTGGGCGTCGAACCAGCGCCGCAGCGTCGCCTCGTCGTAGGGCGGCAGCCGGGCGTTGGCGTCGACGACGCTCAGCGCCTTGAAGATCACGCGCTCGCGGATCGCGTCGTCGCCCTTGTCGACCTGCAGCGCCAGGCCCTCGCGGTACAGCACTTCGTTGTCGAGCCAGACGCGGCGCAGCGCGGCACGCTCGGCGGCGTCCGGGGCGCGTCCGCGCGACGCCGTGAAGAGCCGCACGGCGTCGGCATCGACCTCCGGACCGACGACGATCGTCCGCGGATCGCCCGCGCGCACGACGAGCGCGTGGTCGACCGCGAACAGCAGCCCGCCGAGCAGCGCGAAATGCAGCAGCGGCTCGCGGGTCCAGCGCGGCCACGGCCGGCCGACGCGGGCAGAGAACGTCGGAGCACGCAGGAATGCCGCGCCTCGATTGACCGCACTCCGGCCCGCGTCCGTTCCAGCACCCGCGTCCGCTCCAGCACTCGCACTTGCACCGGCACTTGCACCGGCACTCGCCTTTGCATCGACACGGGACCCAGCGAGGGAACCGGTTCCCGTGTCACTCATCGAACCCCTCAACGCACCCCCGCGACCGCCGTCGAGCCGGCCACTTCGACATAGATCGGGTTGCTGTAGAACCAGAGGTCGGCCCAGGCCGCGACGTCGTAGGCGACGTACTTGACGCCAGCCACCACCGGCAGGTGCGCCGGGCAGCCATCGATCGTGCCGCTCGCGAAAGTCGCGCCGCTCGCCGGCAGGTTCGTGGCGACGGCCGTGCAGGGGATCTTCAGCTTCGTCAGGTCGTTCGAGTTGGTGTAGAGGTCGGACAGCGGGTTGCCGCTCGCGTCGGTCTCGTACGGCACCGCCGGCGGCATGTTCGTGCCGCGCAGCCGCAGGTACTGCGAGGCGGCGACCGCCGGGACGCGGTAGCTCATCTTCAGGAACGGCGTGTTGTCGGCACCCGAGGCGGCGGTCGACCACGGGGCCGCGCCCGCGCCGTTGAAGGTGCGAATGACCGCGGCGCTGGGGTTCTTCGCCGCCGCCGGAACGACCGCGAGATCGGCGGTCGTGCCGTCCGCGTGCAGCCAGGCGGTGTTGCGCGGCCACTCGCCGGCATAGTTGGCGGTACCGGGCTGGCGGTAGCCGGTGACCATGCCGCGGATCAGGTCGACGTGGTCGAGCACCGGCATGTTGATCGGCTGGCGCATGCCGATCTGCAGCAGCGACGGGTTCGGAAAACTGTAGGGCGCGTAGTTCGTTCCCTGCGGATCGCGCAGTGCAACGGCGACGACGATCTCGGCGCCCGGGCGCACCACGAGCTTTTCGCCCATCGTCGCGCAGCCGGCGACGTCGATGTCGGTGTTGTGCGTTGCCGCCGCCACCGCGATCGCCTCGACCGCGGCGTTGGTGCGCGCGGCAATGCCCGGATACGACGCGCAGGCGACGAACGCGAGCCGGTCGATCAGCTGACCGCTGGCGGCGTACGCGTTGCCCGAGCGCAGCCCGTCGACGATGCCCTGCGGACGGAGCTTGTCGCTGCCGTTTCGCACCATCACCGCGGTGCGCTGGTATTCGCCGGGGAAGAAATCCTGCGTCGAGCGGCGGTCGTCGGGGCCGAAGCTGCCGCGGTTGTGCCAGTCGGAGCTTGCGAAGAACCAGAAATTGCGGCCCTCGCCGAGCAACGCATCCCAGACGCCGCCGATCAGCGCGCCGTAGACGCCGGTGCCGCCGTAGGTCGTGCCGCCGACCGAGTCGACCGGAACGCCGGCGATCGTGTTGCGGGCGACCTGGTACTCGCCGCGGTTGTTGGCGGCGCCGTGCCCAGGCTGCGTCTCGAAGCCGAAAGCGATCGCCGGCCCGGCGTTGTTGAAGTTGCGAAGGTGCTCGATGTTGTAGCCGTTGTTGCCGTCCGGGTTGAACGGGCCGGCGCGCTCGAGGTGGGCCGGCACGTAGTAGCTGCCGGTCGCGTGCAGCTGCGCCATCCACCTGACCGCCTCGACGGTCTTCAAGTGGCCGAGCGTGCCGGTGCCGGCGCCGGTCGTCGGGATGAGCTTCTGCGCCTTGGCGTTCCAGCTCGGGTCGGCGGCGTTGGCGCTGCCGGCGACATTGCAGTTCCAGTTGTTGCCGAGCGTGCTGCCGGTGGTGTTGCCGCGGCTGGTGTCGGTGTCGCCGCGGTCGAAGCAGTAGGACCACTGGGCGAGCGCGTTGGCGTTGCCGAGGGCGGTGTAGCCCTTGGTCGTCGGCAAAGTCGCCGTGTCGGCGGCGGCCGGCATCTGGCCGGTGATCACCGACATCGACGAGTGTTCGTGCCCGGCGACGACCGACTCCATCCCGATGAAGAGCGGCAGGCCCTTGAAGGCCGAGAGGTACTCGAGCAGCGGGTACTGGAACTCCTGGATCGACTGCCAGCGCCACATGTTGCCGTTGCCGCCGACGCCGCCGCCACCGCCCTTGATCGCCGCTGCGCCGATCGAGTCGGACCAGGTCGTCTGCGGGGTCTGCGCGGCGTTGTACGGATAGGCCGGGGTCGCGAGCGTCGCGTCCTCGACGAGCGTGCAGTTGCGATTGCCGTTGCCGCCGTGGCCGGCCTGGACGAACCAGTCGAGGCCCCACGGCGTGTCGTTCTTGTCGGTCGCCTTTTTGACGAGCTTCTGCATCGAGATCGAACCGTCGGAGCAGGTCGTGTGGTTGTGGAAGTCGCCGGTGGCGTACTGGCCGGGGGTTTTGGGCGCAGCGCTGGCGCCTTCCGGCAGCACCGAGAGCGATGCGGAGCCGAGCGCGGCGATCGCCGCGACAACCAGCTCGCGTTTGGGGATGGGGCAAACCATGAACTTCTCCTCGCGTTTCGAATGCGGGAGCCTAGGCGGCCTGTTTGACGAGGGTGTGACGCTTCTTGCGGCTTCTTGCGATTCCGCGGACCGGCCGACGCAGACCGGCAGACGCGGGTCGGCGGCTTCGGTCAGCGGCCACTCCGCCGACCGCAGACATCGGCTCTGACGCGCGGCAACCCGCGCCAAACGCCTCCGCTGTCACGCTGCTGTCGCGATCGCCGGGGAGACTCAGGCCGAACCCCTGCTCCCCCCGCGGCCGTCGAGGCCGCCCAGCTTCGAGGACTTGTCCATGCGCCTGCCCCGTCCCTCCCTTGCCACCGCCGCGATCGCCGCCATCGTTGCCACGACGGCGCTGCCCGCCGTCGCCGCCGGCCCCGACACGATCGACTTCGAGGGCGTCACGAGCTACGCCTCGGTGGCCAACTACTACAACGGCGGCAGCGACGGCGCGGGTGCCGTCGGTGCGCAGAACCTCGGCGTGTCGTTCAGCGGCGCCGCGCTCGCGCTGGCCAACGACCCGCTCGGCCCTTATTTCGCCAACGCGCCGACGCCGGGCACCGTGCTCTTCGCGACCGACTCGAGCGCGTATCTGGATGCGGCGGCCGGCTTCACCGGCTCGGTCTCGTTCTGGTATTCGGCCCTCACCTCGGCGCTCGACGGCGTGACGTTATGGAGCGGCACCGACGGCGCCGGCACGCTGCTCGGCTCGCTCGGCCTCGGCGCGAACGCCCAGATCGGCGGCTGCACGAGCGCGCCGCTCTGCAACTGGCAGCAGGTGAGCCTGAGCTTCGCCGGCACCGCGCACTCGATCGGCTTCGGCGGCAACGCCGGCAACGTCGCGTTCGACAACATCACGATCACCGCTGCGGTGAACCCGGTCCCCGAGCCGGCGACCGCGTCGCTGCTGGCGCTCGGCGTCGCCGGCGTCTGGCTCAGCGTGCGGCGGCGCCGCAACGATCACGGCTGACCTCGGCATGCCGCCCGGTCCGCACGGCGGACGCCGGGGCCGGTGCGCCGTCGCCGGCGTCAGCGCCCGCCGGCAGCGGGCGATCGTCCGCCTGCAGCGTGTCCCCGCTTCGGGGAAGTCGGACAACGAGGCTCCGGCGCACGCCACTAGAACGGCAGGATCCGGATGTTCGCGACCCGCTCGACGAACCAGGCGGCAGCGATCGCGAACGCGAGCACCGAGCCGCCGCTCAGCACGACCGGGCGGTAGCGCCGCGCCCGTCGCAGCGCGAACAGCAGCAGGGTAACGATCAGCACGATCAGCAGCTGGCCGCATTCCAGGCCGAGGTTGAACTGCAACAGCGCCCAGGCGAAATCGGCGGCCGGCAGGTCGAGCTCCGACAGCACGCCGGCAAAACCGAAGCCGTGTACCAGGCCGAACACGAAGGCCACGACGATCCGCGGCACCGGGAACACCGGCCGCAGGTTGTCGACCGCCGCCAGCATGATCGTCACCGCGATCGCCGGCTCGATGACCGCCGACGGCAGCGAGACCAGCTTCAGGGCGGCCAGGCCGAGCGTCAGCGAATGCGCGACGGTGAACGCCGACACGATGCCGATGACCGGCCAGAACGCCTCGCCGAGCCGCTCGACCGGGCGCCAGCCTGCGGGCGTGCGGCGCAGCACGGCCGGCAACAGCAGGCAGATCAGGAACAGCACATGGTCGTAGCCCGTCAGGATGTGGCGCACCCCTTCGGATAGGAACTGCCATCGCGACGGCGCGGCGGCCGTGGCTGCGGCAGCAGCAGGGTGCAGGGCGGCACTGGCCGAGGTCGCGTTGGGGCCTTCCGCCGCCGCTGAAGCCGCCGTGCCGGATGCGGTCGTCGCGCCGGACGCCGCCGACGCGTTCAGCGCTCCCGCTGCGCCGGCCGACGGGACGCCGGAGCCATTCACGGACGCCGACGCAGACGCAGACGGATCGAGCACCGTCAACACGATCGGCCGGCCCGGCCGCGCGATCTTGGCGAGGCCGCGGTGCGTCGGATCGAGCTCGCCGAGCAGCGTGTAGCGGAGCGCCGGCGGATCCGGCAGCGTGCAGTCGGCGACGAACCGCAGCACCGCGTAACTGCCATCGTTGCGGCGTTCGAGCGCCGGCGCAACGCCGGCCTCGCGCAAGGGACAGCCGGTGATCGCGAGCCGCGCGCTCGCATAGGCGAGGATACGCGGCCACCCGGCCTTGACCTCGCCCCAGCTCAGCCGGCCATCGCCGTCGGTGTCCAGGTCGAGCGCGATGTCGAGGTCGCGCAGGGCGATATCCCAGCGCAGCGCCAGCCGGCCGGGGGTCGCGTCGAGTTGCAGGTACGCATCGCTCGACTTGTGGGCGGCGGCCGGGATGGCGAACAGCAGCGCCAGCAGCACCCAGAGGGCGGCCATGAGGCGCCCGAGCGAACCCTTTGGCGTCGTCCGGCGGCCCGGGCGCTGCCACGCCGTGGGCACCTGCGGGCGGTCCGGGCGGTCGGGTGCAGGCGGCGTCAGGCTTCCCCCCGGCCGTTCCGGCTGCCCGGCGAGGCCGATCCGTTCAAGCTCAGCGCAGCAGCGCATCGAGCCGCCGATCGTGCAACCCGATCGTCGAGCGCAGTCGCCGAACGGCATCGAGGGCGCGTCGGTCGCCCGTTGCCGCGGCAGCCTGGGCGTAGACCAGCAGATCGATCGCCTCGCGCTGGGCCACGACGTTGCCCCGCGCCAGGTCGAACGCGCGCGCGGCGTCGTGGTCGATGGCGAGCGCGAACATCGCCTGCTCGCGGCCGTGAAAACGGCGGGCTTCGGGGCGCTCATTCGCAAGGGCGATCCGTTCACGCATCTCGGCGGCGTCGGCGGGCGCCGTCGCCGCATGCGCCGCGGCACCGGCGATCGCCAGCCGCAGTAGCACCGCGTCGGTGCGGGGCTCGGATCCGAGCAGGCGCAGCGCTTCGGCCGGACGCCGCTGCTCGATCAGGAAGTCGGCGTAGTCGACTGTCGCGTAGGCATCCGGCGCCAGGCGCAGCGCGGCGCGGAACGCCGCATCGGCCGCGGCCGGGCGGCCCTCGCGCTGCTCGAGCTCGGCCACCGATGTCATCAGCCAGGCCTGCGTCCCAGGGCCGGCGCGCGGGTCGGCCCCCAGGCGCTCGAAGCTTGCCCGGGCGGGCGCTGCTGCCCCCCGCAAGCCGGCGTTCTCGGCCAGGCAGGCCGCCGCGTATAGATCCGCGCCGCTCCGGGCGACCGCACTGCAGGCAGCGTCGGATTCGCCATAACGGCCCTGAACGCGCAGGACCGTCGCCAGCATGAGCCAAGCCTCGGCCTGGTTGCTGCCAGCCGGCCGGGCGAGCAGCGTGCGCAGGGTGTCGACGGCAGGATCGAAGTCGTGGAGGTACTGCTGCAGGGTCGCGCGCAGCAACAACACGTCATCGGGGGCGGTGACCGGATCAGACCAGGGCCGGAGTGCGGCGAGCGCCAACCCGGCGAAGCGCGGATCGCCGGCATCGCGGGCGCGCTTCAGATCGCGTCGCGCCAGGCTGACCGCGAGGGCGGCATCGCCTGGCCGTTCGGCCAGACGACGCCGCAGTTGGCGCTCGGCGTCGCGCGCACCGCTGCCAGGCGGCAGCACCTCGACGATCTGCGCGTCGCCCGTCGGTACCAGGGGCTCGGCTGCGGCCCGCGGGACGGCCGCGAGCCAGCCTGCAGCCGCACAAACCAAGCTGATGGCGAACGGCGCAGCACGCCGCCGTCGCGCCGTCATCCCGGTCGGTGCGGCCGCCCGGTCAATTCAGCGCGACCGGCTCGCCGGTGTCGTCGACCGGCGCGGTCACGCCGCTCGTATCTACCGGCTCGAGCGTGTCGGCCGAAGCGACCACCAGCTCCTGCAGGTAGGCAATGAACCCGGCGACGTTCTGGCTCGCGGACGCCGGTACGGCCTGGGTGACGCTCGGCTGGTCGTCGTTGCCGTCGCCGCCACAGGCCGAGACCAGGGCTGCCACGGCGATGAGCGCGAGCGGGATCCGCCACCGCGGAATCGAAGAAGTCGTGCGCATGGAATGGGCTCCTTCGCTCACGGGTAGGTGGTGCCGGCGGCGGGCGGCGGGTTCAAATTGCCTGCCAACGGCGTCGTCAGGTACGGGAAGGTCGCGAGATAGTTGGCTGCCGACTTGCGCACACCATCGGTCAGCGCCAGGCCGCCGGCCGGGGCGTCGCTCGGCTTGCAACCGACGGCGAGCGCGTCGGTCGTGCCGGTCAACACGCAGAGCGCGCCCATTGCCACGCGCATCGTGATGTCGACGATGTCGTCGGCCGGACGCCGGCCGTTCGGGTAACCCGCGTTGTCACCGGCGGCCACTCCCATCGCATTTTGAGCGGCCACGGGCGTCGCGGCGATCGAGGTGTTGAGCCGCATCATTTCGGAGAGCACCGTCGGGTTGACGGGCTGGTTCACGCCCTTGATGCCCTTCAGGAACGCGGTCACCAGATCGGTCCGCGGGAAGTTGGTCGGCGCGACCGCGCTCGGGAACAACTTTTGCACCAGCGCCGGGAATGTCGGGTTGGTGACGTAATCGGCGAAGTTGGCCGCGTCGTTCTTCGGCTTCGAGTTGTTGAATTTGTCCTTGTCGTCGAGGCCGATGACGAGCTCGTTGACGAGCGGCATGCCGAGACGCGAAACCTGGGTCCAGGCGCCGCCTTCCTTCGCGACATTGTTCAGGCCGGTCGCCGGGGCGTTGCTCAGCAGCTTGCCCTGACGCAGGCTCGCGGTGGTCCAGGCGCCGATGACCGGATCGCTGCCATTGGTCAGGCAGGCGATCGGCATCTCGAGCGCGAGCGTCGAGACGTTCTTGCCTTCGAGATCGTTGTTGTTGCCGCCGACCTCGACGCCGAGCGGATTCAGATTGAACAGGTCGAAGATCTTGCCGACCGCGATGTAGAACGGCTCTTTGCGCTGGCCCACGAACACGCGACCGGGCGTGGCGCAGCCCGGCACATTGACGGTGTAGACGAACTGGTTCGTATAGGCCGCATAGCCGCCGATGCCGAAGGTTTTCTCGCCGACGTTGTCGATCGGCTTCGCGAAGGTGGCCGCGCCGCCGCTCGCGTTGGTGACGGCCGCCGAGGTGCCGGTGCGCCGGTCACCGCGTACCACGTTCAGTGTGTAGCTCTCGGTGACGTTGAGGGCGGGCGCGGCGCCAGGGGTCGCCGCCGGGCCCGAGTACATCAAGGGAATCTTGACCTGCTTGCCGCCGACGGTGAGCGCCGTCTGCGCCGAGGTGCTCTTGAAGCGGAACTGGAAGGTCAGCGCTTCCATGCCGCTGCCGGTGTTGTCGATGTGGACTTCGTACAGCGCGTTCGGGTTGAACTGGTAGAAGTTCGGGCCGCCCTGCGGATCCTGGAAGGGGATGTAGTTGGCGAGGATCGTCACGTAGCCCGAGCGCCCCGCCTCATAGCTGCGGAACATGTAGAGGTCAGTCGCGTCGACGGTCGGGTTCATTGCGATCGACGGCGCCTCGCGGTGGCTCGACGACCAGGCGGCAGTCGCGACGAGCGCGGCGCCGGCAGCGAGCGCCACACGGGTCAAGGAATGGGAACAGGGGGTGCGCATGAGGTCTCCTCGGGTGGAATGGCCGCAGGTTCAGCGGCGATCGATCGAGCGCAGGAATCGCGGCTCTTCGTCTTCGTAAAGGGAAACGTACGCAAGCGGCGGTCGCTTGGATGCGAGACGGCAGCGATTCGGTTCGGAGATCGTCTCAGGGGAATCCCGAACTCGCCGCTTTCCGGGACGCGAATCGACCGGCTTTCTCCGCCGCAGCGAAAAGAGACGGTCGATGAGAGATCTTCGAAAGGCCCGGACGGACGGAACGCCGATGGTGCCGGCCGGCTGGCTCCGGCCGCGTCAATCCTTGCGGGAGCCGAGCAGTTGCCAGCCGATCAGGGTGCCCGCGACGCCCGCCAACACCGCCGCCCAGAGCGGGTTGCTGCGCGCGAGTTTCGTGACCGCATCGACCTGCGGCTGGTACTTCTGCAGCACGTCGCTCGCCTGGCTCAAGGTATCGCCGAGCACCGAGCGCAAGCTGTCGCTGGCCGATTTCAGTGAGCTGTTCGCCGTCTCGGCGGCGTTGTCGCCGGCCGAGCGTAGGGAACCGCCGAGCGACTTCAGCGTGTCGTTCAACGTGCTGCGCGCCGATTGCACGAAGGACTGTGCTTCGTCGCTCGCGTCGTCGGCACGGCCCTTCAGTGCGTTTTTCGATGGGATCGCCGCCAGCACGCTCTTGGCCAGATCGGCGAGCTGCGAGCGCAGCGAGCTGGCCTCGTCGTCGACCGCGTCCGTCACTTCTTCAACATTGTCCTTGCGCACCGACGACCGCGAGGGCGCCATCATCGACGCGAGCGCCATCAGCCCGGCCCCGACCGCCGCAGCGGCGAGGACCGAGGGAAGCGGGTTGTCGACCACCATCGCAGCGAAGGCCTCGCCCGGGGTCGGGTCGTCGGACGTTGCGGCGGCGTCGGCCGAATGCGTCGTGGCGGGGTAGGCGGTGTCGTTCATGGCAGTCGGTCGGAGTCGCGTCGAAGAATCCTAGGCGGGGCCCCGTGGAGACCGCGTCGGACAGCCGCAGCCACCTCTGTAGGAGCCGGCTTGCACCTCGGCACGGCGCTGGCGCGTCCTTCCCAGCCCGACGACCCAGCGCGAGACGCTTCGTTGCGCTGGAGCTAGGCGCCGAGCAATTCGCCGATCGGCTTCAGCTCGTCGACCCGGTCGCAGACGGATTTGACGACCATCAGGATCGGGACGCCGAGGAACAGGCCCGACACGCCCCAAAGCCAGCCGAACACGATCACCGCGATGAACACCGCGACCGGGCTCATCCGAATGGCGCGACCGGTAAGCCACGGCGTGAGCAGGTTGCCGACGACGGTGTGGATCCCGAACGAGGTGCACCCGACCAGCACCGCCATTTCGATGGAGCCGAACTGCATCAGGCCGACGATCGCCGAGCCGGCACCGACCAGGATCGCGCCGAGGTAGGGAATCAGGTTCGTGAGACCGGCCACGACGCCCCAAACCGCCGATTGCTGGAGCCCGATCGCATAGAACGCCAACCAGGTCGCGACGCCGACCACGACGCTGACCCCGAGCTGCACAAGGAGGTAGCGCTGGATCTGCCCGGCGATCTCGTCCAGGGTCTCGATCGTGACCCGCTTCTGTGACAGGCGCGGCCCGGCGAGTTTGACCATCTTGCGCCGAAAACTGTTGCCGGATGCCAGCAGGAAAAGCGCGATGAATAACACGATCACCGTCTGGCCGACGAACGCCAGGGCGCCGAGGGTGCCGCTCAAAAGGTAACCGCGCACATCGAGCGCCGGCGCTGCCGCCGCAGCCGGCGCGCGCGATGTCAGTGCCACGGCCGCTGCGGCGTGCGTGCCGGCGCGGGCCGCAGCACCCGAGGCCGGGTTCGAATCGGCCACCGCTTCGATTTCGGCGGCGACGCGCTGCACCTTGTCGAACGCCGACGGTCCTTCGCGCTCCAGTACCAGGTGGCGGATCGATTGGGTGACCTTGGGAAGCTTGTCGAGCAGCGCATCGAACTGATCGCCGAGCGAGCCGACGCCCCATCCGATCGCCGCGACGATCGCCCCGAGCAGCAGCGCAGCGCTGACGGCACGCGGCACCCGCCAGCGCCGGGCGGCGTTCACGATCGGCGCCAACGCGTAGCTGAGCATCACCCCGAGCGCGATCGGTATCAGCACCGCCCTCGCCCACTGCATCGCCGCGAGCACGGCCAGCACGGCGAGCACCGCCAGCGACAGGCTGCGGACGTTGACGGTCGAGAGGAACAGGGGTTCAGCGGCAGCGGCAGCGGCGTGCGACGCGGGCGACGGCGGCAAACCGTCATGAACCACGGGCAGCGGAAGGGCCTTCCGCAGAGACGCAGCCCCGCGGTTCGGCACGGACGTCGACATATCCGTCATTGCGGACCTCGCTCGGCGACAAGACAGAACCCGGTCTGCCTACGGGTCGACATTGTTCATCGCGGCGCCGCGGCCGGACGCAAGGGCCGGCCGCAAGCAGCTGTAGGCGCGCGGCCTAAGCGCGGAAAACGACCGTTTGTCTACGCCCACGACGCAGGTACCGCAGGCGCGGCATCGCACGTCAGTCGTCCGCCAGTTCGATCCAGACCGGCGCGTGGTCGCTGGTGTCGGGCAAGGCGCGCACGCCGCGGTCGACCCCGGCCGCCCGCAAGCGGGGTCGCAGCGCCGGGCTCACGAGCAGATGGTCGATGCGCAACCCGGCATCGCGGGCCCAGCGCTGGCGCCGGTAGTCCCAGAAGGTGTAGACCCGGCCTTCCGGATGGAGCGTCCGGAAGGCATCGGTCCAGCCTTGGGCGAGCAGCCGGGCGTAGGCCGCGCGCGGCTCCGGCTGCAGCAGGGCGTTGGCGCGCCAGCTCGGCGTCGCGTCGTAGATGTCGGCATCGGTCGGCACGACGTTGTAATCGCCCGCCAGGACCACCGGATGGCCGGTCGCGATGAGCGCCGCGGCATGCGCGTTCAAGCGCTCGAACCAGGCGAGCTTGTAGGCGAACTTCGGTCCCGGCCACGGGTTGCCGTTCGGCAGGTAGAGCGACGCGACCAGCAACCCGCCGATCGCAGCCTCGAGGTAGCGGGCCTGGCTGTCGCCGGAATCCCCCGGCAGCGTTCGCCGTACCACGATCACCTGGCGTCCGCGAGCCAGCAGCGCGACCCCGTTCCAACGCTTTTCGCCGACCCATGCCGCGCCGTAGCCCGCAGCTTCCAGCGCGGCGGCCGGAAACGCTTCGCCGCTGTTCTTGAGTTCCTGGAGAGCGACGATGTCGGGCCGGGTCGTCTCGAGCCAGGCGAGGAGGATCGGCAGCCGCTTCGCGATGTCGTTGACGTTCCAGGTTGCAATTCGCACCGTGACGATTGTTCCAAACCTCGGCGCCCGGGCCGCCCCAGTCGGTCCGGTCGTGCCTGCTCGAGCGGATGGCGTTCGGCGGCCCGGTCGACGCCATCGACTTCGACCGGCGGACCCGTGCGGCGAACTCGGCCGCGTGACGTCGCGCCGCCTCCGTGCAGACCGTCGCGAGGTCTAGGCGCCTTTTATATCGCCTGAGATCGCACTAACGCGGCGGTGCCTTGCGGGCGATCAGTGCGTCACCGGCAGCCAGGCCCACGGCCGGGCGAGCCGGTCGCGCGCCTGCCAGGCGCGAATCAACGGATCGTCCTGAAGCGTCAAGCCGATGTCGTCGAGCCCGAGGCGGAGCGCGGTCTTCCGCCGCGCGTCGATCTCGAAAGCGATGCGGCGACCGTCGGGCGCGACGAGCGTCTGCGCGTCGACGTCGACCGAAAGGGGAGCGCCATGGCCACAGGCTGCCGCGAGCGCCTCGACCTCCTGGAGCGGCAGCCGGATCGGGAGCACGCCGCTCTGGAAGCAGTTGCTGTAGAAAATATCGCCGTAGCTCGGCGCAACGATGCAGCGCACGCCGATCCCCTGCAAAGCCCAGACCGCGCCCTCGCGCGACGAACCGCAGCCGAAGTTGGGACCGGCGAGCAGGAACGGCGCATTCGCGAAGCGCGGCTGGTTGAGGATGCAGTCCGGATCCGGCGTGCCGTCCTCGCGGTAGCGCAGGGCCTCGAGCGCATACGGACCGAGCCGGTCCCGCGGCAGCGAAGTCAGCCGCTCGATTCGGATGATCACGTCGGTGTCGACGTTCTGCAACATCAGGGGAACGGCAGCGCCGGCGACGCTCGCGAACGGGGTCGTCGTCATGCGCCGCTCCGGGCCTCGAGGGGTGCGAGTGTGCGCACGTCCGTGATGCAACCCGCGATGGCGGCTGCGGCGGCCATCGCCGGGCTGGCGAGATGGGTGCGCGCTTGCGGACCCTGGCGGCCGACGAAATTGCGGTTCGAGGTCGACACGCAGCGCGCTTTCGGCGGCACCTGTTCGCCGTTGGCCGCCACGCACATGCTGCAACCCGGCTCGCGCCAGGCGAAGCCGGCCGCCGCGAACACCCGGTCCAGCCCCTCGGTTTCGGCCGCGCGCTTGACGAGTTCGGAACCCGGCACGACCCACGCCGTGACGTTCGGCGCGACGTGCCGGCCGCGCACGACGGCCGCCGCGGCGCGCAGATCCGAGAGCCGCGAATTCGCGCAGCTGCCGATGAACACCCAGTCGACCGGCGTGCCGGCGATCGGCTGGCCGGCGCGGAGGCCCATGTAGTCGAGCGCGGCATGCAGAGCATCGCGCTCGGGCGATTCGCGAGCCGCCGGGTCGGGGATGCAGGCGTCGATGGCGAGCGCATGCTCGGGGCTCGTGCCCCAGGTGAGGGTCGGCGGCACCGCCGAGGCGTCGATCGTCACCTCGTGGTCGAACACGGCGTCGGCGTCCGTCGGGAGCCGACGCCAATCGGCGGCAGCGGCCTCGAATGCAGCGCCCTCGGGCGCGTACGGGCGGCCGCGCAGCCAATCGATGGTGCGCTCGTCGGGTGCGACCAGGCCGCAACGCGCCCCCAGTTCGACTGTCAGGTTGCAGAGCGTGAGCCGGCCCTCGACCTCGAGCGCCTCGACCGCCGCGCCGGCGTACTCGATCGCGTACCCGGTGCCGGCCGCAGCGCCGAGCCGGCCGATGATGGCAAGCGCCAGATCTTTTGCCGTGACGCCCGCCGCCAGCCGGCCATCGCAGCGGATGCGCATCGTTCTCGGCTTCTGCATCCTGAGCGTCTGGGTCGCGATCGCATGGGTGCTTTCCGAAGAACCGACGCCGAATGCGAGCGCGCCGACGCCGCCGTTGGTGCAGGTGTGGCTGTCGCCGCAGATCACTGTCAACCCCGGCAGCACCAGGCCGAGCTCGGGCCCCATCACGTGGACGATGCCCTGGCCAGGCTGGCCGAGGCCGAAGAAGCGAACCCCAGCGGCGGCGGCACCCTGGCGCAGTTGCGCTGCGCGGCGGTTGCCTGGCGCATCGTCCACGGTGTCGCGTCCGGGCTGGCTGGAGACGGCGTGATCCGGGGTCGCGATCAGCAGCTCGGGGTTGTGCGGCAGCAGGCCGCGCTCGGCGACTTCGGCGAGCGCGGGTGGGCCGGAGAGGTCGTGGAGCAAATGGCGGTCGATGTGCAGGAACGCCCAGCCGTCGCCCAGGTCGGAGACGACGTGCGTGTGCCAGATCTTGTCGAACTGCGTCGCGGCCATGGTCAGTGCGCCTGAGCCGGCGCCGCGGCGCCGGTGTCGGCGTCAGGGTCCGCGTCTTCATCCGCGCCGGCGTTGAAACGCTGTCGAAGGGCCTCCCATTCGTCGGCGCCGAAGCGGCGAAAGGTCTCGGCGACGCTGGCGGTGGCGGCCGGTGCGATGCGGTCGGCGCGGAGCTGCGCCAGGGCCGCATCGCCGGCGGTGATCGCAGCCTGGAGCATCAACCCGGGCAGAATCGCGAGCTTGTAACCCATCGCCTCAGCGATCCGCAGATCGGCGACCGGCGTGCGCCCGCCCGGCACGATGTTCAGCAGGCAGGGCCCATGGACCCGCCGCGGCACTTCGGTCGCCTCCTCGGCCGTCTGCATGGCCTCGACGAAGGCGAGGTCGGCGCCGGCGTCGAGCGCGAGGTTGGCCCGCGTGATCGCCTCGTCGAGCGAGTGCGTGGCCCGCGCATCGGTGCGGGCGATGACGATGAAATCGGACGAGTGCCGGGCCTCGACCGCGGCGCGGATCTTGGAGACGAACTCCCGGCGCGAAACGACCTCCTTGCCGTCGAGATGACCGCAGCGCTTGGGAGCCACCTGGTCCTCGATGTGGATCGCAGCGACGCCGCGCGCTTCGTATTCGCGCACGCTGCGGGTCACGTTAAGTTCGTTGCCGTAGCCGGTGTCGGCATCGGCGATCAGCGGCACGCCGATCGCGCGCGCCATGCTGGCGGCGTTGTCGACCATCTCGCTCATGGTCAGGAGGCCGAAGTCGGGATAGCCGCGCGCTGCCGAGGTGCCGGCGCCGGTCATGTAGACGGCGGGGAAACCGGCCTGCTCGATGAGCCGCGCGCCGATCGCGTCGTAGGCGCCGGGCGCCACGATCAAGCCGGGCGCCGCGAGCTGCGGGCGGAGGGATGAATTGACGGTCATCCGCGGCTCCTAGAAGTTTCGCCCGAGTCGTCTGGTGTTTATACAGTAAAGACCACTGAGGCGGATGTCAACCGCCATACTCGAACCAACCTCCGCTGCAGCACCATGACCGCCACTTTCCCGTCCGCCTCGTCGACCCGTCTGACGCGCTCTCCCGCGGCGTCCTTGCACCGCCAGCTTTTCATGGTGCTGCGCGACGAGATCGGTCGCGGGCTGTATGCCGCGACCGGCGCGTTGCCGACCGAGGAAGCGCTCGGCGAGCGCTTCGGCGTCTCGCGGATCACGGTCCGCCGCGCGCTCGGCGACTTGGCCGCGCTTGACGTGATCGAGCGCCGGCACGGGCTCGGCACCTTCGTCAAACCCGGGCGGCTGGGGCGGCCTCTGCGCCCGACGCTCTCGTTGATCGACTCTCTCGACCAGACAGCGGCACACACCGACGGGGTGGTGCTCGGAGTCGCACGGGCGGTGCCGCCGACCGATGTGGCGGCACTGTTGCAACTCAGAAACGGCACGCTGGCGATGCATGCGCGGCGGCTGCGCTTTGTGTCCGATGAGCCGGTGATGCTGACCGAGGCGTGGGTGCCGGCGGCGTTCGGACGCAGCGTGACGGTCGCGGCTTTGAAAAAACGTGCGCTCTACGAGGTGTTGTTGGCCCGGGGCGTGCGCTTCGGGCGCGTCGTCCAGGAGATCACGGCCCAGGTCGCTGACCCGGCCAGTGCTGCGCAACTCCGGATCGATGTAGGTTCACCGATGCTGAAACTCGTGCGCCTGATGCACGACCTCGACGCCGAACCGGTCCTGCACCTGACCGCCTGCATGTCGCCCGATCGAAGCCGAATCCTGATGGATATTCCGGGCGGTCAGGTGAACACCTTGCCGGCCGGCCGGGTCGTGCACGATGCCCTGATTCGCTGAACCGGGGCCGGCCGGCCCAGCTGCCGGCGGCGTCAGACGGAAGACCGCCATGCCGGCGAATCGAGCGCCTGACTCCCGTGAATCAAGCATTCGACGCGCAAGCCGGCTCAGGACTCGAGCCGGAACGCCGCCTTGAGGGTGACCTGCCAGTGCGCGATTTTGCCGTCGGCAATGTGGCCGCGCGTCTCGATCACTTCGAACCAGTCGAGGTTGCGCAGCGTCTTGGCGGCGGTGCCGATCGCGTTCCTGATCGCGTCGTCGCTGCCAATGGCGGACGAACCGGTCAGCTCGACCATCTTGTAGACATGGTTGCCCATCGATGCTCCTGGCGCCGCCTCACGAGCGGCCTTGCGAAATCGAAGCCCGAGCGTCAAACGCGGCGAAAACCGTTGCCCGTGACGCGGACGCGGTCACCGACCTTCAGGTCACCGACGCTCGTTTCCTGAATGAGCCGGCTCTCGCCGTTGTCGAGTTCGATCTCGACCTTGTAGCCGACCGTGCGCTCGCGAACGTTGCGCTCCACATTGTTGCCCGCCACCGCGCCGCCGGCGACACCGAGAACCGTCAGTGCCGTGCGTCCGAGACCGCCGCCGAAGTGGTTGCCCACCAGGCCGCCGATGGCCGCACCGGCGACTCCGCCGACACCGGTGCCCGAGGGGCGTTCCTCGATCGGCTCGATCCGGGTGACACGACCGAGGCGACCGCTCGGCACCGGGGCCGCGGCGCGCGCGGTATGGGTGCTGCGCGGCGCGGCGCGAGGCGCCTGGGCCTGAGCGCGCGGCTGGGGCTGAGGCTGGACCTGTGGCGGCGGTCCGTTGTCGTTGTAGACCGGTGCCGGTGCCGCTGGCTGAGCCGCGGCCACCGCCGTACCGTAAGGACTCGGGTAGGTGGTGTTCGCGGCCGGGGGAACGGCATATTGCGGTGGATAGGGCGCCGGTTGCACGGGTTGGGGTGGATAGAGCGTGGGTTGCACCGGTTGCTGCGGATATGGCGCCGGTGCGGCTTGATTCGGGTAGACAGGCTGGGCGACCTGCGCGCCGGGCTGCGGCGCCGGCTGGTAGGCCGCCACTGGCGTCGCTGGCGCAACACTCGATGTCGTCGGCGCGGCCGACTTCGGCTCACAGCCGCCAAGCGCCACGGCGACGGTCATCGCGACCGCGGTCAACTGCCGCCGCCGCGCCAAAAGCGAGGCCAGGTATCGGTGTGCGCGCCCGGTCGCACGGTTGCCGCCAGAGGCGGCTTTCAGGCCAGCGGTGTGTTCCATGCCGGGACTCTCGTGAGCGCAACGACCGCCGTCGACCGGCAAAGGGCGTGCCTGCAGGTCGGACGGGGCCCATGGCGCTCGCGACTCGAGTCGTATTCGCGATAAGCGCTGCTTGCACCCAGCACCGGCCGACATCTGGCACTCGGGGCTGCGATAGAATAGTTGCAAGTTTCATGCCGCCAACGACCCGCTTCCTTCGCTGCGTTTCCTGCACGGCACCGCCACGTCGATCGAACGGCGCATCGGTGCTTGCGGTGGCCGTCCTCGCCGGACTCGTCGGGTGGGTCGCTCCGGCCCGCGCCGACCGCGCCGACCGGTTCCAGAAACCGGCGATCGAGTCCGACGGCGGCGGCCAGGTCGATCTCCTAAAACAGACGATCAGCTTCAGCGGCAACGTCGTGATCACCCAGGGCTCGATGGTGATCCGCGCCGGCCGGGTCGAGGTGCATGAACTGCCGAGCGGCTACCGGGTCGCGACCGCGTACGGCGCACCCGGCCGGCTGGCGACCTTTCGCCAGAAGCGGGACGGTCTCGACGAGACGATCGAAGGCCAGGCCGAGCGACTCGAGTACGACGGCAAGTCCGACACCGTCCGCTTCGTCGACAACGCCGAAGTCCGCCGGTTGCGCGGCGCGGCGATCGCCGACCAGGCGAGCGGCAACCTCATCATCTACAACGGCACGACCGAGCGCATCGAGGTGAGCGGCGGCGCCAGGCCGACCGCCGCCAATCCGACCGGCCGGGTCCGCGTCGTGCTGACGCCCCGCGAAGGCAGCGAAGCGGCTGCGGAGGCGGCCTCGGCCGACCGCGCTCCCGCGCCGCGACCGGCGCTCCGGCCGAGCCCGGCGCTCGGCGCGGGCAGCGAGCCGGCGCGATGAGGCGGCGGTCGTGACACTCGACGGCGGTCGAAGCGCGAGATCGACGGAGGCCGCCACGGCGTCGGGCGACTTGGCGTCCGGCGCCGCGCCGCACCGGCTGGTGGCGGTGGGCCTGCGCAAATCGTACGGCGCGCGGATGGTGGTTCGCGACGTGCACCTGGCGGTCGGCGGCGGCGAGGTGGTCGGACTGCTCGGGCCGAACGGCGCCGGCAAGACGACCAGCTTCTACATGATCGTCGGCCTGGTGCGGGCCGATGCCGGCGAGATCTGGATCGAGGGGACGCGGATCGAACGGCTGCCGATCCATCGGCGCTCGCGGCTCGGGCTTTCGTACCTGCCGCAGGAAGCGTCGATCTTTCGGAAACTCAACGTCGAGGAGAACATCCGTGCGGTGCTCGAGTTGCAGATCGACGCGAACGGCCGCGCGCTGAAGCCCGCGCTGATCGAATCGACCCTCGACGCCCTGCTCGCCGACCTCGGCATCGAGAAGCTGCGGCATTCGCCGGCGCCGGCGCTTTCGGGCGGTGAACGGCGTCGCGTCGAGATCGCCCGCGCGCTTGCGACCCAGCCGCGTTTCATCCTGCTCGACGAGCCGTTCGCTGGGGTCGACCCGATCGCCGTAATCGAGATCCAGCGGATCGTCGGTTTCCTGAAGAGCCGCGGCATCGGCGTGTTGATCACCGACCACAACGTCCGCGAGACGCTCGGCATCTGCGACCGCTCCTACATCATCAACGAAGGCCGGGTGCTCGCCGAAGGCACCCCGGCCGAGATCGTCGCCAACGCCGACGTGCGCAAGGTCTATCTCGGTGAAAACTTCCGCATGTGACCCGCCGGCCGCGCGCCGCCAGGCGCCCGCGGACCGGTTTCGATCGAGCGTCGCGCCATGAAGCCGACGCTGCAGTTCCGCCTCTCGCAGCACCTGGCGCTGACGCCGCAACTCCAGCAATCGATCCGGCTCCTGCAGCTCTCGACGCTCGAACTGCATCAGGAAGTCGAGCAGATGCTCGAACAGAATCCCTTCCTCGAGACCGACGCCGAGGAGGGCCCGGCGTTCGAGCCCCTCGCCGAGCGCACCTCGCCGGCCGAGCGGCTTGGCGAGCGCGAGAGCGAGCGCGCCGCCGACACCGACGCCGAGTTCGACGCGGCCGCACCGGTCGACACCGCCGAGTTCGGCGCGACCGAGCGCGAGGACTGGGAAAACGGCACCGAGCGCGAGGATTTCGACGGCGTTCGAGAAACTCCGGGCAAGTCGGCCGGAAGCGGCGGCGAAGGCGACGATTTCGAAGGCCAGGACCGCGACAGCGCCGCGCCCAGCCTGCAGGATCACCTGCGCGAGCAGCTTTCGAGCCTGCGGCTCTCGCCGGAAGATGCCGGCGCCGTGTGGGTGCTGATCGAATCGCTGGACGACGACGGCTACCTGACCGACCCGCTCGAAGAGATCGCCGCGCAACTCCTCACGCAGGCCGACGCCGACGAGGGCGGGCGTGGCGATCTGCTCGAGCGCCTTCAGTGCGGCCTGCGTTTTCTGCACAGCATGGAGCCGACCGGCGTCGGCGCGCGTGACCTCGGCGAGTGCCTGACGCTGCAGTTGCGCCTCCTCGCGCGGAGCGAGGCGCAAATGGTGGCGATCATCGTCTGCAAGCAGCACCTCGAGCTTCTGGCGCGCCGCGATCTGAAGAAGCTGATGGCGGTGACCGGCGCCGACGAAGACCTGCTGCGCGCGGCCCAGGCGCTGATCGTCGCCCTGGAACCGAAGCCCGGGCGGCAGTTCTCGCGCGCCGAAGCGAACATCATCGTCCCCGACGTCATCGTTCAGAAAGCGGGTCGCAACTGGAAGGTCACGCTGAACCCCGACGTGATGCCGAAGCTCCGCATCAACGACCTCTACGCCAACGCCATCCGCCAGCAGCGCGGCCCAGGGTCGCGCAGCGCGCCCGACACGCTGAACGGCGCCGGCGCCTCCTTGAACTCGCGTCTGCAGGAAGCGCGCTGGTTCATGAAAAACATCCTGCAGCGCTTCGACACGATCCAGCGCGTCTCGCAGGCGATCGTCGAGCGGCAGAAGAACTTCTTCACCCATGGCGCGATCGCGATGAAGCCGCTGGTGCTGCGCGAGATTGCCGACGAACTTGGCTTGCACGAATCGACGATCTCGCGGGTGACGACGGCCAAGTACATGTCGACGCCGTTCGGCACCTACGAGCTGAAGTACTTCTTCGGCTCGTCGCTGAACACCGATGCGGGCGGCAACGCCTCGTCGACCGCGGTGCGGGCGCTGATCAAGCAGATCGTTGCCGCCGAGAACCCGCAGAAGCCGCTCTCCGACAGCCAGATCTCGCAGATGCTCGACGAGCAGGGGATCCAGGTCGCACGGCGCACGGTCGCCAAGTACCGGGACGCGTTGAAGATCGCGCCGACGCAACTTCGGAAGGCGATGTGACGAGCCGCCCTCACCCCAACCCTCTCCCGCAAGCGGGAGAGGGAGCCACCACCAGTGTCGCGGGCGCTCCCGCACGCGGGCGAGAGGGCCACGCCCGGCGACTTCGGCACTCCCTCTCCCGCGAGCGGGAGAGGGCCGGGGTGAGGGCCGGCGCGCACGCATGACCCTTCCTCTTTTCCTCCCTTGCGCCGCGGGCGTCGAGACGCTGCTGGCCGACGAGGTGCAGCGGCTGCTGCCGAACGCGAACGTGTTCGAAGCACGCGGCGGTGTCGCGCTCGAAGGCGACCCGCTCGAAGTGATGCTGCTGAACCTCGAGAGCCGGCTCGCGCAGCGCGTGCTGATCGAGGTGGCGCACGGCTCGTACCGCACCGAGGACGACGTCTACGAGCTCGCCGCGAGCGTCGACTGGACGCAATGGATCGGCGCCGACCACACGCTGCGCGTCGACACCACCGCCCATCGCAGCCCGCTGCGGAGCCTCCACTTCGCCGGCCTGCGGGTCAAGGACGCGATCTGCGACCGGCTGCGTGAAGCGAGCGGCGCGCGGCCGAACGTCGACACCCGGCATCCCGATCTGCCGGTCGTGCTGCACCTCGACGAGCACGACGCCTATGTGCACGTCGACAGCTCCGGCGAGGCGCTTTTCAAACGCGGCTGGCGCGAGGACAAGGGCGACGCCCCACTGAAGGAAACGCTCGCGGCGGCGATGCTCGCTGCCGCCGGCTGGCGCGGCACGCCGGCGGCCGGCGGCGGGCTGCACGACCCCTGCTGCGGCTCGGGAACGATCGCGATCGAGGCGGCGCAGATCGCCTGCGGCATCGCACCCGGGCTGAAGCGCCGCTTCGCGTTCGAGCGGCTGCTGCCATTCGCCAGCGCGACGCGGCGCGGCGAACTGCAGCGCCTGCGCAGCCACGCCGAGGCGCGCATCCGGCCGACCGCAGCGGTGCCGATCACGGCGAGCGACGTGTCGCACCGGATGGTCGACTTCGCGCGGCGCAACGCCGAGCGCGCGGGCGTCGCCGCGTCGATCGCGTTTCACGGCGGCGACGCGCTCGAGCGGCCGGCGCCGACGCTGCCGCCGGAACTTCCCGGCACCCTGATGGTGAATCCGCCGTACGGCGCGCGCATCGACCCGGCCGGCCGCGCCGCCCGCCCCTCGGCCGAAGACCGCGACCTGCCGGGCGATTTCTACGCCCGGCTCGCGAGCCACTGGAAGCGCGCCTACACCGGGCACCCGGCCGGCTGGACCGCCTACGTGCTGAGCCCCGACCCGAAGCTGCCGAGCGCCATGCGGCTCAAGGAATCGCGCCGCGTGCCGCTCTGGAACGGGCCGATCGAGTGCCGGCTGTTCCGCTTCGAGCTGGTCGCGGGGTCAGCGCGCGGACGCGAGGCGCGCTGAACGGCTAAGGGTCGTGCCCGGTGAACGGGCGGTCGGCGGGGGGCACCGCGCCGCGTTCGCGGCCGATGTGCCTGCTTTACTCGGCCCGCGCGGTCTTCGTTGCACGCCCGGCGCAAAGGCCGAGGTATGCGAGCACTGCCAGCGGCGCCGTATCGGCCCGCAGCACCCGGGTGCCGAGCGACACGGCGACGAAGCCGGCGGCTCGGGCGGCGGCCTCCTCGTCGGCCGTCAAGCCGCCTTCCGGGCCGCTGAGACAAAAGATGGCAGGTTCCGCAGCTTCACGGGAAGCTTCTTCCGCGACAGGCCGCGCGTCCTCGAAACCGAGCAGCCATCGCCGCGGGAACGAGGCGAGCGGCGCGGCGCCGGCCGGGTCGAGCCAGGCGTCGATCGGCAGCACCGCCCGCACGCTGGGCACCCGCGTTCGCCCGCTCTGCTCGGCCGCCGCGACGGCGATCGCCTGCCAGTGCGAGACTTTTTTCGCCGCCCGCGCAGCGTCGGGCCGCAGCACCGAGCGCTCGCACACCAGCGGCTGGATCATCGCGGCGCCGAGCTCGGTCGCCTTTTCGATCACGAAGTCCATCCGGTCGTTGGCCGGCATGCCGAGCGCGAGCGTGACCGCAAACGGTAATTCGCGTTCGACGGCGAGGTGCGCCCCGAGTTCGACGCTGACCTCGCTCCGGCCCATCGAGGTGAGGGTGGCGCGCCACTCGCCGCCCCGCCCGTCGAACACGACGAGCGCCGCCCCGGGTTGCAGGCGCAGCACCTGAACGTGGCGCGCCGGCCCGGGCGGTAAGGCCAGCACGGCGCCGGCGTCGAGCGGCCGGTCGACGAAGAAGCGGGGCGGCGTCGGCATCGGCGACTTACAAGGTGTTCCGTTTACCGCGTCGGCTGGATCGGCGGGCGCGCGCGGCGTAGCTGACCGTCCCGGCGCCGCAGCCCCAAGCGGCGCCGCGCGCGGACGATCCGGCCCCAGCGACGAAAGCTCAGCCGCCGGCGCCAGCGCCGAACCGTCGCCCGGAACGACGCCTGCAGCGCCCGCCAGTCCAAGGACGTTCGAAACGCCCATCGCACCTCGCGCCGCGTCAACCGCCAGCGGGCGATCGTCCGCGAGAAGCGCCGGATCTGCATCAGCTTGGGGCGCAACAACAGGAAGATCCGGCCGCCGACCGCCGTGCCGACCAGCTTGGCCGCGATGATCACGATGACACCCGTGATCGGATGGCCGTTGTGCATCAACCCGAGCGCGAGCAATTTGACCGGCAGCAGCAACAACACCGGCAACAGGAACAGCAGCAGCGCCGGCCGCGGCGGCAGCTGGGTCATCCACGCCTCGCACCGGGCCCACGGCCCCCAGGCGGAGAACCGGCCGAGCCAGCGGGCCAACGGCCGCCAGCCGATCTCCTCGACGAAGAACCAGACGGCGGCGAGCGCGAGGAGCAACAGCCGGAGGATTCGCCAGGGCCCGCGCCGCACCGTGCCGCCAGTGCCTGCCGGCAGACCGTGCGCTGCCGGCTTCAACCCGCGCCCTCCCGCGCACCACCCCACCGCTGGAGGAACAGGCCCGCAATGAAGGCCATGCGTTCAGCGCCGGAGCGCGGCTCGAGCCGCGGCGAGCTTGCGCAGCCGGAGCGCGAATCCGCAACGCCGCGATGGCTGCGATGGCCGCTCGTCATGGGTCCGTTCAGCAAGACCGCCCATCCGCAAGGCTGGGGCTCAGGCCTGGATGCTGCAGCCTGCGACCGCCGCGATCACTTCCCGCGGTCAGCCACCATACAGCACCTGCCGCGCGCTCGCCGCCGCGACCTCGCCACGGCGCTCGCCGATCTGTGCGACCACCCGCTCGGCCACGCCGCGCAACTCTTCGACCGTCCCCGCCTTCTCGAGCGCCAGCGTCAGCCTGAAGCCGCGCAGGCCGAGCTCCTTGGCGATCAACTGGGTCAGCGTCGCGGTGAACCGGCCGTAGTCGGCGTCGTCGGAGAGGAGCGGCCGCGCCGATGCAAGCGGAACTGCCGCCGGCTCGGATGCGGCCGCGGGCTCGGACGCGCCGACTGCCTCGCGCCCTGGGCCCCCGAGCGGCGCGATCAGGCCGAGACCTTCGAGGCGGCCGAAATCCTCGGCGCCGACGCCGGCGAGGGTCTCGAGCAGGAACTGCTCGCTCTTCACGCCGTCGACCACCAGCAACAGATTCCGCTGGGGGCGTTCCCGGACCAGCGCACGCGCCTGCATTTCGGCCCGTCCGGCCTCCGTCTTGACCCAGATCATGGCATCTCCATTTAGGTGAAGATCGCGGCCGCTCCCGGAGGCGCCGCGTGTGGCGGCCCGGAAAAAGCGCGCGATCTCGCGGCCTGCTTTCTGACGCGCAAAACGCGCGCAATGTAACAGCCCGACCAGGGGCGTAGACGCGACCGCCGGGGAGCGCCGCCGTGGCGGCGAACCGCCGCCGTTCAGGCGGTTTCGCGCAGCACCCGGCGGAGCACCTTGCCCACGTTGGTTTTCGGCAAGTCGGCGCGAAACTCGATCACTTTCGGTCGTTTGTAGCCGGTGAGGTTGCCTTCGCAGTATTTGCGCACCTCGGTTTCGGTCAGCGACGGGTCGGCGCGCACGATGACCAACTTCACCGCCTCGCCGGCCTTCGCATCGGGCACGCCGATCGCCGCGCATTCGCGCACGCCCGGCATCTGCGTCATCACGTCCTCGACCTCGTTGGGGTAGACGTTGAAGCCACTCACCAGAATCATGTCCTTCTTGCGGTCGACGACCTTGAAGAAGCCGCGCGTGTCCACCGTGCCGATGTCGCCGCTGCGAAAGAAGCCGTCGGCGGTCATCGCCTTCGCGGTCTCGTCGGGCCGCTGCCAGTAGCCGGCCATCACCTGCGGGCCCCGGATGGTGATCTCGCCGCGCTCGCCTTGCGGCACCTCCTGGCCGTCGTCGTCCAACAGCTTCAGCTCGGTACCGGGCAGCGGCAGGCCGATGCTGCCGCTGAACGTGGTGGCGTCGACGGTGTTGCAGGTGGCGGACGGCGACGTTTCGGAGAGGCCATAGCCCTCGCAGATGGGGCAGCCGGTCTTCTCGAGCCAGAGCTTGGCGGTGGCGCTCTGCACCGCCATGCCGCCGCCGATCGAGATCACCAGGCTGCTCCAGTCGAGCGAGTTGAAGTCCGGGTGGTGCAGCATCGCGTTGAAGAGCGTGTTGACGGCCGGAAAGCTGTGGAAGGTCTGGCCGCGCAGATCCTTGAAGAGCGCCGGCAGGTCGCGCGGGTTCGGAATCAGGATGTTCGCCCCGCCCATCCGCATCGAAAGCATCATGTTCGTGGTGAAGCCGAAGATGTGATAAAGCGGCAAGGCGCACACGGTCACGACTTGCGCGCCGGCCGGGATCTTCTTCAGCGCCGGCTGATACCAGGCTTCGGACTGCAAGATGTTGGCGACGAGGTTTCGGTGCAGCAACACCGCGCCCTTGCTGACACCGGTGGTACCGCCGGTGTACTGCAGCACGGCGATGTCGTCCGGGCCGACATCGGCGGGCCGGAACGCGAGCCGACGGCCGCGGGCGAGCGCATCCGTAAAGGCGGTGGCTGCGGGCAGCACGTAGGGCGGTACCAGCTTCCTGACCCGCCTCACGACGACATTCACCAGCACCGACTTCGGCCAGCCGAGCAGGTCGCCCAGGCCGGTCGTGATCACCATCTTCGTCGCCACCTTGTCGATGACCTGTTGCAGCGTGGCGGCGAAGTTTTCGAGGATCAGGATTGCCTTGGCACCCGAATCCTTCAACTGGTGCTCGAGCTCGCGCGGCGTGTAGAGCGGGTTGACGTTGACGACGACGGCGCCTGCGCGCAGCACCGCGGCCACCGCGATGGGGTATTGCGGCACGTTCGGCAGCATCACCGCGATCCGGTCGCCCTTGACGATGCCCTTCGATTGCAGCCATGCGGCGAAGGCGCGCGCGGCCGCGTCGACTGCCTCGAAGCTGAAGGTCCGGCCCATGTAGCGGTAGGCGGGCCGCGCGGCGTTGCGGCGGAAGCTTTCGTCGAGCAGCGCGACCAGCGACCCGTGCGGGACGAGATCGATGTCGGCGGGCACGCCCGTCGGGTACTGCTTCAACCAGATCTTGTCCATCGCGCCTTTCGAGAAACGAACGGCGATTCTCGGCCCGCGCTCGCCCTGGAGGGCTCGGGTCTAGCCCCCGGACCCGCGGCGCGCGGCAAGGACGGGGACGTCCCAACGCCCCCCGGGACGGCCCGCTGCGTCGCGGCTTGCAGTGCGACGGCACCTTGACTGGCAACGTTGAAAACGCCGTTCACGGCATCATCTGCCGTTCTGGCCCGTGCCGGGTCGTGGAGGAGCGCATCATGAAACTGAAGCAATGGGTGGTGGCCGCGTCGCTGGTGGCGGCGGGCACATGTGCCTGGGCTCTCCCGAGCGTGCAGGACGTCGAATCGGCGGTGAAACAGGGGCAGTACGCCCAGGCCGAGACGATGATGAAGGAGGTCGTCGACGCCAAACCGAACAGCGCGCGGGGCCATTACCTGTACGCCGAGATCCTCGCGCACAACGCGCGGTTCGGTCAGGCAGCCGAAGAGGCGCGCGCCGCTTCGAAAATCGATCCGGCGATCGGCTTCACGCAGCCGGAGAAGTTCCGCGCGTTCCAGGATCTGCTGGCCCGCGAGCAGCGCGCCGAGACGACCCGCGCGACGACCTCGTCCTCCACCACCGCACCGCAAGTTGCGGCCGAGCGCAGTACCACGGCACCGGTCGCTCCGGCCCGTGAAAACGCGCCGCAGGGCGGCGGCGTTCCCGGCTGGATCTGGATCGTTGGTCTGGCGGTGATCGCTTACGCACTCTGGCGCGGCTTTTCGCGCAGCCGCGCGCCGACCGGTGCCGCGGTGATGCCGGCGAACAACGCCGGCGCGATGCCCGGCCAAGGCGTCGGCCCCGCCGGTTATCCGCCGAACGGCCCGATGGGGGGCCCCGGCTACGGCCAGGCACCCGGCGGATACGGTCCCGGCTACGCGCCGCAGGCCGGCAGCCGCGGTGGTGGCTTGCTCGGCACCGGTCTGGCGGCGGCCGGCGGGGTGGCCGCCGGCATGGCGCTCGACCGCATGATGCATTCGGGCGAAAGCGGCCGGCCCGCCAACTATGCCGACGGCGGCTCGGGCGACCTGAGCCAGGCGTCGAACTTCAATAACGGCGGCGGCAATGACGCGGCACGCCAGCTAGAGGATCGCGGCGTCGACTTCGGGACCGGCGGCAACGACTGGGGCGGGGACGCCGGCGGCGGTGGTGGCGGTGGCTCGTTTGACGGTGGTGGTGGCGGCGGTTCGGACGACGGCGGCGGCGGCGGCGGCTGGGACTGAGTGAGCGGGCAAGAGGCGCTCGAAGCGCCTCTTGCGCCGCGGCCGGCGGCCCCGGCGATCGAAACGGCGTCCGCCAAAGACGCCTTTTTTTTTTTGGCCAGTACCTCACGCCAGGTCTCTAGCGCTCGCCCTCCTCCGCATGCCAGCCGCCGCCCAGGTTCTGGATCAGCAGGATCACGGCCGACTGGCGGTTGGCGATCAGCTGCGACAAGGTGCTGCGGGCGTTCAACGCCGAGACCTGGGCGTTGACCACGTCGGTGTAAGCGATCTGGCCCTGCTTGTAGCGGTTCAACAGCTGCTGTTCGGTGAGGTCGGCCGCTTCCGACGCCGAGCGCCGGAATGCCTCCTGCTCCGCCAGGTAGCGCATCGCGACGAGCTGGTCCTCCACGCCCTGGAACGCACTCAGCACGGTCTGCCGGTAGCCCCCAACCTCCGCGTCGTACGCGGCCTCGGCCCCGGCGACGCGCGCGCGTGTGGCGCCGGCATCGAACAAGGTCTGCGTGGCCGACAGACCAAGCGACCAAACGCGGGTCGCCACGCTGAACAGATCGGGGATGCGCGTGCCCGAGTTGCCGAGCGATGCCGAGAGCCCGAGCGACGGGAAATAGCCGGCGCGCTGGATGCCGATCGCCGCGTTCGCCGCCGCGGTGCGACGTTCCGCCGCGGCGATGTCCGGGCGACGCTGAAGCAGTTCCGACGGCAGCACCCGCGGCACCGCCGGGACGCTGCGGATCCATTCGCCCGGCGCCAGCGAAAACCCGGCCGGCGCCTTGCCGATCAGCACCGCGATCGCATGCTCGTACTGCGCCCGGGTGATGCGCAGGGTGGCGAGGTTCGCGCGGGTGGTGTCGAGCAGGGTCTGCGCCTGCAGCACGTCGGTTTT
This sequence comes from uncultured Rhizobacter sp., assembly GCA_964236915.1. Lineage (GTDB taxonomy): Bacteria > Pseudomonadota > Gammaproteobacteria > Burkholderiales > Burkholderiaceae_C > LMDS01. Next base: position 32,931 of record CAXSGM010000011.1, read on the forward strand.
CGCGGCGATCGCGGCGGCGTAGCGGTCCTGGGTGATCTTGAGCGAGCGCTCGTAGCCTTCGATGCTCGACGCGGTCAGCGCGATCTGGGCGTCGGTTGCGCGCAGGTAGACGTAATCGGTCGCGACCTCGCCTTGGGCCGAGAGCCGGGCGGCGGCGAGGTCGGCCGCACTTGCCGCGGCGCTGGCGCGCGCACTTTCGACGCTCCGGCGCAGCGCCCCCCACAGGTCCGCCGACCAGCTCGCGCCAAGGCCGAGCGACACCGCGTTGCCCGCGCCGCCGGCGTGTGAGCCGTTGCGCTGCGCACTTGCATCCAGGCCGAGCGACGGAAACAGCGTCGCGCGGTACTGGTCGACCGACGCGCGGGCCTCGGCGTACGCCGCGACGGCTCGGGCGACGTTCTGGTTCGACACCTCGACCTGCGCGACCAGGCCGTTGAGCGCTGGATCGCCGAACAACTCCCACCAGGGACCGCGGTCGAGGGTGTCGGCGGGCGCCGCCGGATACCAGCCGGCGGGGGCAGCGGGCGCTTCCTTGAACGCCGCCGGCGCCGGCGCGGTCGGCCGGACGTAATCCGGCCCGACGCTGCAGCCGGCAACCAGGAACGCGACGACGATGGCGACGCCGCTGCCGGTGCAAGGGCCGCCGGACGAAACGCGAGATCGGGTCGTCATGAAAGGGGTCCGGCGGCGGCCGCCGTCTCGGGAGCGGCACCGCCGGTGCGGCTCAGGTGGCGCTCGTCGCGACCGCGTCGGCGCAGCGAATCGAGCAGCAGGTAGACGACGGGCGTCGTCAGCAAGGTCAGCAACTGGCTCGCGATCAGCCCGCCGATGATCGCCACGCCGAGCGGCTGACGCAGTTCGGCGCCTTCGCCGAAGCCGATCGCGAGCGGCAGGGCGCCGAGTGCCGCGGCGAGCGTCGTCATCAGGATCGGCCGAAAGCGCAGCAGGCAGGCCTCGCGCACCGCCTCGAGCGACGAGAGCCCGCGCGAGCGTTCGGCCTCGAGCGCGAAGTCGATGATGAGGATCGCGTTCTTCTTGACGATGCCGATCAGGAGAAACACGCCGATCAACGCGATGATCGAAAAATCCATCCGGAAGAGCAGCAGAGCGAGCACCGCGCCGACCCCGGCCGAGGGCAGCGTCGAGAGCACGGTGACCGGGTGGATCAGGCTCTCGTACAAGATGCCCAGCACGATGTAGATCACGACGATCGCGGCGACGATCAGCAGCGCCTGCTGGCTTTGCGATTCGGTCGCGCTCGCTGCGCTGCCGGCGAAGGCGCCACGCACGTTGGTCGGCATCGCAATCGCCCCTTCGGCCGCCGCGATCGCCGCTTTGGCGTCGGCGAGCGTACGACCTTCGGCCACGTTGAACGAGACGGTCGTCGCCAGCTCGCCGTCTTGGTGACTGACCGAAGTCGCGGTCGGCTGGTCGGCGAAGCGCGCGAACGCCGCGAGCGGCACCAGGCCGGTCGGGCTGTTGCTGAGCACCTTGCCGGTCGAGGCGTCGCGCTGACCCGGGTTCGCCGAGGTCGCGGCGGTGCTCGTCGCCGACGCCGTGGTCGTGCCGCTCGAGGCGGAAGTCGATCCGGAGGTGGTGGTCGTGGTGCTGGTCGTCGCCCCGGTTTCGGTCGCGACCACGGTCGTGCCGCTGCGCAGCAGGTGCGTGGCCGGCACGTAGACGTCGGCGAGCGCGTTCGGGCTCCGGGTGTACTCCGGCCCCCACTCCATCACGACGTGGTACTGGTTCAGTTCGGTGTAGATGGTCGCGACCTGGCGCTGGCCGAAGGCGTCGTAGAGCGCCGCGTCGACCGAGTTCGTGGCGACGCCGAGCCGGCTCGCACCGCCGCGGTCGATCTCGACCTTGGCTTCGACGCCGTTTTCCTGCTGGTCGGTGTCGACGTCGGTCAGCTCGTCCTCATGGATCTTCAGCTCGTCGGCGAGGCGTCGCGCCCAGGTTCGGAGATCGGCGACGTTGTCGCTCTTCAGCGTGTACTGGTAGGTCGAATTGCTGCTGCGCCCGCCCGAGCGCACGTCCTGCACCGGCCCCAGGAACACTTGCAAGCCGGTGACACGGGCGAGTTGCGGGCGGAGCCGCGCGACGACCGCGTTGCCGCCCTCGGTGCGTTCACCCGGTTCCTTGCCGGGCTTCTTCAGGTTCACGAACATGAAGCCGCCGCCGGCCCGGCCACCGCCGGTGAAGCCGACGACGGTCGCGACCGCCGGATCCTTGCGCACGATGTCGACCACCTGACGGAGCTTGCGGCCGAGTTCCTTGGTCGAAATGCTCTGATCGGTGCGCAGGCCGCCGTTGAGCTGGCCGGTGTCCTGCTGCGGAAAGAAGCCCTTCGGCACCACCGCAAACAGGTAGACGTTCAGCCCAACGACGCCGAGAAGGATCGCGACGACCAGCCACTTGCTTCCCAGAGCCCAGTCGAGGCTGGCGTCGTAGCGGCGCAGGAGCCACTGATAGCCGCGCTCGTTGAGCCGCGCCAGCCGCCCGGCCCGGCGCTCGGGTTCGCCGCCGGGTGTCAGCAGCCAGGCGCACATCATCGGCGTGGTCGTCAGCGAGATCACCAGCGAGATCATCACCGCGGCCGAGAGCGTGACCGCGAACTCGCGGAACAGGCGCCCGGCCTGACCGCCCATGAAGAGCAGCGGGATGAAGACGGCGATCAGCGACACGCTGATCGAGAGCACGGTGAAGCCGACCTCCTTGGCGCCGACCAATGCCGCCTGGAAGCGCGTCATCCCGGCTTCGATGTGGCGGCTGGTGTTCTCGAGCACGACGATCGCGTCGTCGACGACGAAGCCGGTCGCGACCGTCAACGCCATCAGCGAGAAGTTGTTGAGCGAAAAGCCGAGCAGCTGCATCGCGCCGAAGGTGCCGAGCAGCGCGACGATGGTCGCGGCCGCCGGGATCAGGGTCGCCCGCAGGCTGCGCAGAAAGAGGCTCACGACAAGCACCACGAGGATCACCGAGATCACGAGCGACACCTCGACCTCGTGCAGCGAGGCACGGATCGTGTTGGTGCTGTCGGAGGCGACGTCGAGCGTCACGTCGGCGGGCAATTGGGCGCGCAGCTCGGGCAAGAGCGCGCGCACGCCGTCGACCGTCGCGATCACGTTGGCTGCGGGTTGGCGCGTCACTAGCACGACGATCGCCGGCTCGCCGTTGAAGAGCCCGAGCGTCTGCGTGTTCTCGACGCCGTCGACCACGTCGGCCACGTCCTGCAGCCGCACCGCCGCGTTGTCGCGCCAGGCGACGACCATCGGCGCGTAGTCGGCGGCGCGCAGGGCCGGCGTCTGCGTGTAGATCTGGAGGCGCCGGCCCTGGCCCTGCACGCCGCCCTTCGGCCGGTTCGCATTCGCCGCCTGGATCGCGGCGCGCACGTCCTCGGTCGAGATGCCAAACTTGTTGAGCGCGAACGGCCGGAGCTCGACCCGCACCGCCGGCAGCGAGCCACCGCCGATCTCGACATCGCCAACGCCCTCGACCTGCGAAAGCCGCTGGCTGACGATGTTCGAGACCGCCTCGTAGATCTGCCCCGGCGTGCGCGTCTTCGAGGTCAGCGCCAGGATCATCACCGGCGCCGCGGCCGGGTTGATCTTGCGGTAGGTCGGATTCGAGCGCAGCGTCGCCGGCAAGTCGACCCGGCTGGCGTTGATCGCCGCCTGCACCTCGCGCGCGGCGGCGTCGATGTTGCGGGAGAGATCGAACTGCAGCGTCACCCGGGTCGAGCCGGTCGAACTGGTCGAGGTGACCTCGTTGACGCCGGAGATCGTGCCGAGGCGCCGCTCGAGCGGCGTGGCGACGCTGGTCGCCATCGTCTCGGGGCTCGCGCCGGGGATGCTCGCGCTGACCGAGATCACCGGAAAGTCGATCTGCGGCAGCGGCGAGACCGGGAGCACGAAGAACGCGCCGATGCCGGCAAGCGCGATGCCGATCGTCAGCAGCGTCGTGCCGATCGGACGGCGGACGAACGGGCTCGAGAGGTTCACAGCCGCAGGCCCCTCACCCTAGCCCTCTCCCCGCGGGCGGGGAGAGGGAACCTGCGGCTCGGCGTCGCCCGCATTGCTTGCCTCGCCAGCTGCTGGAGCGGAACCCTGCGGCGCACCCTCGCTGGCATCGCTCCCCGCGCCGGCTGCCGCCGAGGGAACCTGCGGCGCACCGTCGCCGGCGTTACTTCCCTGACTGCCCGCCGCCGAGGAAACCTGCGGCGCGCCGTCGCTGGCCTTGCCCCCTCTCCCGCTCGCGGGAGAGGGCTGGGGTGAGGGCCGCAGCCGCCGCCCGAGGCGATCGAAGGCCAGGTAGATCACCGGCGTCGTGAAGAGCGTCAGCAGCTGGCTCACGATCAGGCCGCCGAAGATCGAGATGCCGAGCGGCCGGCGCAACTCGGCGCCTTCGCCGAAGGACAGCATCAGCGGCACCGCGGCGAACAGCGCGGCGAGCGTCGTCATCAGGATCGGCCGGAGCCGCAGCAGCGCCGCCTGCCGGATCGCGTCGCGGGCGCTCAGGCCCTCCTCGCGCTCGGCGTCGATCGCGAAGTCGATCATCATGATCGCGTTCTTCTTGACGATGCCGATCAGCAGAATGATCCCGATGATGCCGATCACGCCGAGATCGTTGCCGGTCAGCATCAGCGCGAGCAACGCGCCGACGCCGGCCGACGGCAGCGTCGAGAGGATCGTGAGCGGGTGCACGTAGCTCTCGTACAGCACACCGAGCACGATGTAGACGCAGACCACCGCGGCGAGGATCAGCCAGAGCTGATTGGTCAACGAGCGTTCAAACGCGCCCGAGGCGCCGAGAAAGCTCAGGCTGACGGACGACGGCAGGTCGATCGCCTGCGCGGCGCGGCGGATCGCATCGACGGCCTTGCCGAGCGATCCGCCCGGCGCGGTGTCGAAATTCAGCGTGCTCGCCGGGTACTGGGCGACATGGGTGATCTGCAGCGGCGCCCGGCGCTCCCCGATCCGCGCGATCGTCGCCAGCGGGGTCGCGACGCCGCTGCCGGTGATCAGGTTCAGGTTGCCGAGCCGCTCGATGGGCGAGGCGTCGAGCGGCGAGGCGGCGGCGTTTTGCACCGCGCCGCGGGCCTCGAGGATCACGCGGTACTGGTTGGTCTCGGTGAAGATGGTCGAAACGATCCGCTGGCCGAACGCGCTGTAAAGCGCGTCGTCGACCGAGCTCGCGGTGATCGAAAGTCGCGCGGCGGTGTCCCGGTCGACGTCGACGTAGGCGGCGAGGCCCTGCGCGCCGGCGTCGCTGCCGAGGTTGCGCAGCTCCGGCGCGTTCTGCAGCTGCGCGATCAGCCGGTTCATCCACAGGGTGACGGTCGCGCTGTCGATGGCCTCGAGCGAGGCACGGTACTCGGTCGGCCCGGATTCGGCGTCGATCGTCAGGTCCTGGGTCGGCTGGAAGTAGACCGAGACACCGGGCACACCGCGAACCCGCTCGCGCAGCCGCTCGATCACGTCGGCCTGCCGGCCATGCGCCGCCTTGAGGTTCACCAGCAGGCTGCCGGTATTGAGCATCGTGTTGTTCGCCGCGTCGACGCCGACGAAGGACGCGAGCGTCTCGACCGCCGGATCCTGCAGCAGCGCCCGCGCGGTCGCCGCCTGCAGCTCGACCATGCGCTCGTACGAGACATCCTGCGCGGCCTGCAGCCGCGCCTGCAGCTGACCGGTGTCCTGCGTCGGGAACAGACCCTTCGGGATCGCGAGGTAGAGCAGCACGGTGACGGCCAGGGTCGCGAAAGCGACGCCGAGGGTGACCGCCTGGTGGTCGATCACCCAGACCAGCGCCCGGTCGTAGCGCTGCATCGTGCGGTCGAAGAAGCCCTGCACCCGCCCGACGACCAGGTTCGGCGCGCGCTCGTGGGTGGCGGGTGCAGGCGGGTCGCGCGCCCGGTCCGGGGAGCGCGGCGCAGATTTCAACCAACGGGCGGCCATCATCGGCACCAGGGTCAGCGAGACCAGCGCCGAGATCAGGATCGTGATGGCGAGCGTCACCGCGAACTCGCGAAACAGCCGGCCGACCACGTCGCTCATGAAAAGCAGCGGGATCAGCACCGCGATCAGCGAGACAGTCAGCGAGATGATCGTGAAGCCGATCTGCGTCGCGCCTTTCAACGCCGCCTCGAGCGGCGCTTCGCCGCGCTCGAGGTAGCGCGCGATGTTCTCGAGCATCACGATCGCGTCGTCGACGACGAAGCCGGTCGCGATCGTCAGCGCCATGAGCGAGAGGTTGTTCAGGCTGTAGCCGAGCGCGTACATCGCGCCGAAACTGCCGACGAGCGAAATCGGTACCGCGATCGACGCGATCACCGTGGCGCGCAAACTGCCGAGGAACGCGAAGATCACCAGCACGACCAGCACGACCGCGAGCACCAACTCCATCTGGACGTGGCGCACCGAGCTGCGGATGCCGGCGGTCCGGTCCGAGAGCACGTCGACCCTCAACGCCGCCGGCAGGCCGGCCTGCAGTTCCGGCAGGCGTGCCTTGATCGCGTCGACCGTCTGGATCACGTTCGCACCGGGCTGGCGCTGCACGTTCAGCACGATCGCCGGCTGCAGCAACGGCGTGGCGCCGTCGGCGCAGCGGGAGGGATCCGGCGCGGACGCTGCCGACCGGGCGGCTGCCGGCGGCGCCGCGCCACAACCGAACCCGGCCCAGGCGCCGAGCTGCGTGTTCTCGGCGCCCTGCACCACCCGCGCGATGTCGACCATGCGCACTGGCGCGCCGTTCTTGTACGAGACGACGAGATTGCGGTAGTCGTCGGCCGTCAGCAGCTGGTCGTTCGCGTTGATCGACCAGGCGCGCTTTGGGCCATCGAAGCTGCCCTTGGCGCCGTTGGCGTTGGCCGCGGCGATCGCCGTGCGGAGCGTGTCGAGGCCGATGCCGTGCGCCGCCAGCGCGCCGGTGTCGGCCTGGATGCGCACCGCGGGCCGCTGGCCGCCGGAGAGCGACACCAACCCGACACCCGACACCTGGCTGATCTTCTGCGCCAGCCGCGTGTTGACGAGGTTCTGCACCTCGGTCAGCGGCAAGGTCTCGGCGCTGATCGCCAGGCTGAGGACCGGCGCGTCGGCCGGGTTGACCTTGGCGTAGACCGGCGGCGCCGGGAGGTCGGTCGGCAGCAGCGAGCCCGACGCGTTGATCGCCGCCTGCACCTCCTGCTCGGCGACGTCGAGGGTCTGGTTGAGCGCGAACTGCAGGGTGACGATCGAGACCCCCGCGGCGCTGGTCGAAGCCATCCGCTCGAGCCCGGCCATCTGCCCGAATTGCCGCTCGAGCGGCGCGGTCACGGTGTTCGACATCACCTCGGGGCTGCCGCCGGGGTAGAGCGTCTGCACCTGGATCGTCGGGTAGTCGACCTGCGGCAGCGCCGAGAGCGGCAAAAAGCGGAACGCGACCAGCCCGGCGAGGACGATCGCCAGCATCAGCAGCGAGGTCGCGACCGGGCGCTGGATGAACGGGCGCGACGGGCTCACCGGGCCGGCCCTGCGACCTGTCTCACTGCGACCTGTCTCACGGCGACCTGTCTCACAGCGACCTGCCGGGTGCGACGTCGGTGGCGGTGACCGGTGGCACGCCGACCGGCCCGGCAGAGAGCTGCATCACTGCGACCCGCGTCCGCTGGCGCCGCGCCGCCCTGCCGCCATTTGCTGCCAACGTTCGATGGCGGCCGGGTCGCCGCGGTCGAGTGCGTCGAGGAAGCGCTTGCGCCGCTCGAGCTGCGCCGGGTCGTCTTTGGCCGCGTCGAGCATCCGCTGACGCTGCTCGGCTGTCGGCAAGCGGACCGGCTCGGCCGGCGCCACAGTCGCGGTGGCCGACGGCGCCGCGCCGGGGCCGGCACCGGCCCCCGTGGCGGAGTCGGTGCCCGACCGACCCGGCGGCGCGATCGCGGCGCTCGACCCGGTCAGGCCGCCCGGGTCGGCGGCAGCGTCGCGCCGCCCGGCACCGCCGACACCGCCGGCTCCGCTCGCGCCGCGGCCGCCGCCGGCAAAGTCGCCGCGGCCGCCGCGGGCGCCCGAGCCTGCACCGGACACGCCCGAAGCACCCGAAGCCGCCCGATCGGCCGCAATCTGCACCCGCGCGCCGTCCTTCAGCCGATCGCCGCCTTCGGTGACGACGACTTCGCCGACATCCAGCCCGGCGGTAAGCGCGACCTCGTCGACCGTCGACTCGCCGCGCTTCACATTGCGCAGCGACACGGTGCGGTCGGGCTTCAGCACGTAGACAAAATCGCCATCCGGACCGTGCCGCAACGCGGTCACCGGAACCACCACGGCCGCCGCGATGGTGCGCAGCAAGAGCCGGGCGTTGACGAACTGGCCGGGGAACAGCTTGCCCTCGGCGTTCGCGAAACGCGCCTTGGCCCGCAGGGTGCCGGTCGAGGTGTCGACCGTGTTGTCGAGCGTCAGGAACTCGCCGACATCCAGCCGGCGCGTGCGCGCCTGGTCCCAGGCGCCGACCGGCATCTTCGCGCCCTCGTGCAGACGCGCCTGCACCTCGGGCACGCGCTGCTGCGGGATCGAGAACGCGACGTCGATCGGCGTCAACTGGGCGATCACCGCGACCCCGGTCGCGTTGCCGGCCGCGAGGTAGTTGCCGGCATCGATCGTTCGCAGGCCCACCCGGCCACTCACCGGCGCGACGATCCGGCTGTAGCCGAGGTTCAGCCTGGCGCTGTTCTCGGACGCGCGGTCGATCGCCACCGTGCCTTCGAGCTGCTTCACGGTCGCGGCCTGGGTGTCGACCTCCTGGCGGGCGATCGAATCCTGTGCGAGCAGCGTTTGGTAGCGCTGCAGGGTCACGCGGGCGGCTTGGAGCGAGGCCTCGTCGCGCAGCCGCGCGCCTTGCGCCGAGGCCAGCGCAATTTGGAACGGCTGGGGGTCGATCGTCGCGAGCAGGTCGCCCTTCCTGACCATCTGGCCTTCACGGAACAGCACCTGGGTGAGCACGCCCGAGACCTGCGCCAGCACGGTGACGTTCGCGAGCGGCGTGACGGTGCCCAGCGCCTCGATGACGACCGGGATGTCGGCGCTGCGGGCGGCGGCCGTGCCGACCGTGGTCGCTCCGGCGCCGCGGCCGCTTCGACCGCCGGGCGCCGTCCCCCCCGGCGGCCCGCCGCCCGCGCCGCCCGGCGCACCGCCGCCTCCCGGCCCGGCTGAAGCGCCCGCCGCGGCGCCGTTTCCGGGGCGATGTGTCAGGTACCAGGCGAGCGCCGCGACGAGCGCGACCGACGCCAGCGCGACGAGCGTGCCGCGCCAGCGGCGGCGCTGCCGTCCGGGGCGGGCAGGTGTGGCGGTGGCGTCGGGATCCACCGGTCGAGAAGGCGGAGGCGTCGCTGCGGCGCCGTTCTCGGGGCGGGATGAAGGCATGGTGTCGGGGTCGATGGGGCGCCGGTCCGGATTGTCGGATGCCAGGTGCCGGACGAGCGGCGCCGCGGCGACAACTGCGGAGAAAGGCCGCAAATCGTCGCGCCCGCCGGCTGCTCGACGAAATCTTTACCGCCGGTGCGGCGGCCCCGTTGCCTCAGCCTAGGCGCCGCCGACAGCGGGCGATGAAGCACCGTGCGACGCCCACTGCGGCCCGCACGAGCGGTCGCCGGTGCGACATCGAGGCTTCCGCCTCGAAACAGCATGCGATTGGCGTGACACCTCCCACGGCCTCAAGAGCGCAGGGCGAGATTCAGTCGGTCGACGACTTCAGCCCAGTCGGCGTCCTCGCGCCATTCCTCCCGCAGGAACTGCGCCTGCACCGGCGACCAGAAGCTCGCGTCCGGCAGGCGCGTCGCCTCCGGCAGGGGTCGGTGCTGGGCGATGAAGCGGTCGATCTCGTCGGGCTCGTTCGGCAGGCCGAGTTGCGCGAACAAATCGCTCATCGTGGGGTTCGAAAGCTCCATCGGGGCTCCTTGGGTCGGTGGACGGCGGCGCTTGCTTCGGAGCGGTCGACGTGATGAAAGAACCCGTCACCTGGCCTCCCCGACGCGCCGGCGTCAGATCCGCGCCAGCAACTCGACCTTTTTGGCGGTGAATTCCTCGCGGCTCAGGATGCCCTTTGTTTGCAGCTCGGCCAGCTTCTCGATCGTCGCCGGGATGTCGTCAGGAAGCTTCGCCGTGGCGGCCGGAGCCGCACCGGTTCCGGCTGCGGTTGGGGTCGCTGGCGCCGACGACCCGCGGCCGGAGACGACCGGCAACCCGGCCAGATCGACCGGTCCGTGCTGGCTCGTAAAGCGCATCGACCCCCCGGTGCCCTGCTGTTGCGAGACGCCGCCGATCCGGTGGTCGAGCGTATCGTAGACCGTGGTGGCACCGGCGTGGTCGATCGCGAGCCGGCGGGTCGCGTCGAACACCGCGTACCGGCTGCCGTTCTGCGAACCCGAACTGCTCGGCTGCCCGAGCTCGGGCGGCCAGCCGGGCGCGCGGGCGCCGGGCGCCCCAGGCGCGGGTACCGGCGAGCGCGACGCGCCGGCCGGGCTGAGCAGGTCGGGCCGCTCGGCAATCAGATTGGAAAGGTCGTTGCAGAGCGCGTCGACCCAGGCTTTCAGGTCGTTGTTGAACATGTCCGAAACCATCGTCATGCCGCCGCGCATCCACTGACCGCTGCCGGAGAACTCGGGATGGCTGAACTGCGCCATCCGGCCGCCGCCGCGCACGATCGCGTCGAGCATCGACTGGGTCGCTTCGACGCTGAAGCCGTGCCGCATCGCGATTTGGGCAAGCGTTTCGCGAGCTGCGGGTGATAGGGGTTGCATTGCGGCGTCTCCTTGTCGGCCGTCGGTGGTCGGTTTTTGCGGGTTTCGAAGCTCGGGTGCTCAATCGAGCAACATCGCCTGAACCTCGGCGCCGAGCCAGTCGCCTGCCGTGGCGGCGTCCGCAGCCGCAAACATCAGCATCGAACGGCCGGTCACCAGGTAGCTGGCGCCGGGTTCGAAGGTCGGCAGCTGCGGCTGGCTGGGGACCGCCGTATCGATCAATCGGGTCCAGTTGTCGATGCCACGCACCGGCAGCCGGAACTCGACCGCGTCGTGCCAGGCGTTGAACACGAGCAGCACGCTGGCGTCGCGGCCGGGACGCTGGATCTGGCTGGCCGGCGCGCTGCCGTCGAGCAGCACGCCGAAGCAGAGCATGTTGGCGTCGTCCCACTGCGCCGGCTGCATCTCCTCGCCGTCGGCGCCGAGCCAGCTGACGTCCTTTACGCGCAAAGCTTCGTTCCAGTTGCCGGTCAGGAAGCGACCGCGTCGCAGCACCGGCAAACGGCGGCGCAGCGCGGCCAGGCGCTGCGTGAAGCGGATCAGCGATCGACCCGCGGCGCCGATCCCGCCCCAGTCGACCCACGAGATCTCGTTGTCCTGGCAATAGGCGTTGTTGTTGCCCTGCTGGCTGCGGCCGAATTCGTCGCCAGCGAGCAGCATCGGCGTGCCTTGCGACACCAGGAGCGTCGCCAACAGGTTGCGCTGCTGGCGCGCTCGCAGCGCCAGCACCTCGGCGTCGTCGGTCGGGCCCTCGACGCCGCAGTTCCACGAGCGGTTGTCGCTCGAGCCGTCGCGGTTCTTCTCGCCGTTGGCCTCGTTGTGCTTGGCGTCGTAGCTCACCAGATCGGCGAGCGTGAAGCCGTCGTGCGCGGTCACGAAGTTGACGCTCGCCCACGGCCGGCGGCCGCGGTGGTCGAATTGTTCGGCGCTCGCCGTGAGACAGCGCGCCAGGGCCGCCGCGGTGCCCTCCTCGCCGCGCCAGTACGAGCGCACGTTGTCCCGAAAGCCGTCGTTCCATTCGGCCCACCCAGGGGCGAAGCGGCCGACCTGGTAGCCGCCGGGGCCGCAATCCCATGGCTCGGCGATCAGCTTGATGCTGGAGAGGAGCGGGTCCTGGCGGCAACTGTCGAGGAAGCCACCGCCCTCGTCGAAACCGTGCGGCTCGCGCGCCAGGATGGTCGCGAGGTCGAAGCGGAAGCCGTCGACATGCATCTCGGCGACCCAGTAGCGCAGGCTGTCGGTCACCATCTGCAGCACCCGCGGATGCGGCAGGTTCAGCGTGTTGCCGGTCCCCGTGTCGTTGATGTAGTAGCGCGGCTCGTCCGGCAGCAGCCGGTAGTAGCTCTTGTTGTCGATCCCCTTGAACGAGATCGTCGGGCCGAGTTCGTTGCCTTCCGGCGTGTGGTTGTAGACGACATCGAGAATCACCTCGATCCCTTCCTCGTGGAAGCGATCGACCATCGCCTTGAACTCGTCGACGTCGGGCTTCGAGAAGTAGCGCGCATCGGCCGAGAAGAAGCCGATCGTGTCGTAGCCCCAGTAGTTGGTGAGGCCCTTGTTGGTCAGGAACGGCTGATTCAGGAAGGTGTGGACTGGCAGCAGTTCGACGCTGGTGACACCCAGGTCGCGAATGTGCTGCAGCACCGGCGCCTGGGCCATGCCGGCGAAGGTGCCACGCAGGGACTCGGGCACGCCCGGGTGGCGCTTCGTGAAACCACGAACGTGGGTTTCATAGAGCACGGTGCGGTCCCACGGCACGCGCGGGCCGAGCGGTTGCCGCCACTCGAACTTGGAATCGACGACGACGCATTTCGGCACGAACGGCGCGCTGTCGCGCTCGTCGAAGCTGAGATCGGCATCCGGGTGTCCGACGGTGTAGCCGAAGAGCTCGTCGCCCCAGCGCAACCCGCCCTCGTAGGCCTTCGCATACGGATCGAGCAAGAGCTTGTTCGGGTTGAAGCGATGACCGAGCTCGGGCCGGTACGGTCCATGCGCCCGGTAACCGTAACGCTGGCCGGGCTTCAGCCCGCGGACGTGGCCGTGCCAGATCTCATCGGTGTACTCGGGCAAAGCGAAGCGGGCGATCTCATGTTCGCCGCTGTCGTCGTAGAGGCAGACTTCGATCGCCGTCGCATGTGCGGAGAACACCGCAAAATTGACGCCCACCCCCGTGAAGCTGGCACCGCGCGGGAACGCGGCGCCTTCTTCGATCCGGCTCGCGTCGAACGGCTCGGTCATCGTCGTTTCCTTCAAGCTGTGAACGGCAGGATGCTCCGGGCGGGCCGCCGCTCCGGCCAGCGGCCGAGCGCACATCGTCGCGCAGGCCCTCTCCTACAGCCGCCGCCCGGAACGTCCTGCGGCCGGTTGCGACGCGCCGGCCGATGATCCGGCCCGTTCCTGAACCCAGGATCCCCACGGAGACATCAGCATGGCCATCGATGATTCGTCGTCGCGCGCGCGCGCCAACCCCCTTTCTGGTACCGGGCCCGTCACCGCGCCAGCCTCTGCCGCAGGGGTCTCGGCCAGTGCCGTGTCGTGGGGGGCGATCTTCGCCGGGGCGGCGGCCGCCGCGGCCCTGTCGCTGATCCTGCTGATTCTCGGTGTGGGGCTCGGCCTGTCGTCGGTTTCGCCGTGGACGCGCGCGGGTATCGGCGCCGGCGCGTTCGGCATCTCGACCGTCGTCTGGCTCACCTTCACTCAGCTGGCCGCCTCGGGCATGGGCGGCTACCTGGCGGGGCGGCTGCGTACCAAATGGCTCGCAGTGCACACCGACGAGGTCTATTTCCGCGACACCGCGCACGGGTTCCTGGCCTGGTCGATTGCCACGCTCGCCACCGCGGCGATGCTCGGCTCGGCGATCGGCTCGGTCGTCTCGGGGACCGCGCAGGCCGGTGCCTCGGTGGCCGGCGGCGCGGCTTCGACCGCACTCACGGCCGGCGGCGCCGCCCTCGGCGCGGCGAACCGCGGCGGTAGCGAAGGGGCCGGCCCGGGCGGCAGCGGGCCGATGGGCTACTACATCGATACGCTGCTGCGCCGTACCGCGGGCTCTGCGACGGCGAGCGCGACCAACGGCGGCGGGATCGCACCAGCGGCCACAGCGCCGGCGCCCGACAACACCGCGACACCTACGGCCGAAGTCGGCCGAATCTTCGCCAACGCCTTGCGTACCGGAAGCCTTTCCGCCGACGACAGCCGCTACCTCGGCCAGCTGGTCGCCCAGCGCACCGGCCTACCCCCGGCCGACGCCGACAAGCGGGTAACCGACACCTTCACCCGGATGCAAACGAGCTTGCGCGACGCCGAGAACACGGCCCGCGACGCGGCCGACAAAGCGCGCAAGGCCGGCGCCTATGCTGCGCTGTGGGTGTTCGTCTCGATGCTGATCGGTGCCTTCGTCGCGAGTTGGGCTGCGACCGCTGGCGGTCGGCACCGCGATCTCTGAGCGCTTTCGAACCCGGACATCCGTTCGCGTGCCGAGCCCCGCTCGTTCGCACGGCCGGACGGTCCGCGCCCTTTACTTTCAGGAGACAACCATGCGTTCCATGCTGCTCTGGTTCCTCGGCGTGCCGATTCCCATCATTATTCTGATCGCGCTTTTCTGGCATTGAGCCGGCAGCCGCGAGCCGGTACCGCCCGCCGACCTCGTGCTGGCAAGCGAGTGGCGGCGCCGGACGCGGGGGACGCGGTCAGCGCCGGGCGGACGTTCGGCGCGCCGCGCGCCGCCGTCCCGGTTCAACGCTCAGCGCGAAACTCCAAGCTGCAACATCAGCTTCAGGTATTCGAGCCGCGCGTGCAGCTCGGACAGTTCGCGGCGCAAGCGCAGCCAGTTGCGAACCTGCAGGTCGTCGGCAGGCAGGCGAGGCGCGCCGCCGGGAAGCGACGGCGACGAAGGCGGGTGCGAAGGTGTCATGGCGGCGGATGAAGGTGAGGTGCGAAGCGCGGTGTCGCCATCCTCCGCGTGCCCTTCTAGGCGGTCAACCCCGCGTCTGGATGAGGCCGGTGGGCGGCCGTCCTTGTTGCCCCAGTCCGCTGGCCCGATGAAGCCCTCCGCAGCCGTTCGCGTCAACCGCCGTACTTTTTCTCGCTGACCGCGGGCCATCGATGGCACTCGGTATGCCCACCACCGCGTCCACGACCACCGCGACCCCCCCATCGACCGCTCCCGTCGGCCCGGTCGAAGCTCCTGGCAGCGTGGCCGTTCCGCCGGGCCAGGGGACGCGCTGGCAACGGTATCTGCGCTACGCCGGCCCCGGGCTCCTGGTGTCAATCGGCTACATGGACCCGGGCAACTGGGCCACCGACATCGAGGCCGGCTCGCGCGACGGCTACCGGCTGCTGTTCGTCGTGCTGCTCGCAAGCCTGGCAGCGATGCTGCTCCAGACGCTCTGCGTGCGGCTCGGGGTCGCCGGCCGGATCGATCTCGCGCGCGGATGCCGCCTGCGCTACGGCCGCCGGACCAATTTCCTCCTCTGGCTCGGCGCCGAGATCGCGATCGCCGCCTGCGATCTCGCCGAGGTGCTCGGCAGTGCGCTCGCGCTCCACCTGCTGTTCGGCCTCGACATCACCACCGGCATCGCGGTCACCGCGTTCGACACCTTGATCGTGCTCGCGCTCCAGGGCGCCGGGTTCCGCTTGATCGAAGCGATCTGCGGCGCGCTGGCGCTGACGATCGCCGGCTGCTTCGTGGTCGAACTGGCGCTGGTCGGTCCCGACTGGCTCGACGTCGCCATCGGCTTCGCGCCGATGCTGCAGCGGCTTCACGACACCGACGCACTCTATCTCGCGATCGGCATCGTCGGCGCGACGGTGATGCCGCACAACCTCTACCTGCACTCGTCGGTCGTGCAGACCCGCCGCTTCGGCGCAAACCCGACGAGCGTGCGGGAAGCGATCCGCTACGGCACGCTCGACACCGTCGTCACGCTGACGCTCGCATTGCTGGTCAATGCGGCGATCCTGATCCTCGCCGCCGGCGTGTTCCACCGGCATGGCGGCGCGCCGGTCACCCAGATCGAGGAGGCCTACCACCTGCTCGACCCGCTGGTCGGCAGCTCGGTCGCCGCGCTGCTGTTCGGTGTCGCACTGCTGGCCGCGGGCCAGAGTTCGACCTTCACCGGCACGCTCGCCGGTCAAATCGTGATGGACGGCTTTCTCGATCTCAGAATTCCGGGCTGGCAGCGCCGGCTGCTCACCCGCGCCATCGCCCTGGTGCCGGCTTTTGTCGGCGTCGCCTGGTTCGGCGCCGGCGGCATCGGCAAGATGCTGGTGCTGAGCCAAGTGGTGCTGAGTTTCCAGTTGCCGTTCGCGATCTGGCCGCTGCTGCGGCTCACCGGCGACGCGCGCCTGATGGGAGCGCATGCGAACGGCGCCTCGATGAAGCTGCTCGCCTGGTCGGTCTTCGGCTTGATCAGCGCCGCCAACCTCTGGCTGGTGATCAGCGCGCTAATGCCGGACTGATTGCGCGATGATGGCGGGTGGGGGCGCTCCGCCCTCGCCGCCCGAACCGATCCCAAGCTCCGATAATGGCGTCGTCCGCCCGATCAGCCTGCCGTCATGATCGAACGTGTATTCGCCGCGATCGTCCTCGCCGCCTGCGTGTTGCTGCTGCTGCGCCTGGCGATGGGCGCGCGCCGGCGCCTGCGGCTCGATGCGGCTGCCCGCCGCCTCCGCGGGCGTCTGCGGCGGGCGGCGCTGACGCTCCGAAATTGGCGCGCCGCCCGTCGCGACGCCGACCGGGCCAAGAAGCTCGCCGACGAGGTGATCCATCGCGCCCGCACCCGCGGCGCGACCGGCGGCAAACCGTCGGCATCCAAGTCGTTCCGAAAGCCCCCGCGCGACAAGATGCATTGAGCCGCGACCCGGGGCGCCAGACGACGCGGCGGCGCTCGCCGGGCGTCCCTGGGCGGGCAGGCCTTCGATGAGCGCGCGCGCCGGCGAGCCGAAACGCAGCGCCTCGCCGCGCCCGGAGCACTGGTCGGCGCGCGCCGCGACGCGCGACGTGGTGCGGCTCGAGGTGCCGGCCGACCCCGACCGGAGCCGCCGCTTCGAGATCAGCGTGCGGCTTCGCGTTCGCAATCGCGCCGGGCGCTCCGGCGCGAGCCATGCGCTCCACGTGCAGGTCGACGGCGCGCTCGAATGGTCGCGGTCCGCGCCGACAGCGCCGGATGGCGACGAAGACGGCCTCGAGTTGCGCATCGCCCGAACGGTGGCGGTCGGACGGCCGCTGCGACTCCTCGCGAGCTGTGAGCTGCACGGCGTCGAACGGCTCGCTTTGTCGATCGACGCCGAAGAGATCGACTGACACCGCCCCGGCGAGGCACCGACGGGGCGCAGCGGCGGCCGTGGACGCCGCCACCACGGACCCGTAGGTCAGGTTGTGTCAGCGCTGCAGCAAGTGCGGCAGCCACAGCGACAGGGTCGGCCAGTAGGTGGTCAGGACGAGGAACCCGATCATCGTCAGCAGCCACGGCGCGACCGCGACCGTCAGCTCGGTGATTCCCATCTTCGTGATGCCCGAGGCGACGTAGAGGTTCAGGCCGACCGGCGGGTGACAGAGGCCCACTTCCATGTTGACCGCCATCAGGATGCCGAAGTGCACCGGGTCGACACCGAGCTTGACCGCGACCGGGAACAGGATCGGCGCCATGATCAGCACGATCGCGGCCGGGTCCATGAAGTTGCCGGCAGCCAGCAGGATCAGGTTGACCAGCAGCAGGAACACGATCAGGCCGAAGCCCTGGCTCGTCATCCACGCGGCCATCGCCTGCGGGATCTGCTCGGAGGTCATCAGGAAGCTGAACAGCACCGCGTTCGTGATGATGTAGAGCAGCATCGAGCTCATCGCCGCGGCCGAGAGCAGCGATCTCGGCACCTGCGTCAGGCGCAGATCCTTGTAGACGAAGACCGAGATGAAGAAGGCGTAGACCGCCGCCATCGCCGCGGCCTCGGTCGGCGTGAAGAGGCCGCTGTAGATGCCGCCGATCACGACCACGATCAGCAGGATGCCCCACATGCTTTCGCGAAACGCCCGGTAGCGCTGGGCCCAGCTCGCGCGCGGCATCCGGGGGTAGTCGAATTTCCTCGCCCGGTACCAGGTCGTCAATCCGAGCAGGAAGGAGAGCACCAGGCCGGGAACGATGCCGGCCAGGAACAGCGCCCCGATCGACGCCGACCCGACCGGTTCGCCGTTGGGCCCGGTCGCGTTCATCCCCGAGGTCGCGATCGAGTACATCACGAGGTTGATCGACGGCGGAAACAGGATGCCGAGGGCGCCGGACGTCGCGATCACGCCGGCGCCGAAACGCTTCGGATAGCCCTGCTTGACCATCTCCGGCAGCATGATCGAGCCGACCGCCACGACCGTCGCCACCGACGAACCCGAGATCGCCGCGAAGAGGGCGCAGGCCATCACCGCGGCCAGCCCCATGCCCCCGTACCAGTGGCCGATCATGGAGGTGCAGAAGTCGATCATCCGCTTCGCGACGCCGCCATGGGTCAGGAAGTTGCCGGCGAGGATGAAGAACGGGATCGCCATGACCTCGAACTTCTCGATCCCGGTGAACAGCTTCAGCGCGACCGACTCGATCGGCACCTGCGTCAGCGTGAACAGGAAGGTGAGGACCGTCAGACCGAGCGAGATGCTGATCGGCATGCCGGTGAGCATCAGCAGCACCAGCAGGATGAAGATGATCAGCGTGTTCACGGCGCGGCTCCGTTCTTCAGAATCGGCTCCTCGCCCTGCCCGGTCGCGGCGACCGGGCTGTCGGCGAGCACCTCGGTCGGATCGCGGTCTTCGATCCCCTCGACCCGCCCATGGTCGTGATGCGGCACCTCACCGGTGCGCCAGAAGTTCCAGGCGACCTGCAGGAAGCGGAAGCACATCAAATAAGAGCCGAGCGGCACGCACGAGTAGGCGATCCAGGTCGAGATCTCGAGGTCGGGCGAGGTCGGGCCCTCGGGCAGATCGCCGACGTCCTGGTGCAGCCAATCGTGCATCAGCGCGTAGTGAAAGCCGTTGTCCCAGACGAAGCGCGCGCCGAGGGTGCCGACGATGCCGGTGAAGAGCGCGCCGGCCAGCAGGCTGAACATCGTGAGGTATTTGGCCTGCCGCTTGGGCAGCGCCCGCACCAGCACGTCGACGCCCACGTGCGTGCCGTGCCGCACACCATAGGCCGCACCGAATTTCGCCATCCAGACGAACATGTAGATGCAGAGCTCCTGCGCCCAGCTGACGTTCATCTTGACGGTGAAATCTTGCAAGTACGGCACGCCGGAGGCGAAGCGGTGCAGCACCGACAGGAAGATCACGAAGGTGGCCGCCCCCATCAGGAAGGTGATCAGCCATTCCTCCAGGTGGTCGAGGATGCGTATGAACACGTGCGTCGTCTCCGGTCAGCGCGCACCACGCTGAGCGGCGTGGCGCGGCGTGGCACGCGCCGCGACGGCCCACGGCAAGGATGCCCGGGCGCGCGGCGGCAGATGGGCCGTCAGGCCTTCGGCGGCTGGAAGCCGGCGGCCTTGTACACCGCCTCGATCGTCGGCTTGCCGAGACGCGACTCCATCTCCTTGTGGACCGGCATCAGCGCCGTTTTCCACTCGTTGACCTCGGCGGGCGTCAGCGTGTAGATGGTGGTCTTGCCGGAGGCGCGCATCTTCTCGAGATCGTCGACGTTCTCCTTGGTCGCCATCGCGTTGGCGTAGCTCGTCGCCTCCTTCACGGCGCCGTCGAGCTGTTTGCGCACGTCCGCCGGCAGACCGTCCCAGAACTTCTTGTTGACGATCACCGCGTACGCCAGGTGGCCATGGTTCGAGATCGTGATGTTCTTCTGCACCTCGTAGGTCTTCTGTGTGTAGAAGTTCGACGGCACGCCCTCGCAGCCGTCGACCACGCCCGACTGCAGGGCCTGGTAGAGCTCCGAGAACGCCATCACCTGCGGAATCGCGCCGAGCGCCCGCATCTCGGCATCCAGCACTTTTGACGACTGGATCCGCATCTTCAGGCCCTTGAAGTCGGCCACGCGATGCAGCGGCTTGTTGGCCGACATGATGTGGAAGCCGTTGTCCCAGTAGGCGAGGCCCCTGATGCCCTTCGGTTCGAGCTTCTTGAAAAGGTCGGCGCCGACCGGACCATCGGTGACCGCCCGGAACGACGCCTCGTCCTTGAAGATGAACGGCAAGTCGAAGACCTCGAACTCCTTGACGCCGAGCGGTCCGAACTTGGCGAGCGAGGGTGCGAGCATCTGCACCGAACCGATCTGCAGCGCCTCCATCTCCTCCTTGTCCTTGTAGAGCTGGCTGTTCGGGTAGACCTCGACCTTCACCTTGCCGCCCGTGGCTTTCTCGGCGAGCTCCTTGAAGCGCTGCGCGCCGTTGCCCTTCGGCGTGTCGGGCGCCACGACGTGGCTGAACTTGATGACGATCGGGGCCTGGGCGCGCACGAGCGTCGGCAGCGCGAGGGTCGCGGCTGCCGCAGCGGTGGCGCCGAGCACCTGACGGCGTTGGATTCGGGTCATGACGGGTCTCCTGAAAGGCACGAACGATCTGGGATGGACAACGGCTGCCGAGCACGAAGGCCTGCAACGCCGGACATCGGCCGCTGCGACGCACGATGCTGCCCCGCCAAGAAGCTCCCGGCTGTCGGGGGAAACGTGTAGGCCGTCGCCACGGTGCGCGGTGGGGCGGGCCGAGTCCGGTCCGGGCAGCAGCGAGCCGGCAGCCCTCCGAACGGCCGCCCCGAGCGACCGTTTTTCTCCTCGACGCAGGCGGTGATGCCGCAGATTGCCGCCGTCGAGGCCCACCGGTCGCGGGTCTCCGCGAAGCTCGGTGTGCGCTCGACGGGGAAAGTGGCAACGCTGTTTCAGGGGCAAGCTGGGCGTCGGTCCTCAATCGCACGGCAAGTCGTCAATGGGCGCATTGCCCCCTGACTTTGGCGTAAGCCTCCACGAAGGTCGAGCCCGAGTTCACGGCGTTCAGCACGGCCGCGATGCCGGTCGGACCCGCACACGACAAAAACGCTCTCACCTCATGGCCAGCGGCGGTGTAGACCACGTGGAAATTGCTCGGAACATCACCTGCGGTCTCGCCGTACCTGTTGACCGCAGCGCCCCATTCACTGAACGAAATCAGTTCGTCGGATTTCGGCATCGGCAAACCTCGACGTTGAATCTCGCGCCAGTTCTCGTCCGAGTGGCGAGGTTCATCCGCGACCACGACAGCAACACCTTCGTCGAACCACCGAGGAATCTGGCGGGCATACCACCAGCCGCCAACACGGTGGTAGAGCTCGGCGTGAGACCACTCGTGGGCAACAAGCGGCGCCGTCAAGCCCTTGGCCGAGAGACGGATCGCGGCGTCACCGTAGGCGGCCGCCAACTGGCCGTAGGAGCCGAAACGCGCGTCGCATTCGCTTGTGACGCATGCGACGAAATAGGGTGCCGTCGTGATTCTCCCGTAGAAGCGTTCAACCTGGCCGCGACCCATGCCGATCTGTCGCTGCACCTCTCGACGCTGCTCGGCTGGCATCACCGGCTCCACATACAAGCCAGGGTCGACTTCGTCCATACCGAACGCCTGGGGAACCACATCCGGGCGCTGTGAGCCGTGCCGCATGCTGTCAGCAGAGCTGCACAGCTGCCCGGCAATAGCCACTTGCGCAGGAACTTCCGGGGATGCCACCGAGGGTGGGAGGACGGCAGCGCCGATCTGGGCTCGCCGAGGTTCATGGCAGTCGTCCGGAGGTTCATGGCAGTCGTCCGGTGACGACTTCGATCATCGGCTTGCCATGGCTCACTCGACCGCCTTCACCATCTCCTCGACCACCTTCTTCGCGTCGCCGAAGACCATCATCGTCTTGTCCATGTAGAACAGCTCGTTGTCGAGCCCGGCGTAGCCCGCCGCCATCGAGCGCTTGTTGACGATCACGGTCTTGGCCTTGTAGGCCTCGAGGATCGGCATGCCGTAGATCGGGCTGCCCTTGATGTGCGCGGCCGGGTTCACGACGTCGTTCGCGCCGAGGATGATCGCCACGTCGGCCTGACCGAATTCGCCGTTGATGTCCTCCATCTCGAAGACCTGGTCGTACGGCACCTCGGCTTCGGCCAACAGCACGTTCATGTGACCGGGCATGCGGCCGGCGACCGGGTGGATCGCGTACTTGACCGTCACGCCCTTGTCGGTGAGCTTTTGCGCCAGCTCCTTCACCGCATGCTGGGCACGGGCGACGGCGAGGCCGTAGCCGGGCACGATGACCACGGTTTCGGCGTTGCCGAGCACGAAGGCGGCGTCGTCGGCGCTGCCGGTCTTCACCGGCCGCTGGGCGCCGCCGGCCGCCGTCGCCGTGGCGGTTTCGCCGCCGAAGCCGCCCAGGATCACGTTGAAGAACGACCGGTTCATCGCCTTGCACATGATGTAGCTGAGGATCGCGCCCGACGACCCCACGAGCGAGCCGGCAACGATCAACATCGCGTTGTTCAGCGAGAAGCCGATGCCTGCCGCGGCCCAGCCCGAGTAGCTGTTGAGCATCGAGACGACGACCGGCATGTCGGCGCCGCCGATCGGGATGATGATGAGCACGCCGAGCACGAAGGCAAGCACCAGCAGCAGCACGAAATCGGTCCAGCTCTGGCTGACGACGAAGCCGTAGATGAAGAAGACGAGCGCCAGGCCGAGCGCCAGGTTCAGCCAGTGCTGGCCGGCGAACTGCACCGGCGCGCCCTGAAACAGCCGGAACTTGTAGCGACCCGAGAGCTTGCCGAAGGCGATCACCGAGCCGCTGAACGTGATCGCGCCGATCGCCGCGCCGAGGGCGAGCTCGAGCCGGTTGCCTTTCGGGATCGGAGCGTCGCGCAGCGCGATCTGAAACGCCGCCGGCTCGGCCACCGCGGCGATCGCGATGAAGACCGCCGCCAGGCCGATCATGCTGTGCATGAAGGCGACCAGTTCGGGCATCTTCGTCATCTCGACCCGCTGCGCCATCACCGCGCCGGCGCTGCCGCCGACGACCAGCCCGAGCAGCACCCAGCCGAGCCCGAGGACGCCGCTCTGGCCGTTCAGCGCGGCGTATTTCCAGATCAGCGCGGCGGTCGTGACGACCGCGATCGCCATCCCCGCCATGCCGAAGAGGTTGCCGCGGATCGACGTCGTCGGATGCGAAAGGCCTTTCAGCGCCTGGATGAAGCAGACGCTCGCAACCAGGTACAGCAGGGCGACGAGGTCGAGGCTCATGACGCGGCGTCCACGCCCGGCGCCTTCGCCGGCCGCACTTTCTTCTGGAACATCGAGAGCATGCGCCGCGTCACCAGAAAGCCGCCGAAGACATTGACCGCCGCCAGCGCCACCGCCAGCACGCCGAAGACCTTGGCGAAGCCGCCCTCGGTCAGCGCCGCGGCGAGCATCGCACCGACGATCACGATCGCCGAGATCGCGTTGGTGACCGCCATCAGCGGCGTGTGCAGCGCCGGCGTCACGGTCCAGACGACGTGGTAGCCGACGTAGATCGCCAGCACGAAGATGATCAGGTTCGTGACGGTGTGGGACACGACTTCCATGGGGTCTCCTCGAAAGGTGTTGTTCGGGCTCGGAGTGCCGACCAGCCGCGCGCACCGCTCGCCTTGCGGGCGTCAGCCCTTGCGCTTGACTTCGCCGCCCTGCGTCATCAGGCACGCGGCGACGATGTCGTCGTCCATCGGCGCCTGCAATGTGCCGTCCGCGGCGACGATCAGCTTCAGGAAGTCGAGCACGTTGCGCGCGTAGAGCGCGGAGGCGTCGGCGGCGACCCGCGCCGCGAGGTTCGTCTCGCCGACGATCGTGACGCCATGGCGAACCACGATGCGGTCGGCTTCGCTCAGCACGCAGTTGCCGCCCGTCATCCCGCCGGCCGCATCGGCGCCGCGGCCGGCCGCCAAGTCGACGATCACCGACCCCGGCTTCATCGACGCGACCATCGCCTCGGTGACGAGCGTCGGCGCAGCGCGGCCCGGGATCAGCGCCGTCGCGATCACCACATCGGCGGCGGCGACGCGCTTGGCGACCTCGACTTTCTGCCGTTCGAGCCAGCCCGGCGGCATCGGCCGGGCATAGCCGCCAACGCCCTCGGCCGCCTCCTTCTCCTCGGCGGTTTCGTACGGCACCTCGATGAACTTCGCGCCGAGCGACTCGACCTGCTCCTTGACCGAGGGCCGCACGTCGCTCGCCTCGATCACCGCGCCCAACCTTTTGGCAGTGGCAATCGCCTGCAGCCCGGCGACGCCGACGCCGAGGATCACGACCCGCGCCGCCTTCACCGTGCCGGCGGCGGTCATCAGCATCGGAAAGAAACGCGGGTAGCGGTCGGCAGCGATCATCACCGCCTTGTAGCCGGCGATGTTGGCCTGCGACGAGAGCACGTCGAGGCTTTGGGCGCGCGTGGTACGCGGCGCCGCTTCGAGCGCGAAGGCGGTGACGCCGGCGCCGGCCATCCGGTGCAGACCGTCGCTGTCGAACGGGTTCAGCATGCCGACGAGGAAGGCGCCGCTTCGCATTTGCGAAAGCTCGCTGTGCAGCGGCGCGCGCACCTTGGCCACCAGCTCGGCGCCGAACGCACCGCCGGCATCGACGATCTCGGCACCCGCCGCCTCGAACATCGCATCGGTGACACCTGCCGCCACGCCGGCTCCGGCCTGGACCCGCAGCGAGTGACCCTGCGCCTTCAGCTTCTTGACGGTCTCGGGCGTCGCGGCCACGCGCGACTCGCCCGCCGCCGTCTCGAGCGGAACCCCCATCAGCATGCGACGCTCCTCCTTGTTTGCGCCTAGCTTACACAACTGGCCGGCCACTGGAAGCGTGGCTGCGATGCCGGCAGTCCGCGGGCCCCGGCAGCGCGTCCGCTCGCGCCGGCTTCTCAGGCCGACACGGCCGTCGCGGCGAGCACGACGCGGCGCTGCGCGACCAGCTCGTCGATCGTCAGCATCGGATATCCGTGGCGGCGCGAGAAGGTCAGCAACTCGGGGCCGCGCATCATGCTGCCGTCCGCGTTCATCAACTCGCACAGCACGGCGGCGGGTCCGAGGCCGGCGAGCCGCGCCAGTTCGACCGCACCCTCCGTGTGGCCACGCCGTTCGAGCACGCCGCCGGGCGCGGCGCGGAGCGGAAAGACGTGGCCCGGGCTGACGAGGTCGGCGGCCGTTGCGCCAGGGGCGGTCGCGGCGCGAATCGTGGTGACACGGTCGGCCGCGCTGACACCGGTCGTGACGCCGTCGCGCGCCTCGATCGAGACGGTGAATGCAGTGCCGTGGCGGCTGCCATTGTTGGCGACCATCGGCGGGAGGCCGAGGCGCGCCAGGTCGGCGTCCTCCATGCAGAGGCAGACGATGCCCGAGCATTCGCGGATCAGCGTCGCCATGGTCGGCACGGTGATGCGTTCGGCCGCGACGATCAGGTCGCCCTCGTTCTCGCGGTCGGCATCGTCGACGAGCACGACCGGCCGGCCATGGCGGACCGCGTCGAGGGCGATGCGGAGCCGCGGCGGGATGACGCGGCCGGAAAGGGAAAAGCGGGTTTGCAACATGGGTGGATACGTCCTCGCGTGAGGCCCGGCGGCGAGCCGTCGAGCGGTGGGGCGAAAGCGTTCCAGGGCGCGCTGAAGCCGAAAGCCAGCCGCGCCACGGCGGGCGCTGCCGAACCTCCGGCCTCCGCACATCTTCTTTCATCCGGACTGTGCCGGCCCGCGCGAGCGCAAGCCGGGGAACCGTCGGCCCTGGCATCGGACCAGGTCTGCTGACCCCTGCACCGGGCGGTGCAGGGCGCTCGCGGGCTCGCGGCCGACGGCTCCTATGCGAAGCCGCTGCCGCCTACCGCCGGTGGGGAATCTCACCCCGCCCTGAAGACGTGTGCCGGCCTTGCGGCCGACGGGGTCGATGGTACTTCGGCCGCCGTTACGGCGCTTGTCGCGGGAGCGACGCCGAGCCGTCGTCGCTGCAGCCCCGCGACCTTTTCTAGAATCGGCGCGATGAGCCCTCGCCGCATCGTCGTCGGCCTCTCCGGCGGCGTCGATTCGGCGGTCGCCGCGGCCCTGCTCAAGCAGCAGGGACACGAGGTCGTCGGCATCTTCATGAAGAACTGGGAAGACGACGACGCCGACGGCTATTGCCCGTCGAATGCCGATTTCGTCGACGCCGCCGCGGTCGCCGACGTGCTCGGGATCGAGATCGAGCACGTGAACTTTGCGGCCGATTACCGGGACCGCGTCTTCGCCCGCTTCCTCGCCGAGTACCGCGCCGGCCGCACGCCGAACCCCGATGTGCTCTGCAACGCCGAGATCAAGTTCAAGGCATTTCTCGACCACGCGCTGCGGCTCGGGGCGGAGCAGATCGCCACCGGCCACTATGCGCGAATCCGCGCGTGCGACGGCGGCCGCTTCGAACTGCTGAAGGGCCTCGACCCGGCCAAGGACCAGAGCTATTTCCTGCACCGGCTGACGCAGGCGCAGCTCGCGAAAAGCGCGTTTCCGCTCGGCGCGCTGAAGAAGACCGAAGTGCGCAGGATCGCGGCGGAGCTCGGCCTGCCGAACGCCCAGAAGAAGGATTCGACCGGCATCTGCTTCATCGGCGAACGGCCGTTCCGCGAGTTCTTGAACCGCTACCTGGCGAACGAGCCGGGCCCCATCGAGGATGAGCGCGGCCGGCGGGTCGGCGCGCACGTCGGTCTCTCGTTCTACACGCTCGGGCAGCGCAAGGGCCTCGGCATCGGCGGGCTGAAGGAAGGGAGTGCGGCACGCGGCGGCGGGGCGCATGCGCCGTGGTTCGTCGCCAAGAAGGCGATCGCGACAAATACGCTGACCGTCGTGCAAGGGCCCGACCATCCGTGGCTGAACGCCATGACGCTGCGTGCCGGCGATGCGAACTGGATCGCCGGCACTGCGCCGCCCAAAGGCGAACTGGCCGCGAAAACGCGCTATCGGCAGGCCGACGCCGCCGCCGCACTCGCGCATCGCGACGGCGGCGACTTCGCGCTCCGCTTCGCTGCCCCGCAATGGGCAGTCACGCCGGGGCAGTCGGCGGTCGTCTACGACGGCGAGGTCTGCCTCGGCGGCGGCGTGATCGATGCGGTCACGACGCTCGACGACGCCGCGTCGCCAGACCCGACATCGGATTTCGAGTCGGCACGCGGGAATCCGGCCGGATAGCGGATCGCGGCTGTTGCAGCCGGCGCTCAAGTCGCCCCACCGGGCGGCCGATACCGCCGGATGCCCTCTCGATGCGCCCCGCGCCCCCGCGGCCCGCGGCTCGTCCTTGCGCTGGCGGCGTTCGGCCTGGCGGCGAACGCAGCGAATGCTGGGAACGCAGCCAATGCGGCCAATGCGTCGGGCGACGAGGCAGGGCGGCTCGAGGTGCTGCAGCGGGCAGTCGACCTGCAGGGGACGCGTCTCGACGCCCTCCGCCAGGCGATGGCCGACGAGATCGCCCGCTTCGAGGCGTTGCGGCGCTCCCTGGCGGAGGCGCGCGGCCAGACGCTTCCGCAGCCCGTACCCGGCGAGCGGGCGGCGGTCAGCGCAGCGACGAGCGCCGCAATCGATCGCCCCGCGGTCGGGCAGGCACCCGAAGGCGATGGCCGCATGCCGGCGGTCGCGCCGATCTTCGAGCAGCCCGGCGTGCTGACCCCGGCCGGGCACGGCGTGCTCGAGCCGTCGCTCCAGTACGCCTACTCGTCGAGCAACCGGATCGCGCTGGTCGGCTACACGGTGATCCCGGCGATCCTGGTCGGCCTGGTCGACGTGCGCGAGGTCAAGCGCAACACCTTCAACGCGACGCTGGCCGGCCGCTGGGGACTGACGAATCGGCTCGAGCTCGAAGCACGCGTGCCGTACTCGTATCGCGCCGACACCAGCATCGGCCGCGAGATGCTCCAGGGCCGTTCGGCCGATGCTGCGTTCAGCGCGAGCGGCCACGGGCTGGGCGACGTCGAGCTGACCGGCCGCTACCAGTTCAACGACACGAACCCGGCGACCGCGGCGAACGCCGGTGCGGCGATCTGGGTCGGCAGCCTGCGCTTCAAATCGCGCACCGGACGCGATCCGTTCCAGGTCGAGACCGACAACTCGATCACCGGCCTGCGCGACGGCGTGCAAACGACGTTGCCGACCGGCTCGGGCTTCTACGGCCTGCAACCGGCGCTGACCGCGCTGTTCCCGTCCGATCCGGCGGTCTTCTTCGGAACGGTCAGCTACCTGCACAACCTCGAGCGCCGGAACGTCGTGCGCCGGACCGGGGCCGGTCCCGAGCCGCTCGGCACGGTCGCCGCCGGCGACGTGATCGGCTTCAATTTCGGCATGGGACTCGGGCTGAACGAGAAATCGTCGTTCAGCCTCGGCTACGACCATGCGTCGGTCGGCCGCACCAAGGTCAACGGGCAGGCCCTCGCCGACTCGGTGCGCGTGCAACTCGGCACCCTGCTGCTCGGCTATTCGTACCGCCTGAGCGCCGACCGCAGCCTCGCCGTCTCGCTCGGCGCCGGCATCACGCGCGACACGCCGGACGTGACCTTGACGGTGCGCATGCCGGTGACGTTCTAAGGCCTGTTAACGCTATGGGGGACACGTGTGACCGAGCAATGGCCGCTCGCAAGGCGCAAAGCGCAGGCCTAGTTGTGAACCTAGTCCGCTGAACCCCGAGCCGGCGTGGACCGCGGCAGAGATAATCGACCGCAAGGCGCGTGCCGAAAGCGGCACCGGAAGACAACCTTCGTCAGCCGTCGCGACACCTGGACGGGCGCCTTCCGGCTGGCTGACCGGACATGCTGGATTTATTCGTCCTTCCCGACCTTCCTACGCCACCCCCATGTACCTGCCGGCGCATTTCGTCGAGAACCGCCCCGAGGTGCTGCGAGCGCTCGTGTTGGCGCGGCCGCTCGGGCTGCTGATCACGCAAGACGCCGCCGGCCGGCTCGACGCCAACCCGCTGCCCTTCCTGCTCGACACCGACCCGGCCGGCGGCCCTGGCGTGCTGCGCGGACACCTCGCCCGGGCCAATGCGGTGTGGCGCGAGGCGCGGATCGACCGGCCTTGCATGGTCGTCTTCCAGGGCCCACAGGCCTATGTTTCGCCGAGCGGCTACGCCTCCAAGCGCGAACACGGCAAGGTGGTGCCGACGTGGAACTACGTCATGGCCGAAGCACGCGGCAGCCTCCGCGCGATCGACGACCCGGTCTGGGTGCGTGCCCTGGTTTCACGCCTCACCGACCGGCACGAAGCCACGCTTGCGGCGCCATGGTCGATCGGCGATGCGCCGGTCGATTTCGTCGAGGCGATGCTGGGCGCGATCGTCGGCATCGAGATCGTGCTCGACTCGCTGGTCGGCAAGTGGAAAATGAGCCAGAACCGGTCGGCGGCCGATCGCGAGGGCGTCGCCTCGATGCTCGCGGCGACGCCGGAGGCTGACGCGCGGGCGATGGCGGACCTGGTGGCGGCCAGCGGCCGATAACCGGTGCTGGCGTTGACGTTCGCGCCGGGATCGGTGGCGCCGGCAGCGTCGAACGGCCAAAGTCGCAGCCGGCCATGATGCGACCGCTGCCATCGATCGCTCGACCGGCGCGGCGGCACCGCCTTCAGCATGCCACTCGTCCGATCGTTGCGCGGGCGCTCCTTGCCGCCTCGGTCCTCGTCGCATCGATGCCGGCGGCGCGACCGGCCGCGGCGGCGCCGCCGGTAGAGAACACCATGGCGCAACGCGTGCAGGCCTGCACCGGCTGCCACGGGCCGCAGGGGCGCGCCGGCAGCGACGGCTACTACCCGCGTATCGCCGGAAAGCCGGCCGACTACCTCTTCCACCAGCTGGTGGCGTTTCGCGACGGCCGGCGCCGCTACGCGCTGATGACGAACCTGCTGGCGC
>CAXSGM010000012.1:0-61201 GCA_964236915.1 uncultured Rhizobacter sp.
GGTGAACCTCACCGACAACCTGCCGGCGCTCGTCGCCTACATCGACCGCAACGGGTATTTCCGCTTCGCGAACTCGAAGTACCTCGAGTGGCGCGGCATCGAACCGGCGTCGATGATCGGCCGGCCGGTGCGCGAGGTGTTCGGCGGCGACGCGGACGAAATGGAGCCGTACAGCAAGAGAGCGCTGGCCGGAGAGCGCATCCGCTTCGAGCGGCACATGCACCTGAACGGCCGCGAGATGAGCTTCCTGATCG
Organism: uncultured Rhizobacter sp.; assembly: GCA_964236915.1. GTDB lineage: Bacteria > Pseudomonadota > Gammaproteobacteria > Burkholderiales > Burkholderiaceae_C > LMDS01. Next base: position 255 of record CAXSGM010000012.1, read on the forward strand.
ACTTCATCCCCGACATCCACCACGACGGCTCGGTCCTCGGCTTCTACGCACAATCGATCGACATCACCGAACGACGCGCCTCTGAGCTCGCGATCGCCCGCAGCGAGCAGCGCCTGATGGACCTCATCAACAACATCCCGGCGATGGTCGGCTACTTCGACACCGACGAGCACTGCCTGTACGCCAACGACACCGCCTTGCGCCGGCTCGGGCGCGATCGCTCGGAGCTGCCGCACGTCACGCTCCGCGAAGGGCTCGGCGAAGCGAACTACGCGCAGCACGAGCCGCACGTGCGCCAGGCGCTCGCGGGCCGCCGGTCGCGGCTGCAGGGCAGCGCCGTCCACTCCGGCGGCAAATCGTATTTCCAGGCCCACATGGTCCCCGACCGGACCGAAGGCGGCCAAACGCGCGGCTTCTACCTGATGAGCTTCGACGTGACGCCCCTGATCGCGGCGCAACAGCGGCAGGCCCAAGTCGAGCGGCAGCTGCGGGCGATCACCGACAACCTGCCGGTCATGATCACTTATCTCGATACCGAGCAGCGCTATTGCTTCGTCAATGCGACGGTCGACGAATGGCTCGGCGTCGAGCCTGGCTCGCTCGTCGGGCGGACGTTCCGCGAGACGCTAGGCGAGGCCAACTACGCGCAGCGCCAGGCGTACCTCGAGGCCGCGCTCGGCGGGGAGCGGGTCGAGTTTTCGGTCGAAACGACGACCCTCGAACGGACACGCATCCTGCAGAGCGTCTACATCCCCGACATTCAGAGCGATGGCCAGGTGGCTGGCATCTACACGCTGACCACCGACATCACCGCGCTGAAAGAGGTCGAACACCAGCTCGGCCTCCTGGCGCGCGTCGATAGCCTGACCCAGTTGCCGAATCGCCGCCAGTTCGAGGAACGTCTCGATGAGGCGATCGCGCGTTCGGCGCGCGACGGACGCCCGATCGGGCTGATGTTTCTCGACATCGATCACTTCAAGTCGATTAACGACACCTGGGGCCATGCCACCGGCGACACCGTCTTGAAGGAGTTCGCAACCCGGCTCAAGCAAGCGGTGCGGGCCACCGACCTGCCGGCCCGGCTCGCCGGTGACGAGTTCGTCGTCCTCCTCGAAGGGCTGAACAGCGAGGCGGACGCGGCCCGCGTGGCCGAGAAGCTGGTGACCGCGGTGCGCAAGCCCTTCGTCGTTGCCGATGCCGAGTTGCGGGTGACGACGAGCGTCGGCATCGCCTTCGCCGTGAAGCCGGCGTTGCACGACGACCTGATGGAGTCGGCCGATCGGGCGCTGTACCGCGCCAAAAGCGCCGGGCGCGACACCTTCGAGATCAGCACGATCGGCGGGTTCGCCTCGGAACGGGCTGCCCTGCTCACTCACTGATCCGGGCGGTCGGCCCTACCGATCCGCGGCCCGCGCCCGTGCCTCTTCCTGCAAGCGCAGCACGCGGCGCTGCACCTTGCCGGTCGTCGTCATCGGCAGCGCACCGATGAATTCGATTTCCTTCGGGTACTCGTACGGCGCGAGCCGCCCGCGCACGTGTTGCTGCAGCTCGGCGACGAGTGCCGGCGTGCCGATGACGCCGGCGACGAGCACGACGTAGGCCTTCACCAGTGCGCCGCGCTCCGCATCCGGCTTCGGCACCACCGCGGCGTTCGCGACCGCCGGGTGCTTGACGAGGCAGTTCTCGATCTCGCTCGGGCCGATCCGATAGCCGGCGGCCTTGAAGACGTCGTCGCTCCGGCCCTGGTACCAGAGGTAGCCATCGTCGTCCATGACGGCGGTGTCGCCGGTGCGGCACCAGCTCGCGGCGGGGTCCCCGGTGTACTTGGCGCGCGTCGCGGTGTCGTTGCGCCAATAGCCGAGAAAGAAGATCGGGTCCGGGTCGCCGTGCACGTCGAGCCGGTGCAGCGCGACGTCGCCGGGCCTGCCACGCGGGCATTCGGTGCCGCTCTCGTCGAGCACCGCGATCCGGTGGCCAGGGTAGGCGCGGCCCATGCTGCCCGGCCGGGCCGGCCAGCGCCGGTGCGAATTGCCGACGATGTAATTCATCTCGGTCTGGCCGAACATCTCGTTGACCGGCACGCCGAGCGCGTCGCGGCACCAGGCGAAGACGGCGTCGCCGACCGCCTCGCCGGCGCTCATGAGCCCTTCGAGCACGAACCGGTAGCGCTCGCGCGGCGCCGGTACCGCCTTCATCATCGCCTTGAGCGCCGTCGGAAACAAAAAGGCGTGGGTGACGCGATGGCGCTCGAGCAGCTCGAACGCGGTTTCGGGCGTGAAGCGGCCCTGATAGGCGACGATCGTGCGGCCGAAGAAGAGAGTCGGCAGCAGTGCGTCCATCAGGCCGCCGGTCCAGGCCCAGTCGGCGGGGCTCCAGAAGACGGTGGTCGGGGCGAGGGCCACCCGAGTGGTCGGTCCGGCCGCCGGTTCGGCATTTGGCAACGCTGCCGGCTCGACCTTCGATGGTGCTCCCTGGTCGAGCGTCGGCGCTGCTCCGGGCGCGAGCGCGACCGCCGCCTCACCCGCGAGCCCCGGTCCGAGCCCGAGCCCGAGCAACGCGCCCGCCGGCGCTGCGGCCCAGGCCTCGGGCGCCAGGCCGAATCCGTTCTGGCTCACGACGAAGCCCGGCAGGTTGCCGACGATCGCACGCTGCGGAATCAGCGCGCCCTTCGGCGGCCCGGTCGTGCCGCTGGTATAGATCAGCACCGCCGGATCGTCGGCGGAGGTCGGGACCGGTTCGAAGTCGGACGGCTCGGCCGCGCAGGCCGTCCGCCAGTCGATGTCGCCCTGCCCCTCCGCCGCTCCGACCGCGATCACCGTCGCGAGCGCATGACAGGCGGGGCGCGCCGCGCGCAGATTCGTGATGCCGCTCTCGTCGACCAACCCGACCTTCGCGGCGCTGTCGTTCAGCCGGTATTCGAGCGCCTCGGCGCCGAACAGCATCGAGAGCGGCACGGCGACGGCGCCGAGCTGGGCGATCGCGATATGCGCCACGGCGGTCTCGAAGCGCTGGGGCATCACGATCGCGACGCGGTCGCCGCGGGCGATTCCCCAGCGGCGGAGCACGTTCGCGAGCCGGTTCGCTTCGTCCTGCAGCGCGCGATAGGTATGGGTGGTGGCCCTTCCGTCCTCGTGCTCGTACCGAATCGCCACCCGTTCCGGCGTGGCGCGCGCCCAGCGCCCGCAGCACGCCGCGGCGAGGCTGAAGTCGCCTGGCACATGCCAGTGGAAGGCAGCGTGCAGTGATGCCCAGTCGTCGCTCATCATGGTTCCTTTGTCGCGCCAAGTGGCGTGCCGTCGCCTCGCAACGCGGCCGTCGACGTCGATGCCAACGCGCCGGCGACCAGCAGCGCAGGATAGAAGATGAAGGCGTTCAGCAGCGCGTCGGCCGCGGCGAGCGCGACGAGCGCGGCGAGCAGCAGCGGCGCGGCGCCCGTCCGCCAGCCGCTCGCGCGCGGTGCGTACCAGGCGGCGCGCACGGCGGGCGCGAGCCAGGCGCCGAACGCGAGCAGCAGGCCGCCGAAGCCGAACTGGCCGAAGACGAGCATCGCGAAGCCCCAGGGCCGCGTACCGCGCGGGCGCCACCAGTCCCAGTGCGACGCACCCAGCAACGGATGCTGCAACGCGTCGGCCAGCAGTTTCTGATCCTGCGAGATCCGCCAGGCGAACGAGCCCCGGCCGACACTTCGAAGCAGTTCGATCGCGTGCTGCCCGACCACGGTGCCACGGCCGATGCGCTCGACCGGCACGCTTCCCGAAAGATAGGCCAGCGTCACGACGGTCAGCGTCCCGAGCAACAGCACGACCATCGCGCGCGGCCTGATCCTTGCGGCGAGCGTGAGCCACACCGCACCGGCCGCCGCGAGCAGCAGCGCGCCGACCGACTGCGCGGCGAGCGCCATCGCGGCGACGATCGCTGCGGCCGCGGTCGCGAGCGCGGGACGCCGATGCGGCGTCCCGCGCTCGTCGGCAGCCACCCACCAGATGGCGACCAGCGCGCACAGCGACACCCAGAGCCCGTACTGGTTGCCGTGCTCGAAAAAGCCGAGTGGCCGGTAGCCGAGGTAGCGCTCGGCGCCGTCGAGGCGGAACGGATGCGGCCCGTAGACCGCGTCGTAGAACCCCGGCCCGTGGATCCCCTCGACCAGCGCGAACGGCAGGCAGATGAGCGCCGAGCCGACGAGCGCGCCGAGCAGCCGCCGCTGCGCCGCGGGCGTACCGAAGAACACGCGGCCGAGCCACCACGGCGCGCCCCAGGTCGCGGCGAGGTAGGCCGCGGCCACCGGGCCCGGCGGGTTGGCCGACGACGCCGTGAACGCTGCGACCATCGGCCAGGCGCACCAACCGGCGACAAGCGCATCCGCCCCGGTCGGCCGCAAGCGCCGCCATGCCGCCGGCGCTGCGAACAGGCTGCCGACCAGCGCGACGAGCGGGGCGAGCGCCGCCTTGTCGAGCAGCAAATCCGACGGCAGCGCCGAGCCGATGATCCAATAGGGAAAGATCGATGCCGTCGCGCTCGCCGGGTAGCGGACGACCGGCAGCGCGATCCAGCCGCCCAGCACGACGAGCAGCACCGCCGTCTCGACGCGCAGCCAGCGGAACGCCGCGCTGCCCGCGATCGCGAACAGCCCGAACGCCACTTCCACCGTCATCGACCCGACCCGATGCTTCCCGCCGCTGCGACGCTCAACGCCACCCAATGGACCGGCATCCTCGCCTTCACGATGGCCGCGCTCGCCTGCGCCGCGACAGCGCTTCGGCGGGGCGGCGCGTGGCCCGCACTGGCGGCCATGCACCTCGTGTTCGCGGTCGAGGTCGCTGTCGGCTGGCGCCATCGGCTGCACGACGCGGTCAACCGGCTGCTGCAGGCGCATGGCGCGTACGCCGATCGCGCGCCGGCGCAGATCGCCGCGCTCGGCGTCGTGTCGCTGCTGGCGCTTGGCCTGCTCGGTGCGCTGCTGCGGGCGTCCGTCGGCCAGCGATCGATCGCGGCACGGGCGGCGGCGGCCGCGACGCTCATGAGCGCGTTCCTGTTCATCGTCGAGACGATCTCGTGGCACACGACCGACGCCGCGCTGTACGCAGCCTGGGGCGCCGAGCGAGCGATCGCGTTCGCGTGGCTGGCGCTGGCAGGCACGGTCGCGATCTCCGCCTGGCAGGCCGCCCGCGTTGCAGTATCGGCAGGGCGGGACGCGTCGAAAGGACGCACCGATCTTTTCTGAAGGCCACCGCCCCGGGCCATCATCGCCCCGGATGCGACACGAGGAGGCGCAACGACCCTTCGTAGCTGGGCAGCGTGCGCAAATGGCCGTGCTGCACGTCCCACGCGCCGCTGCGCAGATCGATCGCCAGCCGTTCGATCGAGCGGGCATTCGTCGCCGGATCGACGAAGCTCCATGCCGAGCACGCGAGCCGCGCGCCTTCGTCGAGTAAGCGCTCCGGCCGGCCGTAGTAAGCCTCGTTGAAGCCGTCCCTGCACTCGAGCGGGATCGGTACCGCAAGCGTCTCGATGCGGCCGCCGAGAGCGCGCGCGATGCGATCGAGCCGCGGATAGCGGTTGCGCTCGGCCGCAAGGACCTCGGGCGCATACGCGTCGAGCCAGAACGCCTGGACGCGATCGGGATCGCAGGTGAGCACCGCCACCGGCCCGAGCGTGACACGCCGCAGCTCGGCGAGTCCGGCGTCGAGGTCGCGCCACTGGTGGACCGTGAACGTCGCCATGCCGGCGTCGAATCGACGATCCGCGAACGGCAGGTTCTCGGCGACCGCGTCCAGCGCCGCGCTCGAATGCGCGGGTCGCTGCGCGCGCATCGAAGCCGACGGCTCGACGGCGGTGACGAGGCGATCGACCGGTTCGTACGAACCCGCCCCAGCGCCGACGTTGACGACGCTCCGCGCCGTGCCGAGCGCGGCTTCAATGAGGCGGGCGATGCGCGGCTCCGGCTGGCGGTAGGCCGCGTACCGCTGGCCGATCACGCCGTAGTTTGCGTCTCCGGCGCTGCCGTCGGCCGATCGCTCGCTCATCGTCGGATGCCGCTCCGGCGCTTCAATCGTCAGCAACGCTGCGACCGAGCTGCTGCAACGCCGCTCCGGCCACGCGGCAGATGCGCCAGTCGGACATCACCGTCGCACCCATCCGCTCGTAGAACCGAATGGCGCCTGCGTTCCAGTCGAGCACGCTCCATTCGAAGCGACCGCAGTCGCGCTCGACGGCGATTGCCGCGAGGCGTTCGAGCAGGGCGCGTCCGACACCGTTGCCGCGATGCGTCGGCTGCACGTACAGGTCTTCGAGGTAGAGCCCGGGCTGCGCGAGAAAGGTCGAGAAGTTGGTGAAGAAGAGCGCGAAGCCGATCGGGGCCGCCACTCCGATCGTGCCGTCATCACGCGCATCGACCACCAGCGCCTCGACCACCGGGCGCTCGCCGAACAGGTGCCGGTGCAGCGCCTCGGGCGTCGCTGTCACGAAGTGCGAGAGCCGTTCGAACTCAGCCAGTTCGCGAATCAGGCCGAGGATCGCGTCGACGTCGCGTGGCTCGGCAGGGCGGATCGCGTGGCGGTCGAGGGCGCGCATCGAACGATTCTCGCATCGGCACTTGAGTTCAGTTGCCGGCCCGCGGCTGCCGCCTCCGAAGCGCGCCGTCCGAATGCACCGCACCCAGGCACTCCGCATCCAGCCCGTACGATCGTTCGATGAGCCATGAACCGTACCGCGTCCGGCGTCCAACGCAAAGCCGCTTCATCGAGCTGCGCGGCATCCGCCACCATCTGCTCGAATGGGGCGAACCGGGAAGCGATCTCGCAAGCCGCCCGCCGATCCTGATGCAGCACGGCTGGATGGACGTCGCGGCGTCGTTCCAGTTCGTCGTCGATGCGCTGGCCAGCGACCGGCACGTGCTGGCCTTCGACTGGCGCGGCTTCGGTGAGAGTGCGCCGCCGGCCGCCGTCGACACCTACTACCTGCACGACTACCTCGGCGACCTCGACGCCGCGCTCGATGCGCTGTTCTTCGGCGCCACGCCGCTGCATCCGCGTGTCGCTGCGATCGACCTGGTCGGCCACAGCATGGGCGGCAACCTCGTGATGCTGTACGCCGGCCTCAGACCCGAGCGCATCCGGCGGCTCGTCAACCTCGAAGGCTTCGGCATGCCGGCGACGCGACCGGCGCAGGCGCCCGGGCGGCTCGTGCAATGGCTCGACGGGTTGAAGCAGCCCGAACGCCTGCGCGACTACGCCTCGCTCGACCAGGTGGCGGCGCGGCTTCGCCTGACCAACCCGCGCCTGCGCGCCGATCGGGCGCTCTGGCTCGCGGCCCACTGGTCGCGCCGGCGCGACGACGGGCGCTTCGAGATTCGCGCCGACCCGGCCCACAAACGCATCAGCCCCTATCTGTACCAGCACGCCGAGGCGCTCGAATGCTGGCAGCGCATCCAGGCGCCGGTGTTGTGGGCCGAAGGCGACGCGACCGAAGCCTTCCGCCACTGGGGCACACGCTACCCGCGCGATGAGTTCGAGGCCCGGCTCGCGCGCGTCCCGAAGCTCGAGCGCTGCGTGCTCGGCCCCGCCGGCCACATGCTGCACCACGACCAGCCGGAGGCGCTGGCCGCCCGCATGGAAGCGTTTTTCGACGCCGACTAAGGCCTGCCGTGGCCGCGCCGCCGAGCGCGAGGTGCATGCGAGAATCCCGCCCCTTTCCGGGTCGCTCTTCAAGGGATTTCTCATGGACGTCGAACACATCAATGCGATCGGCAATGCACTCGCCGACCTGACCCGCCGCACGCTGGACCTCCGGGGGTATCTTTGACTACGACCGCAAAGCGCTGCGGCTGAACGAGGTCAACGCTGCGCTCGAGAACCCGACCGTCTGGAACGAGCCGAAGCGGGCGCAGGAGCTCGGCAAGGAAAAGCGCACGCTCGAAGTGGTCGTGCAGACGATCGACCACCTGAGCTCGAATCTCGCCGACAACACCGAGCTCTTCGAGATGTCGAAAGCCGAGGCCGATGACGACAGCCTCGTCGCGATCGAGGCCGACGCCAAGAAGCTCGAGGAAAGCGTCGGCCAGCTCGAATTCCGCCGGATGTTCGACAACCCGGCTGACCCGCTGAACTGCTTCGTCGACGTGCAGGCCGGCGCCGGCGGCACCGAGGCCTGCGATTGGGCCGGCATGCTGCTGCGCCAATACCTGAAATACGCCGAGCGCAAGGGCTTCAAGGCGACGCTCGAGGACGAGACCGCGGGCGATGTCGCCGGCATCAAAAGCGCGACGATCAAGGTGGAAGGCGATTACGCGTTCGGGCTGCTGCGCACCGAAACCGGCGTGCACCGGCTGGTTCGCAAAAGCCCTTTCGATTCCGCCGGTGGCCGGCATACGAGCTTCGCCAGCATCTTCGTCTACCCCGAGGTCGACGACTCGATCGAGATCGAGATCAACCCGTCGGACGTGCGCACCGACACCTTCCGCGCCAGTGGCGCCGGTGGCCAGCACATCAACAAGACCGATTCGGCGGTGCGGCTGACGCACATCCCGACCGGCATCGTCGTGCAGTGCCAGGACGGTCGCAGCCAGCACAGCAACCGCGACGTCGCCTGGAAACGCCTGCGCTCGCGGCTCTACGACCACGAGATGCGCAAGCGCATGGAGGAACAGCAAAAACTCGAGGACACCAAGACCGATGTCGGCTGGGGCCATCAGATCCGGAGCTACGTGCTCGACCAGAGCCGCATCAAGGATCTGCGCACCGGCTACGAGGTCAGCAACACGCAGAAGGTGCTCGACGGCGACCTCGATCCCTTCATCGAGGCGAGTCTGAAGCAGGGGGTCTGAGGGGCCCGGTTACACTGTGACACGCCAGCATGCAGAGGTGACACATGAAAACGCTGAACGTCCGCGAGCTGCGAAGCCTGATGCCGCAGTTGCGCGAAACCCTGTCGGTGGAACGTGAGATTCTGCTGGTCTCCAACGGGCAACCGATTGCGCGGCTGCTACCGCCGGAGCCGCCGGCGCAGCGTTCACGTCTGCCGCCGCTGAAAGCGTTCCGAGCAGCTTTGCCGCCTGCCTCGATGCCGGCGGAGCAGCTGATTCGCGAAGACCGCGACCGACGTGGTACCTGATCCGCTCGGTTCTTGCTACGTCGACACCAGTGCGCTGATAAAACGCTATGTGGCCGAGCCGGGAAGCGATGAGTTCGACGCCTTCTGCGAGCGGGCCGATCTGCATGCGGTCATTTCCCCGCTCGGTCTGACCGAATTCGCGAGCGCGGTGCGGCGCAAAGGGCGCCTGGGCGATATGACCGGAAAGCAGCAATCCACGGTCAGGAAGCGCTTTCTCGACGATATTGCCGCGGGTGGATGGCAGGTCGTCGAGTTCGATCCGATCTTTTTCGACGCTGCCCGGACGATCATCGAAGAAGGCGGGACACCGCTTTCGACACTCGATGCGCTCCACCTTGCGTGTGCCCTCGGGCACGGCCTGTCGCAATTCGCCACCGCCGACCGCCAGCTCGCCGCCGCCGCGCGCAAGGCGAAGCTGCGCGTCCACCTTTTCTGAGCCCACGAGCATGCGCGAATCCACCGCCTCCGTCACCCGCCGCAGCGACTACGCGCCGCCGGCGTTCTGGATCCGCAGCGTCGACCTGACTTTCGACCTCGACCCGGCGCGCACGCGGGTCACGAGCCGCATGCGGCTCGAGCGCAATGGCGGTGTGCCGGCCGCACCGCTTCGACTCGACGGCGAGGACATCGTGCCAACGCGCGTGCTGGTCGATGGTGCACCGGTCTCGTTCCGCCAGGAGAACGGCCAACTGGTCATCGACAGCCTGCCGGCCGACCCTTTCACGCTCGAAATACGCAACACCTGCGCGCCCGAGGCGAACACGCAGCTTTCCGGCCTCTACACCTCGGGCGGCGGCTTGTTCACGCAGTGCGAGGCCGAGGGCTTTCGCCGCATCACCTACTTTCTCGATCGCCCCGACGTCATGGCGGTCTACACCGTGCTGCTCCGCGCGAACCAGGCGTGCTATCCGGTGTTGCTCTCGAACGGCAACCTGCTCGAGCGAGGCGAACTCGGCGACGGCCGTCACTACGCCAAGTGGCACGACCCGTTCCCGAAGCCGAGCTATCTGTTCGCGCTGGTCGCCGCCGACCTCGTCGCCCGGGAGCAGCGGATCCGCACGCGTTCGGGCAAAGACCATCTGCTGCAGATCTACGTCCGCCGTAGCGACCTCGACAAGACCGAGCATGCGATGAACTCGCTGATCGCGTCGATCGTCTGGGACGAGGCGCGCTTCGGCCTGCCGCTCGATCTCGAGCGCTTCATGATCGTCGCGGTCGCGGATTACAACGCGGGGGCGATGGAGAACAAGGGGTTGAACCTCTTCAACACCAAGTTCGTGCTCGCCTCCCCGGCGACCGCGACTGATGAGAACTACGCCGACATCGAATCGGTGGTCGGCCACGAGTATTTTCACAACTGGACCGGCAACCGCATCACCTGCCGCGATTGGTTTCAATTGAGCCTGAAGGAAGGCCTGACGGTCTTCCGAGACCAGGAATTCAGCATGGACATGGCCGGCTCGGCGAGCGCCCGCGCGGTCAAACGGATCCAGGACGTGCGCACCCTGCGCGACGTGCAGTTCGCCGAAGACGCCGGCCCGATGGCGCACCCGGTCCGGCCCGACAGCTACGCCGAGATCAACAATTTCTACACCGCGACGGTCTACGAGAAAGGCGCCGAGGTCGTGCGGATGATGGCGACGCTCGTCGGCCGCGAGGGCTTCGCGAAGGGCATGACGCTCTACTTCGAACGCTTCGACGGCCAGGCCGTGACCTGCGACGACTTCGCCCAAGCGATCGCCGATGCCAATCCCGCGAGCGAGCTGGCGCGCACCCTGCCCGCGTTCAAGCGCTGGTATGCGCAAGCGGGCACGCCGCGTTTGAAGGCGCGCGGACGCCACGACGCGGCGGCCCGCACCTACACGCTCGAACTCGAACAGACCGGCCCCGACCACGGCACCCTCGGCCCGGCGCGCGAGCCGCAGGTCATCCCCGTTGCGCTCGGCCTGCTCGCGCGCGACGGCCGGGCGCTGCCGCTGCACTTCGAGCACGAGCCCGCCGACGCGGACGGCGCGGGCGCGGCCGAACGCGTGATCGTGCTCGACGAGGCGCAGGCGCGCATCACCTTCACGGGGATCGACGCCGAACCCGTTCCCTCGCTCCTGCGCGGCTTCTCGGCGCCGGTGTTGCTCGACGACGGGCTCGCCGATGCCGACCTGCTGGTGCTGCTGCAGCACGATACCGACCCGTTCAACCGCTGGGAGGCCGGTCAGCGCCTCGCCCTCGCCCGCCTGCTCGCGGCAATGCGCAGCGATGACCCGGCGCCGCTCGATGCCCCTTTCATCGAAGCGATGCGCGCGGTGCTGCGCGATCCCGCGCTCGACCCGGCCTTCAAGGACCTGGTGTTGACCCTGCCCGCCGAGGCCTACATCGCTGAACAGGCGACCCCGGTCGACCCGCCGCGAATCCACGCGGTGCGGCGTGCGATGTTGCACGGCCTCGCGAAGGCGCTCCGAAGCGACTGGGAATGGGCGGTCGAGGCGCATCGTGTGCAAGGCCCCTACTCGCCCGACCCGGTCTCCGCGGGCCGTCGTGCGCTCGCCAACCGCGCACTCGCCATGATCGGCCTGGATGCGGTGACCGAAGGCGATTCCGTGTGGCCCGGCCGCATCTACCAACGCTTCAAGGATGCGCCGCAGATGACCGACCGGCTGGGTGCGCTGCGGGCGCTGATCGGCGCCCATGCCGAGCCCACCGACCACGCCCTGGCGCGATTCCACGCGATGTTCGTGGACGAGCCGCTCGTGATCGACACCTGGTTCTCGCTGCAGGCGACCGCGCCCGAGCATGCAGGCCGCGTGTTCGAGCGCGTGCAGCAGCTGCTCGCCCATCCCGACTTCTCGATCAAGAACCCGAACCGCGCGCGCAGCCTGCTCTCGGGCTTCTGCCATGGCAACCCGGCGGCGTTCCACCGCGCCGACGGCGCCGGCTACACGTTCTGGGCCGACCACGTGATCGCCCTGGACCCGATCAACCCGCAGCTCGCCGCCCGCTTCGCCCGCGTGCTCGACCGCTGGGCCCAACTCGTCGAGCCGTACCGCGACGCCGCCCGCGCGGCGATCGAGCGGGTCGCCACCCGGCCCGGCCTGTCGGGCAACGTGCGCGAAATTGTCGTGAACGCATTGAAAGCCTGACCGGCCGCCGCCGCAGGACCTTCCGATTCCATCCCTGTCTCAAGGAGCACCGACCTCATGGCCCTCGACAACAGCCGTCCGAAGAACGCGTTCTATGCCCAGTCGGGCGGCGTGACCGCGGTGATCAACGCCTCTGCCTGCGGCGTGATCGAGACCGCCCGCCAGCACCCCGACAAGATCGGCACGGTGTTCGCCGGCCGCAACGGCATCATCGGCGCGCTGACCGAAGAGCTGATCGACACCTCCGAGGAATCGGCCGAAGTAATTGCCGCGCTGCGTACCACGCCCTCCGGCGCGTTCGGCTCGTGCCGCTACAAGCTGAAGTCGCTCGAAGCCAACCGGCGCGAATACGAGCGGCTGATCGAGGTATTCAAGGCGCACGAGATCGGCTATTTCTTCTACAACGGCGGCGGCGATTCGGCCGACACCTGCTTCAAGGTCAGCCAGCTTTCGGCGCAGCTCGGCTTTCCTGTCCAGGCGATCCATGTGCCGAAGACGATCGACAACGACCTGCCGATCACCGATTGCTGTCCCGGCTTTGGCTCGGTCGCCAAGTACATCGCCGTCTCGACGCTCGAGGCCTCGTTCGACGTGCGCTCGATGGCCAAGACCTCGACCAAGGTGTTCGTGCTCGAGGTGATGGGCCGGCACGCCGGCTGGATCGCCGCGGCAGGCGGGCTGGTCGAGTCGCACGGCATCCCGGTCGTCGTGCTGTTTCCCGAGATCGCTTTCGATCAGGCGAAGTTCATCGCCAAGGTCGATGCGCTGGTGAAGGAACACGGCTACTGCACGGTCGTCGTCAGCGAGGGTTGCCACCATCCGGACGGCAGCTTCCTCGCCGAGCAAGGCGCAAAGGATGCATTCGGCCACGCCCAGCTCGGCGGCGCGGCGCCGGTCGTCGCGAACATGGTGAAGCAGGCGCTCGGCCACAAATTCCACTGGGCCGTCGCCGATTACCTGCAGCGCGCCGCCCGCCACATCGCCTCGGCGACCGACGTACGACAGGCCTACGAACTCGGCCAGCGCGCCGTCGAACTCGCGCTCGAAGGCAAGAACGCCGTGATGCCGACGATCGAGCGCCTCGCCGACGAACCGTACCGCTACCGCATCGGCGTCGCGAACCTCGCCGACGTCGCGAACGTCGAGAAGTTCATGCCGCGCGACTTCATCACCGAAGACGGCTTCGGCATCACGGAGAAGTGCCGCCGCTATCTGGAACCGCTGATCCAGGGCGAGGACTATCCCGCCTACGACCGAGGCATGCCCATTTATGCAACGCTGAAGAACACCGCGGTGGCGCCGAAGCTGGCGACCTTCGCGATCAAGTAACGCGGTTCAGGCCGCCGGGCGGCGCGGTGACAGCAGACCCGTCGGCTAGAATTTGCCCTCGCTGCGCGGCGCCCTGCCCCGCGACGACGCCGGTGTAGCTCAGTTGGTAGAGCAGCGCATTCGTAATGCGAAGGTCGGGAGTTCGACTCTTCTCACCGGCACCACTTCGGGCGAGACCGGGTCCGTGATTGCCTCGGACCGGACCAATGCGTTCGTGTCGTCGCCAAGCCCGGTGGGCGATGAGGATCTGCTGAAAGCGCTCGGCGTCGAAGCCCCTGCTCGAAACGCCCCGCTGAGTCCAGCACCCCGAGCCCGGGAACCTCCCTTGCTAGACTGGCCGCGCCACGGTGGCGCTCACGGACATACCTCGCCGTCCGAGGGGCGCGATCGCGTGAGGTCTTGTCGTGCACATCGTCGTCATCAACCTGGATCGCCAGACCGAGCGCTGGACCTGCATCGCGCCGCAGTTCGCTGCGCTCGGGCTCCCCGTGTCGCGCCTCCCGGCGATCGACGGCAACCGGCTCGGCGCCCCCGCGATCGGCCGGCTCTACAGCGGCGCCTTGAACCGGGCGCAGTACCACAAGCCCTTGCGCCCGGGTGAGATCGGTTGCTACGCCAGCCACATCGCGGCCTGGCAGAAACTGCTCGCATCGCCGGCGCAGCGCCTCGCGGTGTTCGAGGACGACGTCGACCTAGACGGCGCATTGCCGCAGGTTCTCGCGGCGATCGACCGGACGCGGGCTTCTTTCGACCTGGTGAAGCTGGTCGGCCGTCCGCGCGAGAAGCCGGCGGCGCGCCTCGCGCTGCACGGCCCGTGGGAACTCGTCGGTTACCAGCGGGTGCCAGGGCTCACCAGCGGTTACGTGATCAGCCGGCGCGGCGCCGAGAAGTTGCTCGCCGGTCGCGTCCCTTTCGGCCGGCCGGTGGATGTCGACCTGCGGCATCACTGGGAATGCGGGCTCACCATCCTAGGCGTTCAGCCTTACCCCGTGCGGCCGGCAGCCAGCAGCCACTCGACCTCGATCGAAGGCCGGCACCTCCCGGTGAGCGTCGACACGCGGTGGCGCAAGTTGCTGCTGCAGGCGCGGTACACGCTTCTGAATGCCGGGCATGCGATGGCGAGCGCGGACGCCGACGGCGGTCGACGGCTTCCGATCCAGCCCGACGCGGCCCGCCCTCGCCAAGCCATTCGGCCCCAGCCGGCGCATGACACGCGGCGCCGGCGGGCCTGACGGCCAGTGGCTTCCGCCAGGGCGGCGCTCGACCGTGCACCGTCGGGCCGGCGCAACCTCGCCGTGCTGCGTGCCGGCGACGCTTCCCTGCACCCCGGCTGGATCGCCGCGCCCGCGCGCGATTTCGACCTCTTCGTCAGCTACTACGGCCAGCAGCCCGACCGCCACGCCGACACCGCCGACTACCACGAGATGCGACCCGGACCGAAGTGGCCGGGAATCGCCCGCCTGCTCGACGAGCATCCGGAACTGCTCGACCGCTACGACACCTTCTGGTTCCCGGACGACGACCTGGCCGCCGATGCCCACACCCTCGACCGCATGTTCGCGTTCTTCCGCGCCCACCGGCTCGCCCTGGCGCAGCCCGCGCTGACCCACGATTCGTATTTCACCTGGAACACCCTGCTGCAGCAGCCTCGGTATCACCTGCGCTATACGCGCTTCGTCGAGGCAATGGCGCCGATTTTCAGCCGCGCGGCGCTCGCCGCCTGCGCGCCGAGCTTCGGCGAGAGTCCGAGCGGCTGGGGCCTCGACTGGGCCTGGCCGGTGCTCTGCGAACGGGCCGGCCTCGACCGCATCGCGGTGATCGACGCGACGCCGGTGCGCCATACGCGTCCGGTCGGCGGCGAGCTGTACCGGAACCACCCGGGGATGGACCCGCGCGCGGATGCCGCCGCGGTCGTCCGCAAGTACGGGCTGCGCGAGATCCGCGCGATCGCGAAGTACGCGTTCACCGGCGGCGTGTGCGACGTGCCGCTGCCCGCCGCCACCCGCCTGAAGTTCTGGCTGAAGCGCCTCAATGGACGTCGCAAGCATCTTGGCCGGCGCTGACGCCTGGCGCACGCGATGGCGACAGCGCCGAAGCCGCGTCGCCGACCCCGTGCTGCCGTCCGCCGCGTCGATGCGCCAGACCGCACGGCGCCTCTTCGCGTACGTGCACCCGCACCGCCTGCCGATCGCGCTGGCGGTGGTCGCGTTTTTCGCCGGCGCGGCGATCGACCCACTGCTGCCGGCGCTCTTCAAGCAGTTGCTCGACACCGGTTTCAAAGCCGACGCGCCGATGCCGGTCTGGGCGGTGCCGCTCGTCATCATCGGCCTCTTCGTTGTGCGCGGCGGCTTCAACTACGCCGGCTCGTGGCTGTTCGCGTCGTCGACCTCGCACGCGGTGCTGGCGCTGAGGCAGGATCTGGTGCGCGCCGCGATGGGCGCCGACGCCAGTCTCTACTCGCAAATGAGCCCCGGGGTGATCGCGGCGCGGGTCATCAACGATCCGCAGAACGCGATCAGCGCGCTCGTCGGTGCGATCACCACCCTGCTACGCGACGGCACGACGCTGGTTGCCCTGCTCGCCTATCTGCTCTACCTCGACTGGCGGCTGACCCTGGTGTCGCTCGTCTCGCTGCCGTTCCTGGCCTGGGTCGTCCGCCGCGTGCAGCGCCGGGTGCTCGCGATCAGCGGCCGGTCGTGGGAATCGCAGGTGCGGCTGATCGGCATCGTCGACGACATCGCGCGAGCCTGGCGCGTGGTGCGCACCTTCGATGCCGGCGAATTCGAACGCCGGCGCTTCGGCGCCGAGGCCGAGGAGCTCCGGCACACGACGATGAGGGCGGTCAGCGCCGGCGCGGCGATGACGCCGCTGACGCAGGTGGTGACGAGCATCGGCGTCGCCTTCATCGTCACCTGGGCGCTGGTCGAGGCGCGCCACGGCGGCGGCACGGTCGGCGATTTCGTTGCCTTCGTCACCGCGCTGCTGATGACGATCTCGCCGCTGCGCCACCTGACCGACGTGGCGCAGCCGATCATCGGCGGCCTGGTGCAGGCGCGCGGCTGCTTCGGCCTCATCGATACCCCCCCGGAGCCGGACCGCGGCACGCGCATCCTCGAGCCGGCCGAAGTGCACGGCGCGCTGCGCTTCGAGCGGGTCAGCGTGGTCTACCCGGGCTCCGAGCGGCGTGCCCTGGACGACGTGACCTTCGACCTTCCCGCCGGGCAGACGATCGCCCTCGTCGGCCCGAGTGGATCGGGCAAGAGCACGGTCGTGAACGCGCTGCTCGGCTTCGTCACCCCGGCCTCGGGCCGCGTGCTCTTCGACGGCATCGACATCGAGGGCATCCGCAAGGCCTCGCTGCGGCGCCAGTGCGCGGTGGTGTCGCAGGACATCGTGCTCTTCGACGGCACGATCGAGGACAACATCGTCTACGCCCAACCGATGGACCCGGCGCGGGTCGAGGCCTGCGTGCAGGCGGCCGATCTGACCGCGATGGTGCAGCACCTGGCCGAAGGGCTGCGGACGCGCATCGGCACCAACGGCGCCCGCCTCTCCGGGGGCCAGCGCCAGCGACTCGCGATCGCCCGGGCACTCTACAAGGAAGCCAGCGTCTGGATCTTCGACGAGGCCACGTCGGCGCTCGATTCCGAATCGGAGCGCGTCGTTCACGAAGCGATCGAGCGCTGGGGCGCGCGCAAGACGCTGCTCCTGATCGCCCACCGGCTGAGCACCGTGCGCAACGCCGACCGGATCGTCGTCCTGCGCGACGGCCGGGTCGTCGGCGCCGGCCGGCACGAGGAGCTGCTCGCCAGCAACGAGATGTACGCGGCCATGGTGCGCGCGCAGGTCGTCGACTGAAGCCTGTCGGGCCATCACCCCATCTTGCGAGCACACCCGCCCCGATGAACGTCCTGCAAAGCCTGGTCCATCCCGACCTGACCTTCGGATCGCCCGACAACCTCTACTGGCGCCTGAACGAACGCGCCTGGATCCAGCGCCACCACCCTGAACTGCATTTCGAGCCCGGCGGCATTTCCTCGAGCGACACCTTCTACAACGGGCTCACCGTGCGCGCCTGGAAACGCGATGCGCAGGTCGCGACCCTCGGCCTGCGGTTGGAGGGCGAAGGCGCTTTCATCATCACCTGGGGCCTGCACCGGGCTGGGGCTTCGACCGCGTGGGTCGATGAACAGCCGATCACCCTGACCTCGGGCACCCCGGAGACACTGCACCTGCGTGGCTGGGCCGGCATGGGCGACGGCATGCTCTTTTTCCGGCTTCGATCGCTTTCCGGCGGCGTGCTCCGCAAAGGCGCCTTCATCACCCTGGATGCGCCACGTCAGGCGGTCGTGCTCGGCGTGGTCATCACGCACTACAACCGCGCGGCCCAGGTGCTGCCGGGCATCGACCGCATCCGCGCCTTGCTCGACGCGCGCGCCGACCTCGAGGGGCTGATCACCCTGACCGTGATCGACAACTCGCGCAACCTGCCGCTCGACGACAGCCCGGGCGTGCAGGTGATCGCCAACCGCAACCTCGGCGGCACCGGGGGCTTCGTGCGCGGCCTGCTGGCGTTGCAGGACGGCGGCTTCCACACGCACGCCCTCTTCATGGACGACGACGCCTCCTGCGAGATCGAGTCGATCGCGCGCACCCATGCACTGCTGCTATTCGCAGCCGAGCCGGAACTGGCGGTCGCCGGTGCGCTGCTGCGCGAACTCGCGCCCTGGCATCTGCTCGAGAAGGGCGCCCGCTTCGACGGGCTGGTCCGGCCGATCTGCGCCGGCCTCGACATGCGGCATGTCGACGATCTGCTCGCCGCCGAGCGCAACGCGATCCGGCCGGACTACGGCGCCTGGTGGTTCTTCGCCTTTCCGCTCGCCGCCGTCCGGCGCTTTCCATTCCCGTTCTTCGTGCGCGGTGACGACATCGACTTCGGCCTCGCGAACCGGTTCCGCATCACCACGCTGAACGGCGTCGCCTGTTTCGGCGACGATTTCGGCGTCAAGCACCAGCCGCTGACCGCCTACCTCGACGCGCGCTACCACGCGGTGCAGGCCCTGCTCGCGTCGCGCGGCAGCTGGTCGGCGCTGCTCGGCTCGGCGGGCCGGGCGTTCGTCAAGTCGATCGCCTCCTACCACTACAGCAGCGCCCGGGCCGTGACGCTCGGCTTGCGCCACGTGCTCGAAGGCCCCGGCTTCTTCGCCGCCAACCTCGACCTGCAGTCGGTCCGCCGCGAGATCGGCGCCTGGCAGCCCGATGAGAAGCTGCGGCCGATCGACATCGCAGGGCTGGATCTGCGTGGCCCGCGCCGCGGCCGCGAATCGGGCCTCCGCAAGTTCGTGCGGGTGCTCACGTTGCAGGGCTTTCTTCTGCCCCCGGGGCTGATCCGGAACCGAACCACCGTGCAGGAGAAGCACTTCCATGGCAACGCAAGCGCCCTGTTCCGCTACCGGCGGGTGCTCTACCTGCACGCGGTCAGCGGCCAGGGGTACATGGCCGAATACGACCGGCGCCGTTTCTTCGCCGAACTCGGCGCCTTCATCGGAACGCTGGCCCGCCTCGCGGCCCGTCTCCCGGCGCTGCGCCGGACCTATGGCACCGCGGCGCCGTCGCTCGGCTCCGAGGCCTTCTGGCGTGGCGTCTACGGGCTCGGCGCCGCGCGCGACGGCGCCGCGCTGCCCGCGGAGAGCGCCGACGCCGGCCGGCCCACCGCAAGCGAACCCTCCGCCGTGGCGTGAGTCAGTCGGCGCCGCCGGACCGTGAAGCGGCGATTCCGATCAGGCCAACCGCAAATCCCGCATGTCGCACCCGGCGAACACCCGCTGCACCTGCGCCGGCCGCAGCCCGTAGAGCCGCGCGAACAAGCCGCCCATCCAACTCCGGTACTCGTTCAGCACCGGGTAGTCGCGGTTCTGGAACAGGCTCGCCGGCCCGACCGCCACCTGCTCGCCGATGACCTGCCCACCGCGCACCCCACCGCCGAGCACCCAGTAGACGCTGCCGTGACCGTGGTCGGTGCCGCGGTTGCCGTTTTCCCTGAACGTGCGGCCGAACTCGCTGACGACGACGACGGTCGTGTCCTGCCACGCCGAGCCCATGTCGTCGGCGTAGGCCGCCAGCCCTTTGCCGAGCTCGGCCAGACGGTTCGCGAGGTAGCCGCTCCCGGCGCCCTGCCCGACGTGCGTGTCCCAGCCGCCGATATCGACGAAACCGAGGTGGTAGCGCTCGCGCATCAGCCGGGCGATGCGGCGTGCCTCGCCCTCGAAGCCCCTGGCGGTGACCGCGTTGCGGTTCGCCGCGACCATCTCGCCGACCATCGTGCCGCCGCCCGGCGAAGTTCGGTTCAAGCTCAGCAGCGCCTCGTCGCGCACCGCGAAGCCTTCCTTCACCGACGATTCGAGCGGCGTGCCCTGGTACATGCCGGCGATCAGCGCCGACTGGCGGCTGTCGAACCCGTCCCGGCCGGCGTTTCTGCTCAGGTTCGCGAGCACGAGGTTCGGCACCTGCACGGGCCCGCGGAAAACGAGCGGCAGCCGATCGGTAAACGCGATCGCGTCGCGCGCGCCGAGCACCTCGGCGAGTCGGTTCAGAAACCCCGACCGATCGTTGCGCGCGGCGCCGGGCGGCTGGCCGAGCTCGATCGAATCCTGGGTCTCGAAGTGGCTTCGCGAGCTGTCGTCGGTGCCGGCGAAGGGCACGAACGCGAGCTGCTTTTTTTCGAACAGCGGCAGCATCGAGTCGATCAACGCCGGGTTCAAACCCCATTCGGCGTCCAACGGGATCGCCGCGTCGCCCGGGCTGCCCGGCCGCGCGATGGCGATCGTCGGCCGCTGCTCGTAGTAGAAGCTGCTCGCGAGCGGCACCAGCAGGCTTGCCGCGTCGTACGCACCGCGCAGGAACACGATCAGCAGGCGCGGCGTGCCGGTCGAGGCGGCCATCAGGCGCACCTGGCTCGTCGCGAGCGGCGCCGCGGCCGCGGCCGCCTTCAACAAGGTTCTGCGATCCATCCTGGTCCCCCATCGACGCCCCGTCGCGGCGCCGGCGATGCATTCAGCGGTACATAAACTCGGGCGACGACAGCAACAACGCGTTCCACGCCGGCGGCGAGCCAGCGGCGTCGAGTGCGAACCGGGTCCGCGCGCCAAGCGGGGCCGCGAACGTGCCGTGGCCGACCGCGTTCGAGAGCTGCGGAATCGCGGGTGCGTCGATCGGCGCGTCGATCGACGCGTCCGCGCCGCGGAACAGCCCGGCGCTGCCGCTGCCGATCGCACGGGCGATCTCGAAACGCGTGCTCATCTGCCCCGAGCCCGACCAGGCCGCGCCATCCAGCGAGTAGCCGTCGGGCGCCTGGCGGCTGTAGAGCCCCTCGCCGAGCCGGTTCAGCCAGCCGAGCATAGGTGCGGGGTTGAGGATCACGCGGCTGTCGTACGCCAGCCGCACCGCCGAGACCACATAGTGCACGGGATCCTTCAGCTTCTTGCCGAGCGACGCTTCGAACTCGGGGGCCGCGAACATCGCAGCGAGGGTCGCTGCGATGTCGCCGTCGCTCGCGACGAAACTGCGGCTCATCCGCTCGACCAGCGCCGCCGGCGGCTCGTCGGCGACGAAGTAGACCGCGAGCCGGCGGCTGATGTGGCGGGCGGTCGCCGGGTGCCGCGCCAGCCGCGTCAGCTGGCCCACGAGCTCGTCGAAGCCGCCGCCGGCAACCGTCTCGCCGAGCACGCGCTTTTCGCCGGCGTCGTGGCGCGCCGGGTCGAACTGCATGCCCCGGTCCCGGACCAGCAAGGGGTGCTGCGCGGATCGCCGATCCGGCCGGATGGCGGCGAAGTCGGTCGCAAGACCGGTCAGCACGCGCGCCAGCTCCTGCACGTCTTTCTGCGTGTAGCCGCCGTCGACGCCGAGCGTGTGCAGTTCGAGCAGTTCGCGGGCGTGGTTCTCGTTGATGCGGCCGACGGCGTTCTGCTGGTTGTCGAGGTAGCGGAGCATCGCCGGGTGGGTGGCGCTCGCGATCAGCAGATCGCGGAACGTTCCGAGCGCCAGACCGCGCAGCCGCGCCTGGTAGTCGCCCACCATCGCGCGGAGGTTCGCCTTGTACTGGTGAACGTTGAAGTGGTTGAACCAGAACCAGGCGAGCTGCTCCTGCAACTGGTTGGGCGAGTACAGCGCCCGCAGCAGCGTCTCGCCGGCGGCGTCGCCGGCGAGCCGGTTCAGCACCTGCTGGTAGGCCTGGCGCGAGGCCTTTTGCGCCTCGAGGTCGCCGCTGCCCTCCGCCTCGCGGCGACGCTGTTCGATCTCGACCACCCAGGCCTGCATCGGCTGCCGGTGCAGCGCCATCGCATCGATCTGCGCCTGCGCGGCCGGCGGCAGCGGCGCAGCGGCGTCGGGCCGCAGTTGCGCCTCGAGGTAAGCGCGCCGCGAGCGGCCGCTGCGCTGAGCGATGGCGGCGCTGTCGACGCCCCAGGTCACGCGGTCGACCAGTGCCAGATCGACGGCGGGAAGAAACTCTCGGCCCACGTCGTGCACGGCCGGTGCCGCACAGCCCGCCAGCCAGGCCGGACCGACCGTACCGAACAGCCCGGCGCCGAGGAGACAGCGACGCCGGATCGGGGCGCAGGCGGCAGCCGCCCCGATCGGCGTGGTCGCTGCGCCTGCTTCCATTGCGACGATCCCGCTAAAGCGTTTTCTCATGGCATGGCACCGAAAGCATGGGCCTGCGACGCGAGGTCGACGGCGCCGGGAGACGTCGGCCGGCGCGGACCCTGTCTTCGCGGGCCCGTCCTGGCATGCCGCCGCGTCCGTCACGCAAACGGGGCACGGCTCGATCGATACTGCCATCTCCCTGCCGCAAAGACGTACTCGCACACTCGACCGCCTCGCATCGAGGCGGCTCCCGCCACCATCGCCCTGGAACACGCACCTCATGAACGAAGACGAGCTCGCCATCGAGCGCCTTCAGCGCAACTGGGGCCTCTGGCGCGACACCCGGCGCTGGGAAGAACTGCGAGGCACCTTCGCACCGAACGCGCGCATCAAGACGACCTGGTTCGACGGCGCCGCTGCCGATTTCGTTGCGGCATCGATCCGCTCGGCCGAAAAGCCGGTGCTCGTGCTGCACTCGATCGGCGCCTCGACGGTCAGCATCCAGGGCCGGCGCGCCTTGGCCGAAACGCGGGTCACCCTGCTGCTGCGCGATCGACTGGAAGGCGCGGAGGTGGACGTGGTGTGCCACGGCCGCTTCATCGACCGTCTGGTGAAGCAGGACGACGAGCGCTGGGCGATCCTCGAACGCCTGCCGATCTACGAAAAGGACAGCCTGACGCCGACCCGACCCGGCACTCCGCTGCAGCTGGACGAGGCGGCGCTCGCGCGCTTTCCGGTCGGGTACAGGCACCTCGCCTACCTGCAGTCGCGCGCCGGCGCCACGATCGTGATGGACATCCCGGCGCACAACAGCGAGGAACAGCGGCAGCTCTATGCCATGGCGGAGGCGTGGCTCGCAGCGCCTGAACCCGCTCGCTGAGCTGGCGGTGGGCGAGCCGGCGACGGCCTCCACGGTCAAGGCATGCTGAACGAGCCAAGCCGCGAGCCAATCAGTGTCAGCCCGGCCCGCGCCTGTCCCCGCCACGATCGCCGCCGCGGTCGCCCTGCGGCCCGCGTCCGCGGTCGTCGCGCATGTCGCGGCCATGGCCACCGCGATCGTCGTAGTCGCGCCCGTCGCGGCGATCCGGTCCGCCGCGACGGCCGCGGTCCCACCCCGGGTGCTGGCGCTCGTAACGCTCTCTCACCCACGTGTCGCGCACGAAATAGACCGGCTGACCGCAGGCGTCGTAGCGCCCGCAATAGCGACGCCAGTCGCGCTGCTCGGCAACCGGCACGTACAGATAAAGCGGCGGCGGCGCCACGCCGTGCCGGGGCTGCGTGACGTAGATCGGACGCGGCTGCACCAGCGCGACCGGCGGCGGCGGTTGGCCGATGTTGACCCTGCCGTAGACACCCGGCTCATTGATGCCGATCGAGACGCCGACCTGTGCCAGTGCCGAGCCGGCAGCGCCGAGCGCCAACACGGCGGCTGCGATTTGCTTTTTCATACGGTCCTTTCGACGGGGGGATACGCCTACAACGCGGATCCGGCCGCCCAGGCAGACAGCGCCGGGCAGAAGATGTGCGCATTACGCCCGCTTGACGATAGGCGAGTCGGTCGACGGCGCGCGGACTTCGGATCGCCGCACCTTCGATGCCGGGAATCACCCCTCCGTCGCATCTCGATGCCCCGCTACCATTCCTGGTTCACCACCGCGCCACCGCCGGGAGCGCGGTCCGGCGTCCCGCACAAATCCGCGAGCACATTTCAGGAGCAACCTCCGATGACCTTTTCGTCGACCCTCTCCCGCCAGGCGCTCGGCGCCGCAACGATCGCCTTCGCCGGCCTCGGCTCGGCGCTGGCCGCCGACCTGAAGCTCGGCGCGGCAGAAGCCTTGTCGGGCCCGGCCGGTCAGTACGGCCAATCGATCAAGAACGGCTTTCAGCTCGCGGCCGACGAGATCAACGCCGCCGGCGGGGTCAAGGGCGACAAGATCGTGCTGCAGTTCGAGGACGAGGCCGGCAAGAAAGAGCAGGCGATCGACGTCTTGAAGAAGCTGATCTTCCAGGACAAGGTGCTGATGGTGTTCGGCCCGACGCTTTCCAATTCGGCGCAGGCCGCCGACCCGATCGCCCAGGCGGCGAAGATCGTCGTGTTCGGCACCTCGAACACCGCCGACGGCATCACCTCGATCGGCGACTACGTCTTTCGCAATTCGGTCACCGAAGCCGACGTGCTGCCCGAGACGCTGCGGGTCGCGATCAAGCACGCGAACATCAAGAAGGTGGCCGTGCTCTACGGCAACGACGATGTCTTCACCAAGAGCGGCTACGACGCGTTCAAGAAGGCGCTCGACGACATGAAGATCCCGGTCACGACGACCGAGACCTTTGCCAAAGGCGATGTCGATTTCAAGGCGCAACTCACGAAGATCAAGGCGAGCGGCGCCGACGCGATCGTGCTTTCGGCCTTGATCGCCGAAGGTGCGCCGATCATGGTGCAGGCGCGCCAGCTCGGGATTGATTTGCCGTTCATCGGCGGCAACGGCATGAACTCGGCCAAGATCTTCGACCTCGCCAAGGACAAGAGCGACAACCTCTGGGTCGGCAGCCCCTGGGCGCTCGGCAACCAGACGAAGGAAAACCAGCACTTCGTCGTCGCCTACGCGCAGAAGTACAAGGCGGCGCCGGATCAGTTCGGCGCCCAGGCCTACGACGCGCTGAATATCGTCGCCCAGGCGCTCGCTGGGACGAAGCGCACCGGCAACCTCGAGGCCGATCGCAAGGCCTTGCGCGACGCACTGCCCGCCGTGACGTTCACCGGCGCCACCGGCCCCTTCAAGTTCCGCCAGGCGATGGACAAGAGCGGCAAGCCCGCCGGCTACGACGCCCAGCAGGCGGCGATCGTCTCGGTGACGAAGGGCGGCAAGTACCTGATCGAGAAGTGAGTGGGCGGAGAGACCCTCACCCCGGCCCTCTCCCACGTTGCGGGAGAGGGAGCGAAAGGCCGCGACTCCCGCGGCGCGGGAGA
Organism: uncultured Rhizobacter sp.; assembly: GCA_964236915.1. Taxonomy (GTDB): domain Bacteria; phylum Pseudomonadota; class Gammaproteobacteria; order Burkholderiales; family Burkholderiaceae_C; genus LMDS01. Next base: position 25,440 of record CAXSGM010000012.1, read on the forward strand.
GGGAGCGAAGGGCCGCGACTCCAGAGAGCCCTCACCCCAACCCTCTCCCGCGGCGCGGGAGAGGGAGCGAAGGGGCCGCGACTCCGAGCGCGCCCTCACCCCAGCCTCTCCCGCGTTGCGGGAGAGGGCTGGGGTGAGGGCGATGTCGCGCTGACCTGACCAAACGATGCTCGAACAGCAACTCGTCAACGCCCTTTCCCTCGGCAGCGTCTACGCGCTGTTCGCGCTTGGCTTCACGCTGGTCTTTGGCGTGCTCGGCGTGATCAACCTGGCGCACGGCGCGATCTTCATGATCGGCGCCTACACCGCGCTGGAGGTCGTGACGCGGCTCGGCTGGCCGCTCTGGCTGTCGCTCGCCGCGGCTTTCACGGTCAGCGGGCTCACCGGCCTCCTCATCGACCTGCTCGTGCTCAAGCCGCTGCGGCGCCGCAACGCGCCGCATCTGATCCCGATGATCGCGACCATCGGCCTGGCGATCTTCTTCAACAGTGCCTCGCAGGGAATCTTCGGCGCCGAGAACCTGCGCTTTCCGCCCGACCTGGTACCCGACACGCAGCTGCGCTTCGCCGGCGTGCAGGTCAGCGTGCTCGAGGCGGCGATCGTGCTGTTGTCGTTCGCGCTGATGGCCGGGCTTCTGATCGTGATGCGCCGCACCCGGCTCGGCCGGGCGCTCCGCGCGATCGCCGAATCGCCGAAGGCCGCGGCGCTGCTCGGCATCGACGTCGAAGGCCTGTTCCACCTGACCTCGTTCGCGGCCGCGGCGCTCGGTGGCGTCGCCGGGGTGCTGATTGCGCTCTATTCGAACGCGGTGTTCCCGCTGATGGGCCAGCCGATGCTGCACAAGGGCATCGCGGTGATCATTCTCGGCGGCATGGGCGACATCCGCGGCGCGCTGATCGGCGGCCTCTTCCTCGGCTTCGCGGAAGTGATGTCGGTGGCCTACATCGGCTCGACGATGCGCGATGCCGTCGCCTTCGGCCTGCTGTTCCTGGTGCTGTTGATTCGGCCGCAGGGGATGTTCGGGCGGGTTCTGGAGCGAAAGGCTTGAGCCTTGCGGAGCCGCGAGGAGCCGGTCTCGAGCTCGCTCGAAGGGCGGCCCGCTCAGGCTCCGCAAGACCGGCCGTTGGCCGCAGGGCGCCCGCATGAGCGCCGAGGCCTTCGACAACTTCTGGTCGATCTACAGCAACCTGGTGCTGACGGTCGGCATCAACGCGCTGCTCGCGCTCTCGATCTGGCTGACGCTCTCCTGCGGCCTGCTGGCGATGGCGAACGCGGCGTTCATGGGCATCGGCGCCTACACCGCCTCGATCCTGACGATGCGCGCCGGCGTGCCGTTCCCGGTGGCCCTCGCAGGCGGCATGGCCGCGCCGACGCTCGTCGCGCTGGTGATCGGCGGCCCGACCTTGCGGCTCTCGGGGGTCTACCTCGCCATGGCGACGCTCGGCTTCGGCGAGGTCGTGCGGGTCGCGATCCTCAACGCCGATTCGCTCACCGGCGGCGCCCTCGGATTGAACGGCATCCCCCAGCTCACCCAGGGGTGGCACGTGCTGGCCGCTGTGGTACTGACGCTCCTGGTCCTCTGGCGGCTCCGCCGTTCGCGCATCGGCCGCGCCTTCGAGGCGATCAAGGAAGACCCGATCGCCGCCTCTCTCATGGGCATCGCGGTCAACGCGCAGAAGATGCTGGCCTTCGCCCTCGGCGCAGCAATCGCCGGGCTTGCCGGCGCGCTGAACGCGCATCTGACCTTCTTCATCGGCCCGAGCGAATACGGCTTCGACCGCGGCGTCGACATCCTGACGATGGCGATCCTCGGCGGCACCGCCGGCCTCACCGGGCCGGTGCTCGGCGCACTGATCATCACGCTGCTGCCCGAGCTGCTGCGCGGCGCTCGCGATTTCCGGGCGATGCTGAACGGCGCGATCCTGGTCGTGATCGTGCTCTTCCTGCCGAACGGCCTCTGGGATCCGCTGCGCTTCAAGCGCTGGTTGCGGCGCGCGCCGCGGGCCGCCACCGCAGCCTCGCGCGAGGTCGAAGGCGCGCGCTGATGCTGAAGCTCGCCAACGTCTCCAAGCGCTTCGGCGGCCTGGCGGTGCTGCACGACGTCGGTTTCGAGGTGCCGCAGGGCAGCGTCTTCGGCCTGATCGGCCCGAACGGCGCCGGCAAGACGACCGTCTTCAACCTGATCACCGGCCTGCTCGCGCCCTCGGGCGGCACGATCGCGTTCGACGGGCGTTCGCTCCTCGGCGTCGCGCCGCACCGCATCACCCGGATGGGGCTCGGCCGCACGTTCCAGAACATCCGCATCTTCAAAGGCATGACGCTCGCCGAGAACGTCGTGGTCGGCATGCACGCCCACCTCGACTACGGCGTCGCCGGGTGGCTGTTCGCACTGCCGGGCTTCCGCGCCGCCGAACGCGCGGCCCGCGCGCGGGCCCACGATCTGCTCGCCTCGGTCGGCCTCGGTGACAAGGCGGAGCAGTTCGCCGACAAGCTCTCATACGGCGACCAGCGCAAGCTCGAACTGGCCCGCGCGCTCGCCACCGAGCCGAAGCTGCTGCTGCTCGACGAACCGGTCGCCGGCATGAACACCGGCGAAAAGGTCGAGCTGATGGGCGTGATCGGCGCGATCGCGCGGCGCGGCTACACCGTCTTCATGATCGAGCACGACATGCGCTTCGTGATGGGCCTGTGCGAGCGCATCGCGGTGCTCAACTTCGGTCGGATCATCGCCGAGGGCACGCCGGAGGAAATCCGCACCAATCCGGACGTGATCGAGGCCTACCTCGGGCGGGACGACGACGACGACGAGAAGGCGGCGTCCGCGTCGCGCGACACCGCCGGGCAAGCGCTGATCGGCGCGGCCCGGCCGAGCGAGGTCCCGTGACCGCACTGCTCGAGGTCCGCGATCTGCAGGTCGACTACGGCCCGGTCCGGGCCGTGCAAGGCATCGGCTTCAAGGTGCGCCAGGGCGAGATCCGCACGCTGGTCGGCGCCAATGGGGCCGGCAAGTCGACGACGCTGCTCGCGCTCTCCGGGCTGGTGCACCCGCGGGCCGGATCGATCCGTTTCGAGGGCGAGGAGCTGACGCGGCTCAAGACCCATCAGATCGTCGACCGCGGTCTGGTGCAGGTCGCCGAGGGCCGGGCGATCCTGACGACGCTTTCGGTCCGCGAGAACCTCGAGCTCGGCGCCTACCGCCGCCGCGACCGCACCGCGATCGCGCGCGATTTCGATCGCGTGCTGCACCTCTTTCCGCGGCTCGCTGAACGCATCGACGGGCTCGCCGGCAACCTCTCGGGTGGCGAGCAGCAGATGCTCGCGATCGGCCGGGCGCTGCTCGCCAAGCCCCGCCTGCTGCTGCTCGACGAGCCGTCGATGGGGCTCGCGCCGATCATCGTGCAGGACATTTTCCGCACGCTCCGCATGATCAACGCCGAGGGGCTGACGATCTTTCTGGTGGAGCAGAACGTGCGCCAGGCCTTGAAGATCGCGCAGCACGGTTATGTGCTGGAGAGCGGACGAATCGTCCTCGACGGCAGCGGCCGGGCGCTGCTCGACGATCCGAAAGTGCTCGCGGCCTACCTCGGCGGCTGAGGAGGCGCCTTCTGCCCACCCGATGCGCCATCGGGCGGCGGAAGGCTAAGGGCTGGCGCCCGAGGCCGCTGAAGCGATCGGCGCAGCCGAGGCGGCCGCCGCGGTGTTCATGGCCGCCGTCGGCTGCCAGCCGCCACCGAGGGCCTGGTAGAGCGTGACCGCAGACGAGAGACGATCCGAGCGGTTCTGAACGACCGACAGGTCGACCGACAACAGGGTGCGCTGCGCATCCAGCTGCTCCAGGTACGACGAGTAGCCGGCCCGGTAGCGATCGATCGAAAGCCGGAGCGCACGCGCCGTCGCCGTACGCTGCAGTGCCAGTGCCCGCTCCTCCGCGCCCCGGCGATCGATCTGCGACAGCGCATCCTCGACCTCGCGGAACGCCGTGAGCGCGGCGCTGCGATAGCTGTAGGCGGCCTGATCGCGTTGCGCCACGGCAATGTCGGCCTGCGCGCGCAGGCGCCCGCCCTCGAAGATCGGCGCCAGGAGGCTGCCGCCGAACGACCAGACGTGGAAGGGATGGTGGAAGATGTTCGGGTTGGTCAAGGCAAAGACGCCGCTCAGCTGCAGATCCGGCATGAACTGGGCACGGGCCGAGTCGAGGCTCAAGTCGGCGGCGACGATCTCCTGCTCCGCCTGCACGATGTCCGGACGCCGCCGCAGCAGTGCGGACGGCATCAGCGTCGGCACCTCGGGCAATGAAATATCGGCGAGGCTGCCGGCGCGTGGGATCCCGCGCGGGTTTTCGCCGAGCAGCACGCTCAGGCCATGTTCCTGCGTCATCACCGCCAGTTCGGCCGAAGGGATCTGCTCGGCGGTCGCACGGTACTGGGCTTCGGCCTGCGCCTGGTCGAGCAGCGATCCGTAGCCCGCGGCCAGCTGGCGGTCGGCGATGCGCAAGGATTCCGCGTTCGACACGAGGGTCTCCCGCAACACCCTGAGCCGCTGGTCGTAGCCGACGAGGGCGATGTAGGCGCTCGCGGTCGACGAGGCCACCGCGAGCCGGACGTTGTCACGCCCCGCTTCGGTCGCCAGGAGGGAGGCCCGTGCTGATTCGCTCGCAAAGCGCAATTTGCCGAACAGGTCCACGTCGTAGGAGACGGTCAGCTCGGCTTCTTCCGCTGTCGCCAGCATGGCCTTGCCCATCGGCCCGGCGGCCCGCGAGCGTGTCCAGTTGAGTTGGCCGTTGACCATCGGAAAGCGATACGACCGCGCCAGCCGGAACTGCGCGCGCGCCTCCTCGACCTGGGACACGGCGGTCGCGATATTGACGTTGTTCGCCAGCGCCAGCCTGACGTTCTCGGTGAGCTGCGGGTCGTGGAATCGATTCCACCACTCGGCATCGATCTCGCCGGTCGAGGTCGGCCCGCGCCAAGCCGGCGGCGGCGTCACCTGTGCGTCGCGTGGCGCATTCGGCCGCGGCCCGGCACAGGCGGCCAGCGCGGCGACGAGCACTCCGGAAATCAGCCGTTTCATCGCGATGCCGAGTTCGTGTCGATCCGCACTTCGACCGACAGCCCCGGACGCAGCCGGGCGGTCAGCGACTGGTTGGGATCGATCGCAATGCGCACGCCGATCCGTTGCGGCACTTTGACGAAGTTCCCCGTCGAGTTGTCGGTCTTCAGCGTGGTGAACTCCGAACCCGTGGCCGGCGACAGCAAGTGAACCACCCCGGTCAGTTGCTCACCCGCGAGCGCATCGACCGTGAACGAAGCCGGCTGCCCCGACCGCATCCCGGCGGTCTGCGCTTCCTTGTAGTTGGCGATGATCCACAGCTCGGGCGGCACGAGCGATACCAGCTGGGTGCCGGCCGTCACGTACGCGCCGTTGCGCACACCGATCTCGCCGAGCTGCCCGGCCTCGGGCGCGACGACCACGGTGTTGGCCAAGCTGATCTCGGACGATCGCAACTGGGCCCGCGCGCTTTCGACCTGCGCCTGCAGGTTGAGGCGGTTCACCTGGGCGCTGCGAACTTGCTCGCGCGCACTCGTGACGCTTGCCTGCGACTGCCTCACCTGCGCCTCCGACTGGCGCAGCGTCGCGAAGGTCTGGTCGCGTTCGCGGACGGAGATCGAGCCGTCGGTGACGAGGTCGCGGGCGCGATCCATATCGGCTGCGGAGCGCGCGAGTTGCGCTCGCGAACTGCCCAGGGCGGCCTCCTGTCCGCGCAGCGTCGCGATATTCGAAGCCTCGGTCTGGACGTTGTTCCTCAGGTTGGCGATTGCCGCGTCGACGTTGGCGCGCGACTGCTCGACCGAGGCCTTGTACGACCGGTCGTCGATGCGGACGAGCACTTGGCCGGCCTGCACCACCTCGTAGTCGTGGACGAGCACCTGGGTGACGTACCCGCTCACTTGCGGAGAGATGACGGTCGTGCGGCCGCGGATGTAGGCATCGTCGGTCCTTTCGACGCCATTACGGAACGGTGGCAGGTTCCAGATCGCAAGCACCGTCAGGATCGCGCACACCGCCAGGATCACGATCACGACGACGATCAGCCACCGGTACTTCTTGGGCTGCCACTGCTGGGCCTGCGCCTGGGCGTTGGCGGGAGGCGCACCGGCGGCGCCGCCCGGTGCAGGGGCCGGGGCGCCGCCCGGCGCAGGAGCTCCGGGGGGCGGGGGCGCGCCGCCGGGCGCGGGGGCTGCAGGAGCCGGCGGGGCGCCGCCCGGCGCCGGCGCCGGAGCGGGTGCGGGAGCGGGTGCCGGAGCGGGTGCAGGGGCGGGTGCAGGGGCGGGTGCAGGGGCGGGAGGCGGCGTGCCGCCCGGCGCCGGTGCTGGCGGAGCCGGTTGCGTGGGTGGCGGAGGCGGTGGCGGCGGTGGCGGCATTGGGGGTCCAGGCGGCGAGGGCGGTGCGGACGATTGCGAGGAGGACGGCGGGCCGTCGCTCACGAGGGCTGGGCCTGCGGGCTACTCGCTGGCTTTTTCAGCGCACGCCATGCGAGCGCTAGCGCGATGTACAGCGCCGTAGCCAGGGCGACGTACATAAGCACCCGGAAGACGTCGATGTAGCCAAGCACATTGGCCTGGGTGCTGATGGCCGATGACAGCGCATTGGTACCGGCGAGCGTTTGGCCTGCGGGGTCGACGATCGTCGAGGCGTAGCCGGCTGCGCCCTGCTGCAAGCGGGCGGCCACCAGCGGGTTGGTGGAGGGCGCGCTGCTGGCAATCGCCAGCTGATGCCCGCGCGTGGCAATGGTCTGGTAGCTACCGAGGGCGGCCGAGCCGATCAGCGCGCCGATGTTCTGCGAGGTGCTGAAGGTCACGACCAACGTGATGAGGTAATCGAGGGTCTTCCGCTCGAGCGCTTGCACCAGTCCATACAGCAGCGCGGCGCCGATGAAAAGCGCCGTTCCGAAGCCGATCAGCGTCTGGCTGAAATAGAGCTGCGCCGGCCGGGACAGGCTGTTCACATGACTGTCGAGAAAGGCGGCGGTCGCGATCATCAAGACGCCGACCAAAATTTGCCACGGCAGACGGTCCTGCGTCACGGTCAGCGCTGCGGCGATGGTGCCAAGCACGATGCCAATTGCGACCATGCCGAACAACCCGCGCAGCTGATCGTTGTTGAGCCCACCGCTGGTCAGCAGGCCGATGGAGCCGTAGCTCTGCTCGGCCAGCGCGAAACGCACCATCAGCGCGACGCCGACGAAGCGAAGCAGCGTCGGCGTGCCCAGCCAGCTCAACTGGAGCAGGGGCTTGTCGCGCGACATCTCGATCGAGACGCCGATCGCGAGCAGCCCGATCGAGACAGCGATCGCGGTACCGAGCCACGGCGTGTCGGTCCACCAGAGCGTGCGTCCGAGCGAAAGCACGAAACAAAGCGGCAGGAAGCCACCGACGAAGATCGGAATCGACAGTGCGTCCATCTTCTCCCATGGATGGACGTGGTCGGTGGGCGGAAGGCGTACCGTCGCGGCAACGAGGATCAGGATCAGCGCGGAGGCCACCTCGCACAGGTTCAAGCCGTGCCAGCTGTTCGTCGCCAGCCATTCGACAGGCACCATCCGGGCCAGCGGGTTGGCGAGCTGCGGAACGGCGACGCCGATGGTGATCGCCAGCGGCCGGGCCTTCTTCGGGAAGACCTGCAGCAGATAGAAAACCGAAAGCGCCGTGACCATCGCCGACGACACGCCGTTGGCGGCGCGCGCGAAGATTTCGGTCCCGAGATTCGGCCAGACCAGTTTCAGGAGCGCGGCGAACAGGTAGACGCCCAGCGCTGTCATCACCACGGGCGGAAGACCGAAGCGGGCCCGCGACTTGACGAGCGCGAGGTTCGAGGTGGCGTTCATCGCGACGAACACCGCCGGCAGGAGCAAGGCCTGGGTCAGGTCAAGGCCGAGATACCCGTAGATCGAGGCGACGTTGGCGTTCACCAGGTTGTTGGGGAACGTAGAGCCGATGCCCATCACGAACGACGCGCCCGCGTAGGCGGCGATCCGCAGCTTCGAGATGCGCGGCATGTACGGCGCACCGGGGAAGAACGGATGCTCCTCGGGCCCGAAGACATAGTCGGATGTCGGGGCGGCGGGTGTCGTCATTGAGGCGTCAGGACTCGCAAAACGGTGAATAGCGCAGGTGCCGTGTAGGTGGGCAAAAAATATGAATTGACGGCGATGCGGCCGCCCGAATATTCGATCAAGCCGGAAGTTTGCAGCTTTAACGCCGCCACGGGTCACCGGCTTCACGTCTTACCCCTAGTTCGTAGGCGATCAGCTCCTGCGTCGTCAACAGTTCGTTGCGTCGAGGCGGTGCAGACTCAGCAACAGCCAGCGGTACAGTTGCCGATCCAGGCGTGGCGACCAACGCCTCGGTTCGGAGCCAAACCGTCGCCAGCAGTCGGTTTTCCTCGCTTTGGAAACGATTGCCATCGAACCCTTTTCGGGCCGCGAACGTGCGACGTATCGCTGCATCGAAACCATCGCGGCATCGCCATGCGGCGGCCTTGCGACTTCGAGAAAGTCTGCAAGACTGGCGCACCCGCCACTTTGCCAGGATTGCCTCATGAAAATCGACGGCGCCACCCTCCTTATCACCGGCGCCAACCGCGGCATCGGCCTCGCTTTCGCCCACGAGGCGCTGGCGCGAGGCGCACGCAAGGTGTTCGCCGGTGCCCGCGACCCGGCGAGCGTGACCCTTGCGGGCGTCGTTCCGATCCGGCTCGACGTGAGCTCGCCGGCCGACGTCGCCGCCGCCGCGGCCGCCTGCGGCGAGGTCACGATCGTGATCAACAACGCCGGCATCGCGCTGACCGGTACCTACCTGACGGAGGCGAGCATCGACCTCGCACGCCGCCACTTCGAGACCAACTGCATCGGCCCGCTGCGCATCGCCCGCGCTTTCGCGCCGATCCTCGCCGGCCATGGCGGCGGCGCGCTCCTCAACGTGCTCTCGATCGCGAGCTGGATCAACAGCCCGCAGCTCGGCACCTACGGCATGAGCAAGGCGGCCGCCTGGGCCATGACCAACGGGCTCCGCAGCGAACTGGCGGCTCAGAAGACGCAGGTGCTCGGCCTGCACATGGGCTTCGTCGACACTGACATGACCGCCGACTTCGACGTGCCCAAGGTCACGCCCGAGGAGGTCGTGCGCGCCGCGTTCGATGGCCTCGAAGCGGGCGCATGGGAGGTATTGGCCGATCCGCGAACGCGCGAGGTGCATGCCGGCCTGACGGCCGAACCGGCGGTCTACCTGGTGCCGCTTCAGCGCCCTACCAAAAAGCGCTGACCCGCCTTTCGCAACGGAATACCGCCGCCACCCCGGGGTCGCATCGGTTGCGGCGGCCAGCGCATTCAGCCACGATCGCCGGACGAGCCCACGTAGAGGCGCTCGGCCACCTCGAGGAGGAGCCATGAACCAGCCGCCGACCGAACTCTCCGTCGCCGAAAGCGCCCTGCGCGAGGCCGCGCTCGAATACCACCGCGCGCCGACGCGCGGCAAGATCGCGGTGCAGCCGACCAAGCCGCTCTCGAACCAGCGCGATCTCTCGCTCGCTTATTCGCCGGGCGTGGCTTACGCATGCCTCGCCATCGCCGCGGACCCGGCGCAGGCCGCCGAGTACACCTCGCGCGGCAATCTGGTCGGCGTCGTCACCAACGGCACGGCGGTGCTCGGCCTGGGCGACATCGGCCCGCTCGCCGGCAAGCCGGTGATGGAGGGCAAGGGCTGCCTGTTCCAGAAGTTCGCCGGGATCGACGTGTTCGACATCGAGCTCGCCGAACGCGACCCGGACAAGCTGGTCGACATCATCGCCGCGCTCGAGCCGACGCTCGGCGGCGTGAACCTCGAGGACATCAAGGCGCCCGAGTGCTTCTACATCGAGAGGAAGCTGCGCGAGCGCATGAAGATTCCGGTCTTTCACGACGACCAGCACGGCACGGCGATCATCTCGGGCGCGGCGCTCCTGAACGGGCTCGAGCTCGTCGGCAAGAAGATCGGCGACGTGAAGCTCGCCGTCTCGGGCGCGGGCGCGGCGGCGATCGCCTGCCTCGACCTGATGCTCGAACTCGGCGTACGGCGCGAGAACGTCTTCGTCTGCGATTCCAAAGGCGTGATCCACGACCGCCGCGAGGACAAGCTCGACGCCTCGAAGCAGCGCTACCAGCAGAAGACCGCCGCACGCACGCTGGCCGATGTGATGGAAGGCGCCGACGTGCTGCTCGGCTGCTCGGCCGCCGGCGCCGTGACGCCCGAGATGGTGAAGTCGATGGCGCGCCAGCCGATCCTTCTGGCGCTGGCCAACCCCGAGCCCGAGATCCGCCCGGAGGCCGCCAAGGCGGTGCGGCCCGACTGCATCATCGCGACCGGCCGGTCGGACTACCCGAACCAGGTCAACAACGTCCTCTGCTTCCCGTACATCTTTCGCGGCGCGCTCGATGCCGGCGCGACGACCATCACCGAAGCAATGAAGATCGCCTGCGTGCGCGAGATCGCCGATCTGGCCAAGGCCGAGATCAGCGCCGAAGTCGCGACCGCCTACCCCGGCCGCGAATTGCGCTTCGGCCCCGACTACCTGATCCCGACGCCCTTCGATTCGCGGCTGATCCTGCGCATTGCGCCGGCTGTTGCCAAGGCCGCCGCGGCCTCGGGCGTCGCGACGCGGCCGATCGCCGACCTCGAGGCCTACCGCCAGTCGCTGATGCGCTTCGTCACGCACACGGGGCTCTTCATGCGGCCGGTATTCGCCGCGGCCAAGGCGGCGCCGAAGCGGGTCGCCTACGCCGAGGGCGAGGACGAGCGGGTGCTGCGCGCGGTGCAGATCGCGCTCGACGAAAAGATGGTGCAGCCGATCCTGATCGGCCGCCCCGCGGTGATCGCCGCCCGGATCGAGCGCGCCGGCCTGCGGATCGAGGCCGGCCGCGATTTCGAGGTCGTGAACCCGGAAGACGACGCGCGCTTTCGCCGCTATTGGGAAACCTATCACCGGCTCAACGCGCGCGAGGGGGTGACGCCCGAGATGGCCAAGGCGGCGGTGCGGCGCTCGAACACGACGATCGCCGCGCTGATGGTGCACCTCGGCGATGCCGACGGGATGCTCTGCGGCCTGGTGGGCCGCTTCGAATCGCACTTGGAACATGTGCACGAGGTGATCGGCCACAGCGACGGCGCCTCGGTCTACGCGACGCTGAATGCGCTGATGCTGCCGAAGCAGACGCTTTTCGTCACCGACGCCTACGTCAACGAAAGCCCCGACGCCGAGCAGCTCGCCGAGATCGCCGCGCTCGCGGCCGGGGCGGTCGCGCACTTCGGGCTCGAACCGCGGGTCGCCTTCCTCTCGCATTCGACCTTCGGCAGCAGCAAGCGGCCCTCGGCCGTCAAGATGCGCCGCGCGCGCGACCTGTTCGTCGCCCGGAACCCCGGCATACCCGCCGACGGCGAGATGCACGGCGATTTGGCGTTCGACGCGGATCTGCGTGCCGCGCTGATGCCCGATTCGACCCTCGACGGCAGCGCCAACGTGCTGGTGCTGCCGAACCTCGACGCCGCCAACATCCTCTTCAACGTGCTGAAGATGACCGGCGGCCAGGGTGTCACGGTCGGCCCGATCCTGCTCGGCGGCCGCGCCGCGGCGCATGTGCTGACCCCCTCGGCGACGGTGCGGCGGGTGGTCAACATGACGGCGCTGACCGTGGCGCATGCCGGCACGTTGGCCGGTCGGCACGCGGAGCGGAAAGACCCCGCGTAGCGCGCCGCCCGTCGCGGTGCTTCGCGGCGGCAAGCCTCGGCGCGCCGCGTCGGCCGGATGCGAGTCCTGTTACGCCCGCAAACCGGCGCGGCGCCGACGAACCACCACGGCGACGACGCCGACACCGCCGAGCAGCAAGCTCCAGCTCCCCGGCTCGGGCACGGCCGCGATGATTTCCTGCGGCACGTAGCTCGCGCTCGCCGCGGCAAGGTCGGCGTCGGTGACGCCGAACACGAACCACTGGTTCGGGTTGTCGAGGCCGCCGACGTTGCCGAGAAAGTCGTTGTCGTTCGCCACGTACAGCGTGTGCGTGAGCACCCCGTTCACGACCACGTCGGACCCGAATGCGAGGCCCTCGAGCTTGGCCGGGATCTGTTCCGAGGCGATTCCGGCGGCGTTCAGCGCGGCTTTCAGGTCGAGGAACAGCGTCTTGGTCGGCGCTTTGGCGAGGAGTGCGGCCTCGCCGCTCAGGCCGCTCACGTCCTGAGCGCCGGTCAAGTCGACGAGGTAGATCGACTTGAACGCCGTGCTCGAGCCGTCGCCGAGGCCTTTGCCGTCGCGCTCGAGCACGAGGAACTGGTGGTCGTTCAGCGCGAAGATCTCGCTCGAGTTGTAGTTCTTGCCGGCGACGCGGTTGTCGTAGGCGTATTGATGCACCTCGTGGGTCGCGATGTCGATCGTGACGATCCGGTTGGCACGGCCGCCGTCGCCGCCGTCCTGGATCAGCGGGCTTTGCATGAAACCGACGAGCTGCCGGCCGTCGGGCGTGATCGCCAGCCCTTCCATGCCCTTGTTCGCGACCCGGCCCGACGTGTTGCCGGCGATCTCGGTCGCGCTCTTGGACGACTGGTTCGCAACCCCAAAGGTAGCCGGCAGCGCGAAGCTGTCGATGCGCGCGCCGGTCGCGCGGTCGAACTGGTAGACATAGGGTCCGTACTCGTCGGCGATGAACACGCTCTTGCCGTCGCGCGAGACGCGGATCGCCTCGGTGTCGAGCCGGGCGTTGTTCGAATTCAGCGAGCTTTGCGCGGGATTGAAGTTGTCCGAACGGCCTGAAAAGTAATAGCTGCCGGCGGTGTTGCCGAGCGTCGCGTCGCCGCCGGGCGCGTAGGTCAGCGGCGTCGGGCTCGAAAGCAGCGTCGTGCCGGTCAGCGTCGGCGTGAGTGCGAACGGCAAGGCGCCACCTGGGCTGGCGACCAGGCCGAGCTGGAGCGTGTCGAAGCGCGGGATGTACGAGCTCGTATCGTCGAGCGCGGCGTTCCACGGCACGGCGTTCGGCCCGCGATCGGGCAGCGCGAGAAAGGTGTTGCCGCCGGCCCAGGCAAGGCCGGAACCGATGCCGCCGAGCAGGTTGGCGGCGACGCCGTTCTCGAGCGTCCCGGAGAGCCCGGAGAGGTCGGTGGCGCTGGCGGAGAGCGTGCCACGCGCAATCAGCGAGATGTCGGCGCTCGCGACGCTGCTCGCGCACGTGAGCGCCACGGCGCAGCTCCACAGTGTCGTACGGTCCAAAACGGTGCTCCCGAAGTTCGGACGGAGTGTCCGTCGCTCCGATGACACCGCTGTGTCATGGTCCGCCCGACCGGGCCAGACGACCCGGCAACCTGGCGTCGCCGCGGGCGGCGGCGTTGCTCTTGCGTCACGGACCTGTCACCCAAGCCACGCAAGCTTGGTCGAGAATCCCTCGCCTCCTCATGCCCTCCCGAGGTTCCGCATGCGTCAACTGCACCGTCAACTGAGCGTGATTGCACCGGCCTTCGCTTTCGCGACGAGCGCCGCTGCGCAAGCGAACAACGCACCGATCGGCGCTTTCCTGTTCGGCGTGGTCGACGTCAGCGCCCGCGCGGTGCGCAACGGCAGCGCCGGCACGTCCAAGTCCGAGAGCAGCGACGGGCTGACCTCGAGCCGGCTCGGCTGGCGCGGCACCGAAGACCTCGGCGACGGGCTGAAAGCCGGGTTCTGGCTCGAAGCGGGCCTGGCACCGGACACCGGAACGACCAACGCGAAATTTTTCAACCGCCGCTCGACGGTGTCGATGATCGACCCGACCTTCGGCGAGATCCGCCTCGGCCGCGACTACACGCCGCTCTACACCGCCGAGGTTCTCTACGACCCTTTCGCCAACACCGGCCTGGGCTCGATCGTCGGCAGCGGCACGGCCGGCGGCACCTCGATCATCAGCGCGCTCGGCAGTGGCTCGAACACCCTGACCCGCGTCGATAACCAGCTGAGCTACTTCCTGCCGGCCAACCTCGGCGGCGTGTATGGTCAGCTTGCGGTCGCGCCTTCGGAAGGGACGGTCGGCAACAAATACCTCGGCGGCCGGCTCGGGTTCGGGCGGGGCGCGGTCGACATCAGCGCCGGCTACGAACGCACGACGGTGCTGAACGGCAACAAGTTCGACCAGTTGCACGCAGGCGCCGCTTACGACTTCGGGGTCGCGAAGCTGAGCGGCGAGATCCTGCGCACGACCTGGCGCGACGCCCCCGGCGGAAGCCGCCGCCAGTTGGTGCTGCAAGTCGGCGTCGTGGCGCCGGTCGGCAGACAGCAGCTGCGGGCGGACATCATCCACGGCAGGATGGACGGCGGCCCTGCCCGCTCGGGCTATGCCGACGGCGACAACGCCTTGCAGCTGACGCTCGGCTGGCAATACAACTTCTCGAAGCGCACCGCCATCTATGCCACCGCCGCGCAGCTGCGCAACTACGGCGCCTCGCGGCTGGTGCTGCCGTCGGGCCGCGCGGGCATGCGGGACGGCGAAAACTCGACCGGCGCCGATCTGGGATTGCGGCATTCGTTCTGAGCGAAACGCCGCCATCCCTCGCCGTTCGCCCGTGCCGGCGGGGACGACGACGCGAAGCTCCCGTCAGCCAACCCGCTCCAAAAACGCCGCGACCTCCGCGCGAAACCGCTCGGGCTGCTCGAGCACACTCAGATGCGAGGCCGCGTCGATGACGACGAGCCGCGCGCCCGAAATCCGCTCGGCCATCGCTTCGGACATCGCGACCGGCGCCCCGGAATCTTCGGCGCCGGCGAGGATCAGCGTCGGGCAGCGCACGTCGGCCAGGCGGTCGAGCCAGTCGACGCCGGCGACCGCTGCGCAGCACGCTGCATAACCCGCCGGATCGGTGCGCAGCAGGCGATCGCGCAGCGTGTCGACCGCGTCGAGATGCGCCGCCCGAAACGCGGGGGTGAGGTAACGCTCGATCACCGTGTCGACCACCCCGGCCATGCCACCCGCGCCGACTGCCTCGATGCGCGCCGCCCACATCGGCGCGGCGGCTTTGGGGTAGCGCGAGGTCGTGTTCGCGAGCACCAGACCGCGCAGCAGCTCCGGATGCCGAACCGCGAGCCCCTGGCCGACCATGCCGCCCATCGACAAGCCGATCCACACCACCGGCCCCCTGCCCCACTCGCGCAGCAACCGCGCCGCATCGTCGACGAGGTCGTGCATCGTGTACGGGCCGGCGGGGACGGCCGAGCCACCGTGACCGCGGTGGTCGTAGCGCAGCACCGGGTGGCCGGCGGCAGCGAGCTCTGCCGCGTACGCGTCCCACATCCGATGGTCGAGCCCGAGGGCGTGGCTCAGCGCGATCGGCGCACGATCCGCTTCGGCCGGCCCTTGCACTGCGACGGCGAGCTGCGGCTGGCTGAAGGTGTGGTGCCGCGCGACCCGCGCATCTGCCGTCAGCGGCGCCGGCGGCGGCAGCAGCCCCTCCTCGCGCAGGATGCCGATCGTCAGCTTGAAGGCGGTGTTCGCCGCCGGCACGCCGCAGTAGATGGCGCCCTGCATCAACGTTTCCTTCAGCGCCGCGAGCGGCACGCCGCCGCGAATCGCCGCCTTGCAATGCAGTTCGAACTCCTCCCAGCGCGCCAGTCCCATCGTCATCCCGAGGACCAACAAGCGGCGCGTCGTGCGATCGAGCCCAGGCCGGCCCCAGATGTCCTGCCAGGCGTAGCGGGTGATCAGCTCCTGGAAGTCGGCGTTGAAGGCGTTGGCCTGGCCGAGCGACTGGTCGACCCAGGCATCACCCAGCACGGCGCGGCGGTTGGCGAGCCCGCGGTCGAAATCGTCGGCGCGGGTGTCGGGGGCGGCGTTGCGAGTGCTCATCGTGCTTGATCCCTTCCGTCGATGACGTCGGTGTCGGCTAGGCCAGACAAGGCGTTTCGTCAGCCGAACGGCGCCGGCGACAACGACGCATGCCGGCGCCGCACGTCGGTCCAGGCCTCGCCGACCGCTGCGACGGCCAAGCGCGCGACCGCCTCGGCATCGAACACGGCCTGCAGCTCGGTGGCGCTGATCTTCGCGCCGAGCGTCGCGCTCGCCTCGACCGCCTCGCGCGTGAGCTCGAACAAGGGGCGGCCCGAGGCGACCGCCTGGCGGGACAACGTTTCGAGCAGGCCCTGCGCGCGCGCTTTGCCGAGGTGCGGCGCGAGCAGCATCGCCGCCCCTTCCGCGAACACCAGGCCGCCGAGGGCGTCGATGTTGCGACGCATCCGCGCCGGGTCGACGGCGAGGCCGCCGGCCGCGGTCGCCAGCGCATCGGCGGCGCCCCAGGCGGCGACGAACAATCCCGGCCATTCGGCGAGCTCGGCCTGCCAGTTGCCGAGCCCGCGCTGGTGCTCCTGCGGCATCGCGGCGAGCAGCGTCGCGAGGCGCTGGGGGGCACGCGTGGCGGCGGAGATCGCAACCATCGCCGCGACCGGGTTGCGCTTGTGCGGCATCGCCGAAGAACCGCCGCGCCCGCCGCCCGAAGGCTCGGCCAGCTCGGCGACCTCGCCTTGCGCGAGCAGCGCGATGTCCTTGCCGATCTTGCCGAGCGAGCCGCATACGAGGCCGATCTCGCAGGCCAGCGCCAGCCACTCGTCGCGCTGCGTGTGCCAGTTGCCGGGGGCGTGCGCCAGCCCGAGATCGTCGGCCATGCGGCGCGCCACCGCCGCGCCGCCGGGGCCCAGCGCCGCAAGCGTGCCGACCGCGCCGCCGAGTTGCAGCCGCAACGCCGTGGCCGCGGTCCGCCGCAGGCGCTCGCGCGCCCGCACCAGCGGTGCTGTCCAGTTCAAAAGCTCGTTGCCGAAGCCGATGACCAGCGCCGGCTGCAGCAGCGTGCGGCCGAGCATCGGCGCAGCGCCGTGCCGTTCCTCGAGCGCGAACAACGCCTCGCTCAGCGCCGCGAGACGAAGGTCGAGCGCCGCGAGCGCGGTGCGGGTGGCGAGCACCATCGCGGTGTCGATCACGTCCTGGCTGGTCGTGCCCCAGTGCACATAGCCCGCGGCCGCCGGATCCGTCTCGGCGACGAGCGCGGTGAGCCGCTTGACGAGCGGGATCACCAGCGTTCCGGCCGCGGCCCCGGCGGCGACGATGGCGTCGATGTCGAAGCGATCGGCGCGACAGGCGGCGACGATCGGCCCCGCAGCGGCGCCCGGAACCACGCCCTCGGCGGCCTGCGCGCGGACGAGCGCAGCCTCGACGTCGAGCATGCGCTGCAGCAGCGCGGCATCGCCGAAGGGCTCGAGGCCGGCGGGGCCGGAGAGAAAGCGTTCGAAGAGCATCGCCGTCACCGCTCGACCTCCTCGACCACGGATTCGGCCGGGAGCCGGCTCGCGAGCACCTTGTCGACGCGCTTGCCGTCGAGGTCGACGACCTCGAACCGCCAGGTTTCCCATTCGACCGCGTCGGCGGTACGCGGCAGCCGTCCGAGCAGCAACATGATCATCCCGGCCAGCGTGTTGTAGCGGCCGCGGTCCTCGTCGGGCAGTTCCTTCAGGCCGAGCCGGTCCTTCAGTTCCGGCACCGGAATCAGGCCATCGAACAGCCAGCTTTCATCCTCGCGCTGCACCGCCCACGCGTCGTCCGAAGTCGGCGTGCTGAATTCGCCGGTGATCGCCTCGAGCACGTCGCGCACAGTGATCATTCCCTGCACCTCGCCGTACTCGTCGACGACGAACACGAACTGCGCCGCCGAGACCCGGAACTGCTCGAGCAACTCCATGCCCGACAAGGTTTCGGGCACGAACACCGCCGGCTCGAGCCCGTCGCTCAAGGTGACCGGCTGGCCGCGCATCACCTGCTGCAGAAGCGTCTGGGCGGAGATCACGCCGAGCACGTCGTCGAGCCCGCCGCGACAGACCGGGAAACGGGAATGCCCGCCCGCGCCGATGAGGCCCGGCAGGTCTTCGGACGCGGCGGCCACGTCGAGCCAGACGATTTCGGCGCGCGGGATCATCATCGAGCCGACCTGCCGGTCGTCGAGCCGGAAGACGTTGCGCACCATCTGGTGCTCCTGCGCCTCGATCACGCCGGCGTCGAGACCTTCCTCGAGACTCGCGTTGATCTCCTCCTCGGTGACGCTGCGGTCCGGCGCCCCGTTGACACCGAAGATCTTCAATGTGGTCTCGGTGCACCACGAAAGTAGCCGGATGAACGGCCGGGTGACGAGCGAGAGCCATTCCATCGGCCGCGCGACGAGCCGGGCGATCGTTTCCGGGTACATCAGCCCGAGCCGCTTGGGCACCAGCTCGCCGAAGATGATGGTGATGAAGGTGACGGTGACGACGACCATCGCCGTCGCGCTGATCTTGGAGGCATGCTCGCTGATCGCGAAAGTTGCATGCAGCCAGTCGGCGAACGGCACCGAGAACGCCGCATCGCCGACGATGCCGTTCAGGACGCTGATCGACGTGATGCCGACCTGCACGACCGAGAGGAATTTTGTCGGGTTCTCGTGCAGGTCGAGCGCGGCCTGGGCACCTGAATCGCCCGCCTCCAGCATCACTTGGAGCCGCGCCCTGCGGCTGGCGGTGAGCGCCATCTCCGACATCGCGAACAGCGCGTTAAGCAGGATCAGGGCGAACAGTAAAGCGACGTCCATGCGAGGCGCGCAGCGCTCGGGAAAAGCCCAGGGTAGCAGAACGCTTCGGGCGTCCGCCGGCCACGCGGCGCGTGCTGTCGATCGCGTCGGTCAAACGGACCGCGCTTTCGTTCGCCTGGCGGCGCCGTGCGAACGCATCGCCGGTCGTGTCAGCGGTCGTCGACGCCGACTAGCATCGGCCGCATGAACTACCTGCTCGGCGACATCCAGGGCTGTGGCGACGCGCTCGACCGCTTGCTCGCGACGATCGATTTCTCGCCCTCGCGCGACCTTCTCTACGTGCTCGGCGACCTCGTCAACCGCGGGCCGAAGTCGCTCGAGACCCTGCGCCGGCTACGCGGCTTTGGCGAGGCGGCGGTCTGCCTGCTCGGCAACCACGACATGAACCTGCTCGCCGTCGCGGCGGGGGTGCGCCGTCCGCACAAGGGCGACACGATCGACGACATCCTCGGGGCACCCGACCGCGACGCCTGGCTCGACTGGCTGCGGCATCGCCGGCTCGCCTTCGACGCGCACGGCTGGCTGATGGTGCATGCCGGCATCGTTCCGAGCTGGGACCGGGCCAAGACAATGGCGCTCGCCGCCGAGATCGAGGTGCTGCTGCGCAGCGATGCGCTCGGCGAATTCCTGCCGCAGATGTACGGCGACGAGCCGGTGCGCTGGAACGATGCCCTCGCCGGCGTCGAGCGCTGGCGCTTCATCATCAACACACTGACGCGCGTCCGCTACGTCGCCGCCGACGACACGCTCGACCTCGTCACCAAGGAGGCCGACGGCGTCGGCGTGCCGGAGGGTTATCGGCCCTGGTTCGAATGGCCCGAGCGTCGCACCGCCGACACACCGGTCGCGTTCGGCCACTGGGCCTCGATGGGGCTCGTCGACCGCCCGACCGTGCTCGGCCTCGACACCGGCTGCGTCTGGGGCCGCCAACTGAGCTGCGCCCGGATCGACGGGATGGACCGCGAGATCATCCAGGTGGAGTGCGGCGCTTGAGGTGCCCTGCCTTGTCGTCTCTAGAATCGACATGCCGCGGAGGCATGGCAGAGTGGTCGATTGCACTTGACTTGAAATCAAGCATGCCTGCAAGGGCATCGTGGGTTCGAATCCTACTGCCTCCGCCACGCAACGCGGGCCAGCGATAGATGCAAGCGGCGGACGTGGAAAGCCGATATCGGCGTTCCCGAAGGCGCCGACGCTGCAGCTCATCGACGTAGCTTAATCGCCCTACGGCGCTTCTACAGTGGCCTCGACCGAAGAATTTCGTCCTCGACGTCCTCTTCGTACAACGTAGATTTCGGCGAGGCGATCGGGATCCAAGAAGTGGTGCCCCCAAGCGGCCCCACACCTCGTATTGATCATCCATGGTCGGAAGCCAGAATGGGCCAGCGCGCTTTAACCGCACCTCCACTTTGCCCTTGCTCAGCAAGGCCGTTCGACCGGCCTGACCCGCAGCTGTGCTAACTCGTCCGTTGGGTTGAGCATCACGTCGAGGGTTCCGACTCCGTTTGAACAGGTCCTTGATCGCGCGCATCGCCACTTCGCGCAACTCGTGCGTGTCGTGTCCGTAGAGGTCCAGACCATGCACCTGGGCCGAAATGACGACAGACGATCTCCCCTGTCGCGTACGTCGAGATGAACGATGAACGTTGCGTCGCTCATGAGAAGCGCTCCTCGGTTGGATCGAACGAGGCCGTGCTCCCGAAAGAAACACTGCAGTCGTCGACCTGCCCTGGAAATGCCATTCCGACACGCACTTGGTTCGGGTTTCCGATCGTCCGACCGACGAGCCGGGGAGCCTCGCGTCCGACTAACCTTCCGGCGACGAGCTTCGGGCGCTCATCCGGGCGTCCGGTCGATCCGGAGTGCGCCATGATCCCTCTCTCCACCACCGTCCACGCGCATCGCGCGGACGCTTGTCCGTCCTGCGGTCCGGACGGACGCCGCGGTTTCTTGCGCGCGCTGTGCGCCGTCGCGGCCGTCGAAGCCGCCGGGCTGAGCGCGGGGTGCGCGACCGGGCATGCGACGGCGCCGGCGGTGATCGACGTGCACCATCACTACTATCCGCCGGCGTACCAGAAGGCCTGGCTCGACTGGGAAGACAAGCGCGGCATCCCGCACTTCGCGAGCCAGGTCGCATGGTCGGTGCCCGGCGCCCTCGCCGCCATGGACGCTGCCGGTGTGCAGACGGCGATCCTCTCGATCGCCTCGACGCCCGGCGTCTGGTTCGACCGGCCGCTGCCCGAGGTGGCCGGCATCGTGCGAACGTGCAACGACTATGCGGCGGAGATGGTGCGCGACCACCCCGGCCGCTTCGGGCAATTCGCGACCTTGCCGATGGTCGACGTCGACAGCACCTTGAACGAGATCGCCTACGCCTTCGACGTGCTCAAAGTGGACGGTGTCGGCCTGCAGACGAACTATGGCGACAAGTGGCCCGGCGACGCGGCGTACGCCGCCATCTTCGACGAGCTGAATCGGCGCAAAGCGGTGGTGTATTTCCACCCGCTGGTCGCCAATTGCTGCGCGCGCCTCAGCGTCGGCACCTTCCCCGCGGTGATCGAGGTGCCGCACGACACGACGCGGGCGGTGGTCAGCCTGCTGCTCTCGGGCACCTTCGCGCGCTGTCGCGACATCCGCTGGGTGTTCTCGCACGGCGGCGGCACCGTGCCGATGCTCGCCGGCCGCATCAACTACTTCCACGGCAGCGGGCCGAACGCGTCGAAGATCGCCCCGGCCGGCATCGAAGCCGAATTCCGACGCCTCTACTACGACACGGCGAACGTGGCCTACCCCGCATCGATGGCCGCGCTTTTGAAGCTCGTGGATAGCGAACAGGTGCTCTACGGCAGCGACTATCCGTATGCACCGATGAATACCCAGATCGCGTCGTTGAGCTCGCTCGGCCTGTCCGACCCGAGCTTGCGAGGAATCCTCGGCGGCAATGCGAAGCGGCTGCTGCCGCGGCCGCGCTGACGCGGCGCGGTGTTTCGGCAGTCGCCCAGAACTTCAGGCCTCCGGGATCGCGCGGATCACCCGGCACGGGTTGCCTGCGGCCACCACGCCCTCGGGAACGTCATGACCCACGACGCTTCCGGCGCCGATGACCGATCGGGCGCCGATGCGCACGCCCGGCAGGATGATGGCGCCCCCGCCCACCCACACGTCGGCGCCGATCTCGACCGGCTTGCCGAATTCCTTGCCGCGCCGCTGCACGGCGTCGAGCGGATGCGACGCGGTGTAGATCTGGACGTTCGGACCGAACATCGTGAAGCTGCCGATCCGCACGGTGCAGATGTCCAGCACGACGCAGTTGAAGTTGAAGTACACCTTCTCGCCGAGTTCGGTGTTCTGCCCGTAGTCGCAGAAGAACGGCGGCTGCAGCAGCACCGTCTCGCCGCCACGGCCGAAGAGCGCGGTCAGGAGGTGGCGCCGTTCGGCTTCCTCCGCATCGGCGCTGGCATTCAGCGCCTGGCAAAGGTCGCGCGCGCGCCGACGTTCGGCCGCGAGCTGCGGGTCTTTGGGGTCGTAGAGCTCTCCGGCCAGCATCTTGTCGCGCTCGGTGTTCATGGGATGTTCCTCGGATGGCCTTCGACGATGAAGATGTCGAGATCCGCCGCGCCCTGGCGAAGCGCTTTGACCGGTTGGTAGTCGGGCGAGTGCCAGAACCGCTCGATCGCCTCGGGGGTGGCGAACTCGAACATCGCAAAAGCCGGCCTCGCGCCGCGGCCTTCGAGCGAGCGAACGCCGGCGCCCTGCGTCAGGCGCGTGCCGCCGAAGCGCACGATCAGCGGCAGCACCGCGGCGCGATACGCCGCCCACTTGGCGCGATCGGTGATCTCGCCCTCGATGATCAGATAAGCAGGCATGGCAGCGTTCGGGACCGGTGTTCGACCTCGCGTTGTACCTCGGGGGCGCCGAGTCAGCTCGTCAAGAGCGCGACGTACGCCGGGTAGCCGTAGACCCGATTCGTCTTCTGCCCAGTCAGCTCGGCGACGATCCCGAGCCCCTCCAGCAGCTGCACCGCGGCATTCGCCGTCGGAAAGCTGGTCTGCAGCTTCTGCCGCACCTGCTCGACGGTGAAGCGCGGCATCAGCGGCAGCAGCTCGAACAGGCGGTAGCCGGCCGGCCCGGCCTTGGGCGACGCCAGCAACCGGCGGCGGTCGGTGGTGACAAGACTGGCGACTGCGATGACGCTGCGTTCGGCATCGGCCGCGGCACTCGCGACGGCCTCCAGAAAAAACCCGACCCACGGCTCCCAGGCGCCCTCGGTGCGGATGGCCGAGAGGCGGCGGTAGTACTCGGCCTGGTGGGCCTTCAGGAAGCCGCTCACATACAGAAGCGGCTCGGCGAGCAGGCCCCACCGTTCGAGCAGCGCGGCGATCAGCAGGCGCCCGAGGCGCCCGTTGCCGTCGAGGAATGGATGGATCGTCTCGAATTGCGCATGCACGAGGGCGATCCGCACCAGCGGTGGCAGGTCGGACCGCGCCGCATGGATGTACTTCTCGAGTGCCGCGAGCAGGCCGGGCACCCGATCGGCCGGCGGCGGCACGAAGACGGCGTTGCCCGGCCGCGTGCCGCCGATCCAGTTCTGCGACCGGCGCAGCTCGCCCGGCTGCTTGGCGGCACCGCGGGTTCCGGCGAGCAGCCGACGATGGGCCTCGCACAGCAGGCGCACGCTGATGGGCAAGCCGTCGGCCGAGCGCACCTGCTGCTCGACGTAGCGGAACGCGCGCAGGTAGTTGGTCACCTCCTCGACATCGTCGGCATTGCTCACCGCGAAGCCCGCTTCCTGATCGAACACGTCGGTCAGCGTCGCCTGCGTGCCTTCGATCTGCGAAGTGAGCAGCGCTTCGCGGCGGATCGCGCCGTAGAGCAGCCATTCGACCGACGGTACGAGTCCCGAGACGCCCGCCAGCCGGGCGAGTGCCAGTTCGGCGGCCCGGTTCGGCGCGACGAACGCGGCGGGCGCCAGCGGCGGGTCGACTGGCGGCAGCGCAAACGGGACGAACGCATCGACCGCCTCGCCGGCGGTGGTCGACCGAACCGTTCGACCGGTGCTCCGCTTCATGCAAGTTGGCTTGAATGCTGGGGCGTTCGATTAAAGCACGCTTTAATTTAGCTGGTCGGATGAAACTTCACTTGAATCGGCACCGCGCCGTCCCGTCACGCCGGACTTCGTCCCTGAACCGCCGGTTCACCCGATCCAGCGCGCCACCAGCGGCATCAGAAACGACGCCAGCATCACCTGAATGCCGAGCGCCATGCCGGCGTAGGCGCCGGCCTCCGCATCGACCTGCAGCGCGCGCGCCGCGCCGATGCCGTGGGCCGCGGTGCCGAGTGCAAAGCCACGCGCTGCCTGGGAGCGCACGCCGAGCCGGTCGAACACGGCCTTGCCGGAGAGCGCGCCGATCATGCCGGTCAGCACGGCGAAGACCGCGGCGAGCGACGGCACGCCGCCGATGCGTTCGGCGATGCCCATTGCGACCGGCGCGGTGACCGATTTCGGCGCGAGCGAGCGGAGCACGTCGCCTGGCAGGCCGAAAGCCCAGGCGAGGCCGACCGCGCTCGCCGAAGCGGCGGCGCCGCCGGCCAGCGCCGCCAGCCCGAGAACCCAGGCCCGGCTGCGGATCTCAGCGCGGCGCGTCCAGAGCGGCCATCCGAGGGCAACCACCGCCGGCCCGAGCAGCACGTGAATGAACTGGGCGCCGGCGAAGTAGGCCGGGTACGGCGTGCGCGTCGCGAGCAGCAGCGCGCCGATGCAGACCACCGACCAGACGACCGGATTGGCCCAAGGCGCCTGCCCGAGCCGGTCGTAGGCCACCTGGGCGACGACGTAGACCCCGAGCGTCGCCGTCAACCCGAAGAGCGGCGTCGATGCGAGATAGACCCAGAGCTGGACGAAGTCAGCCATCGACACGGCTCCCGGCGCGTGGCTGGACGCGCCGCAGCAGCGCGTTCAACGTCGCGGCCGTGACTCCCAGGCCGATCCACGTCGAGACCACGAGAACCACCAGCAACGCCAGCGCATGCTGCGAAAGCAGTTGCAGATGCGTGATCACGCCGACGCCGACCGGAACGAACAGTAGCGAGAGATGGCTCAGCAGCAGATCGGCCGCCGCCCGCACCGGTTCGCGCAGCGCGCGCCAGCGCAGCGCGATCAGCAACAGAAGCAGGCCGATCACCGGGCCGGGCAACGGCAAGGCCAGTGCCTTGGCCAGGCTCTCACCGGCGATCTGCGCGAGGAGCAGCCACGCCAGGCCGCGCAGCGCGGTCACCGGCGACCGACCCGGCTGGCCCGGCTGGCCCGGCTGGCCCGGCTGGCCCGGCTGGCCCGGGACGGAAATGTAGAACGCGCGGCGAAACAGGCGGTAAAACGGGCGGCGGTGGTTCCGGTCATCGGGGCGAGGAGAAGTGCATCCGGTTCGGACGGTCGGCGCGGCTACCCCACGCCTCGCCGGACAAGGCGACATCATGCACGCGGCCGCCCGCGCCATACCGAAGCGGGCCGCGCAAACCTTGGGCAAACGCCGGGCGACTATCCTGCCGGGCGGCGCTGTCAGACGCGCCGCACCCGCTGCCCGGCACCGATCCGACCCGACCCGCCCTGCCGATGACCGATTCCAGCCCACGCCCGCCGCTCGCCACCGCGCCGGCGCCCGCGACCGACTACCACGTCTACGAGCCGCGCCTCGGCCACAGGCTGCCGCACGACCCGTTCAACGCGATCGTGGGCCCGCGGCCGATCGGCTGGATCGCATCGCGCGACCCCGGGGGCCGGCTGAACCTTGCGCCGTACAGCTTCTTCAACGCCTTCAACTACACGCCGCCGTTGATCGGGTTCTCAAGTATCGGGTTCAAGGACACGGTGCGCAACATCCAGGCGACCGGCGAGTTCGTGTGGAACCTCGCCACGCGCCCGCTCGCCGAGCGGATGAACACGACGAGTGCGACGGTGCCACCGGAGGTCGACGAGTTCGCGCTCGCCGGCCTGACGCCGGTGCCCTCGCGCCTGGTCGGCGTGCCGCGCGTCGGCGAAAGCCCGGTGGCCTTCGAATGCCGGCTTACCCAATCGATTCCCTTGAAAGCCGCCGACGGCAGCGCGGTCGATGCCTCTGACGGTCGGCGAGGTGGTCGCGGTGCACATCCTGACCGCTTTGCTCCCGCGCGGCGTGTACGACACCGCGGCGGCCCGACCGATCCTGCGCGGCGGCGGTCCGGCCGACTATTTCGAGGTCGGCGCCGACGCGCTCTTCAAGTTGTACCGGCCGCGCGTTTGAGGGCGAGGCGCCGGCTCGACGTGACTGCAGATGCGCCCCGATCCGCCCTTCAAGCCATCGCCGCGAAGCCGCCCGCCAGAAAAGCGCACAGCTTGTCGTAGAGCTTCGAGGCGTCGTTCGACTCGAAAGCGCCGCCCGAGAGAGTTTCGATGCGCCCCGATCGGGCACACACGGCGACCATCGCACCGATCGAAAAAAAGAAGGCCTGCAGCAGCGCCTCGCCGGAAACCGCCGGGCAGCTCCGCCGGACCTCGACCACGTAGTCCTTCGCGACGGCGTTGAAATGCCGATCGACCAGCGCCGACCATTCGGCCGCGTTGGCAAGGGTGGCGATCAATTGCGTGTAGCTGCGCCAGCCGGCATCGCCGTGCCCCGCCCGCGACATCACCGGGCCGATGAAGCCCTCGAGCAACCGGCGCAACGGCACGGGCCGGCCCGCGTGCTCGCTGCGCAATGCGGCGAGCAGCGCGGTGCGCTCGAGGTTGAGCACTTCGGAGCGCCTGCCGATCACGGCGTCGAGCAGATCCGCCTTCGAGCCGAAGTGGTAGCCGATCAGCGCGAACTGCACCCCGGCGAGGGCCGCGATGTCGCGCACCGAACTGCCGTGAAAACCCTGGGTCGCGAACAGGCGCTCCGCGCAATCGAGGATCCGCGCGCGGGTGGCCGAAACGTCGCCCCGGGGCTGCGCCTTGCGCATCGCCGATCGCTTCGGTGGAGTGTCGACTGACGTGAGAGGACTCGACATACGCAAGTTTTCAAGCGCTGCGGACAATCTAACAGCCGCACATCGGAGGGTAACTACGGATTATCCATACGTATAGGGAAGATGGACACTTCCGCCGCATGGGCCGCTAAAGCGGTCCGACTGCTCATCGAAAGGGATCCGGATGTCCACTAACCCGCTCGTGGGATGGAAAGTCGATCGCGCCCTGATCAAGACAATCGGACACGACCTCAAACGTCCCGAGTGCATCCTCGCCGAGCCGAACGGCGATTTGTGGGCGGCGGATGCGCGCGGCGGGGTGATGCGGATCCGCCCCGACGGCAGCCAGAAGCTGATCTCGCAGCGGGTCGACAGCCACTTCGAGCAGGCCGTCGATTTCCATACCCAGTACATGCAGGGAACGCTGCCGAACGGCCTCGCCTTCAGCGCGAATGGCGACTTCCTAATCTCGAACTTCGGCACCGACCGGCTCGAGCAGATGACGCGCGACGGCCGCACCACCGTCCTGCTGAGCGATCTCGACGGCGCGCCGATCGGCAAGGTCAACTTCGTGCTGCGCGATTCGAAGGACCGGATCTGGGTCACCGTGTCGACCAAGGTCAACCCCTGGGTCGACGCGATGCGCCCGGGGCTCGCCGACGGCTTCATCGTGCTGCTCGACGGCGGCCGGGCCCGGGTGGTGGCGGACGGGTTCGCGTTCACCAACGAGATCCGCTTCGATGCGCGCGAGGAGTGGCTGTACGTCGTCGAGACCACGGGCAAGCGCATTTCCCGGCTGCGGGTGGCGGCGGACGGATCGCTGTCGGGCCGCGAAGTGTTCGGTCCGGCATCGCTCGGCACCGGCTTTCCGGATGGCATGGCGTTCGACGCCTACGGCAACCTCTGGATCACGATGGTGATGGCCGATCGCCTGGTCGCGCTGACGCCCGAAGGCGAGCTGCTGGAACTGCTCGACGACGGCAACCCGACCGCAACCGCCGCGCTCGAATCGCGCTTCGCGGCCGGCACGGTCGACACCGAAGTGATCGGCGCCGCGCATGGCACGCTGGCGCCCTGGATGGCGAGCGTGACCTTCGGCGGCGCCGACCTCCGCACCGTCTACATCGGCAGCCTTCGCGGCACCCACATTCCGTCGTTCCGCGCGCCGGTGGCCGGCTTGCCGATGGCGCACTGGAAGAACAGTGTGTCCTGACACGAACGCACCGACCTATCATCGGTGCGGCTGATACCGCTATCGAGCCGACTGATCGCCGAGCAAGGCCGCGTTCTGCGATGCTCCCGGGCACAAGAACGCACAACCGGAGACAACGAGATGGGCTACCTCTCGAATGGCAGGCGCGACCGCCCCCGCGGTGTCATGACGCACGTCGCACGCCCGCCGGCGCCGCGCTTCGTCCATGACCTTTGCGAGGAGGCGCCATGCCCCGTTTCGACCTGAACCTCCTCACGGCGCTCGACGCCCTCATCACCGAGCGCAACGTCACACGTGCGGCCGAGCGCCTGCACGTCACGCAGCCGACCATGAGCGGCATGCTCCAGCGCCTGCGCTACCAGTTCGACGACCAGCTGCTCGTGCGCAACGGCCGCGCCATGGAGCTGACCTATTTCGGGCTCTCGCTGATCGAGCCGGTGCGAGAGGCGCTCCGCGGCGTCGATTCCCTGATTCGCGCCGAACCGAGTTTCGACGCCCGCACCAGCACCCGGACCTTCTCGGTGATGACCTCGGACTACTGCACGGCGATCTTCATGCCGCGCGTGATCGCCCGGCTCGCCGTCGAAGCGCCGAACGTGCGGCTCGAGATCCAGGCCCTGAACGCGCCGGTCGAACGCATGCTGTCCGGCGAGCTCGATCTCTGCATCAGCACCAACCACCTCAATCTCCTGAGCAAGGAGACCGGCGAAGACCTGCTGCAAAGCCGGCATTTGTTCTCGGACGAATTCGTGTGCGTCGTGGCCAAGCACCACGCGCTGACGGAGCAAGCGTCGCTCGAAGACTACCTGCAGCATCCGCACGTGGGGGTTCAGCTCGCGCACGACATCGACACGATCGTCTGCCTCTCGACCCGCCGCCATCGGCCGCAGTACCGGCCCGCCTGCACCGTCGCCGAGTTCTCGATGATTCCGCTCATCGTCGCCAGGTCGCCCCTGGTCGGCATCGTCCAGAAGCGCCTCGCCGAGACGGCGGCGCTATCGCTGCAGATCCGCAGCTTCGTGCCGCCATTCGAGATTCCCAGCATCAACGAAACGTTGATCTGGCACCCGCGGCACAGCGAGGAGCCGTCGCACGCCTGGCTCCGGCAACTGATGTTCGAGGAGGCGCAGGCGTGGCTGCTCGAGGGCGATCGCCCGGTCGACGGCCCGGAACTCCGCCTCGCCTACGACGGCACGCCCGGCACGGTGAAGCTGCGCGCCGTCGGCTGATCCCGCCTTTCCGCGGCCCGGACGCCGAAGATCCGTCACCGCTCTCCCGGATCGACCTTTCTCGAAAGCGACGCGCACACGTCGAACGTGGCCGATCGCAGCCATTGGTGCACCGGGTCGCGATCGAACCGGCCATGCCAAAGCGCGCGCAGCGACGACCTGGCGAAGGTCTCGGGGAGCCGAAAGGTCTTCAGCTTCCAGGTGTCCGACAGCAGGGGCACGAGGCGCGACGGCACCACTCCGATCATCTCCGTGCCGAGCACGATCGGCGCGATCCCGATGAAGCTCGGCACCTTGATCACCGGCGGATAGATCTTCGACAAGCCGGCGATGCCGTTGTCCTCGACCGTGCGCGCAATGCCGGGGAATTGCGTCACGACGTGCGGATACGAGAGAAACTCCTCGATCGTCACGGCATCGCCGAGTGGATGTCCGGCGTCGACCAGGCCGAGGAACTCGTCGTCCATCAGCCAGCGCGTTCGCACCGCATTGGCGGCGCCGCCTTCGACATCGTCGATCGTGTTGCCGGTGATGCAAAGGTCGACATCGCCGTGGCCGACGCGGCCGATCGGATCGTCGATCGGAATCACCTCGAAAGTCAGCCGCGGCGCGGCTTCCTGTGCACGCCGAAAGACATGCGGCAAGACCATCAGCAAGCTGAACTCCGACGCCATGATCCGCAAGTTGCCGGACGCGACGCTGAGGTTGGGCCTGTTCCTGACGGCGACCAGGCTTTCGATGCGGAGCAGCGTCTGGCGAACCTGCTCGGCCAGTTCCCGAGCGCGCGGCGTCAACTCGTAGAAGCCGCCGACGCGGACAAGAAGCGGGTCGTGGAGCTGGGCCCGCAAGCGGTTGAGCATGCCGCTCATCGCCGGCTGGCTGACGCCGACCACCGCAGCGGCCGCGGTGACATTGCGCTTTTCGAGCAGCGCGTCGAGCGAGACGAGAAGGTTCAGATCGAAGGTCGACAAAGCCGTGTCCGATGCATCGAGCCCCGCGATACGCCCATCGCAATCCGTGATTTCGTCGCCGCGCCGGCGCTCACGAGAATCGAATTCTGACAGGGCGCAATTCGACTCGCGCGTTCGGTCACGACACCACCAGACAGGAGACACGATGAACCGCGACCCTCATCTTTTCGCTGCCGACGCCGTTCGGTTCGACCGCCCCGGGATCGACGAACTCGTCGCCCGCGCCCGCGCCTTCCAGCCGCTGCTGCGCGAACAGGCTGGCAGCGTCGAGGCGGAGCGACGCGTCAGTGCCCGGGTGATCCAGGAACTGTCGAAGGCCGGCTTGATGAACGCTTGCAAGCCGCGGCGTTTCGGCGGCTACGAATACGGCCCGAGCGCAATGCTGCGCATCGGCTTCGAGCTGGGCCAGGCTTGCGGCAGCACCGCCTGGTGCACGATGATCGCGAGCTGCAACGCCTGGTTCGTCGCTTACTGGCCGCTCGATGCCCAGGCCGATGTTTGGGGCAGCCAGCCCGACAACCTCGTCGCCGGTACGGTCGTGCCGACGGGGCGCTGCGAAAAAGTCGAGGGCGGCTATCTGGTATCGGGGCAATGGCCTTTCGCGAGCAATTGTGAGAACTCGGATTGGCTTTCGGTCGCGGCGCTGCTGCCGGAGGTCGATGGCGTGCCGCAGGGCCCAGGATGGTTCCTGACGCCGGCCGAGACGCTGAGCGTCGACCAGTCCAGCTGGTTCGTGAGCGGCATGCAAGGCACCGGCAGCAAGACGATCATCGCCGACAAGCCCATCTTCGTGCCCGACCACCGGGTGATCCGCTTCCAGGACACGATGAACGGCAAGACGCCCGGCACGTCGATCGACGCCAACCCGCTCGCCCACGTCGCCTTCTCCACCTACGGCGCCGCCGCGCTCGTCGCGCCGCTGCTCGGCATGGCGCAGGGCGCGCTCGATTGGTTCAGCGAGGCGATGCGCACCAAAAAGCGCGTGGCGGTACGCCCCGGCGCACCGGCGACCGCCGCCGACAACCCCTTCACGCAGGAACGCGCGGGCCGCGCCTCGGCCGGCATCGCCGCGGCGATGGCGCTGCTCATGGCGGAGCTGGAACGCAGTGAGGCGAAGG
This sequence comes from uncultured Rhizobacter sp., assembly GCA_964236915.1. Classification (GTDB taxonomy): domain Bacteria; phylum Pseudomonadota; class Gammaproteobacteria; order Burkholderiales; family Burkholderiaceae_C; genus LMDS01. Next base: position 56,595 of record CAXSGM010000012.1, read on the forward strand.
CCATGTCCGGCACGCCGCTGACGGTCGAGGAGCGCGTCAACGTGCGCCGTGCCTTCGGGTTCGGCGCGCGCCAGGCGGTCGAGGCGGTCAACCTGCTCGCCGACGGCGCCGGTGCCAGCTCCAACGACAGCAAGAGCCCGATGCAACGTTTCTGGAAGGACATCAACGCCGGCGCGCGCCACGTGAGCATGGACGCGAACGCCATCTACAGCATGGTGGGGCAAAACCTTTTCGGCATGACGCCGATGGGAGGCTTCTGATGTCGAGCGCTGTCTTGAACGCGAATGTCTCGCACGCCAACGCCTTGCGCGACAACGTCGTGTCGAAAATGTCCTCGGACGCGCCCCTGATTGTCGGCATCGGCGGCGCGCCGTCGATCGGCTCGTCGACCGAGCAGGCGGTCGCGCTGGCCCTGGCCGAAGCCCGCAGCCTCGGCGCCCGTACCAAGCTGATCGGCGGCGAGTTGCTCAGCCGACTGCCGATCTTTCTCACCCAAGGCTCGGACACCTCTCCCGAAGCCCAGGAACTGGTCGACGCGATCCGCGCAGCCGATGGTCTGATCATCGCCAGCCCGGGCTACCACGGCTCGGTCTCGGGCATGGTCAAGAACGCGATCGATTACGTCGAGAAGACCGCCAAGGATTCGCGGCCTTACCTGACGGACTTGCCGGTCGGCCTGATCGCACTCGCCGGCGGCCACCAGGCGGCGGTCAGCACACTGGCGATGCTGCGGACGATCGTGCACGCGCTGCGCGGCTGGCCGACCCCGTTCGGCGCCGCGATCTGCACCTCCGGCCGCATCTTCGACAACGGTGCCTGCACGGTGCCCGAGGTGCAGGCCCAGATCGGCCAGGTGGGCCGGCAGGTGGCGAACGCCGCGCACCGGTTCACGCCGGCGTGGCGGATCGCGTGATCGCCTCGACGTCACCCGGGGATCGAGGGCATCAGCACGAAGCTCGGCGAGTCGCCACCGGTGTGGATCGTCGTCCGGCCGCCGAAGATGTTCTTCGGCCGGTCGGACGGGTCGTCGTGCAACATCCGACCCGGCGGATCCACCACGAAGTCGTGCCCTTGCAGGGTCAGCATCAGCCGGTAGCCGGGCGGAAAGACCATGCTGGTCGGCCAGATCTCGATGTCGAGCGCGACTTTTTCGCCGGGCGTCAGCGGCTCGACCTCGGCGTGCGGGTGGAACGGACGCCACGGCTGGCTGCGCGCCGGGTCGAGCTTGCGATGGGACGCGCGCTGCCAGCCGAGCGCCATCGGCACCCTTTCATGGGCGCCGACAAACAGAACCTCGCTGCCGGCCGGATCGATCACGCGCAGGACCGCAAAGATGTCGGCGTCGGCCGTCGACGACGCCAGCCATAGCCGCAAGGCCACCGGGCCGGTGAATTCCGTCTCTCGCTCGAACGGTGCGGTCGTGAAGCTGACGCTCTCCGCCATCGCGGTAAAGGTGACGGCACCGGCGGCGTCGGGCGCCACCCTGTCGAGCGCCCCGCTGCCGGCATTCAGATAGAGGCGTTGCCACTCGGTGCGGGCGAGCGGCCATTCGTGCTCGGCCCGCATGGCCGCCGTCCCGTCCGGGCGCCGGATCGCGAGCTGCACCGGCGGTTCCTCGGGCCAGCCGTTGGCGTCGCCGCGCAGGTAGTGGCCGAGAAAGCGCTTCTGCAGGCTCACATAGCGCGGCAGGTAGAAGCTTTCGTAATGGGTGCCGATGTGCGCGAAGAGCCATTTCGCGCGTGAACCGGCGGCGAGATAGCCCTCGAAGTTGCCGCGCAGGTGAAGCCCCGGGCCACCCCAGTTGGCAGCGGAGAGCACCGGCACCTCGATCGCTTCCAGCCGTCCGGAGCGCTCCTGATTCCAGGCATCGTCGAGGCCGTGCCGCAACCGATCGTTCGGGTGGTCGGCGCGGTTGCCGGCGAGCAGACCGGCAGCCAACGCCGGGCCGGTCGTCCGCTCGCCGGTGTCGCGCCGCCGATGCGTGCTGGCGCTGCTGCCAAATTGGTTGCTCAGCACCTGACGCGGCCACCAGGCGACCGTGAAACCGTTGCTGCAGATGCCGCCGTGCCGGTTGCTCTCGCGGTAGAAATCGCTCGAGCCTTCCCACGGCACGATGGCCGCGAGATGGGGCGGGCGCAACGCCGCGACCTGCCACTGCTTGATTGCCAAGTACGAGACGCCGATCAATCCCACTTTGCCGTTCGACCAGGGTTGAACGCCGGCCCACTCGATGCATTCGTAGAGATCGCGGGTCTCGAGCGGGCCGAACGGATCGAGGTAGCCCGGCGACATGCCCGTGCCCCGCGAATCGACCTGGATCACGACGAAGCCGTCGGGCACCCAGCGCTCCGGATCGACGACCTCCCAGCGCAGGAAGCGACCCGTCGATCCCTCGCTGTCCAGGCCGGGGTAGATGCGCTTCAGCACCTGCCACTGCGGGTTGAACGCATCCTCGAAGTGCACATCCTTGCCGTAAGCGCCCATCGCCATCACCACCGGATGGCGGCCCTCGCCCGCCGGCCGGTAGACGTTGGCCCGGAGCGGGTTGCCGTCTGACATGACGATGTCGACGTCCGGCGCGTAGATGAAATCTTCCCTCTCGGCAGGGGCGGTGATCGGGTTGCCGGCCATCGTCTTCGTCACTGCATCGGCACGTTCGCCAGCTTGACAATGCGGGCGAAGCGCTCGGTCTCGGTCTGCACGAAGCGATCCAGTTCCTCGGGCGTGCTGCCGACCGCCGGGCTGTCCCATTGCAGCAACTGATCGCGCACCTTCGGCACCTGCAGCGCCTTGGCGATCGAGGCCGAAAGCGAATGCACGATCGGCGCGGGTGTCTTGCCAGGCGCGAAGATCGCGATCCAGCCGCCGTTGTAATCGAAGCCGGCCACGCCGCTTTCGGCGAGCGTCGGCACATCCGGCATCGTGTCGATCCGCTTGGCGCTCGTCACCGCCAGCGGGCGGACCTGGTTGCCCTTGACCGCGATCAGGGCTGCCGTCGTGCTGAGAAAACAGGCCGAGACATCGCCGGCCATCACTGCGTTCAACGCCGGGGCGGCGCCCTTGAACGGGATGTGCAGCATGTGCAGGCCCGCCATGTGGTTCAGCAGCTCGCCGGCGAGATGCAGCGTGTTGCCGATGCCGGGCGAGCCGTAGCTGATGTTCGAATCCGGCGTCTTCGCCAGGGCCAGGAACTCCTTGGCCGTCTTGGCAGGGAAGTTGTTGTTCACCACCAGAACCAAAGCCGGTGCCAGCATCATCAGGCTGACCGGCGCGAAATCCTTGCTCGAATCGAAGGGCAGTTTCTTGTAGATGCTGGGGTTGATCGCCTGCGAGCCGGTGTTCAGCAGCAGGGTGTAGCCGTCGGGGGCGGCGCGGGCGACGGCGTCCGCGGCGATGATGCCGTTGGCACCCAGCCGGTTGTCGATGATCACGGCCTGGCCGAGCTGCCGGGCCAGTTGCTCGCCGACCAAGCGGCCGATCAGGTCAGGCGTGCCACCGGCGGAAAAAGGAATCAGCAGCCGCACGGGCCGGTCAGGAAAGCCGGCTTGCGACACGGCGACCCCCGTCGTCGCGAGGCCGAGCAACGCCGCCAGGCCGTCTCTTCTGGTGATCATGGGAAGGTCCTGTTCGTTCGAGCGCAGACGGGGACGAGCGGAACGTCGTGCCGTCGCTCAGCGGCGCACAACCGGCACGGACTCGAGAACGTAGCGCGCCATCTGCTCGCGGGTGCAGACCCAGACGTCGTCACGTTCGCGCACCCTGTCCATGATTTCGCCATAGACCCATGCGCCGGACGGCCTTCCCATCACGTGGGTGTGCGCGGTCACGTCCAGCATCAGCGGCGCGGTCTCGTGTTGCATGGCTGCGAAGGTATCTTGGAACGCGTCGAGCATGTGACGCGGACCATGGCCGTAGCGGACGCAGGTCGGTAGGTCGTTCACGTCCATCGTCAGCGGCAGCCCGACGATGCGCTTGGCGCCGAAGGTCATCACATAGGGCCGGTCGTCGTCGTTCACGTCGCCGTGGTGCAGGTAGCCGGCTTCGGCGAGCAGACGGGAGGTGACCGGGCTGCCGGTGCCGCGCGGGCTGATCCAGCCACAGGGCGCGACGCCCGCCGTCGCCTGCAGAAGGTCGTGATTGCGGACGAGATTGGCCCGCTCGCCGGCCTCGTCGAGATAGACGGGGATCACGTCCATGCCCCACGAGTGGTTGACGATCTCGTGGCCGGCGGCGGCGATGCGCTTCACCGTCGCCGGATCACGCTCGCAGATGACGCCGTTCGTCATCACGCTCGTCTTGATATGGCGTGCTTCGGCGATCGCCAGCAGCCGGTGGATGCCGCGCACCATCCCGAAAGCCGCCCAGGAGTCGGCATTGGTGTCGAAGAAGCCCGGCCGCAGCACATTGCCCATCGGGCCGATGCCCGGCGCCTGACCGTCCGACCAGGCTTCGTAGGCGATGTTGAAGATGACCGCGAGCCGGCGTCCGCCGGGCCAGCGAAAGTCGTTGCCGAGCCGGGTGACGGTCGGCTCGGACTTCATCGCCGGGCCTCGATCAATCGACCTGCCCCGCTTCGCCCGTCAGGTAGTTGACCTTCCAGGCCGGCT
>CAXSGM010000013.1:0-58282 GCA_964236915.1 uncultured Rhizobacter sp.
CACCGGCACCGGCACCGGCACCGGCACCGGCACCGGCACCGGCACCGGCACCGGCACCCGCACCGGCACCCGCACCCGCACCCGCACCCGCACCCGCACCCGCACCGGCACCGGCACCCGCACCCGCACCCGCACCCGCACCCGCACCCGCGCGTCCGAGCTGTGGTTCGACCCCCGTCCCGTTCGAGCTGGGCCTGTCTTGCCGACCGTCCTGAGCCTGTCGAAGGAAGCCTGCGTCTCGCACAGCGAGCTCACTCGTGCGGTCGCCGCCAGCCCAAGGGCCGATCGCGTTCATCCGGATGCGGTCGCCGAGGAGCGCGCCGCCGCTCTTGCGCCGCGACGGGTCGATCGAGATCACCGCGATCCGCAGCCCGTCGCGCTGATCGAGCCGCAAACGCCGGATCAGCTCGTCGGTCAGGCTCGACTTGCCCGCGCCACCGGTGCCGGTGATGCCGACGACCGGCGTTCGGGCGGCCGCGGCCGCCTGGTGCAGCGCCGCTCGCAACGGCGCGCCGACTTTGCCGCTCTCGAGCGCGGTGATGAGTTGCGCGAGCGCGCGCCGCGCGGCCTGGGCGTCGCCGCGGATCGCTGCCAGCTCGCGCGGCGCATGCACCGCGAGGTCGACGTCGCAGCGCATCAGCATCTCGCCGATCATCCCGGCCAGGCCCATCCGCTGGCCATCCTCCGGGCTGTAGATACGGGCCACGCCGTAACGCTGCAGCGCTTCGATCTCGTCGGCGACGATCACCCCGCCGCCGCCCCCGAACACCTGGATGTGCGCCCCGCCGCGCGCCCGCAGCAAGTCGACCATGTAGCGGAAATACTCGACGTGACCGCCCTGGTACGAGCTCACCGCGATGCCCTGCACGTCCTCCTGAAGCGCCGCGGTGACCACCTCGTCGACCGAGCGGTTGTGACCGAGGTGGATCACCTCCGCGCCCATCGACTGCAGGATGCGCCGCATGATGTTGATCGCCGCATCGTGCCCGTCGAACAGCGACGCGGCGGTAATGAAGCGCAGCTTGTGGGCCGGGCGGTAGCTCGCGAGCGCCTGGTACTCGGCGGACAAATCGGTCATCGGTGTCTCCTCGGGGCCGCCCGCTCGAACGGCGTTCGCGGCTCGTGAAAGCGTCGTCAGGCGTCCCGGCCGGCAAAGCGCCACATCAGGCTGCGCGCCGGCTGGCGGCCCCCGTCCGCCGTTCGCGCGCGTCGGCCTCAGACGACTTTCACGCCTTCGAGCGCCGGATCGAGCGGCGGATAGCGCAGCCCGAGCCCCTGCAGCAGCGCTTTCACCGCGGTGGCGATCATCAGGTTGCGGTGCGTCTTCGAGTCGGCCGGCACGATGGTCCACGGCGCCCAGCGCGTGCCGGTCGCAGCGACCGCATCGGCATACGCCTGCTGATACGCATCCCACTGCCTGCGCACGTCGAGATCGCCGGCGGCGAATTTCCACTGCTTGGTCGGATCGTCGAGCCGCGCCTGCAGGCGTTTGCGCTGCTCGTCCTTGGAGATGTGCAGCAGAAACTTGGCGACGACGGTGCCGGTTTCCGTCAGCATCCTCTCGAAGTCGTTGATCTGGGCGTAGCGCTGAGCGGTCTGTTCGGGCGACAGCGCCCCGCTCACGACCGGCACCAGCACGTCCTCGTAATGGCTGCGGTTGAAGACCTGCACCATCCCAGCGGCGGGCACCTGCTGGTGGATGCGCCACAGATAGTCGTGGTCGCGTTCGGTCGCGGTCGGTGCCTTCCAGCCGACGGTCTGCACGCCGAGCGCGGTCATCCGGCCGAACACGCCGCGCACCGTGCCGTCCTTGCCCGAGGTGTCGGTGCCCTGCAGAACGACCAGCAGCTTGAAGCGGCGGTCGGCGTAGAACAGGTTCTGGAGTTCGTCGAGTTCGCCGGCGAGCGCATCGACGGCGGCTTTGTCGGCCGCCTTGTCGCCCGTGCTGAACGGCTTGGCCGCCGGATCGAAGCGGGTCAGGTCGAAAGCGCCGGCCGCGGCCTTTGGCAGCTTGCCGCTTTTCTTTATCGGCCCGAAATCCGCGGGTGCGGCGTCGAAGCGGTAGTCGTCGAGGCGCGGCGACGCGCGTTTTTTGGGGGAAGAAGATGAACTCGGCACGCGGGCTCCAGCGGTGCTCGAACCGGAAACACCGAAACGGGGCGTCGGTCGATCGGGTTGCAGTCCAATGACGCAATGGACCAGGGTTCCGGCAAGGAATCGGTCAGTTTAGCCCCGGGGGTTTGCGACTGGCGGTGGAGGTGATCCGCTAGACTTTTCGGTCCGCCGCCCCGGCCTCGCGCCGCCTCGATCGTGACAGCTTCCCCTTTTCGGACCACGTCCGCGGCTTTGCCCGAGCGGATGGTGCCGATCTCGATCGGCGCCTACACGGCGGTTTCGGCGGTCGGCATCGGCAAGGCGGCGCACCGAGCTGCCGCGGCGACCGGGCGCAGCGGTCTGGTGCCGAACGATTTCGGTCCGGCGCCGCTTTCGACCTTCATCGGTCGGGTCGACGGCCTCGAATCGGTCGAGCTGCCGGCACCGCTCGCCCGCTGGGATTGCCGCAACAACCGCCTCGCCTGGCTCGGGCTCGAGGCCGATGGCTTCGCGGCCCGGGTGGCGGCGGCGCGCCGCCGCCACGGCCCGGCGCGGATCGCGGTCGTGATGGGCACCTCGACCTCGAGCATCGGCGCCACCGAAGACGCCTACCGTGTGCTCGATGCCGACGGCCGCTTTCCGCCCGAGCGCCGCAGCACGACGTTGCACACGCCGCATTCGCTCGCCAGCTTCGTGCAGGAGGCGCTCGGCCTCGGCGGCCCCTGTCTGACCGTCTCCACGGCCTGCTCGTCGAGTGCCAAGGCGTTCGCGGTCGGCGAACGGATGCTGCGCCAGCGGCTGGTCGACGCGGTGGTCGTCGGCGGCGCCGACACGCTCTGCGGCAGCGTGCTGTTCGGTTTCAACGCACTCCAGCTCGTCTCGCCTGGCCGCTGCCGCCCGTTCGACGCCGAGCGCGACGGCATCAACGTCGGCGAGGCGGCGGCATACGCGTTGCTCGAGCGCCGAGGCGACGGCACCGACGACGCTTTGCAGCTGATCGGCCATGGCGAATCGAGCGACGCCCACCACATGTCGTCGCCGCATCCCGACGGCCTCGGTGCCGAGCGTGCGCTCGACGCGGCGCTCGCACGCGCCGGCATCGCGGCCGACGCGGTCGAGCACATCAACCTCCACGGCACCGCAAGCCAGAAGAACGACGAGGTCGAGGCGGCGCTGGTCGCCCGGCGCTTTCCGGCCACGACCCACGCCAGCTCGACCAAGGGACTCACCGGCCACACGCTCGGCACCGCCGGCGTGCTCGAAGCGGCGTTCGCGCTTCAAGCGCTCGAGACCGGCACTTTGCCGGGTACCGCCAACACCGCGTCGATCGACCCGGCGTGCGGACCGCAGGTGCGGCGCGACCCGGCCGAGCGAGCGGTCGAGGTCGCGGCCAGCACCTCGTTCGGCTTCGGGGGAACGAACTGCGTGCTGATCTTCGCCCGCCGACCCTCGTGAGCCGGGTGCCGGCCGCGTCGGTGCTTCGTTCGGCGCTTCGCTTGGCCCTGCGTTCGCCCCCGCGTCTTCGGCGCGGCGCTGCTGCGGTCGGCGACGCGGCCGACGCTTCGGAGCCGCGACCATGACGGCGCCGCTCGCCTTCATCGAGGCCCCCGCGTTCTGGGCGCCGACCCTGCCCGGCTGGCCGGAGGCTCGCGCGGCGTTCCGCGGCGAGGCCGCAAGCGCTGCGGTGCCAGCGCGGCGCCCCGCGCCCGAACTGCTGCCGGCGGCGGAGCGGCGCCGCGCGCCCGACACGGTAGCGCTGGCGCTCGAGGTCGGGCGTCGGTCGGTCGAAGCCTCGGGCCGTGCGCCCGCCGAGCTGCTCAGCGTCTTCACCTCGGCGCACGGCGACCTGGCGATCAGCGATTACCTCTGCAAGACGCTGGTCGAGACGCCGCTGCTGGTGTCGCCGACCAAGTTCCACAACTCGGTGCACAACGCCGCTTCGGGCTACTGGGGCATCGCGACCGGCTGCTTACAAGCGAGCACCGCGGTGAGCGCCTTCGAGCACAGCTTCGCCGCCGGCCTGCTCGAGGCGCTCAGCCAGTGCGCGGCCGACGCCAAGCCGGTGCTGCTCGTCGGCTACGACATCGAGGCGACCGGCGCGCTGGCGTCGACCAACGACAGCCGCGGGTTGCTGGCGGTCGCGCTGATCGTCGCGCCGGCGCCGAGCCCGGCCACCGTCGCGGCCTTCGCCTGGTCGCTCGGCGATGCCGCAGCAGCGCCGGAAGCGCCGGCGGCCGCGCGGTCGGTGGCGGCCTCGGCGCTCGTTCGCAATGCGATGGCCGACGCCCTGCCGTTCTTCGAAGCGCTCGCGACGACGCACCCCCGGGCGCTCGCGCTGCCGCTCGGCGCCGGGCTCGCGCTTCGTCTGGAGCGGCGCTGAAATCCGCATGGTGCCGGGCTGCGGCGCTCGGCATACTCGGTCGATGAACTCGTCTGCATCCGAACACGATGTCGTCATCGTCGGCGGCGGCCTCGCCGGGCTGACGCTCGCTCTGCAGCTGAAGCAGCGCTTTGCCGAGCTCGACATCCTCGTGCTCGAGCGGCGTCGCCATCCGGTCGCCGAGGCGGCGCACAAGGTCGGCGAGTCGAGCGTCGAGATCGGTGCCCACTATTTCGCCGAGGTGCTCGGTCTGAGGGATCATCTCGAGGCGGCGCAACTGCGCAAGTTCGGATTCCGCTTCTTCTTCTCCGACGGCCGGCGCGACATCGACCGGGTTACCGAGATCGGCCCGAGCCGTCCGCTCGCGGTGCCGAGCTGGCAGATCGACCGCGGCATCTTCGAAAATTTCCTCGCTCAGGAGGCGGCGCGCCGGGGCGTCCGCTTCCTCGACGGCGCGGTCGTACGCGGGATCGACCTGGCCGCCGAGGAGGACGCAGCGCCGCGGCACCGGGTTCGGTTCGAGCGGCCCGGCGCGGAGGGCACCGCCTCGGCCCGCTGGCTCGTCGATGCGTCCGGCCGCGCCGGCTTGCTGAAGCGCAAGCTCGGCCTCGCCAAGCCCAACGGGCACGATCCGCACGCGGTCTGGTTCCGGGTGCGGCACCGGATCGAGATCGACCGCTGGTCCGACGATCCGGCCTGGCAGGCGCGCTGCACGCCGCCGGAGCGCTGGCGCTCGACGAATCACCTCTGCGGCCCGGGTTACTGGGTCTGGCTGATCCCGCTCGCCTCCGGTTCGCATTCGGTCGGTATCGTCGCCGACCCGGCGCTGCATGCGTTCGAATCGATCAATACCTTCGAGCGCGCGATGGACTGGCTCGAGGTGCATCAGCCGCGGCTCTTCGACGAACTCGAGCCGCGCCGCGACGCGCTCCAGGATTTCGCCTTCCTGCGCCACTTCTCCTACGGCTGCGGTCAGGTGTTCTCGGGCGCGCGGTGGGCGCTGACCGGCGAGGCCGGCCTCTTCCTCGATCCGTTCTATTCGCCCGGCAGCGACTTCATCGGCATCGCCAACACCTACATCACCGACCTGATCGCCATCGACCGGGCGAACGGACCGCTCGGGTCCCGCGCCGCCCTCTACGACCAGCTGTACCACTCGTTCTATGCCAACACGCTCGCACTCTACGAGGGCCAGTACGCACTGTTCGGCGACCCCGAGGTGCTGCCGGTCAAAGTGATCTGGGATTACGCGTATTACTGGGGGGTTCTCGCGCAGTTCTTCTTTCAGAACCGGCTGACCGACCTGGCCGCGCTCGGCCGACTCCGCGGCACGCTCGCCGGACTCGGTGGCCTGAACCGCGCGGCGCAGAATTTCCTGCGCGCCTGGTCGGCGGTCGGCGCCCGGCGCAATCCGGCGGTGATGCTCGACCAGGCGGCGATTCCCTGGTTCGTCGAGCTCAACCGCAGCCTCGAAGACCGGCTCGACGACGCGGCGTTCATCGCGCGGATCGGCGCTTCGGCGGAGCGGCTCTGTCTCCAGGCCGAAGAGATGCTGATGCGAGCCTCGTCCGACCATCCGGCGCTCGACGGCGGGCCGTTGCGGGCCGCGCTGGCCGACGTGCGGGCGGCCAGCGGTGCGCTCGCCGGTCCGGCGCCGGCGCGGTCGGCACGGGTCGCGCGCCCCTTGCGGGCGATGGTCAACGACCGGTGAGGCGACCTTGACCTTTCTCGCGATCGACGTCGGCAACACGCGCCTCAAGTGGGCGCTGTACGAGTTGCCGCAGCCCGGCGCCCGGCTCGTCGGCCAGGGCGCGGTGTTCCTCGAAACGATCGACGGGCTGGCCGAAGGCGACTGGCGGGGGTTGCCGGCGCCGGCCCATCTGCTCGGCAGCGTCGTCGCCGGCGAAGGCGTGAAGCGCCGTGTCGAAGAGCAGATCGAAGAGCGTTGGGGCGACGTCGAGATGCGCTGGGTCCACAGCGTGGCCGAGTGTGCCGGCGTCGTCAACGGCTACGACTACCCGAACCGCCTCGGCGCCGACCGGTGGGTGGCACTGATCGCGGCGCGCCACCGGGTGCTCGCCGCCGGTTGGCCGCGCCCGGCGCTGGTCGTGATGGTGGGCACGGCAGCCACGGTCGACGCGCTCGACGCAAGCGGCCGCTTCCTCGGCGGTCTGATCCTGCCGGGATTCGGGCTGATGCTGCGGGCGCTCGAGATGGGCACAGCCGGGCTCAAGGCGCCGACCGGCGAGGCGGTCGATTTCCCGACCAACACCAGCGATGCGCTGATGAGCGGCGGCGCCGATGCGATCGCCGGCGCCGTGGAACGGATGCACGCCAAGCTGGTCGCCCATACCGGTCAAACCCCGGCGCTGATGATGACCGGTGGCGCCGCAGTCAAGCTCGCGCCGATTGTGCGCCTGCCGTTCGACACCGTCGACACGCTGCTGTTCGACGGTCTGCTGGTCTTGCAGGCGGAATGGATGGCGCGGTGAACGGGCGCCGCTCGCGTTCGCTGGAGCCGTCAAAAAACCGTCGCCGGAACACACCGTTCGCCCTGAGCTGCCGAAAAGCCGTCGCGCAACGCGCACCGTTCGCCCTGAGCTGTAGAAGGGCCGTCGCCGAACGCACCGTTCGCCCTGAGCCTGTCCAAGGGCCCTCGTAGCGCGGAACTGCGCCGCATCGAGCGGCGCCGAGCCCGGCCCGACCTCGAAGCGAAGGTCAGGATTCTTACAAGATATACCGCGACAGATCCTCGTTCTTCGCCAGCTCCTCGAGCTTGGCGTCGACCTCTGCCGCGTCGATCCGCACGGTTTGACCGGCCCGCTCAGGCGCATCGAAGCTGATCTCGTCGAGCAGCCGCTCCATGACGGTCGAGAGCCGGCGGGCGCCGATGTTCTCGGTGCGCTCGTTCACGTCGTAGGCGATCTGTGCGATGCGCCGGATCGCTTCGGGTTGCAGATCGAGCGTCACGCCTTCCGTATCGAGCAGCAGTGTGTATTGCTTGACGAGGCTCGCGTGGGTTTGCGTCAGGATCGCCTCGAAATCGTCGACCGACAGCGAGCCGAGCTCGACGCGGATCGGGAAGCGCCCTTGCAGCTCTGGGATCAGGTCGCTCGGCTTGGCGAGGTGGAACGCGCCCGAGGCGATGAACAGCATGTGGTCGGTGCGGACCATGCCGTACTTCGTCGTCACGGTCGTGCCCTCGACCAGCGGCAGCAGGTCGCGTTGAACGCCCTGGCGCGACACCTCGGCGCCGCCGGTCTCGGCCCGGCTCGCGACCTTGTCGATCTCGTCTATGAAGACGATGCCGTTCTGCTCGGCGTTCTGGACCGCGGCCGCCTTGACCTCCTCGTCGTTGACGAGCTTGGCGGCTTCCTCGTCGGCCAGCAGCTTCTGCGCTTCGGCGATCGGGAGCTTGCGCTGCTTCTTGCGGCCCCCGCCGACGTTGGCGAACAGCCCCTTCAGCTGCTCAGTCATTTCCTCCATGCCGGGCGGGCCCATCACCTCGAGCGGGCTCTTCGTCTCGGCGACCTCGATCTCGATCTCCTTGTCGGCCAGCGTCCCTTCGCGCAGGCGCTTCCTCATCACCTGGCGCGCGGTGCTTTCGGTCTCCGCGGGCCGCGAGTCGCGTGCGGTGAGCCCGAACTCGCTCGTGCTGCTGCGTGCCGGCGGCACCAGGATGTCGAGCAGGCGGTCCTCGGCGGCGTCAGCCGCGCTCTCGCGGTGGCGGCGCATCGCCTGTTCGCGCTCCTGCTTGACGCTCATCTCGACCAGGTCGCGGACGATGGTGTCGACGTCCTTGCCGACGTAGCCGACTTCGGTGAACTTGGTCGCCTCGACCTTGATGAACGGCGCGTCGGCGAGCCGCGCGAGCCGGCGCGCGATCTCGGTCTTGCCGACGCCGGTCGGGCCGATCATCAGGATGTTCTTCGGCGTGATCTCGGCACGCATCGGCTCGGCCACCTGCTGGCGCCGCCAGCGGTTGCGCAACGCGATCGCCACGGCCCGCTTGGCGCCGGCCTGACCGACGATGTGGCGGTCGAGCTCGGCGACGATCTCTTTCGGCGTCAGACGGTTCTTCATCGGCAGCGACCTCAATCGAGGGTTTCGATCAGGTGGCTCTGGTTGGTGTAGATGCAAATCTCGCCAGCGATCTCGAGCGACTTCTTGACAATCTGCTCGGCGCCGAGCTCGGTGTTGCCGAGGAGGGCCCGTGCGGCGGCTTGGGCATAGGCGCCGCCCGAGCCGATCGCGACGATACCGTGCTCCGGCTCGAGAACGTCGCCGTTGCCGGTGATGATGAGCGAGGACTCGCGGTCGGCGACCGCGAGCATGGCCTCGAGCCGGCGCAGCACGCGGTCGGTGCGCCAGTCCTTCGTCAGCTCGATCGCCGAACGGATCAGATGGCCCTGGTGCTTCTCGAGCTTGGCCTCGAAGCGTTCGAACAGCGTGAACGCATCCGCGGTCGCGCCGGCAAAACCTGCCAGCACCTGGTCACGGTGGAGCTTGCGGATCTTGCGCGCCGACGATTTGACGATGATCGAGCCGAGCGTGACCTGACCGTCGCCGCCGAGCGCCACCTGCCGGCCGCGCCGCACGCTGAGGATCGTCGTGCCGTGATAACTTTCCATCGGCACGATGTGGCGGCGGTCGGGGCGTTCTCAAGGGTCGTTTCGGCAGCCTCCTCGACGCGGTCGGGGCCTCGGATGCGCGCAGCGAACCGGGATCGCTCAGACCGGCTGCACTTTGACCGTCGCGTGCTCGTTGATGCCCATTGCGCCGAAGAACAGCGCGATCATCCGGTGCGCGTCGATGAAGCGCACCGTGCGATTTTCGCTGCGCCGCGCGAGCACCCAGTTCAACAAGTCGCCGGCGGCGATGAAGTCGACCCGGATCAGCCGCGCGCAGGAGATATCCACGATGCTCGCCGCGCCGAGTTCGCGGTCGAGCCGTTTCAGCGTCGGCCCGATGTCGCCGACCAGCTGGCCGGAGAGCTCGACGGTGCCGACCTGCACGGATGCCGGGTCGTCACTCAGGTTGGACTCGACGAAATGGGTCGTGACATCGCTGACGAGCGACATTGGCGGCGACGCGGTCGTCGGGCCGCCGCTGCTGATGCGCACATGGGAACGCGCCTTTTCCCAGGACGGCGGCGAGACTTCATAGGTCACGCAGTAATCGATCGCGGCCTCGTCGAATTGGTCCGGACGGTTGGCGAGCCGCAAGGCGTCGAGGCGGAGCTGCCAGTAGGCCGGATCCACATCGCGGGCGCCGGTCGGCGCGGCGTCGGCGAGCACGCCGAGCAGGTGCTCGCCTGCGTGCCACCGCATCTCCAGATCGTCGGCGCTCCATTTGCGGAACAACTCCGACAGACGGGCGCAGCTTTCGGCATCGATCGATCGCAATCGCGACCAGTCGAAGACCCAGGGCAGCGGCATCTGCAGCGTTACCGAGGCGAGCTGCGCGACCGCATCGACGTCGATGTACTCGGGGCTGGTCCAGCCGACCTGCGCATCGAGGCGGGCGTCGCGCGGGCGCTCGTCCCCGGCCCGTTCGGCGATGAGGCGCGGCATCGAGAACCACTGCGGCGCCGACCATCCGAACTGCTCGGCGTACTCGAGCGCGAGCGCTTCGAACTTGGCGTGTTCGCCGATCGCACGGTACAGGTCGAAGAGCACGAGCCAGGTGTCGGCATGGCGCGCGCGCAGGCCGCCAGGGCCGGTCAACATGAGCAAAGCATGTTCGCAAGGCTCGAAGTCGGCGTTCGCGAACGCGATCACCGCTTCATCGAGCTCCGGATCGTGCGCCACGTCGGCCGGCTCCTGCGCGAACGGCTGGCCGGGGGGCGGCGGCGCGTCGTCGAAGCGGATGTCGGCGAGCGGCGACACGCCGGCACTCATCACGACCCGCGAACCGGCATGGGCGGGGCGGTTCTCGCCGAAGAAATCGTCGACGCGGCCACCGATTTCGGACGCGTCGCGCGCGGCGGACTGGCCGCCTGCCGGCGGCAGCTGCATCGGCACCGGCTCGGTCGGGGCGTTGTAGAACTCCGGCGAGCGACGCGGGGCGGCCGGGGGCGCCAGCCTTCCCGGCGCCGCGCCGCCGGTCGCATCGCCGACCATCTGTTGTTCGATCGCGTCGATCTTCGCCTTGACCCCGTATTCCGCCTTGGCGCTGCTTTGCTCGGCACCGCTGCGCGACTCGGGATCGTCGAGTCGCGACGACCCGCCGAGCGCGGCGAGCTGCTCGCTGGTGAGGCCTTCCCGGCGCACTCGGCGCAGCGTGTCGAATTCGCGCTTGCGCACGAAATCGTTGCGACGCTTGCGCTCGATCATCGCCTTCAACTCGCCGCGGGCGAACTCGTTCTCGCGCGACTCCTCGACCGGCGCGACGATCTCGGCCCACTCCGTGCTCGGGTTGGCGACGAACTTGACGACCTTCCTGAAGAAGCTGGTCGTGTCTTTGGGTTCCGACATGGCCGGACGAAGCGTCAAAGAGAGCGGAGGGGGGCGCGGTGGGCGGTCACGTCGAAGGCGTTCGGGCGGTCAGTCGCCGAACATCTTCTGCTTCAGCTCGCGGCGCTGCTGCGCTTCGAGCGAGAGCGTGGCGGTCGGGCGGGCGATCAGCCGGCCGAGCCCGATCGGCTCACCGGTCTCGTCGCAAAAGCCGTACTCGCCAGCGTCGAGGCGCCCCAGCGACTGCGAAATCTTCTTCAGAAGCTTGCGCTCGCGGTCGCGGGTGCGCAGTTCGAGCGCGTGCTCTTCCTCGATCGTCGCGCGATCAGCGGGATCCGGGACGATCGAGGTGTCTTCGCGCAGGTGCTCGGTCGTCTCGCCGGCGTTGCTCAGCAGATCGTCCTTCAGAGCCTGGAGCCGGCCACGGAAGAACTCGAGCTGCTTGTCGTTCATGTACTCCGAGTCGGGCATCGCGAGCAACTCGGGCTCGCTCAGGTCGCGACCGGCCTTGCCTTTCCAGGCGTTGGCGAGTTTCGGATCGGCTTTGTGCTTCTCACGCGGCGTGTCGACTTCCTGCTGGTTCATCTGCCGGGTCGGCGGACGCGGCGGCGCGAAGCGGTCGGCGAAGCGCGAGGTCGGCGGCGGCAGCGGGGCCTGTGGTTGAGGTGCGGCGTGCTTGGCAGCGCCCCGCAGGGGCTTGCGCGGCGCCGCCGAAGCCGGCTTGCCGGGCTCTTCGTCGGCCGCGGGCGTGCGGACCGGCGATGCCGTCACCGAGGCGGGCACGGCGACGTTGGCCGATCCGGAAGCGACCGCCGGCGCTGCACTCGGCGCGCGCTTTGGCTCGGTCGCCTTCGGCTCCACCGTCTTCGGGCTGGGGGACTTGCTCACTGCGCTCTCCTCGGCAACTCGTTTCCCGCGCCAGGCTCGGGGGCGGGATTTCGGGCGCCGCGATTGTAGTCAGGGGATATCGGCCAGTCGGGCGAGGGCTTGACCGCGAAGCGCGCCCTCTAGTAAATGTTCCAACCCGGGCCGGCCGCGGCCGTGGGCGCTGCAATGCAGGCCAGGCGCCGACGCGGACGATCGCGACAGAGTGGCCCGGCCAGCTGCGGCCGCTTCAGACCAGGCAGCCCTCGAGGCCCTGCAGGAAGATGTCTCTCGGCAGGTCGAGGCCGATGAACACCATCTTGCTCGTCTTCTTCTCGCCAGGCGCCCATTTCGGGCCCAGGTCGCTCCCCATCAGCTGGTGCACGCCCTGGAAAATCACCTTGCGATCCGAGCCCTTCATGTTCAGCACGCCCTTGTAGCGCAACATTTTCGGGCCGTACACCTGCACGATCGCGCCGAGAAAATCCTCGAGCTTGGCCGGGTTGAAGGGCTTGTCGGCACGGAACACGAAGGATTTCACGTCGTCGTCCTGCGCGTGGTGGTGCGGGTGGTCGCAATGCTCGCCGTGCGCGTGGTCGTGGTCGTGGTGATCGTGCGCGTCGGCGTTGAGGAACTCGGGGTCGATATCGAGCTTCGTGTTGAGGTTGAAGCCTTTCAGGTCGAACACGTCCTTCAAGGGCACCTCGCCGAAATTCACCCGGGTCTGCGGCGCGCGCGGGTTCATGTGCTTGATGCGGTGAATCAGCGCGTCGACCTCGGCCGGCTCGGTCAGGTCGGTCTTGCTGATGAAGATCTGGTCGGCAAAACCGACCTGACGGCGTGCTTCTTGCCGGTCGTCGAGCTGCTGCTGGCCGTGTTTGGCATCGACGAGCGTCAGCACCGAATCGAGCAGGTAGCTCTCGGCGATCTCGTCGTCCATGAAGAAGGTTTGCGCGACCGGACCCGGGTCGGCCAAGCCGGTGGTTTCGATGACGACGCGGTCGAAGCTGAGCTCGCCCTTGCGGCGCTTCTCGGCGAGGTCGGAGAGCGTCGTCCGCAAATCTTCGCGGATCGTGCAGCAGACGCAGCCGTTGTTCAGCTGAATGATCTGCTCCTTCGAATTCTGCACCAGGATTTCGTTGTCGATGTTCTCGTCGCCGAACTCGTTCTCGATGACCGCGATCCTCTGGCCGTGCGCCTCGCTCAGCACCCGCTTCAGGAGCGTCGTCTTGCCGGAGCCGAGGAAGCCGGTGAGGATGGTGGCGGGGATCAGAGCCATGGAAGTCGCCTCGGGAAACGGACGGAACGCGGGAGTCGGTGCGGGAAGGGCGCCGATCGCCCAAGATGGGCATTCTCGCGTGGCTTTCAAGTCGAGCCGTCCGCCGGTCGCGGGCGCGTGCCGGGGGGTTGCGCGAATCGGCGCCCGACGCGGGCCCAGCACCGGCATCGGGTAAGCTTCGCCGGCCCCGAACTCCCGCCCATCGTTCGATGTCCGAGCCCTCACCGGGCCGCCCCCGGCCGCGTAGCGATCTGCCCGCCGCCTCCCGCCGTACCCTGTTCCAGCGCCTGATCGAGCTCGTCGCGCCCGGCCCCGAGTCGCGCGACCAGTTGCTCGAGTCGCTCGCCGACGCCGAGGACAAGCTGTTGATCGGCCCGGAGTCGCGCGCCATGCTCGAGGGCGTGATCCGGATGGCCGACATGAGCGCCGGCGACGTGATGTTGCCGGTCGGCCGGATGGATCTCCTCGACATCGCCGGCGATTACGACGCCCTGCTCCAGGCGGTGATTCGCGCCGGGCACTCGCGTTTTCCGGTCTACGAAGGCAGCCGCGCCAACGTGATCGGCATGTTGCTCGCGAAGGACCTGCTGAAGCTTCAGCGCTGGCCCGAGCTCCAGCTGCGCACGCTGCTGCGCCCGGTGGTGTTCGTTCCCGAATCGAAGGGGCTCAACGAGTTGCTGCGCGACTTCCGCGCCCAACGCAATCACCTGGCGATCGTGATCGACGAGTTCGGCCACATCGCTGGACTCATCACGATCGAGGACGTGCTCGAGGAGATCGTCGGCGAGATCGAGGACGAGTTCGACGAGAAGGACGCCGATTCCGGCATCTACACGCTTGCCGACGGCAGCCAGCGGGTCGCGGGCGATGTCGACATCGCCGCGGTCAACGAGGCCTTCGGCGCCGAGTTGCCGACCGACGAGTTCGACTCGATCGGCGGGCTCGTCGCTCACGAACTCGGCCGCGTGCCGCGCCGTGGCGAAGCAGTGACGCTCGGGGCGCTGGTGTTTTCGGTGATGTTGAACCGCGGCGGCGCGGTGCGCTGGTTCAAGGTGACGCGGGCGCCCGCAGGCGAGCCCGGCGAAGACGCCGCTTGAGGAGCTCGGCCGGGCGCGGGGCCGATGCCGGCGCAGGCGCGAGGAAGGCGTGGGCGGCGCTGCCGGCCGCCGCGGTGCTCGGGGCGCTGCAGACGCTCGCCTACGTCCATACCCGGGCGCTCTGGTGGCTGCCGCTGGTAACCGTCGCGGTGCTCGCCGCCCTGGCGTCCCGGGCGCGGCCGGGGCGCGCCGCTGCGCTCGGGCTGGCCTACGGCACGGCCTGGCTGGTCGCCGGCACCTGGTGGCTCTTCGTCAGCCTCCATACCTATGGCGGCCTCCCGGCGTGGATGGCGGTGGCGGCGGTCGGGCTGCTCTCGGCGCTGCTGTCTTTGTACCTTGCCGCGGCGCTGGCGGCGTTCGCGCGCTGGCGCAGCCGCCGGCCGTGGCGCGCCGCCCTGCTGTTCGGCGCGGTGTGGCTGCTGGCTGAACTCGCCCGCGGCGCGATCTTCACCGGCTTTCCGTGGCTGGCGAGCGGCTACGCGCAGGTCGATGCGCCGCTCGCGGCACTCGCGCCCTGGGTCGGCGTGTACGGCATCGGCGCGGTCGGCGCGACGCTCGCGGCTTGGATCGGCATCGCCGCCGTGGATGGCGGAGACGACAATCGCGAGAGCCACGGGCCGGCGCACGCCCGGCTCGCCGCGCCGCTGCTCGCGACGCTCACGGTGCTTGTCGCCGGCGCCGCGCTCGGGCCGGGCGTTCACACGCGCTCGGCGGGGCGCCTTGCCGTCACCCTGTTGCAGGGCAACGTGCCGCAGGACGAGAAGTTCGAGCCCCGCGCCGTGCCCGAATCGCTCGCCTGGACGCGCCGCGAACTGCTTGCCGCGAAGGGCGATCTGGTCGTCGGCCCCGAGACCGTCGTGCCGCTGCTGCCGAGCCAGCTCGACCCCGACTGGTGGCAGCCGATCGTCGCGCACTTCCGGCGCGGCCCGCAGGCGGCGCTGATCGGCCTGCCGCTCGGCGACGAGCGGGTCGGCTACACCAACTCGGCGGCCGGCCTGGCGGCGTCGACGGCCGCGCTGCCCGGCGGCGCCTACCGCTACGACAAGCACCATCTGGTGCCGTTCGGCGAGTTCGTGCCGAACGGCTTCCACTGGTTCACCGCGCTGATGAACATCCCGCTCGGCGATTTCGACCGCGGGCCGGTCGGCGCGGCGTCGTTCACGGTCGCCGGCCAGCGCATCGCGCCGAACATCTGCTACGAAGACCTGTTCGGCGAAGAGCTCGCCGCACGCTTTCGCGACCCGGCCACGACGCCGACGATCTTCGCCAACCTCAGCAACATCGGCTGGTTCGGCGACACCGTCGCGATCGACCAGCATCTCGAGATCTCGCGGATGCGCACGCTCGAGTTCCAATTGCCGATGATTCGCGCCACCAACACCGGCGCCACCGCGGCGATCGACTGGACCGGCCGGGTCGTCGCCAGTCGTCCCCGCTTCACCCAGGGCGCGCTCGACGTGACGATCGAAGGCCGTGCCGGGACGACGCCGTACGCCTGGTGGGCCGCGCGCTTCGGGCTCTGGCCGCTCGGGCTGCTGGCGACGACGATCGTCGCCGCGGCGGTGCTGCGGCGGCGCCGTGCGGCGTAGCGTCGCCGAGCCGCAGCCGCGCGTCGCGTCAGGGAAGGCCGTTCACCTTCCCTAGAATCGCCGGCTTCCCTGTGCCCCTGCCAATGCTCACGTTCCAGCAGATCATTCTTCGCTTGCAGGACCACTGGGCCGCCCAGGGTTGCGCCCTGCTGCAGCCGTACGACATGGAAGTCGGTGCCGGCACCAGCCACACCGCAACCTTTCTGCGCGCGCTCGGGCCGGAGCCCTGGCGCGCGGCCTACGTGCAGCCGAGCCGCCGGCCGAAGGACGGGCGCTACGGCGAAAACCCGAACCGGCTGCAGCACTACTACCAATACCAGGTCGTGCTGAAGCCGGCGCCGGCGAACATCCTGGAGCTGTACCTCGGCTCGCTCGAGGCACTCGGCTTCGACCTGAAGGCGAACGACATCCGCTTCGTCGAGGACGATTGGGAAAACCCGACGCTCGGCTGCTGGGGCCTCGGCTGGGAAGTCTGGCTGAACGGGATGGAGGTGACGCAGTTCACCTACTTCCAGCAGGTCGGCGGCATCGATTGCAAGCCGGCGACCGGCGAAATCACCTACGGCCTCGAGCGCCTGGCGATGTACCTGCAGGGCGTCGACAATGTCTACGACCTGCTCTGGACCGAGGCGCCCGACGGCCGGCGGCTCAGCTACGGCGACGTCTTTCTGCAGAACGAAATCGAGCAGAGCGCCTACAACTTCGAGCAGAGCGACGTCGACTTCCTGTTCCACGCTTTTGCCGCCCACGAGAAGCAGTCGCAGCATTTGATGGCGCGGCAGCTCGCCTTGCCTGCCTACGAACAGTTGCTGAAAGCCGGCCACAGCTTCAACCTCCTGGATGCGCGCGGCGCGATCAGCGTCACCGAGCGCGCCGCCTACATCGGGCGGATCCGCAACCTCGCGCGCGCCGTCGCGCAAGGCTTTCTCGAAAGCCGCGCCCGGCTCGGTTTTCCGATGGCGCCGAAGGCCTGGGGCGCCGCGGCGAGCGCGAAGCTGGCGCAGAAAGCCGCATGAGCTCCGCCGGGCCGCCCCAAGGGGCTCGTTCCCGCTCGGCGGGACCGGCTGGGGCCACGAAATGGCCCCTTCGTGGCCTTTGTCGAAGGGTGCACCGGTGAGCGCGGATCGCGCGGCGCGCAGCCTGCTGGTCGAGCTCTTCGTCGAGGAGCTGCCGCCGCGGGCGCTGCAGAAGCTCGGTCAGGCCTTCGCCGGCAGCCTGCTCGCGGGGCTGCTTGCCGAGGGCCTGGCCGGAACGGCCTCGGTGGTCACGCCGTACGCCTCGCCGCGGCGCCTCGCCGCGCGCGTCACCGAGGTGCGGGATCGGGCCGCGGATCGTCCGGTCTCGCACAAGCTGATGCCGGTTCACGTCGGACTGGATGCGGCAGGGGCCCCGACGCCGGCGCTCCTCAAGCGGCTCGCGGCGCTCGGCGCCGACGCCACCGCCGTCGCGCAGCTGGTGCGCCGGCCCGACGCCAAGAACGAGACGCTGTTCTTCGAGAGCGTGGCGCCGGGCGCCGCACTCGCCCCCGGCCTGCAGCGCGCGCTCGACGCGGCGCTCGCCAGGCTGCCGATTCCCAAGGTGATGACTTACCAGCTCGACGACGGCTGGACAAGCGTCGAGTTCGTGCGCCCGGCCCATGGCCTGGTCGCGCTTTGGGGCGACGAGGTCGTCGCGGTGCGGGTGCTCGGGCTCGACGCCGGCCGCACGACGCGCGGCCATCGCTTCGAGGCGGCGGCCGACCCGGTCGTGCTGCGCAGCGCCGACGACTATGCCGAGCAGCTGCTCGACGAAGGTTCGGTGATCGCCGGCTTCGAGGCGCGCCGGGACGAGCTGAAGCGCCAGATCGACGCCGTGGCCGCCGCCGAAGGACTGGAGCCGATCGACGACGCGGAGCTGCTGAGCGAGGTCACCGGGCTGGTCGAGCGGCCCAACGTGCTGGTCTGCCGCTTCGAGCCCGAGTACCTCTCGGTGCCGCCGGAGTGCCTCATCCTGACGATGAAGGCGAACCAGAAATACTTTCCGCTGCTCGACAAGGCGGGGCGACTGACCGAGCGCTTCCTCGTCGCGAGCAACATCCGCCCGGCCGACCCGAGCCGGGTGATAGAGGGCAACGAGCGCGTCGTGCGGCCGCGGCTTGCCGACGCCAAGTTCTTCTTCGAGCAGGACAAGAAGCGCGCGCTCGCGGCGCGCCTGCCGGCGCTCGACAAGGTGGTCTACTACGCCCGGCTCGGCTCGCAGGGCGAGCGCTCGCGGCGCGTGCGGGCCATCGCGCGCGAGATCGCGCGTGCCTGGACGGGAACTGCCGATGCGGCGTTGATCGACGCTGCCGAGCGCGCCGCGACACTCGCCAAGGCCGACCTCGTCACCGACATGATCGGCGAGTTCCCCGAACTGCAGGGCACGATGGGCGGCTACTACGCGCGCCACGACGGCGAGGACGAAGCGGTCGCGCTCGCGATCGAGGATCACTACCGGCCGCGCTTCGCCGGCGACGCCCTGCCGCGCAACGACGCCGGCCTGGTGCTCGCGCTCGCCGACAAGCTCGAGACCCTCGTCGGCCTGTTCGGCATCGGCCAGCTGCCGACCGGCGACAAGGACCCGTTCGCGCTCCGGCGCCACGCGCTCGGCGTGATCCGGATGCTGGTCGAGCGCGAGCTGCCGCTGGCGCTCGAGGCGATCGTCGGGATCGCCGCCGAGGTGCTCGGGCCGCTCGTGAGCGAGCCGCTTGCGGTCGTGCAGCTGCTCGACTTCATCCACGACCGCCTCGCCGCCAGCCTGCGCGACCAGGGCTACCGGGCGCAGGAGGTCGATGCGGTGCTCGCGCTCCGGCCCGAGCGGCTGGCCGAGATCCCGGCGCGGCTCGTGGCCGTGCGCGCGTTCGCCGCGCTGCCCGAGGCCGCCGCGCTCGCCGCCGCCAACAAGCGGGTCGGCAACATCCTGAAGAAGGCCGGCGCGCCGGTCGCTGCCGGCGTCGATCCGGCGCGTCTGCACGAGCCGGCGGAGCACGCGCTCGCCGCCGCGCTGGGCCGCGTCGGGCCCGAAGCGCAAAGGGCGTTCGAGCGCGGCGACCACACCGCGTCGCTGCGCGCGCTGGCGGCGCTGCGCGAGCCGGTCGATGCTTTCTTCGATACGGTGATGGTCAATGTCGACGACCCTTGGCTCCGCGCCAACCGGCTCGGCCTGCTGGCGGAGCTGCATGCAGCGATGAACCGCGTCGCCGATCTCTCCAAGCTGGCCGGATGAGCGATGCCGGCCACACGCGCCCCGGGACGAAGATGAAGCTGGTGATCCTCGACCGCGACGGCACGATCAACGAGGACCGTGACGATTTCGTCAAGTCGCCCGATGAGTGGGTGCCGCTGCCGGGCGCGCTCGAGGCGATCGCGCGGCTGAACCAGGCCGGATGGCACACCGTCGTCGCGACCAATCAATCGGGCATCGGCCGAGGCCTTTTCGACATGGCGGCGCTGAACGCCATGCATGCCAAGATGAACCAGCTGCTGGCGCGTCAGGGCGGCCGCATCGATGCGGTGTTCTTCTGCCCGCACACGCCGGAAGACGGTTGCGGCTGCCGCAAGCCGTTGTCGGGGCTTTTCGAGCAGATCGGCGCGCGCTTCGGCGTCGCGCTGCCCGCGGTGCCGGTCGTCGGCGATACACCGCGCGACCTGGTGGCCGGGGCGGCGGTCGGCTGTCCGGCGCACCTCGTTCGCACCGGCAAGGGCGCCGGCTTGACCGCGCCCGAGGTGGACGCGCTGGTGGCGCAGGTGCCGGGCACCCGGGTGCACGCCGACCTCGGGGCGTTCGCCGATGCGCTGCTCCGCGACGAACGCCGGGCCCGCGGCAAGGCCGGCGATGCCGACGTCGATCCGAGGATGGACGAGTGATCGGCACTGCGGTCGCGGCGCTGCGCTCGGCGCTCTTCGCGTTGTTCCTGGTGGTGACGGTGGTGCCGTGGGCGCTCAGCGTGGTGCTGGTTTCGGTCTTCGCGCGCGGCAACGTCGTCTACTGGCTTTGCGTCGGCTGGTTGGGTGTCGCGACCTGGGGCGCCAAAGCGATTTGCGGCGTCCACGCGCGGCTGCACGGCTTCGAGCACCTGCCCGACGAGCCGATGGTGCTGCTGCCGAAGCACCAGTCGACCTGGGAAACCTTCGCGTTTCCGACCCTGATGCCGCGGCCGCTCTGCTACGTCTTCAAGCGCGAGCTGCTCTACATCCCGTTTTTCGGCTGGGCGATGGCGCGAATGGACATGATCCACATCGATCGCAGCCGCCGCACCGAGGCTTGGAGCCTGGTCGCGGCGCAGGGCCGGCGCTTCATGGAAAAGGGCCACTGCGTGATCATGTTCCCCGAAGGCACGCGCGGGCCGCGCGGCGGCCGCGGAACGTACAAGAACGGCGGCACCCGGCTCGCGGTCGATACCGGCCGGCCGGTGCTGCCGATCGCAGTCACCTCGGCGCGCTGCTGGCCGCGCAAGAGCTTCGTGCTGCGCCCCGGCGTGATCGACGTCTCGGTCGGCCCCGCGATCGCCTCGACCGGGCGCCAGCCCGACGAGCTGATGCGCGAGGTCGAGCGCTGGATCGAGGGCGAGATGCGGCGCCTCGACCCCGAGGCGTACGCGCCGGCGGCGGTCGTGGCGCCCGGCCAGGGCTGAGCGCATGGCCGAGTTGCGGCGCGCCACTGAGGACCCGGCGCGTTGCGCCGAAGTGCGTTTCGGCGAACAGGTCGTCGTCTACGCGCTGGATCGGCGGCGCCGCCGCAGCATCGGCTTTATTGTCGGGCCGACGGGTCTGAAGGTTCACGCGCCGAACGGCCTCGGCCATGCCGCGATCGACGCCGCCCTGCAGGCCAAGTCGGCCTGGATCCTCGCCAAGCTCGCCGAACAGCGCGAACGCGCGCAGCGCGCCGAAGCTGCCCGCATCGCGTGGTGCGACGGCTGCTGCCTGCCCTACCTCGGCCGGCCGCTCGTCGTGACGCTCGACCCGGCGAGCCGCGCCGCGAGACTCGAAACCGCCGCAGCCGGCGCCGCAGCCGCAAGCGCTGCCGACGCGACCGGACAGGCCCTTCCGGACAGCGCCGCAGCGACCGCGCCCTGGCGCCTGCGCCTGCCGCTCCCGGCGGACGCCAGCGCCGCGGCGATCGGCGCCTCAGCGCGCCGCTGGTTGCAGGCCGAAGCGCGTCGCCTCTTCGCCGAGCGCTGTGCCTGCTTCGCGCCGCGGCTCGGCGTGCAGCCACGGGCGATCCGGCTCAGCTCGGCACGGACGCGCTGGGGCAGCGCGAGCGTCGACGGCACGCTCCGCCTGAATCGCCGGCTGGTGCACCTGCCGCTCGCCTGCATCGATTACGTCGTCGTGCACGAACTCGCCCATCTGCGCGAAATGAACCACGGGCCGCGTTTCTGGGCGCTCGTCGGCGGCGTGCTGCCCGAGTACCCGGCCGTGCGCCGGGCGCTGCGCGAGGTGAATCTGCCGGCGCTCGACTGACGCCACCGAGCCGCCGGACCGCCAACCGACAATCGAACCGCGCTTTCATGCGCTCCCAAGCGCCGGCCCGCGCCCGGCCCGCTTCCGACGCCCCCAAACACCATGACCGACCCGACTCCACCCCTCGGCCCGACGACCGAGCTGCTGCACGCCGACCGGCGCGCCGGTGCGCCCCACGGTGCGGTGCACGCCCCGATCCACACCTCGGTGCAGTACGGCTACGACCGCGTCGAGGACCTGATCGGCGTGTTCCAGGGGCGCGTCAAAGGGGGCTTCAACTACGCGCGTCAAGGCACGCCGACGACCGCGGCGCTCGAGGCGAAGATCACCCGGCTCGAAGGTGGCAGCGGAACGATCTGCTTTGCGACCGGGATGGCGGCGCTGACGGCGCTCTTCTTCACGCTGCTGAAGGCGGGCGATCACCTGGTCGCGAGCCGCTACGTGTTCGGCAACACCAACAGCCTGTTCGGCACGCTCGGCGATCTAGGCGTCGCGGTAACGAAGGTCGACGCGACCGGCGTGGCAGCGGTCGCTGCGGCACTGCGGCCGGCGACGCGCATGGTCTTCGTCGAGACGATCGCCAACCCGGGCACGCAGATCCCCGAGCTCGATGCGATCGGCGCGCTCTGCCGCGAGCGCGGCATCGTCTACGTCGTCGACAACACGATCACCTCGCCGGCGCTGTTTCGGCCGCGCGAGGTGGGCGCGGCGCTGGTCGTCAATTCGCTCACCAAGACGCTCGCCGGGCACGGCGCGGCACTCGGCGGGGCGGTGACCGATACCGGCGTCTTCGACTGGCAGACCTACCCCAACATCGCTTCGAGCTACCGCAGCGGCGATCCGCGCGGCTGGGGGATGCAGCAGATCAGGAAGAAGGGCCTGCGCGACATGGGCGGCTCGCTCGCCTCGGAGCAGGCGCACCGGATCGCGCTCGGGCTCGAAACCCTCGAGCTGCGCCTCGCGCGCAGCAGCGCCACGGCGCTCGCGCTGGCCCGCTTTCTGGAGACGCATCCGGCCGTCGCCGCGGTCCGCTACCCCGGCCTCGCGTCGCACCCGCAGCACGCATGGGCGGCGCGCTGGTTCCACGCCGGCTCGTGGCTGCTGGCCTTCGAACTTCGCGACCCGCAGGCAATGGTCCGGGTGCTCGACCGGCTGCAGATCGCGATCAAGGCGACCGGCCTCGGCGACACGCGCACGCTGGTCATCCCGGTCGCGCCGACGATCTTCTGGGAGGCGGGGCCGGCGGTACGCGCCGAGATGGGGATCGCCGACGGCCTGGTCCGCGTCTCCGTCGGGCTCGAGGACGAAGCCGACCTGATTGCGGATTTCGCGCAGGCGCTCGCCTGATCGGCCTTCGCGTGCGCGGCGCTCAGCGGTCAACGGGGCGGGTGGTCGCGCGCCGCCAGCGCCCCGCTGTCCCGATCAGCGCCAGCAGCACGCCTGCAACCGGCAGGCGTGCCCAGAGCGCCCAGAACGGCACTGCCGCCGCCTCCACCGCAGCCCGAGACAATGGTCAGCAGGATGATCGCCGTGCAGCGGCCGCCTCCGATAGGTCGCGTCATGACAAGACATCCCTTCGGGTTTGCGCCGGCATGCGTGCGAGCGGTCTTGCTCTGCATCGCGGACCGCGGCAGCGCGCAATCATCGTCCCCTCGGTACCGCCGGTCATCCTCTAACCGAATGACGCCCGGAGCGGCAAGTTCCCTTGTGGGCTCGCGCCTGTCCGACCTGGCGTTCCGGCCGCATCGCCCCCGGATAATCGACCGACAAAACCTCCGGGAGACCCGCATGCCCCGCGCCACCAAGATCGTTGCGACCCTCGGCCCGGCGTCGAGCTCGCCGGAGGTGCTCGAGCGCATGATCCGCGGGGGCGTCGATCTGGTGCGACTGAACTTCTCGCACGGCAAGGCGGAAGATCATCTGCAGCGCGCCGCGCTGGTGCGCGAGATCTCGAAGCGCTGCGGCCGCGAGGTGGCGATCATGGCCGACCTGCAGGGCCCGAAGGTCCGCGTCGGCAAGTTCGAGGGCGACCGCACGCTGCTCGAGGCCGGCCAGACCTTCGTCCTCGACGCGGCGATGACCGAGCTCGGCACGAAGGAGCGGGTCGGCCTCGACTACAAGGAGCTGCCGCGCGACGTGCGCGCCGGCGACATCCTGTTGCTCAACGATGGTTTACTGAAGCTGGTGGTCGACGCGGTACGTGGCGAAGAAGTTCGCACCACCGTCGTCGTCGGCGGGGAGCTCTCGAACAACAAGGGCATCAACAAGGCCGGCGGCGGGCTGACGGCACCGGCACTGACCGCCAAGGACATGGACGACATCAAGACCGCGATGTCGTTCCAGTGCGAGTACCTGGCGGTGAGTTTTCCAAAGTCGGCCACCGACATGGAAATGGCGCGCCAGCTGGCGAATGTCGCCGGCGAGCCGTGGCGGCACCGGCCGCAGCTGATCGCGAAGATCGAGCGCAGCGAGGCGATTCCGGTGCTCGAGCAGATCCTGCGCGCCAGCGACGGCATCATGGTGGCGCGCGGCGATCTCGCGGTGGAAGTCGGCGCTGCTGCGGTGCCGGCCCTGCAGAAGAAGATGATCCGCCTCGCCCGCGAGATGGACCGCCTCGTGATCACCGCGACGCAGATGATGGAATCGATGATCGTGAACCCGGTGCCGACGCGTGCCGAGGTCTCCGACGTCGCCAACGCCGTGCTCGACGGCACCGATGCGGTGATGCTCTCGGCCGAGACGGCGGCCGGCCGCTACCCGGTCGAGACCGTCGAGATGATGGCGAGCATCTGCGTCGAAGCCGAGCAGGCCGAGGAGGTCGCGCTCGACGCGAGCTTTGCGAACAAGACCTTCGCCCGCATCGACCAGTCGATCGCGATGGGCGCCCTCTTCACCGCCTATCACCTCGGCTGCAAGGCGATCCTTGCATTGACCGAGTCCGGCTCGACCGCGCTCTGGATGAGCCGGCATCGCATCCACGTGCCGATCTACGGCATGACCTCGCAGGTGCGCAGCCAGCGGCGCATGGCGCTCTACCGGAACGTCACGCCGATCCTGATGCCGAACTTCGCCGACCGCGACGAGGCGCTCGCCAAGGCCGAGGCTCTCTTGATCGAGACCGGGGTGCTGAAACCGGGCGACACCTACGCCATCACCTGCGGCGAGCCGATGGGCCACCCCGGCGGGACGAACATGTTGAAGGTCGGGCGGGTGATGTGAGCGTTGCGGTCCTCGCGACAGGGCTTCGACTGGCTCAGCCCGAACGGGACAGGCAGCCCGAACGGGACAGGCAGCCTGAGCGGGACCGGCAGCGTGAGCGGGGCCAGCAGCCCGAGCGGGGCCAGCAGCCCGAGCGGGGACCAGAGTCGGAGCAAGGGCCAGCAGCCCGAGCGGGGACCAGTAGCGCAAGCGGGGAACAGCAGCGCAAGCGCGGACCAGCAGCTCGACGGGTACAAGCAGCTCAAACGGGGACCGGTAGCTTGAACGGGACAGGCATCCCCGTTTGTCACCGTTGTCCGAGCCGATCCCGTTCGCCCTGAGCCTGTCGAAGGGCCGTCGTAAGCGCGGCAACGCCCGTCGATCCTCAGCCGTCAACCCACCGCGCGCGTCGCCGGATCGATGAACCGGTAGCCGACACCGGTCTCGGTCAGCAATGCGGTCGGTCGCGTCGGGTCGCGCTCGAGCTTGTGGCGCAGCCGTCCCATCACCACCCGCAGGTACTCGGGGTGTTCGACCTGCGCCGGCCCCCAGACCTCGCGCAGCAGCGCCCGGTGCGTCAGCACCCTGCCGGCGTTGCGCGCCAGGAACGCGAGCAATTCATATTCGGTCTTCGTCAGATGCACCTCGGCGCCGTCGCGGCGCACGATGCGCGCCCCGAGATCGATCGACAAGCTGGCGTCGCCGATCACCGCCCCGGCGGCGGCCTCGGCTTCCGAGGCGCGTCGCCGCACGTGCGCGCGGACCCGCGCGAGCAGTTCGGGCACGCCGAAGGGCTTCTCGATGTAGTCGTCGGCACCCGCGTCGAGCGCCTCGACCTTCTGCTGCTCGTCGGTTCGGGCCGACAGCACGACCACCGGCGCGCGCGAACGCGAGCGCAGGTCGCGCACCAGTTCGGTCCCTTCGCCGTCGGGCAGGCCGAGGTCGACGATGACGAGTTCCGGCGCGCGCACGCGGCTCTCGGCCAGCCCTTGCCGCAGCGAGCCGGCCTCGACGACGCGCCAGCCGGCGCCTTCGAGCGCCTGGCGCACGAAGCGGCGGATCGACGGTTCGTCCTCGACCACCAGCGCGAGCGGCGCATCGTCGGGCGGGCTGGCGCGGCTGTCAGGGTTCATGGCGTCGGCGACTCGGGTGCGCCGGCGGGCGCGGCGGTGTTTTCGTCCATCGGCAGCGTGAAGACGAACGCGGCGCCGCCGCGCGGCGCCGCGCCGGCTTCGATCGTGCCGCCGTGCGCCTCGACGATCGCCCGGCAGATCGCCAGTCCCAGACCGACACCGCCGGCAGCCGACCCGGCCGCGCCGCGCGCGAACTTCTCGAACACGCGCTGGCGCTCGCCCTCGGCGAGGCCCGGGCCGTCGTCGGCGACGGTGACCCGCAGCTCCCCCGGCTCGGCGCGCGCGGAGACCGTCACGACCGATCCGGGCGGCGTGTACTTGGCGGCGTTCTCGAGCAGGTTCACCAGCACCCGCTCGATCAGCACCGCGTCGCAGCGGACCAGCGGCAGGTCGGCCGGCACGTCGGTCTCGACGCGATGCGCTTGCAGCAGCCGTTCGGTCAGCCGCGCGGCGCCGCCGATGATCTCCTCGATCGACTGCCACTCGCGCCGCAGCCGTACCTCGCCGCTCTCGATCCGCGCCATGTCGAGCAGGTTGTCGACCTGCGCCGCGATGCGCAGCGCCTGGGCGCGGATCTCGCGCGCGGTTTCGGCCTGCTGGGGCCCGAGCGGCGGCTCGGCGAGCATCAGGTTGTCGGCCATGCCGACCAGGCCGGCGAGCGGCGTGCGCATGTCGTGCGAGAGCGCCGACAGCAGCGAATTGCGCAGCCGCTCGGCCTCGATCCGCACCGTGGCCTGGCCGGCGACTTCGACGTAATGCACCCGTTCCAGCGCGATCGCCGTCAGCGCGGCGAAGGTGTCGAGCTGACGGCGCTGCTCGGGAACGAGCAGCAGCCGCGGCTCGCTGGGTTTGAGCGCGAGCACGCCGCGCACCCGCATCGGCGCACGCAGCGGCACGTAGAGCCAGGCGCTGCCGGGGAGGGTGTCACTGCCGAAGCCGGCCGCTTCGCCGTGGTCGAAGGCCCACTGCGCCGTGCCCGCGTCGAAGCCGTCGGGCGGTGCGTCGCTCGCCGCGGCGGCGGCGACGGACGCGTCGGAGGAGCGGCGAACATCCGGAGCGCCGGAAGGCTCCGTTCGGCCCGTCGGGACAGATGCGTCGGCCGGCCCAGAGGCGCCAATCAAGCTGGTCGGGCCAGTCGAGCCGTTGGGGGCTGAGGGGCCAGCCGTGCCAGCCGTGCCAGGCACCGCGGGTCGACCCGGGTCGGCCGCTTCACCGCTGCGCATCTGCAACCGGTCGTCGTCGCCGAGCGCCAGCAGCTGGACCGACGAGCGGAATTCACGCGCGACCGCCTCGGCCGCGGTCGCGCAGACCTGCTCGACGGTCAACAGGCTCGACAGGTCGCGTGCCACTTCGAAAAGCGTCGCCGAACGGCGCTCGCGGTGCCCGGCGACGCGCGCCTGAAAGCGCAGCCCGGCGGTCAGCTGGCCGATCACCAGGCCGACGGTCAGCATCACGCCGAACGTCACCAGGTACTGCACGTCTGCGACCGCGAACGAGTAGCGCGGCGGCACGAACACGAAGTCGAACGCGGCGACATCGAGCACCGCGGCCAGCACCGAGGCGGCGCTCCCATAGCGGCGCGCGACCAGCACGACGGCGAGCAGATAGAGCATCACGATGTTCGGCAGCGCCAGCCAGCGCTCGAACGCGAAGGCGACCGCGGTGACGCCAAGGCAGGCAGCGATCGCGGCGGCGAGCTGCGCCGGGCGCACCCGCGGCCAGGCGAGCAGCGCCGACTCGGCGGCCGGGATCACGCGCGGCGCGCTCGAAGCCGCGCCGATCTCGATCAGGTCGACATCGCTCGCCAGCGCGCCGGCCTGACGTCCGAGGCTCGAGGCCACCCCCGGCAAACCGGCGATCGCGGCGCGCCACCCGGTTCGCGCGTCGCGCCCGATCACGAGCTTCGAGAGGTTGTGCAGGCGTGCGTAGTCGATCAGCGCCGCGGCGACCCGCTGCCCCGGCACGACCGCGGTCGTCGCGCCGAGCTCGCCGGCCAGCGCGACGACGCCGAGGATGCGGCGGCGGCGCGCCTCGCCGAGCCGCTGCAGCGCGGGCGTCTCGACGTAGACGGCGTGCCACGGCACCGCCAGCTGGCGCGCGAGTTGCGCCGCGCTGCGCACGACCCGCTCGCTCGTCGTGTCCCGGCCGATGCCGCACAGGAGTCCCGCCTCGGTCTTCCAGACGCCACCGATCGAGCGGTCCTGGCGGTACGCCTGCACGTCGTCCTCGACACGCTCGGCGGTACGGCGCAGCGCCAGCTCGCGCAGCGCCATCAGGTTGCCCTTGCGGAAGAAGTTGGCCGCCGCGCGCTCCGCCGCGCCCTCCGCGTACACCTGTCCGGCGGCGAGCCGTGCCAGCAGCTCGTCGGCCGGCGTGTCGACCATCACGACCTCGTCGGCGCGGTCGAAGAAGGTGTCGGGCACGGTTTCGCGCACCACGATGCCGGTGATGCCGCCGACGATGTCGTTCAGGCTCTCGAGGTGCTGGACGTTCAGCGTCGTCCAGACATCGATGCCGGCGCCGAGCAGCTCGTCGATGTCCTGCCAGCGCTTCGGGTGGCGGGTGCCGGCCAGGTTGCTGTGCGCCAGCTCGTCGACCAGGATGAGGTCCGGATGCCGCGCGAGCGCAGCATCGACGTCGAACTCGAACAGCGTGCCCGACGGCCGCTCGATCGCCCGCTGCGGCAGCAGCTCGAGGCCCTCGAGCTGCCCGGCGGTGCCGCGCCGGCCATGGGTTTCGACGACGCCGGCGACCACGTCGCGCCCGGCGACTCGCGCCGTGTGTGCGGCGACCAGCATCGTCACCGTCTTGCCGACGCCCGCCGAGGCCCCGAAATAGATGCGCAGCCGCCCGCGCGAAACCCTGGCGGCGTCGTCGCGCAGCCGTTCGAGCAGGCGATCCGGGTCGGGCCGGGCCGGCTCGCTCACGGCCGTCCTGCCGCAGGGTCGACCGGGTGCGCGGCTGAGTGTCGGCGCGCGGGGCCGTGGGGCCGCTCCGGGCGGCGACAGATCCGCACGCACGCGGCGGCCGTCGCGACGAGCGGTGCGACCAGGGCGGCAAGCGAGAGCAGCGCGTGCAGCATGGGCTAGGCGCCGCCGCGCCCCGATCGGCCGACCGGCCGGCTCATCGCGCCGCCGGCAGCGCGTCGAGCGCGAGGTTCAGTTCGAGCACGTTGACCCGTGGCTCGCCGAGAAAGCCGAGCACGCGGTCGTGCCGCTCGGCGTCGACCAGCGCGCGCACGCGGTCCGGGGCCAGCTTGTGGGCGCGTGCGACCCGGTTGACCTGGTACAACGCCGCGGCGACGCTGATCTCTGGGTCGAGCCCGCTGGCCGAGGCGCTCACCAGATCGACCGGCACCGGCGCGGCGTTGCCCGGATCGGCGGCCCGCAGCGCCGCCACGCGACCCTTGACCGCGTCGACCAGCGCCGGGTTGGTCGGCCCGAGGTTCGAGCCGCTCGAGTTGGCGGCGTCGGTCGGCATCGGCGAAGTCGCCGACGGGCGGCCCCAGAAGTGCGCCGAGTCGGTGAAGGTCTGGCCGATCAGGCGCGAGCCGATCACCTTGCCGCCGCGTTCGATCAGGCTGCCGGCGGCCTGCGACGGAAACACCGTCGCGGCGATCGCGGTCACGACCAGCGGGTAGACGACGCCGGTGACGAGCGTCAGCAGCAGGAGGAGCACCAGCATCGGGCGAAAGAAGGTTTTCATGGCGGTCGGGGAGAGCAGCTACGGGGCGAGGTGCGGGTCGCGGTTCGCGTCCGGATGTCGGTGTCAGGCAAGGTGCACGGCCGAGAGCACGAGGTCGATCAGCTTGATGCCGATGAACGGCACGATCAGCCCGCCGATGCCGTAGATCGCGACGTTCCGGCGCAGCAGTTCGGCCGCCGGCGCGGCGCGGTACTTCACGCCCTTCAACGCAAGCGGGATCAGGAACACGATCACCACCGCGTTGAAGATCACCGCCGAGAGGATCGCCGACGACGGGCTCGCGAGGTGCATCACGTCGAGCGCGCGCAGCTCGGGATAGGTGGTGGCGAACGCCGCCGGGATGATCGCGAAGTACTTCGCCACGTCGTTGGCGATCGAGAAGGTGGTGAGCGAGCCGCGCGTCATCAGCAGCTGCTTGCCGGTCTCGACCACTTCGAGCAGCTTGGTCGGGTTCGAATCGAGGTCGACCATGTTGCCGGCTTCCTTCGCCGCCTGCGTGCCGGTGTTCATCGCCACCGCGACATCGGCCTGGGCGAGCGCCGGGGCGTCGTTGGTGCCGTCGCCGGTCATCGCGACGAGGCGCCCTTCGGCCTGGTAGTCGCGGATCATCTTCAGCTTGGCCTCGGGCGTGGCCTCGGCCAGGAAGTCGTCGACGCCGGCTTCGGCGGCGATCGCCGCGGCGGTCAGCCGGTTGTCGCCGGTGATCATCACGGTGCGGATGCCCATCTTGCGCAGCTCGGCGAAGCGCGCCTGGATGTCGGGCTTGACGATGTCCTTCAGCTCGACGACGCCGAGCACCTTGGCGCCGTCGGCGACTGCGAGCGGCGTGCTGCCGCGCCGCGCCACCTCGTCGAGCCGCGTCGCGACCGCGGCCGGCCAGCTGCCGCCCTGCGCCTCGACGTGGCGGCGGATCGCATCGCCCGCGCCCTTGCGGATCGAGCGCGCGCCGCCGGCGGTGGCAAGGTCGACGCCGCTCATGCGCGTCTGCGCGGTGAACGGCACGAAGCTCGTCGTCGCGGCGTCCGGCGCCGGCGCGGCGGTGGCGCCGAACTTCTGCGCCGCGAGCGCGACGATCGAGCGCCCCTCGGGCGTTTCGTCGGCGAGCGACGCCAGCCGCGCGGCCTCGGCGAGCTGCGCGTCGCCGACGCCCGGCGCGGTGAAGAACGCCGACGCCTGCCGGTTGCCGAAGGTGATCGTGCCGGTCTTGTCCATCAGCAGCACGTCGACGTCGCCGGCCGCCTCGACCGCGCGCCCCGAGGTCGCGATCACGTTGGCCTGCATCATCCGGCTCATCCCGGCGACACCGATCGCCGAGAGCAGCGCGCCGATCGTCGTCGGGATCAGGCAGACGAGCAGCGCGATCAGCGCGGTGACCGTCACCGGCACCCCGGCCTTGGCGATCTCGACCGAGTAGACCGACATCGGCAGCAGCGTCACGACGACGACGAGGAACACGATCGTCAGCGCGACCAGC
Source organism: uncultured Rhizobacter sp. (assembly GCA_964236915.1). GTDB lineage: Bacteria > Pseudomonadota > Gammaproteobacteria > Burkholderiales > Burkholderiaceae_C > LMDS01. Next base: position 30,749 of record CAXSGM010000013.1, read on the forward strand.
AGGATGTTGAGCGCGATCTCGTTCGGCGTCTTCTGGCGGCGCGCGCCTTCGACCATCGAGATCATGCGGTCGAGGAAGGCCTCGCCCGGGTTGACCGAGATCCGCACGACGAGCCAGTCGGAGAGCACGCGGGTGCCGCCGGTGACCGACGAAAAATCGCCGCCGGCCTCGCGGATCACCGGCGCGGATTCGCCGGTGATCGCGCTCTCGTCGACCGACGCGGCGCCTTCGATCACCTCGCCGTCGAGCGGGACCGTGTCACCGGCTTCGACCAGCACGAGCATGCCCTTGCGCAGCGTTTCGGCGTCCTCGGGATGCCACGGCGACCCGTGGCGTTCACCGTCGAGCCGCTTGGCGACGACCTGTTTCTTCATGCCGCGCAAGCTCGCCGCCTGAGCCTTGCTGCGGCCCTCGGCGAGGGCTTCGGCGAAGTTCGCGAACAGCACCGTGAACCAGAGCCAGACGGCGATGGCGACGATGAAGCCGGTCGGCGCTTCCCCGTGGCCGGCGATCGCCTGCACGGCGAGCAGCGTCGTCAGGACGCTGCCCACCCAGACGACGAACATCACCGGGTTTTTCCACTGGATGCGCGGATCGAGCTTGACGAACGCGTCGCGAATGGCCGGGCCGACGAGCGCCGGGTCGAACAGCGAGAACGACTGGCGCGTGTTGGCCTGGCGGGGGGTGGCGGAGGGGCTCATCGTCATGTCAACCGTGCGCTGCGGATTTCAGCAGCTGGAAGTGCTCGACGACCGGCCCGAGGGCCAGCGCCGGCACGTAGTTCAAAAGGCCGACCAGCACGACCACGCCGATCAGCAGGGCGACGAACAGCGGCCCGTGGGTCGGCAGCGTGCCGGCGGTGACCGCGAGCCGCTTCTTCGCCGCCAGCGACCCGGCGAGCGCGAGCACCGGCACGATCACGCCGAAGCGGCCGAACCACATCGCGACCGCGAGCAGCGTGTTGTAGAAGACCGAGTTCGCACTCAGGCCGCCGAACGCGCTGCCGTTGTTGTTGCCGGCCGAGCTGAAGGCGTAGAGGATCTCGGAGAAGCCGTGCGCCCCCGGGTTGGCGACGGCCGACTTGCCGGCATCGGCGAGCACCGCGATCGCGGTACCGGCCAGCACCAGGATCGGCGTCACGAGGATCGCGATCGACACCATCTTCATGTCGTACGACTCGATCTTCTTGCCGAGGTACTCCGGCGTGCGGCCGATCATCAGGCCGGCGATGAATACCGTCAGGATCGCAAAGACCAGCATCCCGTAAAGCCCCGAACCGACGCCGCCGAATACCACCTCGCCGAGCTGGATCAGGATCAGCGGCACCGCGCCGCCGAGCGGCATGAACGAGTCGTGCATCGCGTTGACGGCGCCGCAGGAGGCCGCGGTCGTGATCGCGGCAAAGAGCGTCGAGGCGGCGATGCCGAAGCGCGCTTCCTTGCCCTCCATGTTGCCGCCGGGCTGCAGCGCACTCGCCGCGCTGTCGACGCCGAGCGGCTGCAGCAGCGGGTTGCCGAGCTGCTCCGCCGGGGTCAGCGCCGCCACCATCACGATGAAGATCAGCGTCATCGCCGCGAGCAGGGCCCAGGCCTGGCGCGTATCGCCTACGGTCCGGCCGAAGCCGAACACCAGCGCCGCCGGGATCAGGAAGATCGACAGCATCTGCACGAAGTTCGTCAGCGGCGTCGGGTTTTCGAACGGATGCGCCGAGTTGGCGTTGAAGAAGCCGCCGCCGTTGGTGCCGAGCATCTTGATCGCTTCCTGCGAGGCGACCGGGCCCATCGCGATCGTCTGCGTCGGCGATTTGGTGTCCTCCAGCACCGGCTGGCCGGCGGCGTCCTTCAACGGCTGGCCGTCGGCGCCGTTCTTCGGTTGCTGGTAGGCGTTGACCTCGAGCGTCGTCGCCGTCTTGTAGGCGTCGAAATTCTGGATCGAACCCTGGCCGACGAGGAACACGGCGTAGACCAGCGACAGTGGCAGCAGAAGGTAAAGCGTCGAGCGCGTCAGGTCGACCCAGGCGTTGCCGATGCCGGCGGCCGAACGCGCGGCGATGCCGCGGCTCAGCGCCCAGACGACGGCGATGCCGGTCGCGGCGGAGAAGAAGTTCTGCACGCCGAGCGCCAACATCTGCACCAGGTAGCCGAGCGTCGATTCGCCGCCGTAGCTCTGCCAGTCGGTGTTGGTCGCGAAGCTGACCGCGGTGTCGAACGCCAGGTCGGCGCGCACGCCCGCCTGGCCTTGCGGATTCAGCGGCAACACGCCTTGCAAGCGCTGCAGCGCATACACGACAACGACGCCGACGACGTTGAAGCCGACGATCGCCAGCGCGTAGCGGTTCCAGCGCATCGACTCGGTCTCGCTCGTGCCGGCGGCGCGGTAGACCCAGCGCTCGACCGCCTGCATCGGCCGAAGCCAGCCCGGCAGCCGACCCGTGGCGAGCGCATCGAGCGCCTTGCCCAGCGGCCAGGCGAGCACCAGCAGGACGACCAGAAAGATCAGCAGTTGCAGGGTCGCGTTCGCGGGCAGCGCGCTCACAGCGATTCGGCGCGCAACAGCGCCGCCACCAGGTAGACGAAGAGGCCGAGCGCGCAGAGCCCGGCGACGGCGACGAGCGCGCTCACGACCGCGGCTCCAGCGCGACGCACGCGCCAACCAAACCGACGAGCGCCGCCGCAAAGCCGCCGATCACGAGCAGAAAAACCAGGTCCGACATCGATGCCTCCGATCAGGAAGGCGCGACCGTAACGGGGGGCGTATCAAAAAGGTGTAAAGCCGACGGTGCGGCTCGGCGAGCGCGGCCGGGCATTGGGGCAGCCGGGCGGTGGTTCGTGGGCGGAAGGACGCACGGCAGGACGAGCGCGCGCACCGGCGGATCGAGTGCCTGCCGGCGGTCGATCGGTTTGTCGCCTCGCAACTCGTCGCGCCGCTTACGGCTTCGGTCCTGGACTGGAACCGAGCTGGGCCGCCGATTGACGACAATCCTCCATGGACTCGACGCTGCCGCCGCCCCTGCTCGGCATCGACGCCATCCGCGCCGCCGCCGAGCGGCTGCGGGGCGAGATCGTCGACACGCCCTGCCTGCCGTCGCGCACGCTCTCGGCACTTGCCGGATGCGAGGTCTTCCTCAAGTTCGAGAACCTGCAATTCACCGCGTCGTTCAAGGAGCGCGGGGCGCTGAACAAGCTGGCGCAGCTGACGCCGGCCGAGCGCGCCAACGGGGTGCTGGCAGTTTCGGCCGGCAATCATGCGCAGGGCGTCGCCTATCACGCCGAGCGGATGGGTATCGCGGCCACGATCGTGATGCCGCGCTTTGCCTCGCCCGTGAAGGTTGAGCGCACGCGGGGCTTCGGCGCGAATGTGGTGCTCGAGGGCGATACCTTCGACGACGCCCGCGCCTTCGGGTTGAAGCTCGCGGAGACGCGCGGGCTGACGCTGGTCCACCCGTACGACGATCTGGCCGTCATCGCCGGGCAGGGCACGATCGGGCTCGAAATGCTGGCCCAGCAGCCGGATCTCGAGGTGCTCGTCGTCGCGATTGGGGGCGGCGGGCTGATCGGCGGCATGGCGACCGCGGCCCGTGCGATCAAGCCGGGCATCCGGATCGTCGGCGTGCAGACCGAGCGCTTTCCGGCGGCATGGAACGCCAAGCATGGCGGCGAACACCCGAGTTCGCAGGCGACGATCGCCGACGGCATCGCGGTGTTGTCGCCCGGCGCGCTGACGCTGCCGCTGATCCAGGCGCATGTCGACGAGGTGCTGCTCGTCGACGAGGACGACATCGAGCAGGCGATCCTGCTGCTGCTCGAGATCGAGAAGACGGTGGTCGAGGGGGCCGGCGCGGTCGGCCTAGCGGCGCTGTTGCGGCATCCCGGGCGTTTTGCCGGGAAGAAGGTCGGCCTGGTGCTCTGCGGCGGCAACATCGAGCCGCTGGTGCTGGCCGAGATCATCGAGCGCGGGATGGTGAAGTCGGGCCGGCTCGCGCGCCTGCGGCTCGATGTTCGCGACGTGCCGGGCGCGCTCGCCGATGTCGCGAATCTGCTCGGCCAGCTGGGCGCGAACATCGACGAGGTCCAGCATCAGCGGGCGTTCACGACGCTGTCGGTCGAGCGGGTGCAGATCGAAGTGGTCGTGCAGACGCGCGGCGTCGCGCACATCGAACGAATCCTCGAGCGGATGCGGGCCGAGGGTTACCGCGCCGAACGCGTCGGCTGAGGCGGGTTCGCAGCCGCCGGCCGCAAATGGCAACGCCGGGATGGCGCGAGGTGTGCAAACCCTTGAATGCGCGGTCGCCGCAGAAGGGTCGATCGCTACAATTTCCGGCGTCGTCTCACCTGCTCGGCGCCTGCCCTGCGGCGCCACCGCGCGGCGCCCGCCGCCCGGTTCGCCCGCCCTCGTCACCTTTTCCGGAGTCTCCCCATGCCCCTCGTCTCGATGCGCCAGTTGCTCGACCATGCCGCCGAAAACGACTACGGCATTCCGGCGTTCAACGTCAATAACCTGGAGCAGGTGCAGGCCGTGATGTCGGCCGCGGCCGAAGTCGGCGCGCCGGTGATCCTGCAGGCCAGCGCCGGCGCCCGCAAGTACGCCGGCGAGGCGTTCATCAAGCACCTGATTCAGGCGGCAATCGAAACCTGGCCGCAGATTCCGCTGGTGATGCATCAGGATCACGGCCAAAGCCCGGCGATCTGCCAGGGTGCGATCGACCTCGGCTTCAGCTCGGTGATGATGGACGGCTCGCTCCGGGAAGACGGCAAGACGCCGGCCTCCTTCGACTACAACGTCGACGTCACGCGACGAGTCGTCGAGATGGCGCACAAGCTCGGCGTCACGGTCGAAGGCGAACTCGGCTGCCTCGGCTCGCTCGAGACCGGCATGGCCGGCGAGGAAGACGGGATCGGCGCCGAGGGCGTGCTCGACCATGCCTCGCTGCTGACCGACCCGGAAGAAGCCGCGCAGTTCGTGAAGGCGACCGGCCTCGACGCGCTGGCGATCGCGATCGGCACCAGCCACGGCGCCTACAAGTTCACCCGCAAACCCACCGGCGACATCCTCGCGATCAGTCGCGTGAAGGAAATCCACGCGCGGATCCCGAACACCCACCTCGTGATGCACGGCTCGTCGAGCGTGCCGCAGGACCTGCTCGCCGAGGTGCGTAAATACGGCGGCGCGATGAAGGAAACCTACGGCGTGCCGGTCGAGGAGATCCAGGAAGCGATCAAGTTCGGCGTGCGCAAGATCAACATCGACACCGACATCCGCCTGGCGATGACCGGCGCAATCCGCAAGTTTTTCGCCGAGAACCCCGAGAAGTTCGACCCGCGCGAGTACCTGAAGCCGGCGCGCGAAGCCGCCAAGGCGGTGTGCAAGCAGCGCTACCAGCAGTTCGGCTGCGAGGGGCAGGCCGCCAAGATCAAGGCGGCGTCGCTGACGCAGGTGGCGCAGCGCTACGCGAGCGGCGAGCTGGCGCAGACGGTGGTCTGACCGGACCGTCTGGCGCGGTTCGCCGGTGCTTTCGCCGCAGCTGCTGGCGGAGGTTCGAATGCGCACGTTGCTGACGTATGGCGACAGAGGCCGTCGAGGCGGTCATAGCCGTCGAGGCGATCGCGGCGATCGTGGCGATGCGACAAGGATGCGAGGCGGCCTGCACGTGGCCTCGCGCGAACAAAGGGTGGTGACGATGTCCGACGCCGCGCTGCTCGAATCGCATCTCCGCTCGCTGCCGCTGGTGGCGCGCGGCAAGGTGCGCGACAACTACGCGGTCGGCACCGACCGGCTGCTGATGGTTGCGAGCGACCGCCTGAGCGCCTTCGACGTCGTCATGGCCGAGCCGATCCCCGGCAAGGGTGCCTTGCTGACCGAGATGGCGCTGTTCTGGTTCGAGCGGCTCGCGTCGATCGTGCCGAACCACCTCACCGGCGAGTTGCCCGAAAGCGTGGTTGCCGAGGACGAGCGGGCGCAGGTGCGCGGCCGCTCGATGCTGGTGAAGCGGCTTCGGCCGCTACCGGTCGAAGCGGTGGTGCGGGGCTACCTCGCGGGTAGCGGCTGGGCCGAGTACGTGGCGAGCGGCTCGGTGTGCGGCTTCGCGCTGCCGGTCGGTCTGCGGAACGCGTCGCGGCTCCCGGAGCCGATCTTTACGCCGGCCACCAAGGCCGCGGCCGGCGAGCACGACGAGAACATCGATTTCGCGCGGATGGTCGAGATCGTCGGTCCAGGGCTGGCCGAGCAGGTGCGGCGCGTCTCCCTCGAGCTCTACACGAGCGCCGCCACGTTCGCCCGTTCCAAAGGCATTCTCATCGCCGACACCAAGTTCGAGTTCGGTCTCGACGAGAAGGGCACTTTGACGCTGATGGACGAGGTGCTGACGCCGGATTCGTCGCGCTTCTGGCCGGCCGACGGCCACGCGGCAGGCGCGGCGCCGCCGAGCTTCGACAAGCAGTTCGTGCGCGACTGGCTGGAGGCGGCGCTGGTCGACGGCAGGCCCTGGAACAAGCGGGCGCCGGCGCCCGCCCTGCCGGCCGAAGTGATCGCGCAAACCGCCGCGCGCTACCGCGAGGCGCTGGAGCGCCTGACCGGATGAACCCGCCGCAGACTCGGGTCGGGTGCCCCGCCGCATGAACACGTCCCCGACCCTGTCGTTCGACGCTCCGAGGCTGCGGAGCGCGGCCTTTCCGGTGCAGCCGCCACGCTTGCTGCGGCGGCTCGAACGCCGGATCGGCGCTGCGTCGAACCAGCGCGCGGCCGACTGCCTGCGTTGCGAGAGAGCCGCCTATCTGGCGCGCTTCGGCGACATCGAGGGCGCGCGCAGCGAGCTCGAAGCGGTGCGCGGCCGGCATGCCGCCTCGACCAGTCCCAAGATCACGCTGAGCATCTGGCTGCACTACGCCGAGGCGCTGGCCGGCCACTGCACGAACCTGTCGGCCGATGCGCACGGCCGGCTGACGCGGGCTTATGCCCTGAGCTCGGCGGCTTCGCTGCGTCCGGTGCAGGCCTTGTGTGCGGCCTGGATGGCGCATTTCGAACTTTTGCGCTTGAACAGTGCCTCGGCCGCCCGTTTCGCCGCGGAGGCGCTGGTGCTCGCGCCGCCCGATCACCATGCAGCGCTGGCACGCGCCAAGCTGGTCGTGGCGCAGGCCTACCACGAGGCCGGCCACTACGACCGGGCCCGGCCCTGGTACGACGGCGCGCGCCGGCATGCCGCCGCCGAGGGCGACGAAGCGACGCTCGCGGCAATGCTCGGCAACATGGCGTCGCTCCGGCTGGCGAACTGGCGGCAGGCGCGAGCGCTCCGCGGCGCGAGCCCGATCGAGCCGAACGCACAGCCGGTCGCCATGAGTCCGCCGGGCGATGCGGTCATCATGACCAGCGCGATGGCCGACGCGCTGGACGCGACCGGTGCAACCACCGCCCTTCTCGCCGAATCGAGCGCCAACCTCGACGCGCTGCTGGGTGTCGGCAGCCTGCCGTCGCTGCAACCGATGCTGAAGGCGCAGATCCTGACCGAGTGCGGTCGCACCGCGGAAGCGCTCGGGCTCTACGACGCCCACCTCGGCGGCTTGCATGCCGATGGTTTGGGCGAACTCGAAGGCCTGCTGCTCGCCGACCGCGCCTGGTGCCTGGTCCGCGGCGGCCGGCGCGACGAGGCGCTCGGGGTCGCCGAAAACGCCCTCGCCGGCCTCTCACGCCCCGGCGCCGCGGGCGACCGCGCGCCCGGCCACGCCCGCCTGGTTCAGGTGTTCGACGCGCTCGGCGATGCGTCCCGCGCCGCCGCCCAACGCCTGCACGCAACACGCGCTTGGGCCCGGTACGCCGAGCACCAGGCCGCGCTAATCGAAGCGTTCGATCATGCGTTGAACGAATTGGTCATCGTTTGACGGGCCCGTGGCGTATGCGACCGTCGTCGATCAACCCTTGTTCTGGCACTCCCGCATCCCCGACACCGGTGGCGGCCGGAGTCTCCGTGGCCTCTCCCGAGCTGCCACTCGAAGGTTTTCAGAGCTGTCGCCATTCCAGTATCACGTCGGTCATCCAGGGGTGCGATGCCGGCACCGCGGGATAAAGCGGTCGCCAGGCCGGTCCGCTTGCCAAGTTCAGACCGTTCGTCGCGTCCGCGACTGCAAAGGCGACGAGAGTGCTGCAGTACAGGCTGCGCCGTCTTGGCACGCGGCCAGCCACAAGCTTGGAGACGATCGCTTCCCACGCCGAGTAAGAGGGGCCTATGAAGTTCCGGCTCGCCGCGCCGATGGCATGCCGCTCGGCCATCGTGATTCCGGGACGATTCAGCCGGCGGAGCTGGATCGGTCGCTGGTGGCAGTAGCCCCACACCGATCGCTCATCCACCCGGTTGCCGAAGGTGGCGTCCACCACCGAGCCGTTTCCCGGTAGACCGCAGCACGGGAGCATCGAGCTCCGTGGAACATCAGCGGGTTGACCGACGCCGTTTGCGCCGCCGCGATGATGCGTCCGGCGGCGGTGTTGTCGCGGTGGACCAGAAGGACGTCGTCAGGCTCCCAATCGCTGAAGTGGGGCACAGGTGCCCGGGCCAACCGGCCGGCACCAACGCCTCCTTCGACTTCGAAGCATTGCCAGCCGCGCCCATGGCCGGCGGCAGAACGACGCTAGCCAAGCACCTCGACGTGCAAAACCCGTCGCAGGTCGACTTCGACGGTGCACTGCAGGCGCTGACCTTGCCGGAGACCTCGGACCTCGACACCGGGTGTACCGGACGTCAGCGCGTACGCGAAGCCTTCGTCATCCAGCGCACGCGCCTGACGGTGTTCAAGGAAGACGCTCGTCACTTCGGCTTGGATCTGCAGCGTCTGGTTAGACGCGAGCACGGCCGCAGCCGCCACTTCGTCGGAGGCAGATATCACGGCGCCGCGAACGGTCGGGAACCAGCTCATTGGACGTTCTCGTACACCGATTCAGTCGACCTTGCCATCACCATGAGAGGAGGGGCGGCAGCTCTTCGCACCTCGTCGCTCGTTGCGGAGAACAGGTCGACGTCGATCCGAGCGGCGGTCCACAGACGGCGTCCCTAAAACAGCGCCATGCTCAACTTGCGCCGGTAACCGTCGACCACCGGGTCGGCCGGCGGCACGACCGCCTGGCGGGCGAGCTCGAGCTGGCCCTTGGCCGGCGCCGCGGCTTCGGCCTTGGGCGGTCCAGCTTTCTTCATCAACTCGAGGATCGCGACGAACGTCTTTCGCGCGAGTTCGTCGCGCCAGGCCTTGTCGCGCATCACGATCTCGAGCAGATCGTCGAGCGCATCGGTGAAGCGCTGCTCGGCGAAATGGCGTTGCGCGAGCTCGAAGCGGGCATCGAAATCACGCCGGTCGGCGGCGATCGCGGCCGCCAGTTCAGCCTCGCTGCGGGCCCCGGGTGCCGCCCCGAGGGCGGCGAGCCAGTGGCCGATCGCGACGAAGCGCGGGTCGGGGATCACCTGCGCCGCCACCGGGGCGTGGACCGCCCGCGCTTCGTCGACCCGGCCGGCCGACAGCAACGCGCGCAGGCCGTCGTAACGGGCGGCGTCGTTGCCCGGGTCGAGGGCGATCGCATCGAGCAGCTTCTGCAGCGCCAGGTCGGCGTCGCCGTCGTCGAGCAGCGCGCGGGCCTCGTCCACCTCGTCCTGCGCGGCCTCCTCGTCGGCGGTCGGCAGGTGCTTGTCGAGAAAGGCGCGAATCTGCGCCGGCGTCTGGGCGCCGACGAAGCCGTCGACCGGCTGGCCATCCTGGAACAGCACGCAGAGCGGAATGCTGCGCACGCCGAACATCTGCGAGAGCTGGCCGGCGATCTCGGCTTGCTCGTCGGCGTTCAGCTTGGCGAGCTTGAAGCGGCCCGCGTATTCGACCTCGAGCTTTTCGAGCACCGGGCCGAGCGTCTTGCAGGGACCGCACCAGGGCGCCCAGACATCGAGCAGCACCGGTTGGCGGGACGACTCGACGATCAGATCGGCTTCGAAATTCTGGAGGGTGATGTCGGGCATGGTCGGCGGCTTTCGAAAGGGCGGAGGCGGGCGCTGGGCGGCCTGGGGCCACGGGCCAAAAGTGCCGGCGCGCCGCCTACAATTCAAGCCCGTCAGCACCCGGAGCGGCCGTTGAGCAGCGCCCCCGTGGTGGTCGGCGTCGTGATGGGCTCCCGCAGCGACTGGGAAACCCTGCGCGCGGCCACCGAGATTCTCGCCGAGTTCGATGTCGCCCACGAGGCGCGGGTCGTCTCGGCGCACCGGATGCCCGACGACATGTTCGTGTACGCCGAGGCGGCGGCGGGCCGGGGCCTGCGCGCCATCATCGCCGGCGCAGGTGGCGCCGCACACCTTCCGGGCATGCTCGCCGCCAAGACCACCGTGCCGGTGCTCGGGGTGCCGGTCGCGAGCCGCTACCTGCAGGGCGTCGATTCGCTGCATTCCATCGTTCAGATGCCGCGCGGCGTGCCGGTCGCGACCTTCGCGATCGGCGCTGCCGGAGCGGCGAACGCGGCGCTCTTCGTCGTCGCGATGCTGGCGACCGCGGATGCCGAACTGCGCGCCCGCCTCGAGGCGTTCCGCGCCCGCCAGACCGAGGCCGCCCGTGCGATGACCGCGGACCTCGGGTGACACCCATCTTGCCCGGCGCCACGCTCGGCGTCATGGGCGGTGGACAGCTCGCGCGGATGTTCGCCCACGCCGCTCAGCGCCTCGGTTACGCGACGGCCGTGCTCGATCCCGACCCCACCAGTCCGGCCGGCTCGGTATCGCACCACCACTTGCGGGCCGACTACCTCGACCCGGAGGCGCTCGCCGCGCTCGCCACCACCTGCGCGGCGGTGACCACCGAATTCGAGAACGTGCCGGCCGAAGCGCTCGCCGTCCTGGCGCGCCGTTGCCGGGTCGCGCCGGCCGCCGGGGCGGTCGCCGTCTGCCAGGACCGCGCGCTCGAGAAGGCGCGCTTCGGCCGAAGCGGCGTGCGCTGTGCGCCCCACGCGCGGCTCGATTCGGCCGCAGCACTTGCCGGCGTGCCCGACGACCTGCTGCCCGGCATCCTGAAGACCGCCCGGCTCGGGTACGACGGCAAGGGCCAGGCGCCGGTCGACGACCGCGCCGGACTCGACGCCGCCTGGCAGCGCTTCGGCGGCGTCGCCTGCGTGCTCGAGCGGCGGCTGCCGCTGGCGGCCGAGATCAGCGTGATCGTCGCGCGCGGCGCCGACGGCACGACGGTCGAGCTGCCGGTGCAGCGGAACCTGCACCGCGACGGCGTCCTCGCCGTGACGCAGGTGCCGGCCGCCGGCATCGCCGCTGCCGCGCAGCGCGAGGCGGTCGACGCGGCGCGCCGGCTCGCGGCCGACCTCGGCTACGTCGGCGTGCTCTGCGTCGAGTTTTTCGTGCTCGCCGACGGCACGCTGGTCGCCAACGAGATGGCGCCGCGGCCGCACAACTCGGGTCACTACAGCCTCGACGCCTGCGACATCTCGCAGTTCGAGCTGCAGGTGCGCACGCTCGCCGGCCTGCCGCTGGTGGCGCCGCGGCTGCACTCGGCGTGCGTGATGCTGAACCTGCTGGGCGAACTGTGGTTCGAGACCGACGGCCGCCCGCGCGCCGGCGGCCCAGCCTGGGGCGAGGTGCTGGCGCTGCCCGGCGCGCATCTGCATCTCTACGGCAAGGCCGAGGCGCGCCCGGGTCGCAAGATGGGCCACTTGACGCTCACTGCGGCGAGTGCCGAAGCCGCCGCGCAGGTCGCGCGCCGTGCCGCCGCATGCCTCGGCATTGCGGCCTGGTGACGGCGCCGATGCGGCTCGACGGTTCGTTGCCCGCCGCGGTCGAGGCCGCGGCGCGCCTGCTCGCGGAAGGCCGGCTGGTCGCGTTCCCGACCGAAACCGTCTACGGCCTCGGCGCGCGCGCTGATGATGCCGCCGCGGTCGAGGCGATCTATCGCACCAAGGGCCGGCCGAGCGGCCACCCGCTGATCGTCCACCTCGCCGAGGCGAGCGGCGTCGGCAGGTTCGCGGCCGCGGTGCCGCCGTTCGCCGCGCGCCTGATCGACGCGTTCTGGCCGGGGCCCCTCACGCTGATCCTGCCGCGTCGCCCCGGCGTTGCCGACGCCGCGGCCGCCGGCCAGCCGACGATCGGTCTGCGCGTTCCCTCGCATCCGGTCGCGCGGGGCGTGCTCGAGGCGGCGGGGCGGCTCGGTGTGCCGGGCGTCGCCGCACCGAGCGCGAACCGCTTCGGCCGCGTCAGTCCGACGCGCGCGTCGCACGTCGAGGACGAGTTCGGGCCCGCACTCATGGTGCTCGACGGGGGCGCGGCCGAGGTCGGCATCGAATCCTGCATCGTCGACGCCACGCGCGGCCGGCCGGTGCTGCTGCGCCCCGGCATGCTGACGCCGGACCGTCTGGCCGCGGCGGCGGGTGTGCCGGTCGAGGCCGCCGACGCGGCCGACGCTGCGGCGCCGCGCGCCCCTGGCACGCTGGCATCGCACTACGCCCCCGCCGCGACCCTGCGACTGATGAACACCGAGGCCCTTCACGCGGCTTTGCAAACCCTGCCCGAACGGTCGCCGGGGCTGGCGGTATATTCCCGCGGCGCCGCGCCGGCCGGCGTGCTGCACCGGCGCATGGCAGGGCGCCCGGCGGATGTCGCGCACGAGTTGTTCGCAGTGCTGCGTGGATTCGATGCTGCAGGCGTGTCGACGATCTGGGTCGAGGCGCCGGCGCCGGAACCGGCCTGGGACGGCGTGCGCGATCGCCTGCTGCGGGCGGCCGCGTGCTGACCCACGAGAACCGCCTGCCGCTGACCCGAAAGCTTTCCGCATCCATGAAGTCGACCTCGAACCCCATCGCGCGAATCGCGCGCGCCGGCCTGGCGCTCGCCGCCGCGACACTGCTTGGCGCCTGCGGCGGCGGCGAGCAGGTCGAGCGGTTCCACCCGGGCCGGATCATTGCGTTCGGCGACGAGTTCAGCGTCATCAACAGCGATCAGACCAAGTACTCGGTCAACGGCGTGCAAGCAGGCACCAACACCGTCGACTGCACCGTGAACCCGCTCTGGATCCAGGTCGTCGGCAACGCCTACGGCTTCGTGTTCCAGCAATGCAATCCGAACGCGGTCGACACCAGCAGCCACAACTGGTCGACCTACGGCGCGACGGTCGCCGACCTTGGCTCGCAGATCGACCAGCAACTGAACAGCGACGGCCTGCGCTCGAACGACCTGGTCACGGTGCTGATCGGCGCCAACGACGTGATCGCGCAGTTCCAGCTCTATCCGGCCGTCGGCGAGGACCAGCTGACCGCCAACCTCGCCGCCGCCGGCATGGCGCTCGCGCAGCAGGTGAACCGGCTGACGACCTACGGCGCCAAGGTGCTGGTCGTCACCATCCCGAACATGGGCCTGACGCCGTTCGGCGGCGATCGTTCCGCCGCTTCGACCGACAGCAGCCCGGCCCTCTTGAACCGGCTGTCGGTCAAGTTCAACGACGCGCTGCTCTCCAACATCATCAACGACGGTCACAAGATCGGCCTGATCCAGCTCGACGAGTACCTGCAGTCGGTCGACACCGCGACCCGCACCGGCACCGGCAACCCGGTCTACGGCAACACCACCTTGGTCGCCTGTGCGGTCCCCTTGCCGCGCTGCACCACCAACACCCTGGTGGCCGAGGCCGAGAATGCCAACTGGCTCTGGGCCGACAACCGGCACTTCGGCGCCGGCGGCCAGTCGGCACTCGGTTCGCTGGCACTGTCGCGGGCGCAGAACAACCCGTTCTAGCGGACCGGTCGGCGCGCCCGGCACGTCGGCGATCCGGCAGCCGCCGGCAGCGCGGTTCGGCTCAGAGAGCGCGCAGAACGCGACCTCTGCCCCGCTCCGGCCGGCCGCCTGGCGCCGACCCCGCCGCATCGTCGGCCGTCCAGTGCACGAGCGCCGCCAGCGCCGCACGCGCGGCCGGCGTGTTCGCCGCCGGGTCGTTGACGATCGCGACCAGCAGGTAGCGGCGGCCGGAATCGGCCAGCACCAACCCGGCGAGCGCTGCCACATCGCGCAGGGAGCCGGTCTTCAGATGGGCGCCGTGCCGGCTCGCCGGTACCGACGTCGCGTCGCTGGGGGCATCGGCGGACGCCAGGGTCCCGTCGATGCGGTCCGCCGGCAACGAGGCGAGCAGCTCCGGCATCACCGGGCTCGACCAGGCGGCCTGCAAGAGCCGCGCGAGAAAGCGGGCGGTCACCCGGCCTTCGCGCGACAGACCCGAGCCGTTGTCGACGACCAGTCCGGCCGCAGCGCGCTCGCCGAAACGCTCGGCCGCCCAGCGCCGCAGCCCGGCACGGGCCGCCGCGGCCGTGTCGTCGCTGCCACTGCCGTTGCCGCTGCCGCCCCAGACCGTGCCGAGCGTCAGGAACAACTGCTGCGCCATCACGTTGTTGCTGTACTTGTTGAGATCCCGCACGACCGCGGCGAGCGGCGGCGAGGCGATCGTGAACGTGGGCGGGTTCGACGGCGCCGTGCCTTCGCGCACCCGCCCGACGACGGCACCGCCCATCTCGGCCCAGAGCCCGAGCAGGAGCCGTTCGTCGTAGCGTGCTGGTTCCGGGTAGGCGAGGGCCCAGGTCTGCTCGCCGCAGGCCGCAGGGTAGCGGCCGGTGAAACGCGGACGTGTCGGATCGCCGAACTGCGGCCCGAGCGTTGTCCGCCAGGGACCGCATGCGCCGGTCGTCACGAGCGGGAGGTCCGCCGGCGCGAGCGGGCCGGTGTCGGCTGGGGCGATGCCGACGACACGCACGCCGGCCAGCGCCGGTTCGAGCGCGATGTGGGCGACCCCACGCGCCGGGTCGGGGGTGAAGCGGAACTGCACCGATCGCCAGTTCAGCAGCAGCGCGTCGGCCGCGACGTTGTAGGGCCGGAGCGGTTCGCCGTCGAACGTGGCGGGGTCGGACGTCGCCAGGCTGAAGGCGCCGCGGTCGAGCACGATGTCGCCGCGGATCGTTCGGACACCGAGCCCGCGGACCCGCTGCAACAGCAGCCAGACGCGTTCCTGTACCAGTTGCGGGTCGCCGCTGCCGCGGATCACGAGGTTGCCGTCGAGCACGCCGTCGCGCAGCTCGCCCTGCAGCCAGACCGGCGTCGACCAGGTCCAGGCTGGGCCGAGGGTGTCGAGCGCGGCGAAGCTCGTGACCAGCTTCATGACCGAAGCCGGGTTGACCGGAATATCGGGCCGCCACGCGAAGCCGCGCCGCGGCGTCCGTTCGTCGAGCGGCTCGACCAGCGCGGCGACCGCGGCCGGCGCGATTCCGGCGCGTTGGAGCGCGGCGGCGAACGGCGGAGGAAGCGCGGCGGGTCGGGCGAAGGCGGCAGCGCCGAGCAGCATCGCGCCGAGGGCGACGATGCGCGGCGCGGCCGCGAGCTGCGGGCCGAGCTGCGCTTCGAAGGGCCGCGTTGCCGAAGGCCGCACGGACCCGTCGACGCCGCCGGGGCGAGCCGCGGGAGCGGGGCGAGCGAATAGGCGCTGGTGCATGTGGCTGCGCTCGACGTTGTCCTTTCGCGCGCCATGATGGACCTCGAAACGGCGTTCGTCACCCTCGCCGCCTGCCGCTGCGGCGCCTGCCCGCCGGTAAACTGCCCGCATGGCCCTATCGTCCGCCCCGGCGCCTGGCCCGACCTTGCTCGCGTTCGACACGGCGACCGACCACCTGAGCGTCGCGCTGCGACGGGGCGACGGCACGACGCTCGGCCACGAAGGCGAGGGCGGTGCCCGGGCTTCGACGCTGCTGCTGCCGGTGATCTTCGAGCTGCTGGACCGCGCCGGCATCGCGCTGCCGGCGGTCGACGCGATCGCCTTTGGCCGCGGCCCCGGCGCCTTCACCGGCCTGCGCACTGCCTGCTCGGTCGCCCAGGGGCTGGCCTTCGGCGCCGCCAAGCCGGTGCTGCCGATCGACACGCTGCTCGCCGTGGCCGAGGATGCGCGCGCCGATGACCGGGCGCCGGCGTCGACCTGGGCGCTGCTGGACGCGCGCATGGACGAGATCTACGCCGCCTGCTACGCGTTCGACCGCGGCGCCTGGTCGGTTCGGGTCGCGCCCGAGCTCACCACGCCCGAGCGGCTCGTGGAGCGCTGGCATGCGGAGCCGCCCGAGCGGGTCGCTGGCAACGCCCTCGGCCTTTTCGGCGCGCGTCTGCGGTCGAGCGGCGCAGCGCGGTTTCCCGACGCACGCCCGCGGGCGGCCGCGATGCTGCCCCTCGCACTCACCGACTGGCACGCCGGCCGCGGCCTCGACGCGGCGCTCGCCCTGCCGCTCTACCTGCGCGACAAGGTGGCGCAGACGACCGCCGAACGCGACGCCGCGCGGGCGGCCAAGGTGCGCGCGGCCGCCGGGATGCCGTGATGCACGACACGCGGATGCCCGCGCCCCGGCCCTCGGCTGCGCCGGGACGAAGCGCCGAGCAAGCCGGCGCGGCGACGCGATCGGGCGCGGCCGGCGTGTTTGCGCACTCCGCGGCCGGCCCGGTCGGCGGCGCCGCGTCCGGGCCGCGGATCCGGGCGATGCAGCTCGCCGACATCGGCGCCGTGCACGCGGTCGAGGCGAGCGCCTACGCGTTCCCGTGGAGCCGTGGCAATTTCGTCGACTCGCTGGCCGCGGCGTACCCTGCCTGGGTCATCGAGGGGCCGGACGGCGAACTCCTCGGTTACCTCGTCGCGATGCGCGGCGTCGAGGAGATGCACCTGCTGAACGTCACGGTCGCGCCGCGTGCGCGGGGCCGCGGGCACGCCCGAGCGCTCATCGAGGGCCTGCTCGGGCGCTGTCGGGCCGACGGCGTCCCGCAACTGTGGCTCGAGGTCCGCGCCGGCAACGCGCGCGCGCAGGCGATCTACACCCGCCTCGGTTTCGTCACGACCGGCCGGCGCAGGGGCTACTACCCGGCGTCGTTCGGCCGGCGCGAGGACGCCCTCGTGATGAGCCTGGCGTTGGCGAAGACCGGACCGGCGGGCGAGGAAGGCGGCGGCGATGCGCTGGGATGAGCGCCAGACAGCGATGCTGAGGGCGATGGGTGTCCGGCTCTGGGCGCCCGAGCGACCGGCGGTCGGCGCGGCCGACGAGACGGCCGGGACGGACGGGACGTTGGCCGAAACGGCGCCAAGCACAAACCGGGCAACCACCATGGCCGCCACCGCGACGGCGATCCCGACCTCGCGCCCGACCTCGCGCCCGACCTCGATCCCAACCTCGATCCCAACCTCGACCCCGACCCCGCCAGCGTGCTTCGCCGCTGCGGTCGGCAGAGCCGCGCCACCCGACGCCGCGACAACCGCGGCCGGCCGCAGCGTCGACGCCGGCCCGCCGCCGCTCGCCAGGCTCGCCATGCTCGATTGGCCGGCGCTGCGCGACGCTGCAGCCGGCTGCACCGCATGCGCGCTGTGCGAGGGCCGCACGCGTTCGGTCTTCGGCGGTGGCAGCGCCGCGGCCGACTGGTTGATTGTCGGCGAGCCGCCCGTCGAGGCCGAGGACCGCGAGGGCACGCCTTTCGCCGGCAGGCCGGGGCAGCTGCTCGACAGCATGTTGCGCGCCGTCGGCGTCGGCCGGGCGATCGAGCTCGGGGTGCCGGCCGGGCGTGCTTGCGTCACGGTGCCGGTGAAGTGCCGGCCGCCCGGGAATCGCCTGCCGACGCCCGACGAGGTCGATGTCTGCGGCTCATATCTCGCCCGCCAGATCGCGATCGTTCGGCCGAAGGTCGTCGTCGCGATGGGCCGCACCGCGGCGCTCCTGCTTCGAAGCGACGACCCGCTCGGGCGCCTGCGGGGCCGGGTGCACCGCTACCGCGGCCTGCCGCTGGTCGCGACTTACGCACCCTCCTACCTGCTGCGTCATCCGGGCGACAAGGCCCGCGCCTGGGACGATCTGTGCCTGGCGCTCGAGGTCGTCGCCAAGGGCTGAACGATAGGCACCCTCGCCGAGCGGACGGCGGTGCTTGGCGGCCCGGCGTGCTCCGGCTCCGCTCAGCCGAGCCGCGTCAGCACCACCTCGGCGACACGCGCGCTTGCCGGGAGCCAGCCGTGAACGATCGGCACGCGAACCTGGTCATCGAGCCATTCGGCGCTGACTTCGGACAGCGAGACGATCCCGTCGTTCGGCTCGAGACCGAACGGACCGCGGGCGAACGTCGGGCCGCCGATGCCGACGATCGCGGTGGTCGGCACCGCCGGCCGGGGGATCGCCGACATGCGCTCGGTCGAGGCCAGCAGGTGGCCGCAATCGCGGGTCGCGGCGCGGAACAGGCGGTTCTTCGCCAGCCGGCGCGCGTACCGCGACGGTTCGACCGGCGAACCGAGCAGGAACAGGCGCCGCACCTGCGCCGCACGCCGATCCGACTCGGCCAGTGCCGCGCGCAGCAACACCCCGCCAAGCGAATGGCCGACGAGGATCAGCGGCGCGCCGGCCGGCAGCGCGTCGATCGCCGCCGCGAGCCGCGCCACGATCGCGTCGAACGGCTCCCGGCGCACGGCGTAGTCGAACGTCGCGGTCGCCCAACCGGCGCGTCGCATCCGTCGCAGCAACGGCCATCCCGAAAGCGAACTCCGGCCCATGCCGTGGACGAACAGCACCTGCATTGGCGAAAGGCTCGGCAGCACCTTCTCAACCCGTTTCCGGCGCTCGACATGAACACCTGGCACAAGCATGGCATGGTGAAACCAAACCATGATGGTGAAGGTGCTCAAGGAGACTGTCGTCCCTCGTCTTGACGAAGCGCTCGCTTCGGAACCAAACGACCGCTCGGTGCCGGTTGTTGCCTTGCCAGACCGCCTGAACGCGAAGACGAGGCCTTCTGGCGAAAGCTTGGGCCGAGGAGATTCGAGACGCGGCGGGCGAGCACGCTCCGGCACGCGCACGCAGGTTTTGTTCCCTGTCAGCTCCGCACTTCGAAGCCAAGATGTGCCAGTGCCGTCTCGGTACCCTGTTGATACTGCGACGCAGTACCGCCGGAAATCCCGATGCCGCCCACCACCTCGCCGTCCTGCACGATAGGACACCCACCGCCTACAGCCACCAAACGAGGGTGGTGAGCGAGTTGTGCAACCTTGCTGTCAGTCAATATGGCATTCCAGACACGCGTCGCGACGCCATAAGAGACAGCAGTCCACGCTTTATCGATGGCCACTTCGCAGTGAGAAAAGCCGCGCCGTCGTCACGCGAGAATGCCTTGAGTGCGCCGCCTGCGTCCGTGACTGCAATGGCGACTTCTATATCGATGTCCCGGCAGGCCTGGCGCGCTGCTTCGATGAGCGCTTCGGCTGCCTCGCGCGAAATGGATGCGGCGGCGTCTGTTTTGGTTTGCATTCGATGCTTCAGTTCTGCGGAGGAAGTTTGACGCCTTCGATGATGAACGCGCGATAGCTCGCCCCCCTCGAAACGGTGCATTGCTGCTTCTTGGTAGCTCGGACTGTAGTACCATGCCCTGGCACTTTCGACACTCGGAAACTCGAGGATGACCGCGCCTTCAATCTGCGGGCCCTCCAATACTTCCAGGTGGCCGTAGGCAGCTCGGACCGCTACCTCACGACCCTCAAAGCTGCGTTTCACCCTACTTGAGTAGCGATCGAGCGCGCTCTGATCCCGAGTGCTTTCTTTGACGAAAACGACGAAGGCATTGCTCATGTGAGGTTCCGGCGGGCTGAGGTATGGCGAGTGTGGCGATCGTTCAGGCGGCAAAACCTTCGAGCGCAAGCTTGCCGCAGGTCGCGCCCGATTCGACCATCGCATGCACTCGCTTCAGGTTGCTGGCATCGATTGGCAAGAAGCTTTGTGTCAGTTTGCTGCGCAAAACGCCGGCGTCGACCAGACGCGAAATCTCGTTCAACAGGTCGCCCTGTCGCGCGATATCGGCCGTATTGAACAGAGGTCGCGTGAACATCAGTTCCCAGTGGATGGAGACCGACTTCCGCATGAAAAGACCCGCGTCGGCAAGCGTGTCGATCAATCCGAACCGGCCCTGCGGGGCGATGAGTTCGGCGATATCGGCGGCGTGTTGATTCGCATGCGTGGTCGAGAAAACGAAGGCGGGTGAGCCGATGCCGAGCGATGCGATCTGCGGCGCCATCCGGCGACTGTGATCTATGACGTGGTGTGCGCTCTTCTCGCGAGCCCAGGCGACGGTCTCCGGACGGGACGCCGTCGCGATGACCGTCAGATCGGTTTGCTTTCTTGCGAGCTGCGCGGCAATCGACCCGACGCCGCCTGCGCCACCGATGATCAGGATCGCAGCGGCGGCGCCCGGCACGGGACGATTCACGTCGAGCCGCTCGAATAGCCCCTCCCAAGCCGTGATCGAGGTCAGCGGAAGCGCTGCCGAAGCCGCCCATCCAATCGACTTCGGCTTCGCGTCCACGATGCGCTCGTCGACGAGGTGAAACTGCGCGTTCGAACCCGACCGATCGATGGAGCCCGCGTAGAACACCTCGTCGCCCGGTCGAAACGCGTTTGCTTCCGGGCCCGTTTCGAGAACCACGCCGGCAGCGTCGAAGCCCAGCACCTTCCACTCGCCAGCCGCTGCGGCCGTGCTCTTGCGAACTTTGGTGTCCACCGGATTGACCGAGACCGCCTTGACCTCGACGAGCAGCTGGCGACCCGTCGCGACAGGTCGTGGCAGCTCGATATCTACCAAAGCGTCTTCGCGCTCGATGGGGCCCGCATGTCGATAGCCGATTGCTCTCATGTTCGTTGTCCTGGATGCTTCATCGCGCTGAGGGTTGGCGCGGGGCTGGCCGCGAACGGCGACCTGCGGTTTCAATCCAGAAGCCAACGAGGCTCGAGGCGGCCTGATAAGACACCGCGCTGAATTAACTGTTTTCGCGCTTTTCGTTAAGCGTATCCGTACGCTCCTGGTCTACCGAAGCAAACTGCATGCACAAGTAATTGAGCACGGCGCGCACACGCGTCGGCATGTAACTTCCGCTCGGCAAGACGGCGTGGATCGGAACACGCTCACCCCCGCAGTCCGGCAAAACCCGAACCAATCGGCCCGCCCGCAGATCCGGCAAAACATCCGTCAAAGCTTTGTAGGCGACGCCATGCCCGAGAAGCGCCCATTCGCGCACCGTTGGCCCATCGCCGCAGAGGAACGGTTTGATGGCGATAGCGTGCGCCACGCCCTCTGCAGAATAGAAAGTCCACTGAATTCGCGGCTGGCCGCGCATCATCCATGCAAGGCAGCGATGATGTTCCAGGTCATCCGGCGATGCGAGCCGTGCTGACTTTGCCAAATACTCGGGCGACACCACAAGTACACGCTCGGTGCGGAGCAACAAGCGGCTTATAAGGGAGGAGTCGTCCAAGTCTCCATAGCGAATGGCGATGTCCACAGCCTCGCGCGGCAGTTCGTGAAGGCGATCGCCGACGTGAAGAGTGATAGCGAGCCTTTGGTGCGTCAGGGCGTACTCGCCGAGCCATCCGGCGAGGTATTGCACGCTCATGTCGGCCGGGGCCGCAATATGAATGGTGCCTTCGACAGCGCTTGGCTCGTTGCGCAGCAACGATTGACCTCGCTTCCATGCCGGGGACATCGTCTCGCATGTCTGCAGAAATCGCTCACCTCCGGCAGTCAGTCTTACGGACCGAGTCGTGCGCTCAGGAGTCGCACGCCCAACTCCTGTTCCATGCGCTTTAATCGAGCGCTGACAGTGGAGGGCGTCTGTGCAAGTTGCCGAGCCGCTTTGCTCAGTGACCGGGTTTGCGCCACCCGAACGAAGAGGCTCAGGTCTTCAAGCTGCATAGGTAGGTACTTCGAGCGTTTGAAACCATGGTGCCGGGTCATGCCCTGGTCGATGCTGGCTCACGACTGGCTCAGCGCAGCGTCGGAATTCCGCAGGCCCAAACAATTTCACGTGCGCCGCCCCGGGCCCAGTGCACCCGTTTTCTAGCCGCTGCAGCCGGGCGAAGATGGCTCGCGCCGACGCGTGGCTCGGCATTTTCCGTACTGGTGATCTTGGAGGTGCTCGGGAGCACCGTACCGATCCTGGCCCTGGCCCTGGCCGGTCATCGACGCTGACCCGGCTATTGGCATGCGTGAAGCACGGCGTTTGCAGGTCTCCTTCTCAACCCGCCTTCTTGGCTGCCCGCTTCCAGTTCGGGTACGAGGTCTGGCGGGCGCGGGCGACGGTCAGATGGCCGGCCGGCGCGTCCTTGGCGATCGTCGAGCCGCCGCCGATCGTCGCGCCGGCGCCGACCGTCATCGGCGCCACGAGCACGCAATTGCTGCCGACGTGCGCATCCGCTTCGATCGTCGTGCGGTGCTTGTTCGCGCCGTCGTAGTTCGCGGTGATGCTGCCGGCGCCGAAGTTGACGCGCTCGCCGACCGTCGCGTCGCCGAGGTAGGCGAGGTGGTTGGCCTTGGCGCCGCGGCCGAGCGTCGTGTTCTTCACCTCGACGAAGTTGCCGACGTGCACCTCCTCGGCCAGCACCGTGCCGGGCCGCAGGCGGGCGTACGGCCCGACGCGTGCTCCGACGCCGACGACGGCGCCGTCGATGTGCGTGAACGGATGGATTTCGGCGCCGGCGCCGATCGTCGCGTCACGGATCACGCAGTTCGCGCCGACGCGCGCACCCGCGCCGAGCGTGACCCGACCCTCGAAGACCGCGTTGATGTCGATTTCCACGTCCGCGCCGCAATCGAGCGTGCCCCGCAGGTCGAAGCGCGCCGGATCGGCGAGCCGCACGCCGGCGTCCATCAGCCGCTCGGCGCGGCGGCGCTGGACCCGGCGCTCGAGGTCGGCGAGCTGCGCCGGGCTGTTGACGCCGAGCATCTCGACCTCGCTCCCGACCGGCCGCGCGACGACCGCGACGCCGTCGGCGACGGCCATCTTCACCACGTCGGTCAGGTAGTACTCGCGCTGCACGTTGGCGTCGGTCAGGCGGGCGAGCCAGTCCTTCAGCAGCGCGGTCGGGGCGGCCATGGCGCCGGTGTAGACCTCGCGGAGCAGCCGCTGGGCGGCGCTCGCGTCCTTCTGCTCGACGATCGCGAGCACCGGCGCGGTATCCGCTACCGCGCCCGGTGCGCCGTCCGACGGGCCCGCGGGTGCGCCGGCGCGAACGATTCGTCCGTAGCCGGTCGAGTCCGTCGCCACGCAGGTCAGCAGCGCGAGCCGGCCGCCGGCGGCCGCATCGATCAGCGCCCGGAGGCTCGCCGGCTCGATCAGCGGCACGTCGCCGTTCAGCACGAGCGTGGTGCCGGCGGCGTGCAGATACGGCACCGCCTGCAGCACCGCATGGCCCGTGCCGAGCTGCGGTGCCTGGCGCACGCTGCGCGCCCGCGGCACGCTGTCGACCAGCGCCTCGACCGCTTCGGCGCCGTGGCCGGTGACGACCACGATGGCGTCGGGTTCGAGCGCTGTCGCCGTCGCGAGAACGTGTTGCAATAAGCTCGTTCCAGCCAGTCGATGCAGCACTTTCGGCAGCGCCGACTTCATGCGGGTGCCTTTGCCCGCGGCCATGATGACGATGTCGAGTGCCATGCGGCGTGTGCTTTTCGCTTCGGTTTTGCGGTTGGCGATTATCCTTTCGCTGGCCATGGCGCTGGGCGCCTGCAGCGCACTCCGGATCGGTTACGGCACCGCTCCCGACATCGTCTACTGGTGGCTCGACCGCTATATCGATTTCGACGCCGAGCAGACGCCCAAGGCACGCGAAGCGATCGCCCAGTGGTTCGACTGGAACCGCCGCACCCAGCTGCCCGAATACGCCGATCAGCTCGCGAAAGCGAAAGTCGAGGTGCTGACCGACATCACGCCGGCACGGGCGTGCGTCTGGCAGGGTGAATTGATGAAGCGGGCGCACCTGGCTTACGAGCAGATCGCCCCGGCAGCGGCGGCGCTTTTGCCGACCGTGACGCCGCGCCAGGTGACGCACCTCGAGCGGCGCTACGACAAGACCAACGCGACCTATCGCGAGGATTTCCTCCAGGCCGATCCGAAACAGCGCGCCGACGAGGCGCTGAAGCGGGTGGTCGACCGCGCCGAGTCGCTGTACGGCCACCTCGATGCGGGCCAGCGCGCGCGCATCGCCGACACGCTCACCCGCTCGCCGTTCGATCCCGAGCTTTGGCTGGCCGAGCGGCGGCTCCGTCAGCAGGACGCGCTGCGCATCCTGCGCGCGGCCGGCGAAGGCGGCAACACGCCGGCGCAGGCGTTGCAGGCCCTGAACGGCTATGTTGCTCGGCTCGAGCACTCGCCGCGCGAGCCGTACCAGCGTTACATCGCCCGGTTGACGGAGTTCAACTGCGCGTTCGCCGCCGACATCCACAACGCGACGACCGCGCCGCAGCGCCGCCGGGCTTCCGACCGTCTTGCCGGCTGGGAAGGCGACCTGCGGGCAATCGCTGCCGCCAAGCCGGCGCGAGCTGCAGAGCCCTGAGCGGGGGAACCCCCCGCCCGCGGCGCGTGGCCCGCGAGGGCGTCGTGCAGCAATCGGCGGAAGCCTCGAACCCGGCGGTCGTGCCCGAGGGGGGGATCAACCCGCCGAGACCGGCGTCTGCACCTTGCGCCGTGTCGGATCGACGCGCGGAAAATTCTTGAGCGCCGCGCTGAACATCGCCGGCAGCAGATAGTCGATGTCGGGCGAGGGGCCGGTGTTGTCGGCGCGCGCCTCGTACAACACGGTGCCATTGCGGTGGTCGCGGATCAGCAGCACGACTTCGCGCTCGAACGAGACGAGGCCGTACGGGCGCGCCCAGCCGTCCCAACCACCCCAGCCGGCGCCATACCCGCCCCCGAAGCGGCGATACGGCCCGTAGCCCCAGCCGTAGGGGCCGGGGCCGCGCCAGAACAGCGGCGCGTTGTAGACCCACGGATCGTTCGAGACCACCCGGGCGCCGACCTGGACGAGGTACTCCGCCTCGGCCGGCGTGCCGGCGGCGCGGAAGCCCGCCGCTTCGAGCGCACCGCGCGCGGCGGTCTCGAGCTCGGTCTGGCGGGCCGAGGCGGAATCCTGCGACGGCAGACGGTCGAACACGAAGCCCGCCGGTCGGCGCTCGGCCGGCCAGGCGCCATAGGTCGAGACCTCGCTGTTCAAGGTGTTGAAGCTGGCACAGCCGGCCAGCAGTGCAGCGACCAGCACGGCGGCGAGGGTCGAGTTCGAGCGCATGGAAGTCTCCGCAACGGTCGACGGTTGTAGCGACAAAGCCGATGACGGCGCGCCTCGTCGGGACAAACCTCGGCCGGGAGTGCGGTCGAGCGGCTCGCCCGCTTCGACGGGCGCGGCCCTGAACGGCGGCGCGTGCCGACCGCCGTTCGCCCTGTGCTCGGTCGAAAAGGCCGCGCCGAGCGCCGGCGCTTCGACAGAAGCTGCGAACGCCCGGCCGGCCGGGCTGCCCGACGAAGCTCAGCCCGAACCGGGGTGGTACGCAGCTGCTCCGAGGATGTCGACCTTGCGGTCGATGTCGTCGACGGCGGGAATGTCGTCGGCATCGAACGCGCGGTCGCCGGCCGGATCGGGCACGCCGGTGGCTGCGAGCGTCGCGAACGGATGCAGCGCGCGGTCCATCAGGTGTGAGGGCACGACGTTGGCCATCGCGCTCGCCATGTTGTCGATCCGGCCCGGGAAGCGCTGCTCCCAGTCGCGCAGCATCGCCTTGATTTGGGCGCGTTGCAGGTTCGGCTGGCTGCCGCAAAGCGTGCAGGGAATGATCGGAAAGGCCCGCTGCGCGGCCCAGCGTTCGAGGTCGGCCTCGGGCACGTAGGCGAGCGGGCGGATCACGACGTGCCGGCCGTCGTCGCTCACCAGCTTCGGCGGCATCCCTTTCAGCTTGGCGCCGAAGAACATGTTCATCAGCAGCGTCTGCAGCATGTCGTCGCGGTGATGGCCGAGCGCGATCTTGGTCGCGCCGAGTTCGCCGGCGACGCGGTACAGGATGCCGCGCCTGAGCCGCGAGCAGAGGCTGCACATCGTCTTGCCCTCGGGGATCAGGCGCTTGACGATGGCGTAGGTGTCGCGCGTCTCGATGTGGAACGGCACGCCCAGGCCGCTCAGGTAGCGCGGCAGCACCTCGGCCGGAAACCCGGGCTGCTTCTGGTCGAGGTTGACCGCGATCAGCTCGAACGGCGCGGGCGAGCGTGCGCGCAGCCCGATCAGGAGGTCGAGCAGGGCGTAGCTGTCCTTGCCGCCGGAGACGCACACCATCACCCGGTCGCCCGGCTCGATCATGGCGAAATCGGCGATCGCCTGGCCGACCAGGCGGTGCAGGCGCTTGGCGAGCTTGGCGGTCTCGACCGACGCGACCCGCTGGCGCGCCAGCGGGTCGCCGGCCGCGGCGTTGGGCTGCGCGCGGTCGCCGAGGCCTGCCGGCCGTTCGTGCCAGTGCAGCGGCATGTCGTGGATGGCGGCGTCTCGAGCAGCGGTATTCATGGCGTGGGGCGCATGGCAAAGACCTCGCAGCCGACCGAGCGGCAATCGGCATAGGCTTCGATTTTCTCGGTTCTGACGCTCGCCGCGCGCACCTTCGGATGGGCGAGCAGGCGGGCGAGCAGGTCGTCGCAGAGCGTTTCCTGCAGATGGACGTGGCCTTCGGCGAGCCGCGCGGCGACCGTATCGCGCATGAAGCCGTAATCGACCACTTCGGCGAGCCGGTCGGCCTTGGGCGTCGACTCGGCGTAGGGCACGTACAGCTCGATGTTGATCACGACGCGCTGCAGCGCCGTCTTCTCGCGGTCGAAGGCGCCGATGCTCATCCGCACTTCGTGGTCACGCAGAAAGAGGCGGCGGCAGTCGAGCTGCAGCGCGCGGAGGGCGGCGTCGCGGTCCGTGGAAGGCGCCCCGAAACTGAGTGGAGCATTCATTCGGCGGTCTCGGCGAGGTTTGTGCGGCGGCTTCTACGTCAATCCAGGCGCCGGCTGCGACCGCCGTCGACGGCCAGCACCTGACCCGTGACGTAGCTCGCGTCCAGCGCCAGAAAGGCGACCACCGCGGCCAGCTCCTCGAAGCTGCCGATTCGCCCGAGCGGGATCGAATCGAGGATGCGGCGTGTGCGCCCGGGGTCGTCCCAGTCGGGCGGAAACGGCAGCGTGCCCGGCTGCACGACGTTGACCCGCACCTGCGGCGCCCATTCGTTGGCGAGCGCCAGCAGCAGCGTCTGCAGCGCGCCCTTGGCGACGGTGTAGGCCAGATGGCCGACCGGCGCCCGCTCGACCGCGATGTCGGTAATGCCGACGACCGAGCGCAGCCCGGGACGACCGGTGCGGTCGGCGGCCGGCCGCAGCGCGTGCAGCAGCGCGACGTTCGCCTCCAGGTGCAGCGCCATGTCGGCGCCGAAGCGCTCCACGTCGCCGAGCCCGCTCGGCCGATAGTCCGACGCGTTGCAGACGACGACCGCCGGGCCGAGCGCGACCAGCCAGGGCGGAACGCTAAAGTCAGGGCGTGAAAAGTCCGCCGACCACAGATGCGTCGAGGCCGCTGGCCGAGCATCGGAAGCCCCTGCCGGGCCGCGGCTGGAGGCCCTTTGCCGCGGCGGCCGCGGGGCGGCGCGAACGGCCCCGGCGGCGCCGCTTCGCCCATCGATCTCCGCCAGCCGACGGCCCTCGAGTTGCGCCCCCA
>CAXSGM010000014.1:0-57860 GCA_964236915.1 uncultured Rhizobacter sp.
GCTCGCCCACCTCCCCGGTTATCTGGGGGTTGCACTTACTTTGTGAATCCACGCAGCCAAAGCCGGCTTCTGCCCGGACGCGCGTGCGATCCGTTCATTCGGGGCATGAGCGAGCTACCGATCTCGGCCGACGAGATTCCAGACTTTCGCCGTCTCTCGGAGACCTTGATGAAACGGACCGGCTGGCAGGTGGTCGCTGTCCCGGGGCTCGTGCCGGACAAAGTGTTTTTCGAGCATCTCGCGAACCGGCGCTTTCCCGCGGGTGACTTCATCCGCAAGCCACACGAACTCGATTGCCTCGAAGAGCCCGACGTCTTCCACGACGTCTCCGGCCACGCTCCCATGCCGATGCACCCGGTCATTGCCGACTGCATCCAGGCTTATGGCGCAGGCGGGATGAAAGCGCATCGGCTGAGAAAGATCAAGAACCTGGCCCGCGTTTGTTGGTACACCATCGAGTTCGGGCTCGTGAAGCAGCCCGACGGCATGCGCATCTACGGCGCCCAAAATCGCGTCATCGGCGACCGAGACGGTTTCGCCCTCGACGACCCTTCGCCGAACCGGATCCGCTTCGACCTCGAACGCGCGATGCGCACCAACTACCGCATCGACGACTTCCAGGAGACCTACTTCGTCGTCGACAGCCTCGACGACCTGCTCCAGCTGTGCGCATCGCCTTTGCGCCGGTTTACGCGCGCGTCGAGGAGCTGCCCGACTACGAACCGCGCACCGTACTGGCGTCTGATCAGGTCTATACGCGAGGGAGCGGTCGGTACCACGTCGTCGAAAGGTAGTTAAGCCGACGCGTTCCGCATTGACGACCGCAATCTTCGAACCGACACCCGTCAAGGTTCGCGCGCCCCGCGATCCGCGCCTTGGACCGGACCGGCAATGCGGTTCGAGGGGGCGGACGGTCCGACCCTTCGCCAGTCGTGTTGCCCGCGCATGCTGAGCTGGCAAGTTGATATTGCGCAGGAGTTTGTAAATGGCTTGTACCGATGGGCGCCACGCCGACCACGCACACCCTGAAGCTGCCCCTTGGCTTGGTTGGCAACATGCGTGCCGACATGACCGACTCAGTCGAGAACGAGTGGCTGTGCGGTCAGCTGATGAATGAGCTGGCCTCGCGACTGCCGAGACGGAGATCGCCACGTTCGGCGAGTCGAAGGTCTTGGTCGTCACGCGGTTCGACCGGCGGTGGCAAGGTGTACCTGAAGGTGCTGAACAGAAGTCACGCTTTGAGCCGCCGGAGGGGTCATGGATCGCTCGGCTACCGCAGGAGGACTTTTGTCAGGCGCTCGGCATCGCGCCCGAGCGGAATTAAGAGAGCGACGGCGGCCCATCGGCACGCGGTTGCCTGGGCGTGCTCGCCCACAGCAAACAGGCGGATGAGGATCGCGCCACCCTCGCGCTCGCGCAACTGGCGTTCTGGCTCCTGGCTGCGACCGATGGGCACGCGAAGAACTTCTCGATCCACATCGGCGGGTGGCCAGTCCCATCTGGCGCCGCTGTACGACGTGTTGTCGGCTTGGCCGATCATCGGCGCGGTCCGAATCAGCTGCCCCACCCGCGGGCCAAGCTCGCCATGGCGGTTCGAGGTCAGAACGCGCGCTACCGCCTGAACGGAATCCACGTGAGGCACTGGCAGCTCCTAGCTGCTTCGTGCAGACCGCGCGCTCTCCGTCGGATGACAGCCTGGTCGAGCGGGTCGATGACGCTCTGCAAGCAAGCCGGGGCCTATCAGGCCTGGCGCTCGGAGCAGGTGGCCGGTCGTCCAGTGGAACACGGCAGTCTCGGACACGATCTGCGCCGGTCCGACGGGCGCTATCCCAGCATCCTTTTCGACGCGGACGACGACGCAGCCGCGGCTGTCTTGGTTGGCAGAATGGAGCAGGAGATACCCCCCTTGGCGGCGGCCCGGTCGGTGGCAGCTGCGGTCACCGTGCCGTCCTTGCGAAACGCCGGCGGCGATTGCGACGGCTGCCGACCGAGGCGACGTCATAGCGTAGGACTAGCCGCGGAAGCCACCGCGCGCCAACTCGAAGCTCTACTTTCCGCGCGCTTCTCGCCCCGGCGTAATAAGCGCAAGAGCGCTTGTCGAGCAGCGCAGAGCGGGCCGCTGCGGATCTGCCAGATCGAGCTGGTCCCACGGCACGCGATAGCCTTCTCCCTTCCGCGCCGCGCCGAAGGTGTGCAGGACCGCACGGCCAACGGCCCCCCGCGCCAAGCGCTCCATGAACGCATACGTGCCGACGAGGTACTCGATGACGAAGAGCTCGCCGCCGCGCGGCTCGACGCGCACCTCCTCGAGCCGG
This sequence comes from uncultured Rhizobacter sp., assembly GCA_964236915.1. Classification (GTDB taxonomy): domain Bacteria; phylum Pseudomonadota; class Gammaproteobacteria; order Burkholderiales; family Burkholderiaceae_C; genus LMDS01. Next base: position 2,316 of record CAXSGM010000014.1, read on the forward strand.
CCGACCGGCTTGCCGTCCGCACCGTAGACCCGGCGGTTGAGCAGCAACTCGACGTTCAGTTCGTGTCTCGCCACGCTCAGGCGCCCCAGATGCGTCCAATGACGTGTTCGCGCAACCAGTTCTCCCAGGCGCGCGCCGGCGTCTTCGCCGCTTCCACGTCGGCCTTGTAGTCGTCACCTGTGCGGGTGAGCATTCGCCAGGGGATCCGGTAAGGATCCTCGCCCGCTTTTCCCCACCGCCGCACACACCGCTCGGCCCAGCGGCCGACCCGACGATGAACACGGCGGGCCTGCGTGATCGTGCCGATCTCGATCGCGATCACGCGCGGTTGGCCGTCATCCTCGATCGCGATCACGATGCCGTCGACCCGCGCCAGGCGCTCGCCGTTGCGGTCGAAGACTTCGTTGTCGAGGCACTCGCGTATGAGATCCAAGGGTCAGCCTCCGAAGATCTCGAGCGGGATCGTCACCAATGCGAGCACGAACGCCAGTGCAACGACGAAGACGACGACCGTGTTCGACAGCCATCCGTTGGGATGCTCCTTCACATACTTGGGATCGTTCATCAGAAAGAGGAATGGCACGATCGCGACCGGCAGCGTCGCCGCCGTGAGCGCCATCGAGAAGTTCGTCAGCTTGAGCGGATCGATCCCGCTCAGGACCAAAAGCCCTCCGAGGACGATCACGACCGTGTAGGTAAAGCTGAAGCGCGCCTCATCGCGCGCACGCCGGTTCTGGCTCCAGTTCCAGCCCAGGCCCTGCGCCAGCATGCCGGCAATGGCGAGCGCGATTTCAACGGCGGCACCCAGGCAGGCGATGGCGAGCGATGCGATGATGAGGACGAAGCCCCAGTGACCGAACGCCTGTGTGAGGAGCAGTCCGAGCTGGGAATAGTCTTGGACCCGAATACCGAGCGGCAGCAAACTCAAGGCGGCAACGACCAGCACCGCCATCGAGATAAAGGTGCCAAAGCCCATGCCGACCGCCGCAATGGCCCGGTTCGCCCCGACATAGCTTTCGTCCCACTTGTCTTCGATCGCGCCGAACGAATAGAAGAACATCAACGAGGGCGTGATCGACGCCCCGAGGATGCTCACAGCGAGAAACCAGTAATGCCCGCGGTCGTGAACCGGAAGCGATGGTGCGATGCCCCTCGCTGCTGCGTGCCAGTCGGGCTTGAGCACGAAGACCGCGACGATAAAGCAGACCGTGACAAGGCCCAGAAGCGAGACGCCTTGCTCGATCAGGCTGAACTTGCCCTTCCACAAGAGGAGCCAGGTCGCGAAGACCACCGGGGTCACCCACCAGCGATAGCCGATGCCGGTTGCAAACTCGAGCGCGATGCAAATGCCGCCGAATTCGGCACCGAGCACGAGCAGCGTGACGAGCGCGATCAAAAGAAGAAGTACCAGGTAGTAAGAGAAACCGAAGCGCTCGCGGATTGCGCCCGGAATCGTTCGACCGCTGACGGCCGTCAGCCGCCCGGCCTGCTCGACCAGAAAGACGATGCACACACCGCCGAGCAGCACGGCCCAGAGGAGTTGGTAGCCAAAGAGCGCCCCACCCTGGGCCGCGGTTGCGATCGATCCGATCTCGAGAAAGCCGCCGACGCTGGTGACGATGCCGAGCGAGACTTCAAAAATCTTTTTCACCGGCCGGTCGTGCTGGTTGCCGGGATCGCTCGTTCGAGCGCCTGCAGAGCCATGGCGAGCTGCCCGTCATCCTCGTTCGATACTGCGTCGCGAAGGTTTGCAATCGCTGCATCGATCCGCTTCAAGACCGCGTTTTGCGCGTTCCTGCGTTCGAACGCCACATCGCGCTCGCGCGAAATAGCCTTTTCCTGCCGTCGGATGTCCTGTTGCGCGGTCGCGAGCGTCCGCATGGCATATCGAGTCGGAACACGCCCGGCAGCCCAATCCTCGCCGACCTTGCGCGCGGTCGCGCTCCAAGAACTTGCAGCGGCAAGCTCGGTGTGCATCGGATCGCTCCCGGCCTGCGCCTCGCCGAGAATCACCAGCGTCAATAGGACCGCGAAAGCACCGCGCTGGACGCTTCGGTTCCGATGGCGACGGAGGCCACCCGGTCGGCGCTTTTCAGACGCGCATGCGCTTTGCAGCTCGAGCGCTCTTGCACCGTCCTTCATTCAAGTGTTCCCAAACTGCGGTGGCTTCGTCTGGTCGCTGCGACGCCGGACAATAAAAAAGCCCCAGAGCGTCGGTTCTCGAGGGCTTCTCGGCATTCCCGCGACATCTTTGAATGTCCCGGAACAGTGACTTGGTGGCCTGGGGCGGAATCGAACCACCGACACGCGGATTTTCAATCCGCTGCTCTACCGACTGAGCTACCAGGCCGCCGTGAGGGCGCGAGTATAGCGGGGCGCCCCGGCGCTCTCGCGGCTCACGGACCGCTGCCGCGACGGTTGCGTGAGAGGTCGACGCCGAGCTGCTTGAGCTTGCGGTAAAGGTGCGTACGTTCGAGGCCGGTCTTCTCGGCGACGCGCGTCATGCTGCCGTTTTCCTGCGCCAAATGGAACTCGAAGTAGCTCTTCTCGAAAGCGTCGCGGGCCTCGCGAAGCGGGCGATCGAGGTCGAAGCTCTGTTCGGGTTGCGGCCCCGGCGCGCGCGGCGCCAAGCCTGCGGTCGGCCCACTGTCGCCTGGCGCGGTGTCGAGCTCGAGGTTCGCCGAGGGCCCCGCGTAGACCGGACCGGGTGCGCCGACAAGGTTGCCGCCCGGCGCCCCGGCCCCGAGCGCTTCACCGCTGCTCGCCTCGCGCGGCGCCGCCGGCTTCGTCAGCCCCTGCTCGACGGCGCGCAGCAGCTTCTGCAGCGTGATCGGCTTTTCGAGAAAGGCCATGGCGCCGAACTTGGTCGCCTCGACCGCGGTGTCGATCGTGCCGTGACCGCTCATCATGATGACCGGCATGGTGAGCTGGCCGGCCGCGCCCCATTCCTTCAGCAGCGTGATGCCGTCGACGTCGGGCATCCAGATGTCGAGCAGCACGAGGTCGGGCCGGATGCGCTCGCGGCACGCGCGCGCCGCGGCTGCGTTTTCGGCAAGCTCGATCGTGTGGCCTTCGTCGGCCAGGATTTCGGACAACAGGGCGCGGATGCCGAGCTCGTCGTCCACAACAAGGATGGTGGCCATGGGCAGTTTCACGCCGTCGCCGACGCAGCCGCCGACGGCGAGGCCACCAACGGCGCAAAGCGCTCGAATGATAGCGAGACTCGCGCGCCCCGCAGCGGCCCGGCCGGAGGCGCGCCGGCGGTCGCGGCTGCCGCAGCCGTGTCGGTGCCGGCGAGGTTGGCGACGCGCAACCGCGCGCCGTGCTCGTCGGCGATCTTCTTGACGACCGCCAGGCCGAGGCCGGTGCCCTTGCTCTTGGTCGTCACATAGGGTTCGAAGGCGCGCTTCAGCACCTTGTCCGGAAAGCCCGGGCCGTTGTCGACGACCTGCAGCCGCACCGCGCGCGGCGCTCCCTGCTCGTTGCGGACGATGCCGGTGCTGATCTCGACCCGGCCGTCGGCTTGGCCGGTCACCGCATCCAGCCCGTTCTGGACCAGGTTATGGATCACCTGGCGCAGCTGCGTGCTGTCGCCGAGGATCGCCGGCAGGGCGGGTTCGAGCCGGGCCTGCAGCTCGCCCGTCTCCTGCGCTGCGCCGTAAAGGCCGAGCACCTCGGCGACCAGCGGGTTCAGGTCGATCGGCACGAGCTGCGCCGCGGGCAGCCGCGCGTAGTCGCGGAACTCGTTGACGAGCGTCTTCATCGCCTGCACCTGGTTCACGATCGTGTCGACCGAGCGCACCAGCACCGCCTGATCAGCGCCGGCGAGCTTGTGGCCGAGCTTGTGCTGCAGCCGTTCGGCCGACAGCTGGATCGGTGTCAGCGGATTCTTGATCTCGTGGGCGAGCCGGCGCGCGACCTCGCTCCACGCCTGGCTGCGCTGCGCCGACACCAGCTCGGTGATGTCGTCGAACACCATCAACGTCGCGCCCTGCGGCATCGCCGCGCCGCGCACCAGGAGGGTGATCGAGTCACGCTCGCGGCTCACCGACGAACCCGAGGCGCCGCCGCTGTGCAACTCGAAGGCGTCCTGCCAGTGGTCGCGCTCGCCGGCCTCGGGGCTGGTGTCGTGCAGCTCGAAGCGCTGGCCGACCGCTTGCGCGAATTCGGCGAGCCCAGGCACGTCGCCGAGACGCTGGCCGCGGTAGGCCGAGAGCGGCAGGCGCGTGATGCGCGTCGCGCCGGGGTTCACGGTGTCGATCCGGCCCTGGCGGTCGAACACGATCACGCCGGCGGTGAGGTTGTCGAGGATGGTCTGCAGATTGGCCCGCGCACCTTCGACCTGGACGACGCTTTTGTGCACCAGGTGGCGCGCCTCGGAGAGCTGCGTCGTCATGTCGGCAAAGCTGCGGGTCAGGCCGCCGAGCTCGTCGCGCGACGCGAACACCGGCTTGGCGCTCAGGTCGCCGCCCGCCACCTGGCGCATGCCTTCGGCGAGCAGCAGCAGCGGCCGGGCGAGCTGGTTGCCGAGCGTGGCCGCCAGCAGCACCGCGGCGAACACCGCGAGCACCAGGGTCAATGTCAGCGTGCCGATGTACATCTTGCGCAGGCCGCCCTGCTGCAGCGCGCGCTGCTGGTACTCGCGGTAGGCCGTCTGCACCGCGAGCGCGTTGGCCGCGAGGGTGCGCGGCAGGAGCTGGGTGACGAGCAGGTAGCGGTCCTCGGCGTCGAGCGCGAAGGTCGTGGACGGAATGACGGCGAGCGCCCGGACACGCGCGTTGCCGGCCGCGCCACCGGCCGCGTCCTCGTCGAGCCCGACCAGTTCGCTCGTGACCCGCTGGCCGCGCGCCCGGCGCAGCATCGCCAGCGTCGGCCGCTCCGCCAGCAGCCGGCTGGCGCTCGAGCCGCCGCTGCTGCCGGTCGCGAACAGCGTCTGCCCCGCGGCGTTAAGGATCGCGATCTCCTGCGCCGAAATCTGCTCGCGCACCCGGTCGAGCGCCAGCGATTGCGCGGCACCGGGTGTCTCGGCGAGGCGTTCGGCGGCCAGCCGCGTCTTGGTCCCGACGTCGGCGACGATCGCGTCGAGCGTGCCCTTGCCGAGCGTCAGGCCGGCATCGAGCGCGCTCTCGACCCGCACGTCGAACCAGCTCTCGATGCTGCGCGAGACGAATTGGTAGCTCACCGTGTAGATCAGAAGCCCCGGCACCACCCCGACCAGCGCGAAGATGGCCGCCAGCTTCAACAGCAGCCGGCTGCCGAACTTGCCGCGTTTCAGGCGCAGCACGAGCCGCACCGCCGCGATGCCGATCACGACGAGCAGCAGCGTCGCGATGGTCGCGTTCAGCCAGAACAGCCAGAGAAAGTGGCGCTCGTACAGCGCCGGGCTGTTGGTCGCGATCGAGAGCAGGAACGCGAGCACCAGCCCGGCGCCGGTCGCGGCGACCGTCGCGACCAGCCAGGCCCAGCGCTGGGCTTTGCTCATTGCAGTTTCTGCGTCCGCTCGACCTGGATGGTCCAGTCGGCCTGGCCGCCGATGCCGATCTGCATCGGACGCGGGAGCTGCGAGGTGTCGAGCCGGAAGCTGAATTCGACGTAGTGCCGGCTTCCCTCGTCGAACTGCCCGGTTTCGGCGATCTTCCAGTGGGTCGCGCGGTCGATCGCGGCGAACGCCTCGGCACGGGTCGGGTAGCTTTGGCTCAGGCCGCCATCGAAGGTGACGCGGTAGGTCGAGGTGAGCGGCTGGTAGACGAGCCGCCAGCGGCGCACTGCCTGGCCGACGCGCTGGTCGCGCCAATAGAAGCGGCTGCGAAAAAGCTGCGCCTCGGCGACGAAGAACAAGGGCACCGCCTTGTTCAGGGCATCGTCGACGCTGCGCGAGAGCTCGAGGTTCACGGTGTAGCCGAGGAATACACCCTCTTCGTTGCGCGTCAACTCGAAGGCCGTGAGTTCAGTGTCGGCGCGTGCCACCGGCACCCAGCCAGCCAGCAGCACCGACAACCACAGCCCGAGCAGACGCCATGCGCCCCGCCCTCCCCGGCGCGGCGCGCCGGAAAGGTGCCGGTCGTCAGGTCGTCGCGGGCGGTGCATCGGAACGGGACTCAGTGCGTCTTTTCGATCAGGGCGTAGAAGAAGCCGTCTTCGTCGCTGGCGAGGAGGGGGCCGGGCGTCGGCCCTTCCGGATTGTCGGGCAGCGGTAGAAGATGGCCGGGCGAGGTGGGGTCGGCGGCAAGGTCGGCGTCGGGCCGACGTTGCAAAAAAGCGACGATCCCTCGCTCGCCTTCGTCGCGAAAAACCGAACAGGTGGCGTAGAGCAGCCGGCCGCCGGGTGCGAGCAGCGGCCAGAGCGCGTCGAGCAACCGGGATTGCGTCGCCACGAGTGCCGCGACGTCGCTCTCGCGGCGCAGCCAGCGCACGTCAGGGTGGCGGCGCACGATGCCCGAGGCGCTGCACGGCGCATCGAGCAGGATAGCGTCGAACGGGCGGCCGTCCCACCAGCGCGCCGGGTCGGCGGCATCGGCGACCTGCATCGTCGCCGCGAGGCCGAGGCGGGCGAGCGTCTGGCCAACGCGCGGCAGCCGTGCCGGGTCGCTGTCGATCGCGAGCAGATCGAGATCGGCAAGTTCGAGCAGGTGCGCGGTCTTGCCGCCGGGTGCGGCGCAGGCGTCGAGGACGCGCGGGCGGGCGCCGCGCGAGGCGATCCACGCGCGGGAAAGCGCGGCATCGACGGTGTCGGCGGCTGTGCCGCGGGCCGCGGCGACGTCGAAGCCGAAGACGGCGCCGATGCGGATACCGACGCCGATGCCGATGCCGATGCCGATGCCGAGCAGCAGCGGCGCGGCGCGCTGGGCGGCTGCGTCCTGCACCGAGACCTCGCCGTCTGCGAAACCGGGCAGCGCATCGACCGGGCAGGCGCGGGCCAGGCGGATCGCCGCGCCGCCGATCGCCTCGGCGGCGATCCCGGCCGCCGTCAGACGGTCGAGGTAGGCCGCCACGCTGCCGCGGCGGCGGTTCACGCGCAGCGTCATCGGCGGATGCCGGTTGGCCTCGACGAGCAGGCCGCGCCACTGCTCGGGCCAGTCGGCCGCCAGGCGCTCGACCCACCAGCGCGGATGGTTGTAGCGCGCCAGCGGATCCGCGAGCGCCGCCGCGACGAGCGCCGCGCGTTCGCGCAGGAAGCGCCGCAGGACGGCGTTGAGAAAGGCGGCGCTCGGCGCGGCGCGCCGGCGCATCGCGGCGACCGCCTGGTCGACCAGCGTGTGCTCGGCATACGGCGGCCGGCCCTCGGGCCAGAGCAGGGCGAGCGCGGTCAGCAGCAGCGCATCGACCTTCGGCGGCGGCGTCTTGGCGACGAGCGCCGTGCGCAGCACCGTGGCCGCGCCGAGCTGGCGCAAGGCATGGAACGCGAGCGCCTGGGCCCCAGGGCGCGCCGGCGGCGGGCAGTTGGCCAGTGCCGCCGCCGGCGAGTGGCCGGCGCGCACCGCCTGCACTGCATCCGCAGCGTGGTTCAGGAGGAGGGCGAGCGCAGGCGACGGAGAAGCGGTCACCGAAGGAGTCTAAGGAGGCCGCGACCGCCCTCGCCCCAGCCCTCTCTCGCAGACAGGAGAGGGAGAGGAAGCTGCGATGGGGACGGGCCGCCCTAACCGCAAGCGCTGAACTCCCTCTCCCGCGGGCGCGAGAGGGCCGGGGTGAGGGCGAGCTTGCGCCAGCCATACCGGCGGCGGCACGCCGAAACGAGCCGCTTCAAAACCCTACGCTGCCCTGCAACGTCGCCGAATGCGAAGCACCCGCTGGTACGCTCGACTTCGACCCATCGCGGAGACGAGCCAGAATGCGAACCGCCGATATCTCCCCGCAGCACCCGACCGATTCGGAGCTCGCCGACGCCACCGTCCGCTTGCCGGCCTCCGAGCGCATCCGTGACCGGCTGGTCGCCGCCGGCTGCCGCTACCACGCCAACGACAACATCGCGGCGTACGTGGCGGACGGCGAACTCGACGAACTGCAGGGCGAAGTGGCCGCCAGGATGAGCGAGGTCCTGAAGGCACTGGTGATCGACACCGAGAGCGATCACAACACCAACGACACGGCCCGGCGGGTCGCCAAGATGTTCCTGACCGAGGTGTTCCGCGGCCGCTACGTGCCGATTCCGCCGGTCACCGAATTCCCGAACGCCGAGCGGCTGAACGAGCTGATGATCGTCGGCCCGATCCGGCTGCGCAGCGCCTGCTCGCACCACCTCTGCCCGATCATCGGCAAGGTGTGGATCGGGGTCCTGCCGAACGAGCACTCGAACCTGATCGGCCTTTCGAAATACGCGCGAATCTGCGAATGGATCATGAGCCGGCCGCAGATTCAGGAAGAGGCGATCACCATGCTCGCCGACGAACTCGATCGACGCGTCAAGCCCGACGGCCTCGCCGTGGTGATGGAGGCCGACCACTTCTGCATGCACTGGCGCGGCGTGAAGGACGACGGTTCGCTGATGACCAACAGCCTGATGCGCGGGGCATTCCTGAAGGACGCGACCTTGCGGCGCGAGTTCCTGTCGCTGATGGCGCGGCGGGGCTGAGGAGAACATCGCCATGCCGGTCCGTTCGATGGGACACTGATTCGCAATGCAAACCCTGAACGATGACGACATGCTGGCCGGGACGTTCGTGGTCATCCCGGCCTACAACGAAGGGCGCGTCATCCTCGACGTCGTGCGTGGCCTTGCATCGACTTTCGCGAACATCGTGGTCGTCGACGACGGGTCCTCCGACGACACCGCGGCCGTCTTGAGCGGCTCGCCCGTGAAGCTGGTCCGGCATGGCATCAACCTCGGGCAAGGCGCATCGTTGCAGACCGGGATCACCTTCGCGCTCGAACGCGGCGCTCGCTACATCGTGACCTTCGACGCCGACGGCCAGCACCGGCCCGAAGACGCCCTTGCCGCCCTCCATGTGCTCGGCCAGGGCGGCTGCGACGTCGTGTGCGGATCGCGCTTCCTCGACACCTCGAGCAACGTTCCGCGGGTCCGCAAGATCATTCTGAAAACCGTCGTGGCGCTGGGCAACCTCACGACCGGCGCCAAGATGACCGATGCGCACAACGGCCTGCGCGCGCTCAGCCGCAGGGCGGCGGCGTGTCTGGACCTGTCCCAGTCCGGCATGGCGCACGCCTCCGAGATCATCAGCCAGCTCCGGCGCCACAAGATGGTCCTCGCCGAGGTGCCGGTCCAAATCCACTACACCGCGTACTCGATGGCCAAGGGCCAGTCGTCGCTCAACGCGATCAACATCCTGATCGACCTCGTGATCGGAAAGTTTCTCAAATGACGTTCAAGTACATCCTCGTCGCGATTCTGGTCGGCTTCATCGGTTATTTGGTGCTGCTGCCGCGGGTCAGCCAGCTGCGCAAGGGCGTCATCTTCGCGCTCGTCCTGGCGATGCTGGTGTTTGCGATTCAGCCGGAGTGGTCGAACAGCGTCGCCCGGAGCGTCGGCATTTCGCGCGGCGTGGACCTGCTTTTCTATCTGTCGCACCTGATGCTGCTGTTCATTGCGTTCGTCTACTTCTTGAAGTTCAAGGAGATGGAAGCGCGGACCACGAAGCTGGTCCGGCAACTCGCGCTGGAACGCGCCCGCGCCGGTCCCTGATCCGACTCAGATTGCGCTTATCGCGCGGTGCTGCGGCCGGCCCATAACAAGAGCGCGCCGGGCAAGCTCAGCACCACCTGCAGCAGCCCGAAGGCGACCGACACCGCCAACGCATCCGCGGCAGCGATGCCGAGCAGACCTAGGCCGACAACCGTCGCACCTTCGCGCACGCCCCATCCGGCCAATGAGACGGGGGCCATCGAGATCAGCATGATCGCCGGAACGATGACGAACGCGGCGCCGACGTCGATCGGGTGGCCCATGCCGACGGCGCACAGCCAGACGACCGCCACGTTGACAAACTGAACCGCGGCCGCCAGCGCGACGACGAGGGCACTCGGCACGCCGGAGCTGAACACGCGGTGCTGGTCGCGCATCAGCTGGCCGAGCGTGGCAGTGGCGCGGTGCCGCGTCAATGCATCGGCCATGGCCTCGCCCCCCAGGAACAGCACCGCGAGGCCGGCGAGGCAGGCCAGCGCCGCCAGGCGGAACGCGTTCGCACCCGGCAGCGGGCCAGCGGCGACATCGGGGAGCGCAAGCACCGTCAGCGGGCACATCACGATCAGCACCAGCAGGCCGACGACCCGATCGCACACGATCGCCCGCACCACCGGCCCGAGCGCCACGCCTTCACGGGACGCAAGCCAGCCGCGTGCCGCATCGCCCGCGAATCCGGACGGCAGGACCTGGTTGAAGAAGTGACCGATCGCCGTGAGCCGGAGAACCTGCCGGAGCGTCGTGCGCGCCCCGACGATGCGATTCACGAGCTGCCAGCGCAAACCCAGCATCCCGAGCTGAGCCAGCAGCAAAAGCTCGCCCGCGCCGGCTGCCGCCGGCGCCATGGCACGGAGCTGCGCGATCACCGGCGCAATCGGCACCTTGCCGAGAAGGTACCCGAGCAGCCCGAGCGTGACCACGAGCTTCAACGCCAATGCCAGGCGCGGCAGGTGCTTTCTCACGGCGTGTGGCCGCCCCGCGCTTCCGCCGGATCGGCGTTCGCGGCCGTGCCGGCGGTCTTCAGACGAGCGCGATCGCGGGGCTGCCTGCGGCCTTCATCCACGGCTGCGGCGGGAGGCCGAACCAGGACAGGACGGTCGGCGCGATGTCGGTGACCGGGATCTGCGCGCGCCGGCGTTCGAGCCGCCGACCCTTCGAGTAGGCCAGCAGCAACCCCGGCTCGCGGTGCTGCGCGGTCGACTGGTCGTTCGTCCCGTGCTCATGCACATGGCGGGCGAACGGCGCCTCGAAGCCGGCCAGCGCGGTATGCCGGATCGGCGGCAGCGCCTCGCCCTTCTGCCGCCGCGGCATGATCAGCTCGAGAAACACCTGGCGGCCGCGCCGCTCGACTTCGAACAGGCCCTGGCCCGGGTGCACGTACAACCCGCGAACCACGTCGGCAGCGCGCGCGGCCGTCGCCTCGTCGGGCAGGGTGATGGAGACATCCGGGTTCATCTGCGTCAGGACCTGGACACCCGGAAAACCGAGCGCCGCGAACAGCTCGGCTTCGCGCACGAGGCGGACCACGGGGTTGTGGATCTCGTGCACCGGATCGTGCGGCTTCTGGCCGAGCGCCGTGCAGAGCAAGAGGATCGTGTCGTCGTCGGCGCTCTCGAGCAGCTCGCCGAGCAGCCGGTCGGTCCAGATCAGGCTGCGCTCGATCCACGCGGCGAAGCGCCGCTCGTAGGTCCGGCGCTCCGCCACCGTCTCGAAGAAGCGCTGATCGGTGAGGCTGAGCTCGTCGCGGAAACGATCGGGCTCCGCCGCGCGCCAGTAGCGGTGCTGCATGTAGGCGACGTTGTTCAGGTGCAGGGTGGCGAACGCGGGCCGGTGGCGGGCGTAGAGGTACCGAAAGGCATCCGTCAGGACGTACGACTGCAGCATCGCGCGCTCGGGCACCTGTGCGTCGCCCCGCACGATCTCGGCGGGTATCTGCGCCAGCGCGCGCAGCACGGTGCCCGGCCGCACGCCGCTGCGCATCGACCCGAGCAGCAGCCGCGTGGCCTCGACCGATTGGCGAACGAAGCTCTCGCTGTAGTTGCGCGACGTGTAGACGCAGAAGGCCTGCACCGGCCTGGCTTCGTCGGGAAAGCAGTCGGGATCGTCGGCCAGCGACTCCGGGACGTAGTAACGGGCCGAGCCGGCATTGCGCGGCGGAAACGACAGCAGGCTGCCGAAGACGCCCGTCGAGACGCCCGCCTGGTCGAGCACATCCCACAGGCAGCGCCCCTGGATCGGCGACGTGTCCTGGCCGAAGGCGATGATGCCGTGCTCTTGTGGCGTCATCCCCGTGTAGACAGAGGGCCAGATGATCCACGGCGTGATCGTGCGCCAGGCCCGATCGGCTTCGGTGTCGAAGTCGGGGATCGACGTGGTGAGGCGGACGCCCTGCTCGAGCAGCCGCCCGAAGACCGGCAACTTGCCGTCGGCGACAAGCTTGTCGATCCAGTACGGATCGGCTTCGTTGAGCTCGAGGAAGAGGACCGAGGGAGTGGGTCGAGAGGTCGCCGTCATGCCGGTACCGTGAATGCTTGCAGCCCGGCGCATGGGCTTGCGCAACGGGAACCATCCAACTCAGTCTACTATCGTCGACGGGGATCTCCGACGGGCGGGGCGCCATCGAATCCGGCGGCGAATGCACGACTTGAATGGGGCAGGAGCGCGTCGCCCGCGAAGGGTGCTCGCCTGCCTGGTGATTGGCCTCGTATCCCTGGCCTCCTGGTGGCCGCGCCACGGCGGTCCGATCGATCTCCGCTGGGATGGCGGCGCCTACTACATCCTCGGCACCTCGCTCGCCCAGGGCGAGGGCTATCGCCTGTTGAGCGAGCCGGGCGGTATCCCGAGCAGCCTGCACCCGCCCTTCCTGCCGGCGCTCGTCGCGGTCCATCAGGTCGTGCTCGGGACGTCGGACCCGCTGATCGTCGGACGGGTATTGCGGATCACGGTCACGCTCGTCTCGGCCGCCTACGCCATTGCGATCTTTTTGCTGCTGAGTGCCTACGTCCCGCGCAAGTTCGCTTTCACGGCGTCGCTGATCGGCGTGTTCCAGCCCCAGTACCTTTATTTTTCCGACGCGCTTTACGCCGAGACCTTCTTCGGCCTGTTCAGCGTCGCCTTCTTCATCGTCCGAAAACACAGGCGCCGGGCTGCGTCCTTCGTCCTGTGCGGTCTGTGCGCCATCCTCGCCTACGAAGTACGCACGGCGGGCATCGCCTTGCTTGCCGCCTGGATCGCCGACAACCTGCTGCGGAAGGATTTCAAGCGGTCACTGATCGCCCTCGCCGTCTCGCTCGCCGCCGTGCTGAGCTGGATGAGCTGGATCAAGGCGGTCGAGGCATCGCCCGAATACCAGCGGCCGGCCTACGCCTACCAGACGGCGCCCTACCTGTATTTCAACGTGAGCTACGCCCGAAACATCCTGGCGCTGCGCGACCCGTGGGCGCCCGAGCTCGGTCCGCTGACGCCGCGGGCGTTCCTGCAGCGCGTCGGGGACAATTTGTGGATCCTGCCCAAGAGCATCGGTCAGGCCGTGAGCACGTGGGCGGCGCCCCGCCGTCTCGCACTGCCTTTGGCCTTGCTGGTCTTGGCGGGCCTGCTGCTTCAGGCCAGGCGCCGCCAGTACGTCATGCTGCTGTATGTTGTCTTGTCGCTGGCCGCAGTGTGCTCGACCCCATTCCAGCAGCAGTTCGTGCGCTACCTGATGACGCTATTCCCGTTTTTCGCGTTGGCGATGTTCCAGTTGCTGGCGCGGCTGGAAGGCGGGGTCCGCGGGGTATCGATTCCCGGTCCCGTCCGGGCAATCGTTTCCTGGCTGGTTGTCGCGGTGATCGCGATCCAGGTGTTCACGGAGAGCCGCGCCCTGTACGCCGGCCACTACGACGCGGTCGCGTACGAGCACCGCGGGCAGCCCGTGAGGTACCGGCTCTTCTACTACGCGCCAGCGGGGCCGGCATTCGACGAGGCGCTGGATTGGCTGAACCGGCGCGCCAAACCGAGCGACGTGATCGCTGCGGGCGATCCTCAATGGGTCTTCCTGAGAACTGGCAGAAAATCCGTCCTGCCGCCCTTCGAGGTCGACGGGAAGAAGGCGCAGCAGCTCATCGACACCGTGCCTGCGAAGTACTTGATCGCACCGGCGACGGGCGTCTACGCCCGGTTCACCTCACCGATGCTGAAGGAGAGCCCGGGCGACTGGACTCGCATCTGGCGCAGCTCGAACGGCAGCATCGACGTCTTCGAAAGGACCGGTGCCGAAGCGCGGGGCGGATTGCCGAGGTGATGCGGCCGCTCGGCGCAGGCCGAATGGCGCCCAACCACCGGCTCGACGGCCTCGACCCGGCGATTGCGGGGGCTCGAAAAGCGCCTCTCAGGCCGGCTTGCCGACCGTGCTCTTGCGCGTGGACGCGGTTTTCTTCGCCGGCACCGCCCGCGGCTCGAACTCGAAGGTGACTTTGCCTTCCTTGTCGTCGTAGGCGAGGCGGGCTTTGAACTTGCGCCGCGTCTTGTTCGAGACGAAGCCCTCGAGCAGGTCGGTGCGCCCGGTCAGTAGCAGCTTTTCCATCTGCTCGCGCGGGATCGGTTGCTGCAGGATGATCTTGCCGCTCTTGAAGTCGCAGGTCGGGTGCACACCGACGGCGTGCTCGCAGACATAGCTCGTGCCGTGCTCGTACACCGCACCTCGGCTCTTCGGACACGGCCCCAGGCTTTCCTGGTCCGAAAAGTCGACCGGTTCGCCGGCTTCGCCTTCGGCCGCCTCGCCGAAGTCGAACTCGAGCTTCCAGTTGCTGAGTTCGGCGTCGTGCACCAGCTTCAGCTCGGCGGTGAATGGCCAGCCGGCCTTGGAGCGGAATCCCTCGAGCGGTCCGATGCGCTTGTCCGCAAGGAAGCGTTCGACTTCGTCCAACTCGAACGGCCGGCTGCCCGGGATCTTGCTGATCGAGAAGCCGCAGCTTTCGCGTTCGCCGGGGACGCCGACGCAGGCGAAGCGCCGGTAGTTCTCCTTCACGATGCCGGCGCAGTTCGGGCACGGCGTCTTCAGCGTCGCGTAGTCGCCGGGAATGGTGTCGCGGTCGTATTCCTTGGCTTTCTTGACGATGCGTTCGGCCATCTGCGCGATGTCCGCCATGAACTTCTCGCGTTCCAGGCGACCTTTTTCCATTTCGGCGAGGCGAAATTCCCAATTGCCCGTGAGTTCGGGTTGGGTCAACTCCTCGACCCCGAGCCCGCGCAGCAGCGTCATCAGCTGAAAGGCTTTGGCGCCGGGCACCAGATCGCGCCCGTCGCGATGGATGTACTTCTCGTAGATCAGGCCTTCGATGATCGCGGCGCGGGTCGCCGGCGTGCCGAGGCCTTTTTCCTGCATCGCCTCGCGCAGGTCGTCGTCGTCAATCAGTTTGCCGGCGCCCTCCATTGCCGAGAGCAGCGTCGCTTCGGTGTAGCGCGCCGGCGGCTTGGTCTTCAGGGCCGCGACCGCGACATCCTCGGTGCGAACGATCTCGCCTTGCACGACCGCGACCAGGTTGGCATCGGCCTCCTGCGCCTCGCGTCCGTAGACCGCGAGCCAGCCGGGCTTGACCATCACCTTGCCGTTGGTCTGGAACCGGTGCTCAGTGCCCTCCGCCTTCACGATCGAAATCCGCGTCGTCACCATGAATTCGGCCGACGGAAAGAACACCGCGAGAAAGCGCTTGACGACCATGTCGTAGAGCTTGGCCTCGATTTCCGACAAAGCATGCGGCGCCTGCAGCGTCGGGATGATGGCGAAGTGATCGGAGACCTTGGCGTTGTCGAAGATCTTCTTGGTCGGCTTGACGTAGCCGCCGGCGAGCGCGGTCTTGGCGTGAGGTGCCAAGGCGCGCAGCGGGCCGGGCGAGTCTTCGCCGGCAATCATCTCCATGGTCGAACGAACGACGCTGACATAGTCTTCGGGCAGATGCCGGCTGTCGGTCCGCGGATAGGTCAGCACTTTGTGCTTTTCGTACAGCGCCTGGGCTAGCGAAAGCGTCGTCTTGGCGGAAAAGCCGAACCGTGAATTGGCTTCGCGCTGCAAGGTCGTGAGGTCGTAGAGGCCGGGCGCGCTCTGGTTGCTGGGCTTGGCTTCCTCGGTCACTTCGGCCGGCCGGCCGAGCACCGCAGCGCGAATCGTCTCGGCGTCGCGCTCGTTCCAGATGCGGTCGGCGCGCGCTTCGGCGTCGTCGCCCTTCTTCCACTTCGGGTCGAACCATTTGCCGTCGTATTGACCGGCCGCCGCATCGAAGGTTGCCCGCACCTCCCAATAGTCGCGCGAGACATGCTTTCGGATCTTCTCCTCGCGCTCGACCATGATCGAGAGCGTCGGTGTCTGCACCCGGCCGACGGTCGTTAGAAAGAAGCCGCCGTCGCGCGAATTGAACGCGGTCATCGCCCGCGTGCCATTGATGCCGACCAGCCAGTCGGCCTCCGATCGGCAACGCGCCGCGTCGGCGAGCGGCAGCATCTGCTGGTCGCTGCGCAAATGCTCGAAGCCGTCGCGGATCGCTTGCGGCGTCATGCTCTGCAGCCAGAGGCGCTTCACCGGCTGCTTGCCTTTCGAGTGCTGCTGGATCAAGCGAAAGATCAGCTCGCCCTCGCGGCCGGCGTCGCAGGCGTTGATGAGCTCGCCGACGTCCTTGCGCTTGACGAGCTTGACGATCGCGTTGAGACGGCTCTTGCTCTTGTCGATCGGGTTCAAGTCGAAATGCGGCGGAATGATCGGCAGGTTGGCGAAGCTCCACTTGCCACGCTTGACATCGAATTCCTCCGGCGCCTTGATTTCGAGCAGGTGGCCGACCGCCGAGGTGACCAGGTAATCGTCGCTTTCGAAGTACTCGTCGTGCTTGTCGAACTTGCCGGCGACGGGCGTCAGCGCACGGACGATGTCCTGCGCGACCGATGGCTTTTCCGCAATGATCAGTGACTTGCTCATGGTTCTCTCTGCTCGCGAAGGCGGCTGCCCCGCGTCCTTACAATCCAGGCCGTCTCGCGCGTGTGTGCCTGCACGCACCCGTGCGCACACGCACGCTCTCACGCGCGCGCCCATGGATTCACCTTACCAAAAGACGCCGATGCCGCGCGCCACTGCCGCCGAGCTGCCCACGCCGATGCCGGAGCGCCGCGGCCGTCGCATCCGGGTGCGGCAGTCGGGCGTACACGGCCGCGGCGTATTTGCGGTCGCGCCGCTCGCGAAGGGCGAGCGGCTGATCGAATACACCGGCGAGCTGATCACCTGGCCCGAGGCGCTGCGGCGTCATCCGCACGACCCGGCGCAGCCCGACCACACCTTCTACTTCCACGTCGACGACGAGCACGTGATCGACGGCAAGGTCGGCGGCAACAGCTCGCGCTGGATCAACCACGCCTGCGCGCCGAACTGCATCGCCGAGGAGGTCGACGGCCGGATCTTCATCCACACGCTGAGGGCGATTCGGCCCGGCACCGAACTGTTCTTCGATTACGGCTTGGTGATCGAAGAGCGCCAGACCGCGAAGTTGAAGAAGCGCTTCGAGTGCCGTTGCGGCGCGCGCGTCTGCCGCGGGACCATGCTGGCGCCGAAAGCGCGCCGCTGATGGCTTTCGCCCGGCCCTCGGACAGGCCCGCAACGCCGATCGACTGGCACGCCGACGCGTTGCGTGCGCGGCTCGACCCGCTGCTGCCCGGCGTGTCGGTCGAAGTCGCGCCGACCCTGCCGTCGACCAACACCGAGTTGCTGGCACGGGCCCGGTGCGTGCCGCCGGCGCGGCGCGATGCGGATCAGGAGGCCGTGTCCGGCATGCTGCGCCCGAGCGTCGAGAGCCGCGCGTTCGCGCGCCAGCGCGCCGCGCCGTGCCTCTTGATCGCCGAGCGCCAGACCGCCGGCCGCGGCCGCCAGGGGCGTCGCTGGCACGCGGAGCCGGGCGCATCGCTGACGTTCTCGCTCGCCCTGGCGCTCGATGCCGTCGACTGGTCGGGGCTGTCGCTCGCGGTGGGTGTCGCACTCGCCGAGGCGCTCGATCCGGTGCCGGACGCGGGCGGCTACCGGCTCGGTCTCAAGTGGCCGAACGACCTGTGGCTGATCGATCCGGCGCGGGGCGCGCGCGCGACGAAACGCGGCTCGCCGGATGGGTCGACAGCGATCGGCCGCAAGCTCGGCGGCGTGCTGATCGAAACCGTCGCCAGCGCCACCGGTGGCCCGCGCCTCGCGGTGATCGGCGTCGGCTTGAACATCGCCGCGCTGGCCGGCGTCGCCGCCGAGGGTCTCTCGAGCGGGCTCGCCGCGCTGACGGAGCTCGATCCGCAAATCGATGCGCCGACGGCGCTGGCGCGCCTCGCCGCGCCCGTGGCCGAGGCGCTGCGCCGCTTCGAACGCGACGGCTTTGCGGCGTTCGCCGAACGCTACGAGCGCCGCGACCTGCTCCGCGGCCGCCCGGTCGTCACGACCTCGGCCGGGGTGGCCGGGGGTATCGCCCGGGGCATTGCCGTCGATGGCGCGTTGCGTGTGGAGACCGCCGATGGCTGCATCGTGGCGTTGACCAGCGGCGAGGTCAGCGTGCGGCCGGTGCCGGTCGGTGCGGCGAAAGCGAAGCCGGAGGCCGCGGCGTGCTGAGGATGCTCATCGGCGCGCTGGTGGCGGCCAACCTGCTGGTCTTCGCCTGGACGGCAGGTGCGCTCGACGCGCTGATCTCGACCCCGGCGCTGCGCGCGGGCGGCGAGCGTGAGCCGGAGCGCCTGCAACGCCAACTGCGGCCGGAGACGATCCGCGTGTTGCCGGCCGACGCCGCGAACGTAGCGCCAGTGCGCGTGTGCCTTGAAGCCGGCCCGTTCGCCACCGATCAGGCGCTCGCCGCGGCGCAGACTGCGGCCGGCAACGTCGTGACTGCCCCCGAACTGGAGGCAGTCCGCCAGGAGCAGCCCGCGAGCTGGCTCGTC
The DNA here is from genome assembly GCA_964236915.1 of uncultured Rhizobacter sp. Lineage (GTDB taxonomy): Bacteria > Pseudomonadota > Gammaproteobacteria > Burkholderiales > Burkholderiaceae_C > LMDS01. Next base: position 20,872 of record CAXSGM010000014.1, read on the forward strand.
TACATGGGGCGGTTTGCCACGCCTGGGGCGCAATTGCGCCGCGAAGAAGAACTGAACCGCCGCGGCATCGTCTACGAGGAGATCGTCGAACCCGAGCCGCTGGCGTCCGGGCTCGTGCTTGGGCGTTTCCCATCGCGCGAGGCGGCCGACCAGGCGCTGGTGCAGCTCGTCGGCAAGGGCGTGCGCCCCCTGCGCGTCGTGGTGCCGACCGGTCCGGCGGTGACGACGCTGTTGCGTGTCGCCCGGGCCGACGCCACGACCAAAGCGCGGCTCGAGGCGCTGGGCGGCGATACCGCGCTGGCAGGGAAAGCGTTCCGGGCCTGCGGTTCGCCGCCTTGACAAGAAGGTCTAGCGCTTGCGGGGACCCCATGCGGGAGACCGTACCGCCTGGACCGCGCCGACGGCGACCAGCCATCCAGCCAGCCAGCCCCAGCCGAGCGCCCCGCCGCCCCCCCCACCGCCGCCGCCACTCGACGGCGCGGCGTTGATGGTCAGCGACGCGTTGGTGGTGGCCGACTGGCCCGCCGTGTCGGTCACGGTGAGTGCCACGATGGCCCCGCCGCTGCCCGCGGTCGAGAGCGTCATCGTCGGTGCGGTCGACGATCCGACGAAGGCGACGTTGGCCGAGCTCGAGACGATCGTCCACCGGTACGACGCGAGGGTGGCGCCCCGTCCGCCGGACCACGAGCCCGTGCCGTCGAAGGTCACCGAGGTCCCCGCGGTGACGGTGTCGGCCGACGCGCTGACATTCGCCGCCGGACGGGCGACCGCGTCGACCGCGGAGCCCGTGTCCGTCAAGCCGGCGCCACAGGTGCTCGTGGTGCAGTAGCACTCGGTGTTCTGCGCCGTGGCCGTCGGCGCGGTGCAGGTCGGGATGCCGGCGCCCGCGCCGCTCGATGGGAAAGCTCGGGCCGTCGACCGCAGCGCGAGCAACACCTGGCTCGGCGTCAAGGTCGGGTTGACCGACATCATGAGGCCGACCGTTCCGGCAACCAGCGGTGACGAGAAGCTCGTACCGAGCGAGGCGTCGCTGCCGCCGCCGGTGTAGATCGAGCCGCCGTTCGCATTCGACACCGGCGTCGTCGTGCCGCTGTTGCTGGTCGTGAGCAGCGGGTAGAGGCAGGTGCCGCTCGCATTGACGCAGTTTCCCGCCGGTGCGGCGATCGCGATCGCCGCACCGAGGTCGGAATAGCCGACCTTGGTGCCGGCGTGGCGCACGCCGGCGACGCCGATCACGCCCGTGCAATTTGCCGGCGTGCCGACCGCCAGCCCCTCGTTGCCGGCCGCCGCGACCACCACCACGTTGGCCGCGTTCAGCTGGCGGACGACATCGAGGTAGTCGCTGCCGCAGCCGCCGCTTCCCCCGAGGCTCAGGTTGATCACCTTGGCCGGGTTCGGATTCGCCACCGGAGTGGACGACAGGCCCGCGGCCCACAACATGGCCGCCTGGATGTCCGAGCTGTAGCCGGTGCCGCCTTTGCCGAGTACGCGCACCGGCAAAACCGTCACGTCGCGGCCCACGCTCGCCATGCCGAGGCCGTTGTTGGTGGCCGCGCCGACCATGCCCGCGGTCTGCGTACCGTGCCAGCTGCTCGATTCGGTGCTGGTGTAGTCGCCCGGATCGGCGGCGTCGGCATCGCGCCCGTCACCGTCGTTCGAGAGCGAGGTGTCGGTGATGAAGTCGTAGCCGGCCAGCAGCTTGGGGGCCAGGTCGGGATGGTCACGGCGCACGCCGGTGTCGAGCACCGCGACGACGACGCCGCTGCTGCCAGTCGTGATCGCCCAGGCCGCTTCGGCGTTGATCGACGCGACGACGCTGGTCGCATCGACGATGGTGCTGCCGGTCGGCGCGCGCAGGTACCACTGGCCGGCCGCCGGGAGATGGGCGGTCTGGCCGGCTGGATAGAGCGGGTCGTTCGGCGCCGCGAGCGCCTGCATGGGCCGGTCGACGACCGCGTATTCGACATCGCTTTCGGCCGCCAGACGGTCGGCCAGCGCCTGCGAGCCGAGGCCCGGGCCGCGCACGACCTGGGCCCGGGCGCCGATTGCGCGGCCGTCGGCCAGGCTCAGGCCGAGCCGGGCCGACAAGGCGCCGGCATGCTGCGCCACCACAGTCGCGCCGGTACCGGCCGACTGCGCCCGCATCAGGGTCGAGTCGGCGCGAAACTTGACGATCACCCGGGCCTCGGTCTGGGGGGCCGCCGAGGCGACCGCCGCCGCCCGCCGGACCGGGCCGCGCTCCGGCGCATGGGCCGGCACTGCGATGCCGGCAACGGCGGCGAACGCCACGAGCACACCGAGCACGCGCGCGGCGCGGCCGGCGCGCGGCCGGAAACTCTTTTTGATCGTCATGGAACAACCCGATGAAAGTCGTGACACCGAAGCGCGCTCGGCGCCAGTGTAGGAGTCCCGGGCTGCCGCCGATCCGCCGACGAGGGGCACGCACGGCCGCTTCGTCGGCCTTTCGTGCCCACGCGCCATCAGCGCACCAGCAAGCGCGGCGCCGCGCTGTCGCCCACCGCCAGGACGCTGTAGACGGTGTTCGCCGTCAGCGTGTTGGTCGTGTCCGCCGGGTAGGTGCCGTTGGCCGACGAGGTGAGCTGGAGCAGCGTCGTCGTCGAACTCGCCGGCGTGATCGCGGCATAACCCGATGCGGTGCCCGGCGCGACGTTGATGCCGATCGGCGCCGAGCCGGCGGTGAGCGTCAGCGTGCCGGCGCTCCCGGTGACGCCATTGACCAGACGGACCTTCGCGGTCGTCGCGTCGGTCGGCGGCCGGTTGTCGTCGGCGAGCAGCGTCGCGGTCGCGCTGCCCGGCGCGCCGTAGACGAGCAGGGTCGAATCGCTGCCGGCTTTCAGCGTGCCGGACGAGAGGCCGACCGAGGCGCCGTTGACCGTGACGTTCAACGCGTCGCTCGCCGGAACCAGCGTGTAGAAGCCATAGTTCGGCGCGGCACTGCCCGGGTCGAGGACGACGCCGCTGCTGCTGGTCGAACTGACCAGCGCGTTGGCCGAAACCGCCGCGGCCAGGCGCACACGGGCGCTGGTGTTGCGGGTCGCCGCGTAGGCGCCTTGTTGCACGATCACCGAGCCGTTCAGCAGGGCGCCGCCCGAGGCCGGCGTGAGCACGATGTCGACGGCCTGCGCCCCGACCAGCGTGATCGGCATCGCCAGGCGGATGTCGTTCTTGCTGCCGAGCGCCGTCACGCAGACGTTGAACGTGCCGTTGCCCTGCGACTGGACCAGCGGCTGCACCGGCGAGGTGTTAAAGCTGCCGGTCGGCGAGAGGGCGGTCAGGCTCGTCGCATTGCAGGCATTGCTCGTGATGTAGATGTCGAGCTTGCCGGCTTCAGGGGCGAGATCGATGATCCGCAGGTTGGTCGCGCCGGTCGCGCCGACCGTGTAGTCCTCGTTGATCAGCGCCGTTCTCACCGCGCCGCCCGACTCGTAGGCCAGAACGAGGTAGTGCAAGCCGTTGGCCAGCGTCGGCTGGAACGACACGAGGGAGGTGCCGCTGCCGTTGTCGTTGACCTGCAGCGCGACGGTGCCGCTGCCGGCCGAATAGGTCGTCGCGCTGGCGGTGTCGAGCGTGGTGTTGGTGATCGCCGGGGTGCTGCTCACCAGCAGCTGCAGCGACGCATGGGTGAGCGTGGCGTTCGCGAACCGCAGGGTGACGCTGCTCGAGGAGTCGCTGCTGCCGCAGCCGGAAAGCGCCATCGCGATCGCGCTCACGCCGGCGCCCCACCACGCTGTCGTTCTTGTCTTCACGTCTCGAATCCTTGCTGTCTGTCCGAACTCCGGAGCCGAAGACGAGCCCACCGATTGGGCCCGCCCGACGTGCCGGCAAGATTGCTGAAGCACCGTTCTTCGCAACCCTTTGTAAAGCTTACTTTGCGACCACCCGCGCCATCTCGAGCACCTTGTTCGAGTAGCCCCATTCGTTGTCATACCACGAGACGAGCTTGACGAAGGTGCTGTCGAGCGCGATGCCGGCGTCGGCGTCGAACACCGAGGTGAGTGACTCGCCGCGGAAATCGGTCGAGACGACCTTGTCCTCGGTGTAGCCGAGCACGCCCTTCATCGCACCTTCGGACTGCGCCTTCATCTCGGCGCAGATCTCCGCATACGTGGCGGGCGCGTTCAGTTCGCAGGTGAGGTCGACGACCGAGACATCCGAGGTCGGCACGCGGAACGACATGCCGGTGAGCTTCTTGTTCAGCTCCGGGATGACGACGCCGACCGCCTTGGCCGCGCCGGTCGACGACGGGATGATGTTCTCGAGGATGCCGCGGCCGCCGCGCCAGTCCTTGTTCGACGGGCCGTCGACCGTCTTCTGGGTCGCGGTCGTCGCGTGCACCGTCGTCATCAGGCCGCGCTTGATGCCCCACTTGTCGTTCATCACCTTGGCGATCGGCGCCAGGCAGTTGGTGGTGCACGAGGCGTTCGAGATCACCGTCTGGCCGGCGTAGGTCTTGTCGTTGACGCCGTAGACGAACATCGGCGTGTCGTCTTTGGACGGTGCCGAGAGGATGACCTTCTTGGCGCCGGCCGCCAGGTGCTTCGCGCCGGTTTCCTTCGTCAGGAAGAGGCCGGTCGACTCGACCACCACGTCGGCGCCGACCTCGCCCCAGCGCAGGTTCGCCGGATCGCGTTCCTGCGTGAGCCGAATCCGCATGTCGCCGACGACGAGCGTCGAGCCGTCGACCGCGACCGAGCCCTTGAAGCGGCCATGGACCGAGTCGTACTGGAGCATGTAGGCCAGGTACTCGGGCTCGAGCAGGTCGTTGATGCCGACGATCTCGATGTCGCGGAAATTCTGCGTCGCGGCGCGGAACACCATCCGTCCGATGCGGCCGAAACCGTTGATGCCGAGTCTGATGCTGCTCATGAGGGTGATCCCTGAATTGAAAGAAAGGGGCGGGCGCGTTGGGCGCGGGTCAGATGCGTCGGGTCATGCGTGCACCATGGCGCGGCAGGAGGGCCATCCGACCCCGCCGGATCACCGCTTCACCAACGACCGCACGACCTCGGCGACGTGCTCCGGCGTGAACCCGAAGAACGCGAACAGGTCCTCGGCCTTGCCGGATTCGCCGTAGCGGTCGATGCCGACGACCGCGTCGCACTTGTACTTGTACCAGCCATCGGAGACGCCCATCTCGACGGCGACGCGCTTGGCCGGGGTGTCGAGCGCCAGCACCGCGCGCTTGTAGGCGTCGTCCTGGCGATCGAACACCGAGGTCGACGGCATCGAGACGACGCGCACCGCGATGCCTTCGGCGGCCAGCGCCTTTTGCGCGGCAACCGCCAGTTGCACCTCGGTGCCGGTCGCGATGATCACCGCCTCGGCGGCGCGATCCAGGCCGGCGTCGGCCGGCTCGGCGAGCACGTAGCCGCCCTTGGCGATGCCGTCGGTCGAGCGCTTCTGCAGATACGGCACAGCCTGGCGTGAGAACAGCAGCGCGCTCGGCCCGTGGCGCCGCTCGATCGCCGTGGCCCAGGCGACGACGGACTCGAGCGTGTCGCACGGCCGCCAGACCTCGAGGTTCGGGATCAGCCGCAGCGACCAGGCGTGCTCGATGCTCTGGTGCGTCGGCCCGTCTTCGCCGAGGCCGATCGAGTCGTGCGTGAACACGTACATCACGCGCTGCCGCATCAGCGCCGCCATCCGGATGCCGTTGCGGCAGTAGTCGCTGAACGTAAGGAAAGTGCCGCCGTAGGGCATCAGACCGCCGTGCACCGAGATGCCGTTCATCACGCCGACCATGCCGAACTCGCGCACGCCGTAGTTGATGTGGCGCCCGCCGTTGCTGCTGCCGTCGTCCTCGAGGCGGAACGGCGGCGTGCTCGTCGTGTTCGTGAGGTTGGAGCCGGTCAGGTCGGCGCTCCCGCCGAGGAGTTCGGGCAGGGCCTTGGTGAAGACCTCGAGCGCGAGCTGGCTGGCTTTGCGGGTCGCAACCTTCTCCTTCTTGGCTTCGGCATCGGCGCCGGCGCCGGCGACGACATCGGCCCAGCTTGCCGGCAGCTTGCCCGCCGTGCGGCGCATGAATTCGGCCGCCAGGTCGGGGAATGCAGACTTATACGCGGCGAAGGCGTCGTTCCACGCGTCTTCCTCCGCCTTGCCCTTGGCGCGGGCGTCCCAGAGCGCATAGATGTCGGCGGGAATCGTGAACGGCGGGTAGGCCCAGCCGATCGCCTCGCGGGTCAGCGCGACCTCCTTGTCGCCAAGCGCTTCGCCGTGCGCTTTGGCGGTGCCGGCGCGGTTCGGGGAGCCCTGGCCGATCACCGTGCGGCAGCAGATCAGCGTGGGGCGGCCGCTGCCGGGGGCGCTGCCGGCGCCTTGCACCAGGGCTTGGTCGATGGCCTGGTCGATGGCATCGGCATCGTGGCCGTCGACGTCAGGAATCACGTTCCAGCCGTAGGCGCGAAAGCGCTCCGGCGTGTCGTCGATGAACCAGGGCGTGACCTTGCCGTCGATCGAGATGCCGTTGCTGTCGTAGAGCGCGACCAGCTTGCCAAGCTTCCACGCGCCGGCAAGGGCCGCGGCTTCGTGGCTGATGCCTTCCATCATGCAGCCGTCGCCCAGAAAGACGTAGGTGCGGTGATCGACGACGACGTGAGCTTCGCGGTTGAAGTCCTTCGCCAGCAGCTTCTCGGCGAGCGCCATGCCGACCGCATTTGCGAAACCCTGGCCGAGTGGGCCGGTCGTCGTCTCGACGCCGACGGTCAATTCATGCTCGGGATGCCCCGGCGTCTTGCTATGCAGTTGCCGAAAGTTCTCGATCTCCACCATCGGCAGGTCGTAGCCGGTCAGGTGCAGCACCGCGTACAGCAGCATCGACGCATGGCCGTTGCTCAGGACGAAGCGATCCCGATTCGCCCAGCTCGGATTCAGCGGGTTGTGGCGCATGTGGCGCGCCCAGACCGCGACGGCCATGTCGGCCATGCCCATCGGCGCGCCCGGGTGGCCGGAATTCGCCTTCTCGACCGCATCCATCGCCAGCGCGCGGATCGCGTTGGCCATCGACGTGGCAGCGTGGGAGTCGGTCGGAGAAGAAGCCATGGAGTCGCTCGGAGCGCGCGTCGGCGAACTCTCGATTCTAGAGGGCGACCCTCGGGCGAGCGCCGCTTCGGATAATCCCTGGATGCCCGGTCCGCATCCGCCCACCGATCCGACTTCCTCCCCCGAGCTGCGGGCCGCTCAGGCCGGGCCCACCGACCGTGGCGGAGCGCGCCGCGATTCGCGCTGCGGCATGAAGGCGATCGTGCTCGCCGCCGGCCGCGGCGCGCGCATGCGGCCGCTGACCGACAGCACGCCGAAACCCCTGCTGGAAGTCGGCGGCCGGCCGCTGATCGAATGGCATTTGGCGGCGCTGGCGCGCGCCGGCGTGCGCGAAGTTGTCGTCAACACCGCCTGGCACGAGGCGCAGATCGTCGCCCGGCTCGGCGACGGCGCGCGCTTCGGTTTGACGATCCGCTATTCGCTCGAAGGCCGCGACCACGGCGGTGCGCTCGAGACCGCCGGCGGCATCGCGACCGCCTTGCCGCTGCTCGTCGACCACGCGGACGACCCGTTCTGGATCGTCTCGGCCGACATCTGGGCGCCGGGTTTCGGCTTCGATCCGGACGCCGCGGCTCGCTTTGCCGACGACGCCAAGAGCGACGCCCACCTGTGGCTGGTGCCGAACCCCGACTACCACCCGCGCGGCGACTTCCGCCTGGATGTCGAAGGCAAGGCGCGCCTGGCCGACGACGCGCTGCCCGCTGCCGACCAAGGGCGCCGGCCGGCCTTTTCAGCGCAGCCGACCGCAACCCGCACGTGGACCTACGCCAACCTCGCGCTCGGCCGCCCGACGCTCGTCGCGGGCGTCGCCCCCGGCACGCGCGCGCCGCTCGGTCCGCGGCTTTTCGACGCGGCCCGGTGCGGCCGCATCACCGCCGAGCGCTGGGAGGGCGAGTGGGAGAACGTCGGCACACCGGCGCAGCTCGAGGCGCTGGCGGGACGGGTCGCTGCGGCCGAGGCCGGAGCGCGCCCCCGGCCGCCGGTGTCGCTCATTCCGCCAGCAGCCGGCTGATCGCGTCGATCCGCGTCATCGCTCGGGCTTGAGCCTCGGGAGCACGTCGACCGTGCCGAGGCTTCGACGCGCCACGGATGACCGTCGAGACGTGCGCATTTTTTTTCCGCCAGGCGATCGGCAGCGGCGCGCCGCTGCAGCCCAGATCGGCGGCCGCCAGCATCAAAACGCCGCCGCAATCCGCTCGGCCACCATCAGCACGGTCAGGTTGGTCGGGCAAGACACCGCCTCGGGGAAGATCGACGCATCCACGACGCGCAAACCCTCCGTCTGCTGAACCCGGCCCACCTCGTCACCACCCCGGCCGGATCGCCCGCGAAGCCCATCGGCGCCGTCGCCGTGCCGTGATAAAAAAAGTCAGCAAACCCGCGCCGAGCGCCGCTTCGAGGGCCTCGCTCGCGGTGCCGACGCGCTGGGCGGTCGACGGGCTGGACGCCGTGACCCGGCGCGGCCTCGGCCTCGACGCCGCACTGCTCCCGACGCTCGTGCTGTTCGTCTTCGCCGCGGCGTTCACCGCGCTGGCGGTGTGGCGCTTCGAGTGGGAGGAGTAAGGGCGAGGATATCGGCCGCCTGAGCCCGGGCTCGGAATCAAAGACGGACGCTGATGGCCCGTGCACGGCAGCGCGCCAACCCTCACCCAGCCCTCTCCCGCGCGCGGGAGAGGGAGCGCCGTTACCCCCTCCTCAGCAGGGCCGGCTTGGCTCCTTCTCCCGCCGGCGGGAGAAGGCGGGGGATGAGGGTGCGCCCTTCAGCTGTGCCTTCAACCGCGCCGGCGGTGCGGCCCAAAGGAAACCGAAGGACACCGCGCCCTCGCGCCCCCGCACCGCGTGGTGCAACCGGTGCGCCTGCACCAGCCGCTTCAGGTAGCCACGGCGCGGCGTGAATGGCAGCGGCCAGCGCCGATGCACCAGGCCGTCGTGCACTACGAAATACAGCAAGCCGTACGTCGTCATCCCGGCGCCGATCCACTGCAGCGGCCAGGCGCCGGCCGTGCCGAACCAGATCAGCGCGATGGCGGCGCCGGCGAATCCGATCGCGTAGAGATCGTTCTTCTCGAGCCGGCCCTCGCGGCGCGCGTGGTGCGAGGCGTGCCAGCGCCAGCCGACCACGCTGTGCATCAGGTAGCGATGCGAGGCCCAGGCGACGCCTTCCATCACGACGACGGTCGCGAGCAGCACCGCCGCGTCGACGAGCGGCGCGAGCGCGACCCCCGGAGCGAAGGCGCCCGTCACCGCGCCGCGGCCGCCGGGTTCAATGCGGCCGCTGCCACAACTGCCGGTCGCGCTCGGCGAACTCGAGCCGGCGCGCCGCGAGCGCGACCGCCGCGCCGCGCGCGATGAACCAGAGCTTGTCGAGCGTCGAGGTCGCGACGCGCGCGTCCCAGGCGCGCGGGCCCTGCTGCCGGACCTTGCGGCCGATCGCGCGGTAGACGTCCCGCGCCGTCGCGACCGACCAGGCCGAGCGCCATGGCAGCGAGCCGAGGCCCGAGAGCGACGAGCGGTAGTACGGCTCGGCCGCCTCGACGAGCCGCGCCGCGACCGCCGCCAGGGCAGCGCGATGCGCCGGCGCGACGATCGCTTCGCCCGGGCCGATGCCGGCGGCCGCGAGCCAGTCGGCCGGCAGGTAGACGCGGCCGATCTGCGCGTCCTCGACGATGTCGCGCGAGATGTTGGTGAGCTGAAACGCGATGCCGAGGTCGCAGGCGTGGTCGAGCGCGGCCGGGTCGCGCGCGCCCATCACCCGCGCCATCAGCAGGCCGACGATGCCGGCGACGCGGTAGCAGTAGAGGAGCGTGTCGGCAAAGCTCTCGTAGCGGCGCGCCTCGACATCCATCCTGAAGCCGTCGAGGTGCTCGAGCAGCAATTCGGTCGGCAGCTGGTGGCGGCCCACCACCTCGGCCAGGCCGGCGAACACCGGGTGCGTGGGCGCCGCGCCGGGCACGCAGGCGGCGAGCGTCGCGGCTTCGAGCGCGGCGAGCCGCTCGATCGGGCCGTCGCCCTCGGCGTGGTGTTCGTGATGCGCGTCGACCTGGCCATGGCCGAGCGTCTGGCCGTCGATCACGTCGTCGCAGTGGCGACACCAGGCGTAGAGCAGCACGGTGCTTTCGCGCGTCGCAGCGTCGAAAAGGCGCGCCGCGGCGGCGAAGCTGCTCGAGCCGGCCTCGATCGCCTGCTGGGCGTGCGCTGCCGGCAGCGGGTGCTCGCCGGGGAGGGTCGATTCGAAATCAGGCGGCTCCGGACGGCCCCCGGGGATGAGGTGCGAAAGGGGATGCAGCAAGGGTGTCATCGGGCGATCTCCAGGGGCGACGAAGAAAGGCAAAGCGACGATTCGCGGCTCATTGGGGCATCCTTCGGCACAGGCCACGAAGGGACCGTTTCGCGGCCCCAGCCGGTCCCGCCGAGCGGGAACGGTCCCGCCGAGCGGAAACGAGCCCCTTGGGGCGGCGCGGCCGACCTCATGCCACGTCCTCCAGCATCAAACCGGCGGTCGCCTTGGCGGAGCCGACGACGCCGGGCACGCCGGCGCCCGGGTGCGTGCCGGCGCCGGTGATGTAGAGGTTCGGGATCTGCGGATCGCGGTTGTGCGGCCGGAACCACGCGCTTTGCGTGAGCACCGGCTCGAGCGAGAACGCCGAACCGAGGTGCGCGCCGAGCTGGTCGCGGAAGTCGGCCGGCGTGAAAAGCCGGCAGGTGACGAGGTCGGCGCGCAGGTTCGGGATGTAGCGCGCCTCGAGGTAATCGAAGATCCGGTCGCGCAGGCGCGGGCCCTCGACGGCCCAGTCGACCGGCGCATGGCCGAGGTGCGGCACCGGCGCGAGCACGTAATGGCTGCCGCAGCCGGGCGGCGCCATCGAAGGATCGGTCGCGCAGGGCGAGTGCAGGTAGAGCGAGAAATCGTCCGCGAGCGGACCTTTGAAAATCTGCTCGATCAGCTCGCGGTAACGCGCCCCGAAGCAGACCATATGGTGCTGCAGATGCGCGTGGCGCCGCTTCAGCCCGAAGTGCACCACGACGAGCGACATGCTGAAGCGCTTGGTCTTGAGCCGCTTCGCCCGCGCCGCGCCTTGCGGCTCGTGGCCGAGCAGCCGGTCGTAGGTGTGGACCACATCGGCGTTCGAGGCGACGCGGTCGGCAGGCAGCGATTCCCCATCCGCAAGCCGCACGCCGACGACGCGGCCGGCCGCCAGCTCGATCCGCGCGACCGGCGCATTCAGCCGCAGCGTGCCGCCGAGATCCTCGAACAGGCGCACCAGCGCCCGCACCAGCGCGCCGGTGCCGCCGCGCGGATACCAGACGCCCCATTCGCGCTCGAGCGCATGGATCAGCGCGTAGATCGACGAGGTCGCGAACGGATTGCCGCCGACCAGGAGCGAGTGGAACGAGAACGCCTGGCGCAGGTGCTCGTTCTGAATAAAGCGGGCGACGATCGAATACACGCTCTTCCAGGCCTCGAGCCGCACCAGCTGCGGTCCGGCGGCGACCATGCTGCGGAACGACAGGAACGGCACGGTGCCGAGCCGCAGGTAGCCCTCGGCGAACACCGCCTTCGAGTAGGCGAGGAAGCGCTGGTAGCCGGCGACATCGGCCGGGTTCAGCGCGGCGATCTGGCGGTCGAGCTCGGCCTGGTCGTTCGCGTAATCGAAGTGCGTGCCGTCTTCCCAGGCGAGGCGGTAGAACGGCGCGACCGGCAGCAGCTCGACGTAATCGCTCATCCGGCGCCGGCCGAGCGTGAACAGCTCCGCGAGCGCGCTGGGGTCGGTGATGACGGTCGGGCCGGCGTCGAAGACAAAGCCCTGGTCTTCGTAGACGTAGGCGCGGCCGCCGGGCTTGTCGCGCGCCTCGACGAGCGTCGTCGGCACGCCGGCGGCCTGCAGGCGGATCGCCAGCGCGAGGCCGCCGAAACCGGCACCGATCACGACCGCGCGGCGCGGGACGGGGCTCATTCCCGCTCCTGACTGCGAGAAAACGCCGGGGCGTGCCGGTTGCGGCCACCCTCACCCCAACCCTCTCCCGCGCGCGGGAGAGGGAGCCGAGCCGACGGCGACGAGCGGCTCGGCATGCTCACCCCATCTCCTGCCTGCGGGAGAGGGGCCGGGCCGGGAGCCACGAGCGATCGGGCATGCTCACCTCCTCCTGCGTGCCGGCAAGCGGGCCGAGCCCAAAGCGACGAGCGACCGCGCATGCTTACTCCCTCGCCCGCCTGCGGGAGAGGGTGGGGGTGAGGGTCTGCGGACCGCCGGCTCCCTCACCCCAACCCTCTCTCGCGCGCGGGAGAGGGGGCCGAAACCGTGCCCCTGGGGTCGATGGGGCGATGGCGGCCGACCGCGCGGCCGTTGCGCCGAACGCGAACGCCGCGCGCAGCGCGGCGCCGAGCGGCACCGGCGGCTTGCCGGTCAGGATTCGCAGGCGGTCGGCCCAGCCGAGCCGCCCGGCGTAGAACCTGCCGATGAGCGGCTCGGGCAAACCGTAGAAGCGCGCCATCACCTTCCAGCGCTCGGCCGGCGCGGCGGCCCGGAACAGCATGCGGTTCAGCAGCCGGAAGAAGCCACGCGAACGCCAGCGCGCGATCGAATGCGCCCGGATCGCCTCGAACAGGGCCGGCGCCGCCAGATCGGGCAGCGCCGCGATGCGCTCGGCGAGCGCGACCGCATCTGGCAGGGAATAGCCCGTCGTCGGATGGAAGAGCCCCGCCGCGAGGCCGGAGCGCGGGACGGCGCCCTGCACCGCCGCCTCGTGCCAGAACGCGTCGATGTCGCCGCCGAGGACGATCGGCAGCACCCCGCTCTCTTCGCGCAGCACTTCGCTCACCGTCCAGCCGCGTTCGCCCGCGTAGGCGGCGATCCGGCGGCGCAGCAGCTCGGGGTCGAGCGCTTCTTCGTCGGCGTAGACCGTGTCCTCGATCAGCAGCGTGTCGGCGCTGAACGGCAGGAGGTAGACGAAGCGGTAGCCGCCGTGCTGAGCGACGCTGGCATCCATCAGCACCGGCGCGTCGAGGCCGTGCGGCGAGGCGAGGCGCACTTCCTGGCCGAGGAACTTCTGGTAGCCCAGCGTCAGCCACGGGCTCGGTCGCGGGCCGCGGCCATCGATGACGGCGCCGGCGCGCAGCACCCGGCCATCGGCCAGCGTCACGCTGGTGGCGCCGAGCCGGACGACCGGCGTGCCGACCCGCGCCCCTTCGCCGAGCGCCTCGCGCAGCCGGCAGTCGAAGCGCGCCGAGCTGAGGCTGGCGTAGCCACCGGACAGGCGCCGGCGCCGGTTCGGGAACACGACCGCGTGCGCCGGCCAGCGATGCGCCACCAGCGGGGCAAGCAGCGCGGCCTGCGCCGGCGTCAGGTCGCTCGGGTGGAACGACCAGGTGTGGTTGGCGCCGAGCACTGAGCCGGCTTCGAGCAGCAACACGCGGCACGCCGGGCGCAGCGCCCGCAACCACCAGGCGATCAAACCGTTCGCCAAGCCGCCGCCGACCAGAATGAGGTCGGCATCGGTGGCGACACGAACCGCGGCGGCGCCATCGCCAGGATCGGGCGGACGGTCGGTGCGGGGTTCGCCGGACGGGCCGGGGGCAGGCAACATCGGTTGTCAGTTTCCAAGACACGGCGTGAAATCGTTCACGCCACTGCCGGCTTCCGCAACTTACACGAACGCCGCCGAATGCGCTGTGAGGGGATAGCGCGCGGCGGAGCGCGTGCCCAGCGGGTCGAAAGTTCGCGTATCGCGACGGCCCTCGGACACGCTTAGGGCGAACGGGTGCAAGGGGGCGGAGGCCTTCGACCGGGCTTCAGGGCGCACGGGTCCAGGGAGCCGAACCTTCAACCCGCGTTCAGGACGAACGAGGTGCAGGGACGGGGGCCTCGCCCGGCTCAGGACAAACGAGGTGCAGGGGACGAGGGAACCCTTCGACCTGGCTCGAGACAGGCGGATCGAGGCGCCATCTCCGCCTCGATCAGATCCGCCGCCCGGGCCACCCCGCCGGCGTGACGCGTCTCGGCACCGAGCGCCGCAGCGCGCGCCGCGAACGCCGGCCCGGCGAGCAAGCGCTCGAGCGTCCCGGCGATCGAACCGGAACTCGACCAGCGGTACGACATCCGCAGCCCCATGCCTGCGTGCACCAGGCGCGCGGCCACGCCGGGCTGGTCGAAAGCGATCGGCAAGGCGAGCGCCGGGGTGCCGGCGGTTGCCGCATCGAGCACCGTGTTGAGCCCGGCGTGGGTGACGACCGCGTCGGCGCGCGCCAGCACCGCGCGCTGATCGGCGAAATCGGTGACCCACGTCGCCCCTTCGGCCTCGAGGGTCGCGGCGCGGCGCGCGTCGAGCCCGCCGCAGTGCGCGACCAGCGATTGCACGCCGACCGTCCGGCAGGCGCGGACGATCCGCCGCAGCAGCCCGAAACGGCCGCCCTGCAGCGTGCCGAGCGAAACGAAGACGAAGGGCACGCCCGGTGCCGGCTCGAGCCAGGGCGGAACGGCCGATGGGGGGCTCCGGCTCGGCGGCCCACTTCGCCGCGGCGCCTGCGCCGCCGAATTGGCCGCTCCATTGCGCCCGACCGCCGAGTCCACGGCTTCATGGCGCCGGGCCGGCCGAACCGCCGTTGCTCCGCCTGCGCGGGGCCGCAGCGGCCCGACCGCATGGAAGCCCGCCGGCAGCGCCGTGCGTGGAAAATCGAAGACGGCCGGCGTCTGGCTGATCTGCAAATGGGGCGACAGGCACTCGTCGAGCCGTTGCCGCGCCGGCAGCTTCCAGCGCCGGCATTGCGCCTCGATCGCCAGCGCGTGCGCCCGCATCAGCCGGTCGTAGACGCGCGTGCTGATCGCGTTGCGCTGCAGCGCCTCGGCGCTGGCGGCGTAGCCCCACGGCATCACCGGCAGCGGCACTCGCGGCTCGCGGTTGATCGGCAGCGCGCAGGCGACCGAGGCGAACGGCAAGCCGAGCGCTTCGGCGAGCAGGCCGCCGGCCGCCTCCATCTGGTCGGCGATCAGCGCCTCCGCGCCGATCCGTTCGAGCAACGGGCGGCCCGCCTCGCAGAGCCGGGTCGTGGTGCGCGCCATCTCGTCGACGAGACGCAGCAGGCCGAAAAGACCGTCGGGGCGCGCCGCACGCTGCTCGAAATCGGCCGCGCCGCCCGTCCCGGGTCTGCCGCGCGGCTCGCTTTCGGTCGCGACGAAGCCGATCCGCGGGTCGGTGATGCGCCGCGCAAGATCCGCCGGCCCGAGCCAGCTGACCCGGTGGCCGCGATCGAGCAGTTCGGCGGCCAGCGCCTGCAAAGCCGCAACATGGCTGGAAAGCGGCGGCGCGACGACCGCGAAGTGGGTCATGCGCGCGGATCGCGCGGTGGGGCGTACGGCGCCCAGCCGGTCATGCGCCCCGGACGCGCGACGTGGCGTCGCGGAACGCCACGGTCAGATGTGCCAATACGCCAGCGCCCCGACGATGATCCCGAGGCCACCGACGATGAAGACGCCCTTCTCGAGCCAGCGCCGCTTCGTCAGCAATGCGATCGCCGCCATCGCGATCGCGACCTGCAGCGCGGTCGTTGCCTGGGCCCAGCGGTGATGCTCGTGGAGCTTGGCCTCGCTTCGGGCGTCGAACGCGATCGACTCTTTCTCGAGCTTCTCGGCGGCGAGCCGGATCTCGACCTTCTCGCCCTGGTAGCGCTTCGATTCGCCCTGGAAGAACGACTTGCGATCGCCGCCTGCCAGCTCGAGCCCGAGTTCGGCCAGGTTCTGCTTGCTGCTCTTGGCCTGGTAGAAATTCCACTGGTTCGACGCCTCGGTCTTCCGGATCGCGGCGTCGTTCTTCAGCAGGCCGGCATCGGCCTGCGTCGCGCCCGCCATGTACGAGAACATCGCGCCGAAGGTCGCCAGCACGGCGGTCGTGACCGCGAGCTGCCCCGCGAGGCCCTTCGGCTCGTGCTCGGCGGCGTGTTCCAGATGGGCCTCGTGCGGCCCGCGTACCTCAAATTCTTCTGCCATCGTCGTTTCTCGCTCGCTGCGCCCCGGACGACGATTGTCGACGCTCGACAACCCCGGCGACGCGGATGCGAACGGCGCCTGAACGGCGCCCGGTGGCGTGTGAAGCGCGGCGCGGCGCCGCCACCCGCCGGCGCTGCGCCCGACCGATTACGTAGTTTCCCTCAGCGCCGAGCGGTCGCGGCTTTCTAGACTGGTCTCCCGGCCACGGCGACCCGTCCGCGCCGCCCCGTTCACGTCAGCGCAGAGGTTCGCAGTGGCACGTTTCAAGCTCAGCAAGGACCATCTCGGCGCGTTGATGCTGCTGGCGCTGGGCGCGGCGGTGACCGCCGCCGGGCTCGGCTATCGCATGGGCACCTTGAACCGCGCCGGCGCCGGCTTCGTCCCCGTGGTGCTCGGCGTCCTGATGATGCTGGTCGGCATCGCGATCGGGGTGACCGCCCGGGCCGGCTCCCTCCAGATGATCAACCCGTTGCCCGGCCACGAGAAGCACGGCGACAAAGGCCCCGACTGGCGCGGCTGGGCTTGCATCCTCGGCGGCGTGCTCGCGTTCGTGGTGCTCGGCCACTGGGGCGGCCTGGTTCCCGCGACCTTCGCTTCGGTGTTCGTCTCGGCGATGGGCGACCGCGACAACACCGTGAAGGGCGCGGCGACCTTGTCCGCGGTGCTGACCGTGTTTTGCGTAATCGTCTTCCACTACGGTCTGACGATGCAGCTGCCGCTCTTCCAGTGGGGCTGACGCCGCTGCTGCCGCCCGCGCCGCCGCTCCTGCTCACCGACCGCCGCCCCGCTCCAGCTCGACGAGGAACCCCGTCATGCATCAGTCCCTGATCGATCTCTGGTACGGCTTCGGCATCGCGCTGCAACCGACCAACCTCATGTGGAGCGTGTTCGGCGTCCTGATCGGCAACCTGATCGGCGTCCTGCCCGGGATGGGCGCGCTGACGACGATCTCGATGCTGCTACCGCTGACCTACGTGATCGCGCCCGTGCCGGCGATCCTGATGCTCGCGGGCATCTTCTACGGCTCGCAGTACGGCGGTGCGATCGGCGCGATCCTCCTGAACCTGCCGAGCCACCCGCCGCATGCGGTGACCTGTCTCGATGGCTACCCGATGACGCGCAAAGGCCGCGGCGGAGCGGCGCTCGGCGTCACGATGATGGCGTCGTTCTTCGCGGCCTCGGTCGGGATCATCGTGATGATTTTCCTCTCGCCGCTCCTGGTCGAAGTGGCGTTCAAGTTCGGGCCGACCGAGATCTGCTCGATCATGCTGCTCGGTCTGCTCGCGGGGGCGACGATGTCGCGCGGCTCGCCGCTGAAGGGCGTCGCCATGACGGTCTTCGGCCTCCTCTGCGGCGTGGTCGGCACCGACGTGATCAGCGGCACCACGCGCTACACCTTCGATCTGCCGGAGCTTGCCGACGGCGTCGAGCTCGGCGCGCTTTGCATGGGCCTGTTCGGCATCGCCGACTTCCTGGTCAGCGTCAACCGCACGACGATCAAGCCGAGCGATGCCAAGGTCAGCATGCGGGACATGCGGCCCACCATGGCCGAAATGAAGCAGGCGTTCTGGCCGATGGTGCGCGGCACGATGGTCGGCACCCTCTTCGGCGCCATGCCCGGCACCGGGCCGACGATCACCACCTTCATCGCCTACGCGCTCGAACGCAAGATCGCCAAGGATCCGAGCCGCTTTGGCAAGGGCGCGATCGAGGGCGTCGCGGCGCCCGAGGCCTCGTCGCACTCGAAGACGCAGGTCGACTTCATCCCGACGATGTCGCTCGGCATCCCGGGCGACGCGGTGATGGCGCTGATCCTCGGCGCGCTCATCATCAAGGGCGTGCAGCCCGGTCCGCAGCTGATCACCGAGCACCCGGACATCTTCTGGGGCCTGATCGCCAGCTTCTGGATCGGCAACGTGCTGCTCGTGATCCTGAACGTGCCGATGATCGGCGTGTGGGTCAAGATGCTGCAGGTGCCCTACAAGTACCTCTACCCGGCGGCACTGTTTTTCATCTGCATCGGCGTCTACAGCACCAAGAACAGCCTGTTCGACGTCGGCGAGGTCGCGGTCTTCGGCGTCCTCGGCGCCATCTTCCTGATGCTCGACTTTCCGGTCTCGCCGATCGTGCTCGGCTTCGTGCTCGGACCGATGCTCGAGGAGAACTTTCGGCGGGCGATGCTGCTCTCGCGCGGCGATCTGATGGTGTTCCTGCAGCGTCCGATCAGCGCCTGGTTCATCGGCGCCTGCAGCCTGCTGATTCTTGCCCAGCTTTATGCGTACGCCCGCAAACTCCGGCTGCCACCCACCGAGCCGGTGCCGGCAAACGACGTCGAGCTGGTGCCGAAGTGACGGGCGGGCGGCGGCAGGAAGCTCGACCGATCCGCTGAATCCGGGGCGCGTCGCCCCGCGTCGCCGACCGTCCCGTTCGACAGCGCCTCCGCGCTCGGGCATGCTCGCCCGGCGATGAACGCGATGTCTCCCGAAGCCGCTGCACTCCGCTCCGTCGATGCGGGTGATTGGCAGCGTCCGACGCGCCGACGGACGCTGCTCTGGACGGCGCTGGTCGTGCTGCTGGTCGCCGCCGAGGCGCTGCTCGTCACGCTGGCGTATCACTACCGCTCGGCTCGCACCCAGGATGCCGTCGAGGCGGTCGCCGCCACCGCGAGCGACGAACTGACCCAGGGTCTGACGCGCGACCTCCGCCTGCTGCTCGCGCTGCCCGGCCCCGACGCGCCGGCCGGGTTCTGGCGGGAACGCGCCGTGGCGCAACTCGTAGCTCGCACCGAGCTGCTTCGCCTGGAACGCCGCGATGCCCGGCTCGGCATCGTCGACGCCTTCGACAGCCGCGCCCGGCCGCCGGTCTTCACGACGCTGCCGCGCTCACAGGTCCAGGTCGAAACCGAGCTGGCCTGCGCCGCGACCGCCCGCCGCAAGGGCCCGACCTATTCGCACAGCTATTTCGTTCCGCAACCCGACGGGCTCGGGCTCGAAGTGATGGACCTGTGCATCGCCGAGCGCAACCAGCGCGGCGACATCACCGGCTACCTGGTCGCGAGCTATTCGCTGGCCGCGTTGCTCGACCGGATCGCCGACACGCCGGGCGCGGCGCGCGGTAGCGACCTCGCCCTCCTCGAGACCGACGGCACGCGCCTCGCGCACAGCCGGCTGCACCCCGGCGCCGGCGTCTTTAAGGCGACCCGTGTGATCGACCTGCCGGACACCGCGATGCAATTGAAGGTCGACAGCCCGGACGCCCGACCGAGCCTCGTCCCCGATCTCGTCACCAGCCTGGTGATCGCGCTTTCGCTGACGCTGTTCGCAGTCGTCGGCCTGCTCGTGCGGGACGTGCGCCGCCGGGCGCGGGCCGAACACGCGCTCGCCGATGCGCTCGCCTTCCGCAAGGCGATGGAGGATTCGGTCGTGACCGGGCTCAGGGCGCGCGACCTCGAGGGCCGGACCACTTACGTGAACCCGGCGTTCTGCGCGATGGTGGGCTTCGGCGCCGACGAACTGATCGAGCGCAACCCGCCGCCGTACTGGCCCGCCGAGCAGCTGCCGGCCTACGAACGTCGCCAGCAGCACCGCTTTGCGCACGGACCGATGCACCCGCGCGCGGCGTTCGAGACGACCTTCGTGCGCAAGAACGGCGAGCGCTTTCCCGCGATGGTCTACGAGGCCCCGCTGCTCGATGCCGGCGGCCGCCACACCGGCTGGATGGGCGCGGTGCTCGACCTTTCGGCCGAGCGCCGCATCGAGGAGCTCGGCCGCCAGCAGCAGGAGCGCCTGCAGGCGACCGCGCGGCTGGCGACCGCCGGCGAGATGGCCTCGCTCCTGAGCCACGAGCTGAACCAGCCGCTCTCGGCGATCGCGGCTTACGCGACCGGCTCGCTCAACGTGATGGACGCCCAGGATAGCGCCGGTGCGCTCGACCCCGAGCTCTGGCCGATGCTGCGCCAGGCGGCCGAACGGATCGCCGAGCAGGCCGAACGCGCCGGGCGCGTGATCAAGAGCGTGCACGACTTCGTGCGGCGCCGCGAGCGCGTGCGCGAGGTCGTCGCCACCGACCAGCTGATCGATGCGATCCTGCCGCTGGCACGTCTGCAGGCCCGCAAGAGCGGCACACGGATCGAGGTCGAGGTCGGCACGCCCGCGCCCAAGGTGATCTGCGACCGGGCGATGGTGGAGCAGGTGCTGCTGAACCTGACGCGCAACGGGATTCAGGCGATGCAAGCCGAGGCGGTCGCGGCGCCGCACGACCGCGAGCCGCTGCTGACGATCGGCGTACGCCGGCCGCATCCCGACTGGGTCTCGATCGCGGTCGCCGACGGCGGCCCGGGCATCGCCGAGGACACCGCGCGCCAGCTTTTCACGCCGTTCTTCACGACCCGCGCCGACGGCATGGGACTCGGGCTGTCGGTCTGCCGCACGATCGTCGAGCAGCATGGCGGCGCGCTCGACTTCTCCGATCGCCGCAACGCCGCAGGCCAGGTGATCGGCACCGAATTTCGCTTTACCCTGCCCGCCGCCGGCAGTGGCGCGGCGCGCCCGAAAGCCGCCGCGACCGCGACCGCTACCGCCGCCGCGCCGCCCGTGGCGCCTGACCCGCGAGCCGCGACGGCTCTCCAGCCGGCGGCGACGACGCGATGAGACCCTCGGCCGGCACCGAACTCGGTTTGCCGATGGTGTACCTCGTCGATGACGAGGACATCGTGCGCGATGCGGTCGCCTGGCTGCTGCGCTCGCGCCGGTTGCTGTCGCAGGGATACAAGAGCGCCGAGGCCTTCGAGGCCGCGCTCGAAGCCCTGCCGGATGGCGCCGCCGGTGTCTGGCCGAACGCGCCCGCGTGTCTGCTTCTCGACCTGCGGATGCAAGGCATGAGCGGTTTGGCGCTGTTCGAGCGGCTGGCCGACCGCGGCCTCGTCGAGGCGATGCCCGTGATCTTCCTGACCGGCCACGGCGACGTGCCGACCGCGGTGGCGGCGGTCAAGCGCGGCGCCTTCGATTTCGTCGAGAAGCCGTTCTCGAACAACGCCCTTGTCGACCGGATCGAGCAGGCGCTCGACGCCAGCGCCGCCGCGATCGTCGGCCGGTCGCGGCGTGCCGAGCGGCTGCGCGGGCTGGCCGAGCTGAGCGTGCGCGAACAGGAGGTGATGGCGCTCGTCGCCCAGGGCCTCGCGAACAAGCTGATCGCCGGGGCGCTGCACCTGAGCGTGCGAACGGTCGAGGTGCATCGGGCCCGGGTGTTCGAGAAGATGAACGTCGGGTCGGCGGTGGAGCTGGCAAATCTGCTGCACGCCGCGCGCGCCTGAGGCGATCCGGCCGCCCGGCTCCTCTCACCCAAAATCTCTCCCGCTGGCGGGAACAAAATTCCGGGCACACCCCTGACCCCTTCTCCACGGCCAGACGACCTCGCAGACCAAGTCGCTTCTTCTCCCGCGTACGGCGACAGCCGGCGGATAGGTTCCCTCGCGCGTAGGGAAAGAGCTGGAAGGACAGGTGCTTTCTCTCCCGGTAGGGAAGGTGCTGGAGGGTAGGTGCTTTCTCTCCGGCGTACAGGGCGAGCCGGGAGAACAGGTGCTTCGCCTCCCGCCTGCGGGAAGAGCTGGGAGAACAGGTGCTCCCTCTCCCGCGCGCGGGAGAGGGCTGGGGTGAGGGTCGCCGCACCCGCTCTGCGCCCCGACAATCCGCCCCATGAACCTGAACCAGCGCAGCGCCGGCGTGCTGCTGCACATCACCTCGCTGCCAGGGCCACACGGCATCGGCGATCTCGGGCCCGAGGCGTTTCGTTTCGTCGATTGGCTGCAGGCCGCTGGTCAGAGCATCTGGCAGGTGCTGCCGACGACGCCGGTGGGCCCGGGCGATTCCCCGTACCAAAGTGTCTCGGCCTTCGCCGGCAGCCCGTTGATGGTCGCGCTCGAACCGCTGATCGGCAAAGGCTGGCTGCGCACGCCGGAGCTTCCGGAAGGCGGTTGGCGTGCCGATCGGGTCGACTACGCGCGGGTCGCGCCATGGCGGATCGGGCAGCTTCGCCTCGCCGCGGGGCGCTTCTTCGACGGCGCGGCGACCGCCGACAGCGTCGCCTTTTCCAGCTGGATCGCCGCGCAGGCGCACTGGCTCGACGACTACGTGCTTTTCATGGCGCTCGAGCATGCGAACGCCGGCGCAGCCTGGTGGCAGTGGCCCGAACCGCAGCGGGTGCGCGAACCGGCCGCGCTCGGTCAGGCGCGTCGCGAGCTGGCGATCGAGATCCGCTTCTGGCAGTTCGTGCAGTGGTGCTTCGACACCCAATGGGCGGCCTTGCGCGCCTACGCCAACGAGCGCGGGGTGGCTTTGATGGGCGACCTGCCGATCTTCATCGCCCATCACAGCGCCGACTGCTGGGGCCGCCCGGACTTGTACGAACTCGACGCCGATTTCCAGCCGACCGTCGTGGCCGGCGTGCCGCCGGATGTCTTCAGCGCCACCGGTCAGCGCTGGGGCAACCCGCTCTACCGTTGGGACCGGATGGCCGCCGAGGATCACGTCTGGTGGATCGCCCGTCTGCGGCGCCAGCTGGCGCAGGCCGATGCCGTCCGCATCGATCATTTCCGCGGCTTCGCGGCGTACTGGGAGGTGCCGGCGACGAGCCCGACCGCCATCGACGGCCGCTGGGTGGCGGGCCCCGGAAAGACCCTTTTCGATGCGATGGCGCGGGCCCTCGGACCGCTGCCGATCGTTGCCGAGGACCTCGGCGTCATCACGCCCGATGTGGTGGCGCTGCGCGATGGCTGCGGTTTTCCCGGCATGCGGATCCTGCAGTTCGCATTCGGCGATGACGCGAGCAACGCCTATCTGCCGCATCGCTACACGCCGGCATCGGTCGTCTACAGCGGCACGCACGACAACGACACGACGCAGGGCTGGTGGGCCGCCGCGTCCGCCGCCGAGCGCAGGTTCGCGGGCACCTACCTCGCGAGCGCCGGCCCGGACATCCATTGGGCGATGATCCGCGCCGCCTGGAACTCGGTCGCGAACACCGCGATCGTGCCGCTGCAGGACGTGTTCGGGCTCGACGGCACGCACCGGATGAACCTTCCCGGGTCGGCGAACGGCAACTGGAGCTGGCGCTTCGACGGGTCGATGGCCGGTGCCGATCCCGGCCGGATCCTCGGCCGGGTCACCGCCGCCAGCGGCCGTGGGCCCTTCGCGCGGCTCGTCGAAGCACCGTAGGCCTCGTCGCCCCGGTCAGCCGGTCATCGGTACGACCAGCGCGCCGGCGCCGAGCACCTCGAACGCCGCATGCCGGTCGGCGGCGGGCCGCGGCTGCGAGCGGGAAGCCGGCATGGCGAGGGACGAGACCGGTCGAGGAAGAAATCCGTGCGGCTTATCGGCTCGCGCGGCAAAAGCCGAGCGCTCTTGGCGCCGGCGGCGCTGCGACGCACGCGCCAACCGTGCCAGACTTGTCGCGGTGAGCTCCCCTGCCAGCCCCCGCCGCCTGAGCTGCGGCGTGGTGATCCTCCATCCCGGCCGCGAAGTGTTGCTCTGCCACGTGACGGGTCAGCGCCACTGGGACCTGCCGAAAGGCGGCATCGACCGCGGCGAGACGCCGCGCGAGGCGGCCCTGCGCGAGACCCGCGAGGAGACCGGGCTCGTGCTGGCCGCCGAGGCGCTCGCCGACCTCGGCCGCTGCCGCTACACCCTGAAGAAAGACCTGCACCTTTTCGCGATCTGCGTTCCGCGCTTCGAACTCGGCGCGCTGCACTGCGCGACCCGCTTTCTCGACCGCGCCAGCGGCCGCTGGCTGCCCGAGATGAACGGCTACGGCTGGTTCGCGTTCGAGCGCATCGAGGCGATGTGCGCGACCCGGCTCGGTCGCCTGCTGCGCCACGAGCTCGATCTCGACGCCTGGCTGGCGCGTTTGCCGCGGCTCGCCGAGCCACCGGAGCTGCAGCCGCCGGCGTGTTGACGCAGCGGACGGACGAACGACCGGGAGCGCCACGGCATAAAAAAAGGGCCGGCAGCGCCGACCCTTTTGGCGAACGACCGGAGACCGGTCGCCGTTCTTACATCGCGCCCGAAGCGGCCGAGGCGGGCATCGCGCCCTTGTCGGTCTTCTTGTGCTTCATCGACGACGAGTGCTTCTTCGCGTGGCTCTTCATCATCGGCTTCGAGGCCGAAGCCATCGGGGCCGAGGCCTGCGCGAACGCGCCAGCGGTGAAAGCGCACATCACGGCCGCAACGGCAAGAATTTTCTTCATAAGGGACTTCTCCGCAAGATTGAGGTCAGACAAGGGGCTCGACGTTCGAGCCGGCCGGCGAACATCCCCGGCTTGGCGAATCAACGCCGCGACCACCACGGCAGTTGACAGTCGGCGCCATCGAAACCCGGGCAACCTCAGGAGGGTACGGGTCGACGCGCGACCGCCGCAGTCGCGTCCAGCCACGCGACCACCGCCGCGTTGAACCCCACGGCATCGCTCCGCACCACCCAGTGACCGGTCGCGAAGGCCTGCGTCCTGCAGCCCGGCCGCACCGCGATCTCGCGCTCCCACTCGGGCGAATGGAACTGGAACAGCTTCTTCGCGCCATAGGCGTAGAAGTAGGGGCAGGGCGGCACGAACGGGCGCAAGCGCAGGCCGCCGTGGCTGCCGGTCCACGCCATGTCGTACGGGTAGTTCATCCGCGAGTCGATCGTCGCCGGGTCGGTCTTGCAGCCGATCCGCGGGGCGAGCCAGCGCGTCATCGGGTCGCCGAGCGTCGGGCCGAGGCGCCAGGCGGCGGCGAGGAACAGCTGGTAGCCGGCGATCATCGCCTTCGCCAAAGGCCCGAGCGAGCGCATGTGCCGCGCCGAACGCGCATCGCCGATGTCGACGCCGACGATGCGGCTCACCCGCTCGGGCCGGCGCATCGCGACCTCGTAACCGAAGATGCAACCCCAGTCGTGCAGCATCAGCACGACCGGGGCATCCGGGCTGGTGGCGTCGATCACCTGGTCGACGAAGCTCACGATGGCGTCGACCGTCCAGGCGCCGCGCGGGCCGGCCAGATCGAAGCCCGGCAGGGTGAAGCGCACGCAGCGGCGCTGCGGCGCGAGCGCCGGAACCTGTCGGTCCCAAAGGCGCCAGGTGTCGGGCCAGCCGTGCAGCATGACGACGGTGTCGGCCGGCGTGCCCTCGGCCGGTCCGTCGACATGGATTTCGATACCCTGGATGCGGAGCGGTGCGGTCATCGGGAACCCTCGGTACGGCGCAAGCCGGTATTTGCCCTCGGGGCGGCTCGGCAGCCGCATCGCCGGGGGCACCGAAGCGTTGCGGGGCTCGGGAGGCGCTCGGCGCAACGGCGGACCGGCGCCATGCGGCGCAAGGGACGGCAGCTCACAGCGCGAACATCTTGCCCGGGTTCAAGATGTTGTTCGGGTCGAGCGCCCGCTTGATCGTTCGCATCATCGCGATCGCCCCGGCGCCGGCCTCGGCTTCGAGGAAACCCATCTTGTGCAGACCGATTCCGTGCTCGCCGCTGCAGGTGCCGCCGGCGGCGATGGCGCGCTGGACGACCTCCGCGTTCAGCCGCTCGGCGGTTTCGCGCTCGGCAGGCACGCCCGGGTCGATCAGATAGGCGATGTGGAAGTTGCCGTCGCCGACATGGCCGACGAGGTAGTGGGCGATGCCCGCCGCCACGGCGCCATCGGTCGCCGCGGTCACGCACTCGGCGAGCCGCGAGATCGGCACGCAGGTGTCGGTCGTGATCGAGCGGCAGCCGGGCTTCAATTGCAGGCCGGCGAAGTAGGCGCGATGCCGCGCGGTCCAGAGCCGGGTGCGCGCCTCGGGCGTCGTCGCCCATTCGAAGCCGGCGCCGCCGAACTCGGCAGCGATCGCCTCGACCGCGGCCGCCTGCTCGGCGACGCCCGCCGCGCTGCCGTGGAACTCCATCAGCAGCAACGGCGATTCGACGAGCGCGAGCCGATCGTGGCGGTTGACCGCCCGCACCGCGTTCACGTCGAGCAGCTCACAGCGCGCGATCGGAATGCCCGCCTGGATGATGCGGATCGTCGTCTGCACCGCGGCATCGATGGCGCCGAAATTGCAGACCGCCGCGGCGATCGCCTCCGGTAACCCGTGGACACGCAGCGTGATTTCGGTGATCACGCCGAGCGTGCCCTCGCTGCCGATCATCAAACGCGTCAGGTCGTAGCCGGCCGACGACTTCTTGGCGCGGGTGCCGGTGCGGATCACCGCGCCGCTCGCCGTGACGACCTCCAGGCCGAGCACGTTCTCGCGCATCGTGCCGTAGCGGACTGCGTTGGTGCCGCTCGCGCGCGTCGCGCACATGCCGCCGAGGGTCGCATCGGCGCCGGGGTCGATCGGGAAGAACAGGCCGGCATGGCGCAGTTCGTCGTCGAGCTGCTTGCGCGTGACGCCGGGCTCGACGGTGACGGTGAGATCGTCCGCCTGCACGGCGAGGATGCGGTTCATGCGCGCGAGGTCGAGGCTCAGGCCGCCCTGCACGGCGAGCAGATGGCCCTCGAGCGACGAGCCGGCGCCGAAGGGGATCACCGGCACGGCATGGCGATCGGCGAGTGCGACGGCCGCGGCGACATCCTCGGTCGACTCGCAGAACACGACCGCGTCGGGTGGTGACACGTCGAAGGGCGATTCGTCGCGGCCGTGCTGCTCGCGCAGCGCCCGCGCCGTCGTCAGCCGGGTGCCGAAGCGAGCCCGCAGCGCCGCCAGCAGCTCGGGCGGCATCGGCCGCGTCGCGAACGACGACGGCGGCAGCACGGCAGACGGCAGCGGTGCGTTCATCGTGGGCCTCCGGCGACCACGCTCCGGCGCGGCCTTGCCGTCCTATTGTGCCGAGCGATCGTGTAGCGTCCAGCGATGGCGAACCGATTGACGCAGATCGCCACCCGCACCGGCGACGACGGCACGACCGGCCTGGGCGACGGCACGCGGGTGCCGAAGGACCACCTCCGCGTGCAGGCGCTGGGCGATGTCGACGAGCTGAACTCGCAGCTCGGGGTGCTGCTCGCCGAGCCCCTGCCGGACGACGTTCGCGGGCTGCTGGTCGTGATCCAGCACGAGCTGTTCAACCTCGGCGGCGAGCTCTCGATCCCCGGCTACGAACTGCTCAAGGCCGACGCGGTGCTGCGGCTCGACGCGGCCCTCGCGCATTACAACGCCGCGCTGCCGCGGCTGGCCGAATTCATCCTGCCGGCGGGCACGCGCAGCGCGGCGCTGGCGCACGTCGGCCGCACGGTGGCGCGGCGCGCCGAGCGCGCGGTGGTTGCTTTGACGGCCGTCGAGGCGGTGCGCGCCGAACCGCGCCACTACCTCAACCGGCTCTCCGACCTGCTGTTCGTGCTGGCGCGCGTCCTGAACCGCGCCAACCTCGACGGGCTGGGCGGCGACGATGTGTACTGGCGGAGCGAACGGCTGGCGCGGAGTGGCGAATAGCCCCGGCGACGTGCCGCAGGCTCAACCGGGCGGCCCGCCCTCGACCAGTTGGGCAAGCAGCGTCAGCGACTCCTGCCAGCCGAGGTAACAGGCCTCGAGCGGAATCATCTCGGGGATGTCGCGTTGTTCGATCGTCAGCTCGGTGCCGCAAAAGACCGCCTTCAGGTCGATCGTGACCCGCAGCGTGCCCGGCAGCGCCGGATCCTCGAAGCGGTCGGTGTGCACGATCCTTTCGTTCGGGACCAACTCCAGGTATTCGCCGCCAAAGGTATGCGTCACGCCGTTCGCAACGCCGGTGAACGACATGCGGAAGGTGCCGCCGACTTTGGCGTCGAGGTGGTGCATCTTGCCGGTAAAGCCGTGCGGCGGCAGCCATTTGACCATCGCATCGCCGTCGAGGAAGGCACGGTAAACGCGCTCGGGCGGGGTGCGGAGGACGCGGAGAAGGTGAACGGTGTTCGAAGGCATGAGGTGATTCTGCGGTCGAAAGCGATCAGACAGGCACAGCCTGCAAGGTGGCCCGCTCGCGCCGCGCCGCAACGGCACGATCGAGCGTTTCCAGCACCTCGAGCGACCGGTCCCAGCCGAGGCACGCATCCGTGATGCTCTTGCCGTATTCGAGCGCCTTCGGGTCGTCCTTGCCGGCGCTGAACTTCTGTGCGCCGCCGACCAGATGGCTCTCGACCATCACGCCGAAGATGCAGCGGCTGCCGGCTTCGAGCTGCCGCGCGACGTCCTGCGCCACCTCGCTCTGCAATTCGTGCTGTTTGGAGCTGTTGGCATGGCTGCAGTCGACCATCAGCGCGCAATCGAGGCCCGCGGTTTCGAGTTCACGGCACGCCGCGGCGACGTGCTCGGCGCCGTAATTCGGCGTCTTGCCGCCGCGCAGGATGACGTGGCAATCCTTGTTGCCGCGGGTTTCGACGATCGCCACCTGGCCGCTTTTGTGCACCGAAAGAAAGTGGTGTGGCCGCGCTGCCGCCTGGATCGCGTCGAGGGCGATGCGGATGTTGCCGTCGGTGCCGTTCTTGAAGCCGATCGGCGCCGAGAGGCCGGAAGCGAGCTCGCGGTGCACCTGGCTTTCGGTGGTGCGCGCGCCGATCGCACCCCAGCTGATCAAGTCGCCGATGTACTGCGGCGAGATCACGTCGAGGAACTCGCTGCCGGCCGGCACGCCGAGCCGGTTGATCTCGAGCAGCAGCTGGCGCGCGATGCGCAGGCCCTCGTCGATGCGGAAGCTCTCGTCGAGGTAGGGGTCGTTGATCAGCCCCTTCCAGCCGACCGTGGTGCGCGGCTTTTCGAAGTAGACACGCATCACGATCTCGAGCGTGCCCTTGTAACGCTCGCGCTGCAGGCGCAGCTTTTTGGCGTACTCGAGCGCCGCTTCTGGGTCGTGGATCGAGCAGGGGCCCACGACGACCAGCAGGCGGTCGTCGCTGCGCTGCATGATTCGCCGAATTGCGGCGCGCGTCGAGCCGATCAGCGCCTCGATCGGCGAGCCGGCGATCGGGAAGAAGCGGATCAGGTGTTCGGGCGGCGGCAGCGGCATCACGTTCTCGATCCGCTGGTCGTCGGTCTGGCTGGTGCGTTCGGTGTGCGCATACCAGCCCTCTGTGCCTGCTGCGGTCATCGCGATGTCCCCTGTCTGTCTGTCGATCGATCGAACAGAAGTCGTTGGCGAAAAAAAACCGCCGGGGTCAGCCCGGCGGTTTTCGGAGATTCGTTGCGCTGCGTCGTCTACCTGGCGTGTGCGCTGGCCTCTCCGGCCGCCGAGCGGTGCGAGAACCAGAAGTACGCGTGGAACCGGGTGCGGCGGAACAGCATGGCGGGAATGTAGCAGGTCGCTTGGTCTTGTAAACGTTGACCGGGCCGAACAGCAGGCGCGAACGGCGAACTGCCGCGCAGGCCGGGATAACCATCACTTCGGGCGTCGGAACCCACCGAGAACCGCACCCGCACCCGCACCGGCGCCCGCACCGGCGCCCGCGCGCGTCAAGCCGTCCCGCCCACCGTCAATCGATCGATGCGCAGCGTCGGCTGGCCGACGCCGACCGGCACGCTTTGGCCTTCCTTGCCGCAAACGCCGACGCCCGGGTCGAGCGCCATGTCGTCGCCGATGGCGCTGACGCGGGTCAGCGCATCCGGACCGTTGCCGATGATGGTCGCGCCCTTCACCGGGTACTGGATCTTGCCGTTCTCGACCCAGAACGCTTCGCTCGCCGAGAACACGAACTTGCCGCTGGTGATGTCCACCTGGCCGCCGCCGAAGTTGGTCGCGTAGAGGCCGCGCTTCAGGCCGGCGACGATCTCGTCCTTCGTCTTGTCGCCGCTGAGCATGTAGGTGTTGGTCATCCGCGGCATCGGAATCGCGGCGTAACTCTCGCGCCGGCCGTTGCCGGTCGGGGCGACGCCCATCAGCCGAGCGTTCATCGAATCCTGGATGTAGCCCTTCAGGATGCCGTCTTCGATCAGCACGTTCTTCTGTGAGGGGTTGCCTTCGTCGTCGACGTTCAGCGAGCCGCGGCGGTCGGGGAGCGTGCCGTCGTCGAGCACGGTGACGCCCTTGGCGGCGACGCGCTGGCCGATCCGGCCGCTGAAGGCGCTCGAACCCTTGCGGTTGAAGTCGCCCTCCAGACCGTGGCCGATTGCCTCGTGGAGCAGCACGCCGGGCCAGCCGGGGCCGAGCACGACGCTCATCTCGCCAGCCTTCGCGGGCCGCGCTTCAAGGTTGGTGAGGGCGGCGTTCACGGCGTCCTGCACGTAGAGCTCGATCACGTCGTCCTGAAAATAGCCGAAACCGAAACGGCCGCCGCCACCGCCCGAACCGACCTCGCGCCGCACCTGGCCGTCGATCGTCTGTTCGGCGATCACCGTGACCGAGAGGCGCACCAGCGGACGGACATCGGCCGCGATCGTGCCGTCGGCCCGCGCCACCATCACGACGTCGTACTCGCCAGCGAGCCCCGCCATCACCTGGGCGATGCGGGGATCCTTCGAGCGCGCGAGCTTTTCGACCTTCTCGAGCAGCGCGACCTTCTGGGTGCTGTCGAGTGTCGCGATCGGGTCCATCGGCGCGTAGAGCACGCGGCTGGTCGCGAGCTTCGACTTCTTCGCGACCTGCACGCGGCGCGACTGGTTCGCCGCGGCGATGGTCCGCACGGTAGTCGCCGCGTCCATCAAGGCGGCCTCGCTGATCTCGTCGGAATAGGCGAACGCTGTCTTTTCGCCGGCGACGGCGCGCACGCCGAAGCCCTGATCGATGCCGAAGCTGCCGCTCT
The DNA here is from genome assembly GCA_964236915.1 of uncultured Rhizobacter sp. Lineage (GTDB taxonomy): Bacteria > Pseudomonadota > Gammaproteobacteria > Burkholderiales > Burkholderiaceae_C > LMDS01. The sequence goes on from CAXSGM010000014.1 coordinate 51,624, forward strand.
TGACGATGCCTTCCTCGAGGCTCCAGCCCTCGCTGCGGGTGTACTGGAAATAGAGGTCGGCGTCGTCGATGCGGTGGGTGGCGATCGTCGCGAGCGCTTTGCCGAGCGTCGCCTCGCTGAGGCCGAACGGTTCGAGCAACAACGAACGCGCGACGGCCAGGCGCTCGATGGTGGGTTCGCGGGAGATCATGGGTCGGTGCCTCGGAAAGCGGTGGGCCATTGTAGGAATTCGGGCTCCGCTGCGCGGACGCGGTGCAAAGGCCGAGGCAACGGGCCGACGATTCGGGGCGCGGAAGATTCAGGGGTCGTGCTCGTCCTCCGTCGGGTCACCTTCGACGGCCCGGCCCTCGCCCCGGATCGCCAGCGCGCGTGCATACAAAGCGTTGCGCGGCGCGCCGGTCAGCTCCGCCGCGAGCGCCACCGCCTGCTTGAGGGGCAAGGCCGCGAGCAGCACTGAAAGCGTCGCGGCGTCGACGGCGGCGGCCTCGGTCGACCCCTGCGCCAGCGCCTGAGCATGCACGACCAGCACGAACTCGCCGCGGCTGCGGTTCGGGTCCGCCGCGAGCCAGGCCGGCAGAGCGGCGGCCTCGAGCAAGGCCACCGTCTCGAACTGCTTCGTCAATTCACGGCAGAGGGTGAGATGCCGCGGGCCGCAAACTTCGGCCAGCGCCGCCGCCAGCGCGCCGATGCGATGCGGCGCTTCGAAGAGGATCTGCGCGGCCGCGTTCGCGGCGATCCGCTCGATCGCCGTCGCGCGCTCGCGCGGCCGCGTCGGCAGGAAGCCAATGACGGCGAAAGCGCCGGCGGTGGCATCGCCAGCAACGCTGAGCGCCGCGAGCGCGCTGCTCGGGCCCGGAATCGGCACGACGCGGTAGCCGCCGGCGAGCGCCGCCGCGACCAGCGCCGCGCCCGGATCGCTGACCGCCGGCGTGCCGGCGTCGCTGATGTAGGCGACGCGTTCGCCGCGCGCCAGCCGCGCGAGCACGCCGCCTGCGGCTTCGCGCTCGTTGTGGGCGTGCACCGCGAGGAGCGGCTTGCCGACGATGCCGAGCTGGCGCAGCAACGGCGCGCTGTGGCGGGTGTCCTCGCAGGCGATCGCGTCGACCATCCCGAGCAGGTGGATCGCGCGGAGGGTGATGTCGGCGAGGTTGCCGATCGGGGTCGCGACCACGTAGAGCGCGCGGTTCGGATAATGCTGCGCGCCGGCCGCGCCCGCGGCGGCTTCCAGGATCGAGGCGGCGAACGGAATGGTCACGAAACGTCGCTCGGCGAGCGTCGACAACGAAAAGAAGCGGCGCGGCGACGCGGGCGAGGACCAGGCGCTGCGACTGCTCGAACGCCGTGGGCTGACGCTGATCGAACGCAATTATCGGGTGGCGGGCGGCCCGAATGCGCGCGGCGGCGAGATCGACCTCGTCATGCGCGACCGCGACGGCACGCTGGTTTTCGTCGAGGTGCGGTCACGGGCCGGCGGCGAGCATGGCGGCGCCGCGGCAAGCATCGGTTCGGCCAAGCGCCGCAGCCTGATCCACGCCGCTCAGCGCTACCTGCTCGGATTGCGCAGCATCCCGCCGTGCCGTTTCGACGTCGTGACGATCGATGCCGAGCGGATCGAATGGCTCGAGGCGGCGTTCGACACCGGCTGACGCCAAAGCACGCGCGTTTGCGGCGGCCGCGGCGGCGGCCGGCGCGCCCCTTGCCCTTAAGGCGCCGGTGCCTACCGAGGCGGTCTTATCATCGGACGTCATGCTCGAACAACGCATCCAGCAGCAGTTCTTCGACAGCGCCGATCTCAATTACGCCGCCGCCGAGGTGCTCTCCAGGCCGATCGCCGATGCGGTCGCCGCCCTCGTCGGCTGCATCACGGCCGGCGGCCGGGTGCTGGTCTGCGGGAGCGGCGGTTCGGCGGCGGCGGCGCAGCACTTCGCCGCCGTTTTCGTCGGCCGCTTCGAACGCGAACGGCCCGGCCTCGCGGCGATCGCGTTGACGACCGACAGCGCGATCCTCACCGGCCTCGCGCGGGACCATGACTTCACGTCGATCTTCGCCAAGCAGGTGGATGCGCTCGGCCAGCCCGGTGACCTGCTGCTCGCGATCAACGCCCAGGGCGAAGCGCCCGAGATCGTCGCGGCGGTGGAGGCGGCGCACGCCAAGGACATGACGGTGATCGCGCTGACCGGCCGCCACGCCGGGCGGCTGGGCGAACTTGCGACCGAGACCGACGTGCTGATCCAGGCACCGCACGAGCGCGCCGCGCGCGTGCAGGAGCTGCACCTGCTGGTGCTGCACTGTGTGTGCGACGCCGTCGACCTGCAGTTGCTCGGCGAACAGGAAACCCCTTGATCCCTCGCCCTGCCCCGATGGTCGCGACCCGCCGCTTCGCGCCCGCGCTTCTCGTTCTCGCTGCCATGGCCGCCGTCGGCGCAACCTCCGGGCTCGCCGGCTGCGCGCCGCTTCTGGTGGGCGGCGCGATCCTCGGCACCTCGCTGGTCGTGACCGACCGGCGCACTTCGGGCGCGCAGGTCGACGACCAGACCATCGAGCTGAAGGCGCATCGCCGGATCGACGAAGTGATCGGCGGCCGGGGCAGCATCGGCGTCACGAGCTACAACCGCGTCGTGCTTCTGACCGGCACGACGCGCGACGAGGCCGACAAGGCCGCCCTGGTGCGCGCGATCGGCGCGATCGAAAACGTCAAGTCGGTGGTCGACGAGACCAGCATCGGCTTTTCGCCATCGGTCGCGACACGGGCCCACGACAGCCTCCTGACCAGCAAGGTCAAGGCGAGCCTCGTCGATGCCAAGGACGTGCAGTCGCACGCCTACAAGGTCGTCACCGAACGAAGTGTCGTCTTCCTGATGGGCCGCGTGACCGAACGCGAAGCGAACCGCGCAGCCGACATCGCGCGCGGCGTCAGCGGCGTGCAGAAGGTCGTCAAGGTGTTCGAGATCGTCACCGAGGCCGAACTGAACGCGACCCAGCCGAAGACAGCGCCGACCAGCTGACGCGCGCGTCCGGCCGGTCAGCCGAGCCGCGTGATCAGGCTCGACGTGTCCCACCGGTTGCCGCCGGCCGCCTGCACGTCGGCGTAGAACTGGTCGACCAGCGCGGCGACCGGCAGACGGGCGCCATTGCGGCGCGCCTCCTCGAGCGCGATGCCGAGATCCTTGCGCATCCAGTCGACCGCGAAGCCGAACTCGAACCGGCCTTCGACCATGGTCGGGCCGCGGTGCTCCATCTGCCAGCTCTGCGCTGCGCCTTGGCCGATCACGCCGAGCACCGCGTTCATGTCGAGCCCGGCCTTTTGGCCGAAGGCGATCGCCTCGGCCAGGCCTTGCACCAGACCCGCGATCGCGATCTGGTTCGCCATCTTGGCGAGCTGGCCGGCGCCACTCGGGCCGAGCAGCGTCACGGCCTTGGCGAACGCGGCGATGACCGGCGCCACGCGGGCGAAGGCCGCCGCGTCGCCGCCGCACATGACGGTCAGGGCGCCGTTGATCGCGCCGAGGTTGCCGCCCGAGACCGGCGCGTCGATGAACGCGCAGCCCGCTGATTCGGCCGTCGCCGCAAGCTCGCGGGCGAGCGCCGCCGAGGCGGTGGTGTGGTCGACGAGGACGGCGCCCGGCGCGCAGCCGGCGAGTGCCCCATCCGCGCCGAGCACGACCGAACGCAGATCGGCGTCGTTGCCGACGCAGAAGAAGACGATGTCGGCGCCCTGGGCCGCGGCGCCGGGCGTCGGCGCGGCGCGGTGGCCGTGCGCGGCGACCCATTGCGCGGCTTTGCTCGCGGTGCGGTTGTAGACCGTCACGGCGTGCCCGGCTGCCCCCAGATGGCCGGCCATCGGCTCGCCCATCACGCCGAGGCCGATGAACGCGATCCGGCGCGGCGGGGTGGGTTCGTAAGTGCGAGTGCTCATCGCGCGAGTCTCGCGCAAAACGCGGATCGCCCGACCAGGCCAAGCCGTCCCGCGACCGCCGGCCGCCGGCCGCTTACACGATCGTCAGGTGTTCGGTCCCGGCCGCCAGATCGGTGCTGCGGGCGCGCTGGCTGTGCAGCTTGATCTGCAGCCGCAGGTCGTTGACCGAATCGGCGTTGCGGAGGGCGTCTTCGAGCGTGATGCCGCGCGCCTCGAACAGGTCGAACAGCGCCTGGTCGAAGGTCTGCATGCCGAGCTCGCGCGAGCGCTTCATGATCTCCTTGATCTCGGCGACCTCGCCCTTGAAGATCAGGTCGGAGATCAGCGGCGTGTTCAACATGATTTCGACCGCCGCGACCCGGCCCCGTCCCGCCTGACGCGGCATCAGCCGCTGCGACACCAGCGCGCGCAGGTTCAGCGACAGGTCCATCAGCAGCTGCTGGCGCCGCTCCTCGGGAAAGAAATTGATGATCCGGTCGAGCGCCTGGTTGGCGCTGTTGGCATGCAGGGTCGCCAGGCAGAGGTGGCCGGTCTCGGCGAAGGCGACGGCGTGCTCCATGGTTTCGCGGTCGCGGATCTCGCCCATCAGGATCACGTCGGGCGCCTGGCGCAGCGTGTTCTTCAAGGCGATGCCCCAGCCGTCGGTGTCGATGCCGACCTCGCGCTGGGTGACGATGCAGTTCTTGTGCGGATGCACGAACTCGATTGGATCCTCGATCGTGATGATGTGGCCGTAGGTGTTCTCGTTGCGGTGGTCGACCATCGCCGCGAGCGAGGTGCTTTTGCCCGATCCGGTCGCGCCGACGAAGATCACCAGGCCACGCTTCGTGAGCGCGACGTCTTTCAGCACCCGCGGCAGGTTCAGGCTGTCGATCGACGGCAGCGTCTGCGGAATCGTCCGCATGACCATGCCGATCTGGCCCTGCTGCACGAAGGCGTTGACGCGGAAGCGCCCGACGCCGTGCGGCGCGACCGCGAAGTTGCACTCCTTCGTGCGCTCGAATTCGGCGGCCTGCTTGTCGTTCATCACCGAGCGGGCGAGAGCGAGCGTGTGCTGGCCGGTCAAGGGCTGGGGCGAGACCTTGGTCACCTTGCCGTCGACCTTGATCGCGGGCGGAAAATCGGCGGTCAGAAAAAGGTCCGAGCCGTTTCGCGCCACCATCAGGCGCAGCAGGTCGTTGACGATTTTCGAGGCCTGGTCGCGTTCCATCTCGGATCCTTCTAAGCGGGTGGCCTGGGAAAAGGCCCGTTGTCGGGGACGAGCGCTTCGACAGGCTCAGCCCGAACGGGTTTGTGGTGGTTCGACGTTCGAGGGTCGTTTCGCAGTTTGCAGGGTCTCGTCCTCGGGTTCACCGTTCGCCCTAAGCCTGTCGAAAGGCCGTCCACGCTCGGTATGGCTTGCTGAGGGCTCGGCGCCCAAGGCGACCGGCGTCAACCCGGGAAATTTTCTGGGAACTTCGCCTTGCCGCGCGCTTCGGCCGGTGCGATCACGTTGCGGCGGACGAGGTCGGCGAGGTTCTGGTCGAGCGTCTGCATGCCGGCCGCGTTGCCGGTCTGGATCGATGAGTACATCTGCGCGATCTTCGACTCGCGGATCAGATTTCGGATCGCCGCCGTGCCGAGCATGATCTCGTGCGCGGCGACCCGGCCGGTGCCGTCCTTGGTCTTGCACAGGGTCTGCGAAATCACGCCGATCAGCGATTCGCTGAGCATCGCCCGTACCATTTCCTTCTCGGCCGCGGGAAACACGTCGACCACGCGGTCGATCGTCTTGGCGGCGCTCGAGGTGTGAAGCGTGCCGAACACAAGGTGGCCGGTTTCGGCGGCGGTCAGCGCGAGGCGGATCGTCTCGAGATCACGCAGCTCGCCGACCAGGATGGCGTCCGGATCTTCGCGCAGCGCCGAGCGCAGCGCGTTGTTGAAGCTAAGCGTGTGCGGGCCGACCTCGCGCTGGTTAATGAGGCACTTTTTCGATTCGTGCACGAACTCGATCGGATCCTCGACCGTGAGCACGTGGCCGAACTCGTTCTCGTTCAGGTGGTTGACCATCGCCGCGAGCGTGGTCGACTTGCCGGAGCCGGTCGGCCCGGTCACGAGCACCAGGCCGCGCGGTTTCAGCGCCAGTTCGGCGAAGACCTTCGGCGTGTTCAGCTGCTCGAGCGTCAGGATCTTCGACGGAATGGTGCGAAACACCGCCCCGGCGCCGCGGTTCTGATTGAACGCGTTGACCCGAAAGCGCGCCAGGCCCTGGATCTCGAACGAGAAATCGCATTCGAGCGTCTCCTCGTAGGCCTTCCGCTGCGAGTCGTTCATGATGTCGT
>CAXSGM010000015.1:0-56235 GCA_964236915.1 uncultured Rhizobacter sp.
CGCCGCGGCTCTTGCTGCACGCGAGCCGGCTCGGTTTCGAGCATCCGCAGAGCGGGGAGCCGATGGGCTTCGAATCCGCCGCGCCGTTTTGACGCGAGGTCGCGAGCGGCGGCGGCGCGACCTGCACGCCCGGCTGCACGACCGCGCGCTGGCGCGCCGATCCGCTTCTTCGCGGCGAGGATGCCGTCCGTGCCACACTGGCACCCGGAACACCCAGAACCGGGGTCGGGTCCGACGCCATTGCTTCCAAGGGAACCGACCGCCGAGAATCGGGTCCATGACGAGCGCCCGAGTCCATGGCGGACCCGGGGCGCGGCGAATGCCGCCGCGGGCGGCGTTCGCCGATTGAGTTCCCTTCCTCACAGGAAAGAACGATGAAAAGCTTGATCCTCGCGCTCTCCCTCGCCGTGGCCTCGGCCGGCTTCGCTCCGCTCAGCGCCGAGGCCAGAAGGCTCGGCGGTGGCGGTTCGTCCGGCATGCAGCGCAGCCTGCCGGCGCGCACCCCGCCGCCCGCCCTGCCGGCGCGCCCCGCGCAGCAGGCGGCGCCGGCCGCGCCCGCGGGGGTGCCGACCGCTGCCGCGGCCGCCGCACCGCGCCGCTCGTGGCTCGGTCCGATCGCCGGCCTCGCCGCCGGCCTCGGCATCGCCGCGCTGATGAGCCACATGGGCCTCGGCCCGGCGATGGGCCAGTTCCTGATGCTCGCCCTGCTGGCATTGGTCGCGTTCATGGTCATTCGCTTCCTGATGCGCCGTTTCGGCGCCACGGGCGGCGCCAGGATGGCGAGCGCGAACGGCATGCGCTTCGACCGCCAGGCGCCGGTCGGCGCTCCGGCGGGCCCGGTCACGGCAAACCCGGCGATGGCCGGCACGCCGAGCGCGGCTGCGGCAACGGCTGCAATGCCGTCCGGTCCGGTGGCCTCGGGTGCGACGGCACCCCCGACCGCCTACGTCACGCGCCTGCCGGCGGGCTTCGACGCGGCCGGCTTCGAGCGGATCGCCAAGACGATCTTCATCCGCCTGCAGACGGCGAACGACCGGGCCGATCTGGCCGACTTGCGCGCCTTCACCACGCCCGAGCTCTTCGCCGCAATCCGGCTCGACCTGCAACAGCGCGGCGACGCGGCGCAGACGACCGACGTGGTGCGGGTCGACACGGAAGTGCTCGACGTCGCGACCGAAGCCGAGCGGCAGATCGTCAGCGTTCGCTTCCACGGCCTGATCCGCGAGAAGGCCGAGGGGCCGACCGAGCCGTTCGACGAGATCTGGCACCTGGTGCGGCCGATCGACGGCAGCCGGGAGTGGGCGATCGCGGGCATTCAGCAGGCCGCTGCGGCCTGATATCGGGCTGGCCGACGTCCGCGGAGGTCGGCCTCCGGACCCGTCAGCGCCCATGAACGCCTTCGCGCTGAGCGCCGAGCCGCCGGGCCAAGCCAGCACGTCGATGCGGCGGAGCGCAGTCTGCGCTTTGTGAGCTACCGGCGATGTGCGGCGTCGATGGCGCTGACCTGCCTTCTCGTGGCCTGCGCCGGCCGTTCCCCGGACGGCCGAGACGCCGCCTCGCCCGACGACCATGCCGTGGTCGCGCCGAACCCGAATCTCGTCACGCAAGGCATACCGCCGGTGCCGGCGGCGCTCGCCGACCAGGTCGCTCGCTACACCGATTTCCGCGGTCATCAATTCGCCGACTGGCATCCGACCCGCCGCGAGATGCTTGTGCTGCACCGTCCCGCGGGCGCGAGCACGGTGCAGCTCTTTCGCGTCGCCGCGCCGCTCGCCGAGCCCGAGCCGCTGACCGACACGCCGGACCCCGTACACGACGCAAGCTACGAGCCGCGCGACGGCCGCTACATCGTCTTCAGCCGCGCCAGCGGCGGCAACGAGCAATACAAGCTCTACCGGCTCGATCTGCCGAGCCGACAGGTGACGGTGCTGACCGACACACCGGCGCGCCACAGTTTCGAAGGCTGGCTGCACCGTTCGAGCCAGCTGCTGACGCTCTCGAGTCCGCTCGACCGCACCGCCGCGGGCGGCACCCGCGCGACCATCACCCAGACGCTCTCCCTCCTCGACCCGCTCGACCCGACCACGCCGCGCCGGCTCGCCGAGCTCCCGGGCGGCGGCTGGGGCGTCGGCAGCGTGGCGTGGGACGACCGGCGCATCGCGCTCACTCGCTACCTCTCGGCCACGGAGGCCGAGATCTGGACGATGGATTTGCAGGACGGCCGCCTGACGCAATTGCTGCCGTCGACCGCCCATCCCGGCAAGGCGGCGTACGCGGCCGGGGAGTTCAGCCGCGACGGCCGCCGGCTCTTCCTTACCGGCAACCGGAGCGGTGAATTCACCGAGCTTCAGCAATACCGCTTTGCCGACCGGTCGCTGGCGTCGCTGACCCGCCAGGTGCCGTGGGACATCGATGCAGCGAGCCTGAACGCCGCGGACACCGTGATCGCGGCCGAGGCCAACGCCGACGGCCGGCGCGAGCTGCTGCTCTACGACACGCGCCAGCTGAAGGCGCTGCCGAAGCCGGCGACGCCGCCCGGCAGCCTCGGCGCCTTGCGCTTTCATCCCCGCCTCGCCGACCTCGGCTTCGCGGTCAGCAGTGCGCAAGGGCCAAGCGCGGTCTGGTCGCTGAATCCGGCGAGCGGCGCCTTCGAGCCGTGGACCCGCGCGGTCGCCCCGCCTGGCATCGACACGCAAGCGTTCGCCGCCGCCAAAATCGTCCGCTGGCCGAGCTTCGACCGCCGGCTGATCTCGGGCATCCTGACCTACCCGCCAGCGCGCTTTACCGGCAAGCGCCCGGTGCTGATCGACATCCACGGCGGCCCCGAGGGCCAGGCCACGGCCGGCTTCCTGGGCCGCGCCAGCTACTGGGTCGAGGAACTCGGCATCGCGGTGATTCAGCCGAACGTGCGCGGCTCGAGCGGCTACGGCAAGACCTTCGTCGCCCTCGACGACGGCATGAAACGCGAGGATTCGGTGAAGGACATCGGCGCGCTGCTCGACTGGATCGCGCGCCAACCCGAACTCGACGCCAGCCGTGTCGCGGTCATCGGCGGCAGCTACGGCGGTTACATGAGCCTGGCGGTCGCCGCCACCTACAGCGACCGGATCGCCGGCGCCGTCGACATCGTCGGCATCTCGAACTTCCTGACCTTTCTGCAGAGCACCGAGAGCTACCGCCGCGACCTCCGGCGCGTCGAGTACGGCGACGAGCGCGATCCGGCGATGCGGGCGTTCCTCGAAAAGATCTCGCCGCTGACGAACGCCGCGGCCATCCGCAAGCCGTTGTTCGTCGTGCAGGGAAAGAACGATCCGCGCGTGCCCTACACCGAGGCCGAGCAGATCGTCGCCCGCGTTCGCGAGAACGGCGTGCCGGTCTGGTACCTGCGCGCCGAAAACGAGGGCCACGGCTTCGCCCGCAAGGAAAATGCCGACTTCCAGTTCTATGCGACGACGATGTTCCTGCAACAGGTGCTGAGGCTGCCATGACGAACGGGTTGCTGCGACGGGCCGCGGGCTGCGTCGGGTCGGAGCGCCGGCGGCCAAGAGCGTGCATGGCCGTCGCCGCGTCGGCCCTGGCTTTGGGCATTGCTTCGGGCGCGCTCGCCGCACCCTTCGCCTACGTGCCGAACGAGGGATCGGGCAACCTGAGCGTGATCGACACCGCCACCGACCGCGTGATCGCCGAGATCGCCGCCGGCACGAAGCCGCGCGGCACGGTCGTCACGCCCGATGGCCGAACCGCGTACGTCAGCGATCAGCCGAACAACCGGCTGGTCGTCGTCGACCTTGCGGCACGCCGGCTGCAGGGCACGGTTGCGCTCGGCGAGTCGCCCGAGGGCGTCGGTCTCTCGCCGGACGGGCGCTGGGTGGTGGTGGCGATCGAGGAAAGCAACGAGGTGGTCTTCGTCGACACCCGGACGAACGCCAAGGCCTTCGCGGTCGGCGTGCGCGGCAAGAACCCGGAGCACGCGGTCTTCACGCCCGATGGCGCGCACGTGTTCGTCAGCGCCGAGGAAGGCGAAGCGGTCGACGTGATCGCGGTCGCGAGCCGCAGCGAGGTCGCGCAAATTCCGGTGGGCGCGCGGCCGCGCGGCATCGGCTTTTCGCCCGACAGCGCGATCGCCTACGTCGCCGCCGAGGGCGCCGACGAGGTCGAAGTGATCGACGCGCGGCGCTTCGTGGTGCTGGCGCGCGTCAAAGCCGGCCTGCGCGCCAACGGCATCGCGGTCCATCCCGACGGCAAGCGGGTCTACGTGTCGAACGGCGGCGATGCGACCGTTTCGGTGCTCGATACGGCAACGCGAACGATTACCGCGACCATCCCCGTCGGGCAGCGCCCGTGGAACATGGCGCTGACGCCGGACGGCAAGAAGCTCTACGTCGCCTGCGGTCGCTCGGGCGCGGTGTCGGTGATCGACACCGAGCGGAACGCCAAGCTCGTCGACATCCCCGTCGGCAAGCTGCCCTGGGGCGTGGCGATCCGCTGAAGGCGTGCAGCGTCGAGGCCGTCCGCCGGCGTCGCGCGCTTGCCGAAGCATTTGGCTCGGCGCTTTGCCCAGAGGGCTTCGACAGGCTCAGCCCGAACGGAGATTGACGCTTCGCCGAGAAGGCTTCGACGGGCTCAGCCCGAACGGAGATTGACGCTCCACGAGAAGACGCCGACAAGCTGAGCCCGCGAAATTGGCGCTTCGCGAGAAGGCTTCAACAAGCTCAGCCCGAACGGAGATCGTGGCGCCATAGCCGTTCGGTTTCCCGCCCGTTCGCCCTGAGCCTGTCGAAGGGCCATGGCACCCGGCACGGCCGTGCCGTCGACCAGGGCCCCATCGCTCAGCGCCCGTCGTCGAAGCTGTAGCGCACACCCAGCGTCGCGGTGCGTGGCGCCCCGGGTGCGTAAAAGGTCGAGTGGACGACCGGGTAGTCGCCGTTCGCGTTGCGCGGCAACGCGCGTGCGGCGAAACGACCGTTGGCGTCGAAGGCGTCGGCGCCGAGCTGGGCTGCGGTGGCGTAGCGGCGGTCGAGCAGATTGTCGATCTGCAGAAACACCTTCCAGCGCCGCGCCGGCAGCCAGTCGACGCCCAGGTTCAGCACCGCATAGCCCGGGCTCCGGCCCGGGCCGGTGTAGAAGACACCGTCGGGCGCGTGCCGGCCGTTCTCGTTGCCACGCGCGTTCGCGCCGCTCGAGGCGACGAGGTCGGCACCGATTCGCCAGGCGTCAGCAATGTCCCAGTCGGCGCCGAGCTTCACCAGTCGACGCGGCACCAGCGGGATCCGGTCGCCCGGGCGAAGCGCGATCGTGCCGTCGAGGCCGGGAAAGCCGGCCGCCGCCACATCGTTGCTGCTGTTCGCCGGGCTCCCGATCGTTTCGGCGCTGCGGTAGGTGGCGTCGAGCCAGGTCAGGTTGGCGCGGAGCGCGAGCGGCTTCACCGGCCGGGCCGCGATGCCGAGTTCGAGGCCCTGGCGTCGCGTCCGGCCGAAGTTGCGGAAGTAGCCGTAGCCGCTCGTGTTGTCGGCCACGAACAGCAGGTCGTCGCGGTTGTCGGCGCGAAAGATGCCGGCATTCCAGGTAACGAGCTCGGCGACGCGGCCACGCAGCCCCGCCTCGAAAGTCGTCGTGACGACTTGCCGCAGGGGCGGATCGCCGGCCATCGCGTTCGGCAGCCTGCAAGGCGCCGCCGGGTCGGCGCAGCCGAGCTCGACCGCGCTCGGCGCCCGGCTGCCGCGGTTGATGCCGCCGTAGAGCGTGAGCGACGGCGCGGCGGCGAAAGTGAGGCCGAGCGCCGGGTTGAAGTGAGCGAAGCGGTGATCGCCGTCGAGCGAGCCGCTGCCGCCGCCCGGCGCCAGGCCGTCGACCTGGTGGATCGTCGTCCGGTCGTACCGGCCGGAAACAGTCAGATGCGTGCGCGGGTCGAGCGCCAGCGTGTCGCTCGCGAACACGCTCTCCGTGTGCGAATGGCTCGAGAGATCGACCCGCGCGTCGAACGCGTTCTCGGAGGCTTGCGTGCCGTCGGCATAAGCGCCGCGGCCGTCGACGCCCGTAACGCTGCGGTCAGGCTCGAGGTAGCCGAACTGCGTCGACTGCCGGAAGCGGATCCGGCTCGCGTCGAGCGCCGCGCCGAGGAGCCAGCGGTGCCCGACACCGGCCCACTCGACATCGCCGCTCAGCTGGCCGCCGACACCGAGCGTGTGCTGGCGCGTGTGCGTGCGGTTGACGAGGCCGTTGCACTTCTCGTTCGGTTCGGCGTTCAGCAGCACGTTGGCGATGCAGCGCCACTTCGGGAACGGCGTGTCGAGCGCGCTGGCGCCGCTCGTCGGAACGCCGGCATAGCCGGCCGCCGCGAGGGCCTGGCGTTCGGCGGCGCTGGGCTGGTAGATCGATTCGGTCAGCGATTCATCGTTGACGTCGCCGTTCAGCGTGCGCGTCAGGATCTCGCGCAGGGAGGCGTGGGCCGAGAACGCGACGCCGCGGCCGAGGTCACCGCGCGCATCGCCGATCAGCAGCAGCGCGCGGTTGCGGGTGCGGTCGGGCGTGCTGTAGACGCTCGACCGGTCGCGCTCGAGGGCGCGCGCTTCCTGAACGCCGTTGCCGGTGAGCGCGTTGTCGGCCAGCGCGGCGGTCAGGCCGAAGCTGGTGCCGCCGGCGCGTAGCCCGAAATGGCCGAAGAGCTGCTGCACGTCGCTCGGCGCGTCCGCACGCCACCCTTGCTCGTGGAAACGGTTGCCGGCCACGAAGGCGTCGACGCTGTCGGCCGCGCCGCTGCCGCTCTCGAATTCGAGCGCCACCCTGCCGAACCGACCGACGCTCGCCTGCACCGAGCTGCCCGGGTTGCGCACGCCGTTCTTGGTCTGGAGGACAAGCGCGCCGCCCAAGGTGTTGAGCCCGAACAGCGGATTGCTGCCGGGCATCAGCGCAACCGAGGCGATCGCGTTGCGCGGGATCAAATCCCAGCTCACCACATCGCCGAAGGGCTGGTTCAGCCGCACGCCGTCGAGGTACACCGAGAGCTCCTGCGGCGTGCCGAGCAGCGGCGAGGCGGTGTAGCCGCGGTAGCTCACATCCGGCTGGAACGGGTTGCCCTGCAACTCGTTCAGGTAGACGCTGCCGAGCGCGCGGTTCAGGAAGCCGCCGAGTTCGAGCGCGTGGCGGCGCTCGATGTCGGCATCCGTCGCGGTCTGCACGTTCTCCGGAACCTGGTCGCGCGGCACGCCGCCGCCCGGCAGCGGCGTGGCGGAGATCACCTCGACGCGCGGCAACTCGCCGATCGGCGGCGCGCCGTGCGCGTTGCCGATCGGACCAGCGAGGGCGACGACGATGCCGAGCGCCGGCCAGACGCCGCTGCCGGTTTGCCGCGCGCTGCCGGCCTGCCGGCCGCTCATTCGGTCGATGCGGCGGGTCGAGGGGCCGGGACCTGCGCGACCGGGTCGAGACGCCGCCGCCCAAGTTCCGCTCCGAGCGCCCGCGCCTCGGCCTTCGATCCGACCGCCCACGCCGTCGCGGCGGCGTCGTCCAGCGCGCCCGCGACGACCGTGATCGCCTTCTCCGGACACGGCCCCAGGCAGCCGGTCAAGGCGATCCGGGTTCGCACCGGTGCGCCCGCGACACCGCGCTTCAACGCCGCGCCGACGGTCCTGGCATCGAGCTTCGACGGGCCGCTCCGGCGCTTCTGGCACTGCTTGCAGACGAGCACGGCGTGCTGCCAGCCAAGCTTCGGCACAGACGGTGGAAGCGCCTCGACATCGGCGCCGGCCGGCTCCGATCGCCCTTCGCTCATCGGCATCGTCCGGGGCGGGCGGGCTCGCTCGCGACCAGCCGCCCACCCGTGGCAGGCTTCACGGCGGCCCCTGGAACCCACCGGCGCGGTAGGTCAGCACCAGCGTGTCGCGATGCCCGCCCTGCGCATCCAGCGGCTGGATCGGCGTCGTCTCGTGCACGACGCGGGCGTCGTCGAGCAATAGAGTCGTCCACGGCTCGGTCATGGTAAAGCGCAGCCCCTGCGGCCCATCGGCGTCGAAGACCCGCGTTTCGCCGCCCTTGATGCCACGGCGCTCGATCAGCAGCACGGCGACGAGGTCGACGCCGTCGCGATGCGCGCCTTCCGGCGTCGGCCGGCCGATGCCGCCCGCTGTGTCGATCCGGAACTGGTGCGCCTCGACGAACCACGGTTGCACACCGCGCAGCGCGTCGGCGCGGACCGCCAGGGCGCGCAGCAGCCGCGACCAGACCGGCAGCGCGACGACCGCAGCCGCCATCGGCGCGAACCAGCGCTCGATGCCGCCGTGCAAGGCGTTGTAGTCGAGCGGTTGCCAGTGAGCACGATGCAGCACCGGCGTCGTCCGGTCGTCGGCGACCACGAAGCCGGCGTGGCGACGCCGCCGATAGCGACCGCCGTCGCGCAGATGATCGTCCGGCGGCAGATCGGACCACGACGTGACCAGCGCGCCGAGATCGGCCGCGTCCGCGCGGAGCAGCACCCCGAGGCCGCGTGGATCGAGCACCGCGTGGCCGCGGTCGCGCAACGCCGCATCGAGCGCTCGGGGCGCGGTGATCGGCGGCGACAACAGGGCTTGCATGGAGGCGATCATGCCGTGCCTTGCCGCAATCCTCTCGGGGCGTTGCCGATCGAGAGACCGCGCAGCGCGTCCGACGCGATCGATGGAACGGCATCGGCGGCGTCGGTCGCGTGCTTCAATGCGCGAACGCCCGTGGTCCGGCGCCGCCGTGGTCCCGCCGCGCGAGCCGCCCGCCCCATGATCGCGACGTAGCTGCCGGTCGACGCCGCTCCTGCCACCGCCCCGAAATCTTCGATGCCGTCCCCCTCGCCGATCCGTGCGCGCGTCATCGCATTCCTGCTCGCGCTCGGCGCCATGCTGTCGTTCGCCGGCGCCGTCGGCGCGCAGGCGCCCGCGGCTACGCCCGCCGAGCCGCAGCCGCAGCCGCGCGAGATCGGCCTCGCGCCCGAGGCGTTCGTTCGCGGCGCGCCGCTGCCGCCCTGGGCCGATCTCGCACCGCTGCCGCCGCCTGCGGAGAGCCGCAGGGCGCTCGTCGTGCGTTTGGAGGACACGCATCTGCGCGTCGCCGAGCGACCGGTGGTGCTGGTCAACGTCGCCCAGCAGGTCAACGACGCGGGCGTGCTCGCGCAGGTCGGTCAGGCCAGCGTGCCCTTCGTGCCGCAGTACCAGCGGCTTCTGCTGCACAAGGCGGCGATCCTCCGCGGCGGGGCGACGATCGACCACACCGCCACCGTGCCGGTGCGCTTCCTACAGCGCGAAACCGGGCTCGAGCAGGGCATCTACAGCGGCGTGATCACCGCGAGCATCCTGGTGCCCGACCTGCGGGTCGGCGACACCCTGGTGCTGCAGTACTCGATCGAAGGCGCGAACCCGGTGCTCGGCCGACGCTACCTGCAGCAGTTGCCGTGGCAGCGCCAGGTGCCGGTGCAGCAGCGCCGCGTCACGCTCGACCTGCCCGAAAGCCGCCCGGTGCAATGGCGCTGGATCGGCGACGGTAGCTTGCCGTCCGTGACGCCCTCGAGCAGCGTCGCGAACGGCAGGCGCCGGTTGCGCTTCGAGGAACGCGACATCCCCGCCATCGAGCTCGAACCGGCGCTGCCACGCGGCGCCGCACCGCTCGCCTGGCTGCAATTCTCCGAGTACGCCGACTGGCGCGAGGTGGCGCGCTGGGGCGAAACGCTGTTTCCTGCGAACGAGCCGCTGCCCGACGAGCTGCTGGCGCTGGTGCAGCGCTGGCTGCGCCTGCCGAGCCCCAGCGAGCGTGCCTCCGCCGCGCTGCAGTGGGTGCAGAACGAGATCCGCTACGTGTCGGTGTCGCTCGGCGAGAGCTCGCATCGGCCGCACCCGCCGGCCGAGGTGCTGAAAAACCGCTACGGCGATTGCAAGGACAAGACCTTGCTGCTGATGCGCCTCTTGCAGGCGATGGGCATCCCGGCGCACGCCGCGCTCGCCTCGCTCGCCGCGCCGCAGAGGCCGGCGGTGCTGCTGCCCTCGCCGCTCGCTTTCGATCACGTGGTCGTGCAGGCGCGGCTCGACGACCGCGATTACTACCTCGACGGCACGCGGCTCGGCCAGCGCGGCCCGCTCGCGCGGATGGGTCAGGGCCTCGAGGACGCGAGCGTGCTGGTCGTCGACGCCGACCGCAGCGACGGCCTCACGGTCGTGCGCTCGCCGAACCGCGCCGAACTGTTCCGCAGTGAACTCGCCGAAACCTTTCGCGTGCCGGCGTTCGACGAGGACGGCACGCTCGAAACGCTGCAGCAGTGGAACGGCCTTGGCGCCGAGGTGATGCGCCTGACGGCCGCGCGCTTGGACACTGCCCGGCTCGAACGCGCGCTGCTGACGGGGCTCGAGCGCCGCTATCCGGGCGCCGCCATGGCCGGCGCGCCGGAGCTCCGCGACGATGTCGACCTGAACCGGATCACGCTCCACGCCCGCTTCAAGGTGGCGAAACTCGCGGTCCCGAACCCGGGCGACGGCAGCTGGGCGCTGCGCTTCGCGGCGGCCAACATGCAGAACGTGCTTGCCCTGCCGCCTTCGACCGAGCGGCGCTTCCCGCTCGCGCTGCCGGGCTACCCGATGACGGTGGTGTACCGGGCCGAGGTCGAGTGGCCGGAGAACGTGACCGGCCTGGTCGACCCGGCGACCCGGCGCATCGCCGATCCGGCCTTCGATGCGGAGGTGGTCCGCGGGTTTCGCGGCCGAGTCGCGATGGCGAGTTTCCGTTTCGAGCCGCGGGCGCCGCAGGTCGCGGCGCGCGACGTGCCGCGCTTCGTCGAAGACCTGCACGCCATCGACCGGGCGCTCGGGCCGATGGTCGTCACCCGCGATCAGATCAAGGGCGGTGGCGTGCTCGGCCTCGGCCGCAAGTCGCTCGCCGAGACGTTGAAGGCGCGCGCCGAAACGACGGTCGAGCGCAGCTCGAAGGCGATCGACGGCGGTCAGCTCGGCGGCGACGACCTCGCCGCGGCGCTCTGCCTGCGCGCCCAGGCCGAAGCCGAACTCGGCCGTCTCGACGCCGCGCTGAAGGACGCCCGCGAGGCCGCGCGCCAGGCACCGGCGCTCGCGGCGGCCTGGTTCTGCCAGGGCAACGCCGAATGGGCGCACGCCGATTTCCCGGCCGCCGAAGCCGCCTTCACGAAGGCGCTGACGCTCGGTCAGCCGGCGCGCGAGGTCTATTCGCGACGCGGCCAGGCGCGCTTCTTCGCCGACCGGCTCGAAGCCGCGGCCGATGATTTCGCCAAGGCCGGTGCCGAGCGCGGCGAGGTCGGCGAACGAACGTACCCGCGGCTTTGGCAAGCCGCCGCCTTGCAACGCCTGGGCCGCCCACTGCCCGCGGACCTGGCCGATGCGATCGCCGGCGCCGATCCGAACGCGGCCTGGCCGGTGCCGGCGCTCGCGCTGTTCGGTGGGCGGGTGACCCCGGAGCAGCTCATCGCCCGGCTCGAGACCCAGACGGGCGACGGCCGCGATCTCGCCCTCACCGAAGCCTGGTTCTACATCGGTGAATACCAGCTCGCCGCCCAGCAGCCGGCCAAGGCGCGCGAGGCTTTCGAGAAAGCCCGCTCGTTCGGCATCGCGCCGTACGTCGAGCACGCGGCGGCGGGGTTGGAGCTGCGCCGAATGGGGCCGTAGACGCTTCGTCGGGCGGCCGCCGATTCGACACGGAGACGGTCGAAGCGCCTTTTCGAAGCGTGGGCACTTCAGGCGCCCGCGCCGACCACGACCTCGGTGGCGCCGCAGATCACCCGCTGGCCCGCGCGGATCTTGCAGGTCTTGCGCCGTTCATCCCGACCGTCGACCCGCACAAGTCCCTCGGCGATCATCCGCTTGGCGATGCCGCCGCTCGGCGCGAGGCCGGTGGCCTTCAGCAGAGCGTCGAGCGCGATGTGATCGCCGCGCAGCTCGAACGCGAGCGGCGTCAAGGCGCGGAGGGCATCGGCTCGAGCCCGAACTCGCGCGCCAGCAGCGCGTACGAGCGGCGCCGCACCGCCGGGTCGTAAGCCCAGGTGTTGACGACGATCTCGTCCAGCTGCAGCTCGGCGGCAAGCGCCCGCAGCTTGGCCCCGACCGTCGCCACGCTGCCGACGAAGGCGCGGGCGCGCATCTGGGCAATCGTCGGCTGGTCGGCCGGGCCGAAGCCGCGCGCGGCGATCGCTTCGGGCGGCTGCAGCGGCCCGAGCACGCCGCGCGCCCGGTCGACGCGCCAGCGCTCGCGCCCCAGCGCCTGGAAGGTGGCTTCCTCGTCAGTTTCGGCGACCAGCGCCCAGACGCAGACCGTCGGTTGCGGCGTCGGATGGCGCTCGCTCGGCCGGTACAGCCGGCGGTACAGCGCGAGGGCTTCGACCGCGCCCTCGCCGTCGACGAAGAAGTAAGCGTAGGCGTACGGCAGGCCGAAGTGCGCCGCGAGCTGGGCGCCGTAATCCGAGCTGCCGAGAATCCAGACCTCCGGGGCATGCGGTCCGAGCGGCCGCGCGGCGATGCCCTGGTGCGCCGGCAGCGCGGTCCAGGCTTGCAGGTCGCGCACCTGCTCGGGGAAGTTGTCGGCCGCGTGGTTGGCGTTGGGGTTCAGCGCCCGCGCGGTGCGCATGTCACCGCCCGGGGCGCGCCCGACGCCGAGGTCGATCCGCCCCGGCGCCAGCGCCTCGAGCACGCGGAACTGCTCGGCGACCTTCAGCGCGCTGTAGTGCGGCAGCATCACGCCGGCGCTGCCGATGCGGATGCGGCGCGTGCGCGCGGCGATGGCAGCCATCAGGATCTCGGGCGCACTGCCGACGATCGTCGGCAGTGCGTGGTGCTCGCTCAGCCAGAAGCGCGCGTAGCCGAGCTGCTCGCAGTGCTCGGCGAGCTCGAGGGTGTCGCGGATGGCCGCGTCCTCGCCGCGGCCTTCGACCGCGACCGATTGATCGAGCACCGAAAGGCGCAATTCGCTCATCGTCGTTTTCCTCGTCACGTCACGCGGGATGCGTCGGGTCGATCCACTTCACCGACTCGGGTTTCTCGACCGGCTCGATGTCGAGGTTCACCGCGACCGCCTGCCCGTCGCTGCGGCAGAGCACGCATTCGAGCACCTCGGTCGGACTGGCGTTGATTTCCTGATGCGGCACGTACGGCGGCACGTAGATGAAGTCGCCCGGGCCGGCCTCGGCCATGTATTCGAGGCGATCGCCCCAGCGCATCCGCGCCCGGCCCTTCACGACGTAGATCACGCTCTCGAGGGCGCCGTGATGATGCGCGCCGGTCTTGGCGTCGGGATGGATGTGCACGGTGCCGGCCCAGAGCTTCTGCGCGCCGACCCGGGCGAAATCGATCGCCGCGCGGCGCTCCATGCCGGGCGTCTGTGGCACGTTGGGGTCGAGCCGGTCGCCCGGAACGACCCGCACGCCGGAATGTTTCCAGTCGGTCGGCGCCGGCGCGTTGGCCGTCATGGGGTGGGCCTCCGGCGCGAGCCGCCCCTGGGCCGCCAGCGGGGTATCAAGCAGGAAGTCTTCATCTGCGCGATTCTCGGCCTGCCAGCCGAGCCGCGTCGGCCCCGGCCGCTTCGACCCGAATCAGGATTCGCCGAACGGCGCCAGCTCACTTCGTGTACATTTCCCTCACAGTTATGCGCAAGACGCTGGTTGCCAGAGGTTCTTCAGCTGACGTCCGCGACTACCGGTTTCCCGGCCCGTCGCGATCCACGTCGATAGAAATCCCCCGAATCGTTTCTTGAGTGTCGCTGCATGCGCCGCATGTGCTGCGCATTTCGATCGAGATAGAGGATCTGTGATATGACGACCCAAACCGGAACCGTGAAGTGGTTCAACGACGCTAAAGGCTTCGGCTTCATCGCCCAGGACGCTGGCGGCGCCGACCTGTTCGCCCACTTCCGCGACATCCAGGGCAATGGCTTCAAGTCGCTGCAGGAAAACCAGCGCGTCGAATTCGAAGTCAAGCAAGGCCAAAAGGGCCTGCAGGCCGCGAATATTCGCGTGCTCTGACGGCGACGCCGGCCAGCGGCACGCCGCGGCCGGTCGGAGCTTGCAAACCGCGGTTCGCCGCGGTTTTTTTATGTCCGCTGCAGCTCGCCAGCGTTTTTTTACGCCGTTGCGGCTCCCCGCGGTTTGTTCCCGAAAGAGACCCGCCATGACCGACCTCAGCACGTTCAAGAACCGCCAGGTCCGTCTGAAGGCGCGTCCGAACGGCCTTCCGACCCGCGCCGATTGGAATTTCACCGAGGAAGCCGTCGCCCCGCCACCCCCCGGCGGCGTGCTGATCCGCACCCTCGCGGTCTCGCTCGACCCGGCGATGCGCGGCTGGATGAACGAGGGCAAGAGCTACATCGCGCCGGTCGGACTCGGCGAGGTGATGCGTGCCGGCGGGATCGGCGAGGTCGTCGTCTCGAACCACGCCGGGTTCGCGCCGGGCGAGATCGTCGGCTGCACGACCGGCGTGCAGCAGTACGTGACGTTCGCGGCGGACGAGGTCAAAAAGGCCGGTCTCTTCAAGCTCGACCCTGCGCTCGGCACGCCCGAACAGTGGCTGAACGTGCTCGGCATGCCGGGCATGACCGCGTATTTCGGCCTGCTGGACGTCGGCATGCCGCAAACCGGCGAGACCGTCGTCGTCTCGGGCGCTGCCGGCGCGGTCGGGCAGACGGTCGGCCAGCTCGCGAGGATCAAGGGCTGCCGGGTCGTCGGCATCGCCGGCGGCGCGGCCAAGTGCCGGTGGGTCGTCGACAAACTCGGCTTCGATGCGTGCATCGACTACAAGAACGCCGACCTGAAGACGGCGCTGCGCGACTCCTGCCCGAAAGGCGTCGACATCTACTTCGACAACGTCGGCGGCGAGATCCTCGACACGGTGCTGACGCGCCTCGCCCGCAAGGCGCGCATCGTCATCTGCGGCGCGATCAGCCAGTACAACAACACGGCGCCGGTCATGGGCCCCGCCAACTACCTGTCGCTGCTCGTCAACCGGGCACGCATGGAAGGCATGGTCGTATTCGATTACACCGACCGCTTTCCGACCGCGGTCGCCGAGCTGGCCGGCTACCTGCGCGACGGCCGGCTGAAGAGCCGCGAAGACATCGTCGAGGGCATCGATACCTTCCCCGAGGCGCTGCTCAAGCTCTTCAGCGGCGCCAACTTCGGCAAGCTGGTGCTGAAGTTGGCGTAAGGCGCGTCGGGGCGAACTTTTCGAGGCAATCGTCGCCCGCTAGACTGACCGACGCCGCTGACTTCACGCGCGGCGCCGCCCGTGAACCCGCCGACCGTTGGGCCTTCTCCTGCTGACGCCTCGCCGTTCGACGTGTGGGTTGCGCAGAGCCGCGAGCTGCTCGCGCTGACCGACGACGCCGGCCGGATCGACTGGTGCAACCCGGCCTGGTCGCGGGCCTTCGGTGTCGACGCCGGCGCGGAGCTGCTCGACCTCGCGCCTGCCGACTGGGCCGACGGCGCGCCGCGCGCGGTGTTGGCAGCGGGCTTGCGAGACGCCCGCTGCCCCGGCGACGACATCGAGCTTCGGGCCGCCGACGGCACACCGCACTGGGTTGCACCCCGCGTCACCGGCATCGACCGGATGCGCGCCTGGAGTTGCGCCGAGGCCGGCCAGCGGCGCGCGCTCGAAGCGCGGGCGCGGCAACTCGGGGAGCTGCTGGATGCCGTCGCCGAGATCGGCCGCATCGGCATCTGGCAGCGCGATCTCGTGACCGGACAGGGACATTGGGACCGCCAGGCGTTCGCGCTGTTCGGCCTCGACCCGCGCCGTGGCGTGCCGACTCGCGAGGAGGTGCTGGTGCTGGTTCACCCGGACGACCGCAACGGCGCCCTGCTGGCGCGCAACCGCTTCCCCGGCCGCTACGACCACCGCTTCCGCGTGCTCCGGCCCGACGGCAGCCTGGGCTGGTTGCGGGCCCACTGGGAAGTGCGCCACTCCGCGACCGGCGTTCCCGAGCGCTCGATCGGCGTGGTGGTCGACGAAACCGCGGCGGAGGCGCTGGCCCGGTCGCACGACGCAGCGGCCGCCGGCCTGCGCCTGGTCTCCGAGCTCGCCAACGTCGCGATCTGGCGCCACGACTTCGCGACCGACCGGATCCGGTACGACGAACACGGCCTGCGCGTGCTCGAGTTGCCGCCCGCGCCGAACGAAATGAGTCTCGAGGAGGCACGCACGCTCACGCATCCCGACGACGTACCCCGTCTGGTGGCGAGCGCCGCACACGCGCTCGCCACCGGTCAGCCGATCGACGTGCAGGTACGGCATCGGCGCCGCGCTGGCGGCTGGCGCGATCTGCTGGTGCGCCGCGTGATCGAGCATGGTCCCGACGGCAAGCCACGCGGCTTCGTCGGCATCGCGCTCGATATCGGCGCGCAGGTCGAGCAGTCGCGGCGTGCCGAACGTCTGGCGGTGCGGCTCGAGGCCGCGACGCGCGGTGCGCGGCTCGGCGTCTGGAGCGCAGCGGCCAACGGCGACTCGATCGAGTGGAACGACCAGATGTACCGCCTGTTCGACGCGTTCGAGGCGCCCGCTTTGCCGACGCTCGCCGCCTGGCTCGAACAGGGTGTGCACGCGGAAGACCGCGAGCGCGTGGCGCGCGGCATTCGTGCCTATCTGGCCGGCCCGGTCGGCGCCGCCGATCTCGAATACCGCACCCAGCGCCGCGACGGCAGCGTTCGCTGGATGATCGGCCGCGCCGACCTCGACCCGAGCGGCGCCGAGTCCTCCATCATCGGCATCACCATGGACGTGACCGAGCGTCACGCGGCCCGCGCCGCGCTGCATGCCGCCGGCACGCGGGTCGCGCTGATCGCCCGGCAGGCGGGCATCGGCACCTGGCAGACCGGCCTCGACGGCGGCACGATGATCTGGGACGAGCAGATGTGGGAGCTGCGCGGCCTGACCCCACAAGCAAAGGCGCTCGACACCGAAGCGCGGCTCGCGCTGGTGCACCCGGACGACCGCGGCGGCTTGATCGACGCCGCGCTTTCGCCCGGCAGTGTCAGCGGGGCGACAGCGTACGAGTTCCGCGTGCTGCACCCCGACGGCCACTACCGCTGGCTGGCGTCGCGCTCGACCGCGCTTCGCGATGCGCACGGCAAGATGATCGGCCGGGTCGGCGTCAACTGGGATATCACCGACGCCAGGAATTCTGAACTGGCGCGCCAGAAGGCGCTGCTGGCAGAGCGAGAGAGCCAGGCGAAGTCGACCTTCCTGGCGCGCATGAGCCACGAACTGCGCACGCCGCTGAACGCGGTTCTCGGCTTCGCAGAGTTGCTCGAAGCCGAAGCCCGGCGCAGCCTGGCCGTCGAGAGGGCGACCACGCTCGGCCACATTCGGACCGCCGGCGAGCACCTGTTGACGCTGATCGACGACGCGTTCGACTGGTCGCAGCTCGAGAACGACGCCCTCCGACTCGACATCTCGCCGGTGGCCGCCCGATTCGCCGTCGAGCAGGCGCTGCCGCTGGTGGCCGATCTCGCCAGGCGCCACGAGGTCACGCTCGTTTCCGGGCTGCTCGACGGCACGCTGCACGCCGATCCCACGCGGCTTCGGCAGGTGCTGCTGAACCTCCTCACGAACGCGATCAAATACAACCGCCCGGGCGGCCGGGTCACGGTCGACGTGGTCCGCGACCCGACCGGGGAGCTGCGCCTGCGCGTCGCCGACACCGGACGCGGCATCCGCCCCGAGCAACTTCCCGAGCTGTTCGAGCCCTTCAACCGGCTCGGCGTCGAAGGCGAAGGGATCCAGGGATCGGGCATCGGCCTGACGATCGTCAAGGCGCTGGTCGAGGCGATGGACGGCCGCATCGAGGTCCGCAGCACGCTCGGCGAAGGCACGGTGTTCGAGGTGATTCTGCCCTCGGCAACCGCACCGGCACCGGCACCGGCCGCAGATGCACATGCCGAGCCGCACGCTACCTCGACGCCGCGAACGCCTCCCGGGCTGCCTTCCCCGAGCGTCGCGCCGTTGTCGGCCTGCGCCGCCGGCCGCCTGCTCTACATCGAGGACAACGCGGTCAACCTGCTGCTCGTCGCGGAACTGGTCAAGCTCCGGCCGAACCTGACGCTATTGACCGCGACGGACGGCGCCTCGGGCGTCGCCGCGGCCCAGGCGCGCGCGCCCGACCTCGTGCTGGTCGACATGCAACTGCCCGACTTCGACGGCTTCGAGGTGTTGCGGCGGCTGCGCGAGGATCCGCGCACGGCGGGTCTGCGCTGCATCGCCCTCTCGGCCAACACGATGCCCGACGACATGCAGCGCGCCCGTGAGCTCGGTTTCGACGACTACTGGACCAAGCCGGTTCGATTCCAGCCGTTTCTGCGGGCGCTCGACCGGCTGCTGCCGTCGAAGTGAGCGGCGCGCGGTCCGCCGACCGGCGGCGGGCCTTCGCGCGGCGCCGGCCCTCGGCGCGGCTCAGGCGGTCACCAGTCCCCGCTGCTTCAGCATCGGCTCGATGCGCGGCTCGCGGCCGCGGAAGGCGCGGTACGCCGCCCCCGGCTCGAGCGTCGCGCCGCTCGAATAGACGTAACGCCGCAGCCGCTCGGCCAGCGCCGGATCGAACGGATCGCCGGCCTCGCTGAACGCCTCGTAGCCGTCGGCATCGAGCACCTCGGCCCAGAGGTAGACGTAGTAGCCGGCCGCGTAGCCCGAGCCCGCGAAGAGGTGCTGGAAGTGCGTCAGCCGGTGGTTGAGCCCGGCGACCGTGGGCGCGCCGATGCGGACCAGTTCGGTCGCCTCGAACGCGACCACGTCGGCAGCTTCGGGGTCGGTCAGCGCGTGCGCCGCCATATCGACCAGCGCCGAGGCGGTGTAGCGCACCGTCTCGTAGCCCTGATTGAAATGGCGCGCCTCGTGCAGCTTGGCGATCAGCGCGTCCGGGATCGCCTCGGCGGTGAGGTGGTGCCGGGCGTGCCGCTTCAGCACCTCGGGCTCGGCGAGCC
Source organism: uncultured Rhizobacter sp. (assembly GCA_964236915.1). Taxonomy (GTDB): domain Bacteria; phylum Pseudomonadota; class Gammaproteobacteria; order Burkholderiales; family Burkholderiaceae_C; genus LMDS01. Next base: position 18,935 of record CAXSGM010000015.1, read on the forward strand.
AGTGCTCGAAAAGCTGCGACGGCAGCTCGACGAAATCGTTCAGCACATTGGTGCCGGCGAGCCGCTGGTAGGTGACGTTCGAGAGCAGGCCGTGCAGGCCGTGGCCGAACTCGTGGAACAGCGTGGTCGCGTCGTCGAAGCTCAGGAGCGTCGGCGCGCCCGGCGCGCCACGCGCGAAATTGTTGTTGTTGATGACGATCGGCAGCACGTCGACCCCGGCGCTGCGCGACTGGTCGCGGAACACGTCCATCCAGGCGCCGCTGCGCTTGGTCGGGCGGGCGAAGTTGTCGTGAAGGAACAGGCCGACCGGCGCGTCGCCGGGGCCGAACACCTCGTAGATCCTGACATCCGGGTGGTAAGCGCGGAGCTCCGGCTTCGGCTCGAAGCGGAGCCCGAACAGGCGCCCGGCCACGTCGAACAGCGCCTCCACCATCCGCTCGAGCGGGAAGTAGGGCTTGACCTCGGCCTCGTCCAAGGCATAGCGCTCGCGGCGCAGCTTCTCGGCATAGAAACGCCAGTCCCAGGGCGCGATCGGTGCGGCCTCGCCGGACGCCGCGGCCACCTTTTGCAAGACCTCGAGCTCGTCGGCGAGGCGGCATTTGGCGGGTTCCCAGACACGTGTCAGCAGCGCCTCGACGGCCGCCTGGCTGCCCGCCATCGAGTCGGCGAGCACATGGTCGGCGTAGCTTGCGTGGCCGAGCAGACGCGCCTGCTCGTTTCGCAACGCGAGGATTTCACGGGCGATTGCGCGGTTGTCGTTCGCCCCGGGATGCTCGCCGCGGGCCGTCCAGGCGCGCCAGGCCACTTCGCGCAGGTCGCGCCGCTCGGAGAAGGTGAGGAACGGCACGATGTGCGAGCGCGAGAGGGTCACGACCAGCCCCGCCTCGATCCCGCGTTCGAGCGCGGCCTGCTTCATCGCGGCACGCACGAACGCCGGCAGGCCGGCAGCATCGTCCGCGGCAGCGCCTGGCGCGGGCGCGTTCGCTTCTTCGCTCAGCACGAGCCGGAACGCCGCCTCGTCGGCCAGCACGTTCTGGCCGAAGCGCGTGTGCAGGAGCGCGAGCCGCTCAACGATCTGGGCATAGCGCTGGCGCGCCGCCCCTTCGAGACGCGCACCGGCGCGCAGGAAATCGAGATGAAAGCGATCGAGTGCGCGGGCGTCTTCGTCGTCCGGGACGAGCGCACGGCGCTCGCGCGCCAGCCGGTCGAAGCGCTCGAACAGCGCCCGGTTCAACGCGACCGAGCTGTAGTGCGCCGCCAGCCGCGGCGCGATCCGGGTTTCGACCGCCTGCAGCGCCGTCGAGGTTTCGCTCGAGCTCAGGTTGAAGAACAGCGCCTTGATCCGGCCGAGCAGCCGGCCGCTGCGATCGAACGCGCGGACGGTGTTTTCGATGTCGGGCGCCGCCGGGTCGGCGACGATCGCATCGATCTCGGCGCGGTGCGCCGCGAGCGCGACCTCGAAGGCCGGCTCGAAGTGCTCGGCGCGCGTCGCTTCGAAAGGCGGCAGCCCATGCGGGCCGTTCCAGGGTTCGAGCAGGGGATTGGTCATGGCGGCTTCGGCGCGACCCGAGGCTCAGCGGCCTTTGCGAATCGCCGTCGCATCCTCCTCGAAATAGCGGCGGTTGCTGCAGGTTGCGCTGAAGCTCGCGTGCGTCTGCGCGTTTGCCCCGACCCGCTCGTTGAACGTGGTCGCCCGCGCCTGGAAGGCCTCGACCTGTTTGTTCCGCGCCTCGACCGCCTCGTTGTAGGCGCTGACCGCCTCGGCATTCGTGCGGTCGAGCGTGTCGAGCCGGGTTTGCGTCGCCGCGCCTCCGCGGGCGACGGCGGCCCGGTCGACATTGACGGACGCCTGTTCCTTGATGAGCTCCGCGTCTTCGGTTCGCAGCTTGTCCTGCTTGACGAAGCACTCGCGCAATTGCTCGCGCGTCAGATAGGCGCCGCTGCCCTTGATGGTGCCGAACCCCGCTTCGGCCCTCGGCGGGGTCGCGGCTTGGGCGGGGGCGGCCGCCAGCGCCGCGACGATCGACACGTGAACAAGCTGTCGGCCAACGACCGACAGGCGAAGACGGGCCGCGAGCGGAGAGCGGGCGAAAACCATGGCGCTTCGAGTGAAAGAGTGCGGAGGCACGGCCATCATGCCACCGGCTCGCGCATCGTCACGAACTCCTCCGCGGCGGTCGGGTGGATGCCGATCGTCTGGTCGAACACGGCCTTGGTCGCGCCGGCCTTGATCGCGACCGCGAAGCCCTGCACCAGCTCGCCGGCATCGGCGCCGACCATGTGCAGGCCGACCACGCGGTCGCTGGCGGCGTCGACCACCAGCTTCATCAACGTGCGCTCCTCGCTGCCCGAGAGCGTGTGGCGGAGCGCGCGGAATTCGCTGCGGAAGATGCGCACCTTGCCGTGACGTTCGCGCGCCGCCGCTTCGCTCAGACCGACCGTGCCGACGCTCGGATGCGTGAACACCGCGGTCGGGATCTGCTCGTAGTCGACCCGGCGCTCGCCGCTGGCGAACAGATGGTCGACGAGCGCCATCGCCTCGGCGAGCGCCACCGGTGTCAGTTGCACCCGGTCGATCACGTCGCCGATCGCGTGGATGCCGCCAACGCTCGTTTGATAGTTTTTGTCGACCTTCACCGCGCCATGCAGGCTCAGTTCGATACCGGCCTCGATCAGGCCAAGCCGGTCGGTGTTCGGACGCCGGCCGGTCGCATACAGCACCTGGTCGGCGACCTGGCAACTGCCGTCGCGTAGCGTCACGCGAAGCCGCCCGTCGTCCTCGCGCTCGATCCGATCGACGTGGCCGCCCATCCGCAGGTTGACGCCCTTCTTCGGCATTTCGGCCGCGAGGAAGCGGCGGATGTCGTCGTCGAAGCCGCGCAGCAACTGCTCGCCGCGGTAGATCTGCGTCACCTGGGCGCCGAGGCCGCGGAAGATCGAGGCGAACTCGCAGGCGATGTAGCCGCCGCCGACGACCAACAGGTGCGCCGGGAAATCCGGCAGATCGAAAATCTCGTCCGAGGTGACGACCAGGTCGGAGCCGGGAAAGCTCGGGACCACCGGCCGCCCACCCGTCGCGACGAGGATGTGGCGCGCGGTGCGGCGCTCGCCGTTCACCTCGACCACGCCCGGCCCGGCGACGCGCGCCCGGCCCCGCACGATCTCGACGCCGACCCCTTCGAGCAGCTTCCGGTAGACATCGTTTAACCGGGTGATCTCAGTCGCACGGTTCGTTTTGAGCGTGTTCCAGTCGAGCGTCGGCTTCCCCGCGGCGGTCCAGCCGTAGCCGTGCGCCTCCTCGAAGCTTTCGGCATAGCCCGCGGCGTAGCTGTAGAGCTTCTTCGGGATGCAACCGAGGTTCACGCAGGTGCCGCCGAGCGGCGCGTCGTCGGCGACCGCGACCCGAACGCCGCGCTGCGCGGCCGTGCGCGCCGCGCGCACGCCGCCGCTGCCGGCGCCGATCACGAAAAGATCGAGGTCGGTCGGCGGGCTCATGGACTCCCCTTGGCGCGGTCGTCGCCCAACGCAGGCCCGAGCAATTCGGCAACCAGCGCGTTCAGCCCGCCGGGGTGCTCGACTGACCGAGCCTGCAGCTCGCGCACCAGATCGGCCGGCAGTTTGCAGGCGAAGGGCAGCAGACCGGCGGCGCTGTCGCGGCGGCGCTGCTCGCGCCGGTCGACCGCCTCGGTGGCGCCCTGCGCGAAGCGGTCGGGCGCGCCGGCGGCCTTCATCCGGCCGTCGACCTTCTTCGCCAGGCGCTTTTCCAGGTCGGTGCGTTTCATGCTCATCGGGGCGTCTCCGGTTGGTCGTCGCCATTTTCGCGCCGGGCCGCGGCGGCGCGCTTCGCGGGCGCTTGCCGACGCATTCCGGGCGCATTCCGGACGCGTGCCAGACGCATTCCGAGCGTTTGTCGAAGTCCCCCGCGACCCTGCTGTAATCGCCCTCCACCTCTTTGCGACCGAGCACCCCATGGCCCTGAAAGCGACGATCCACAAGGCGGCGCTGCAGATCGCCGACATGGACCGGCAGCTCTACCGCGACGCCGCCCTGACGCTGGCGCGCCACCCCTCCGAGACCGACGAGCGGATGATGGTGCGCCTCCTTGCCTACGCCCTGCACCTGCCCGCCGACGACCGCGACGGTGCCCTCGAACTCGCCAAGGATTTGTGGGACACCGACGAGCCGGCGCTCTGGCGGCGCGACCTCACCGGCGTGATCGAGCACTGGATCGAGGTCGGCCAACCCGACGAGAAGCGCCTGCTGAAGGCCAGCGGTCGGGCGGCGCGGGTCGATGTGCTCGCGTTCAGCGCCAGCACGCCGATCTGGTGGGCCGGCATCGCCGCGCGTGTCGCCAGGGTGACAAACCTCGCCGTCTGGCAGATTCCGGCGGCCGAAAGCCAGGCGCTCGCCGGGCTCGCGCAACGCGGGATGCAACTGCAGGTCAGCGTGCAGGACGGCAGCGTCTGGATCAGCGACGCCGAGCGCTCGGTCGAGATCACGCCGACGCGGCTGAACGGGTGAGGCGCCGGCGCGTCGGCGATGGGCGACGCTGGCATCGGTCGTCAGCCCTCGAGACGGCGGCACCAGCGCCGATGCAGCGCCGAACGGGCTCGCCCACAATCCGCTTCTTCGTCCTAACCGAGAGCGCCCGATGGACATCGAAGTGAAACACCGTCCCGACCAGAGCCGCTTCCAGGCCGTCGTCGACGGGCAGACCTGCGTCATCGACTACGAGCTGCAAAACGGCGTGATGGCGGTGACGCACACCGGGGTGCCGCCGCCGCTCGAGGGCCGCGGCATCGCCGGCCGCCTCATGGAGGCCGTGCTCGAGCACGCCAAGACCGATGGGCTGAAGGTGGCGCCGCTCTGCTCCTACGCACGCGGCTACATGGAGCGCCACCCCGAAACCGCCGAGCTGCTCGCTTGATGGCGGCGCCGCCGGACCGCGACGGCCCGGACGGCGCCGACGACCCCTTCCTGTGGCTCGAGGAGGTCGAGGGCGAGCGCGCCCTGGCGTGGGTGCGGGCGCGCAACGCCGAATCGACCGCCGTGCTCGAGGCGCGCCCCGAGTACGAACCGATCCGCACCCGTCTCCTCGCGCAGCTCGACGCGAAGGAGCGGATTCCGCAGGTCGCGCGCCGCGGCGACTTCTTCTACAACCTCTGGCAGGACGAAGCACAGCCGCGCGGGCTCTGGCGGCGCACGACGCTCGCCGAGTACCGGAAGTCCGAGCCGGCCTGGGAGACGGTGCTCGACCTCGATGCCCTCGCCGCCGCCGAGGGCGAGAACTGGGTCTGGGGCGGCGCGGCCGGCCTCGAGCCCGACCACGACCGCTGCCTGGTGCAGCTCTCGCGCGGCGGCGCGGATGCGGTCGTGGTCCGCGAATTCGACACCGTCGCCAAGCGCTTCGTCGAGGGCGGCTTCGTGCTGCCGGAGGCCAAGTCCGAGGTCGACTGGCTGGACCGCGACACGCTCCTCGTCGGCACCGATCTCGGCCCCGGCTCGCTGACCCGCTCCGGGTACGCGCGGGTGCTGAAGCGCTGGCGCCGCGGCACGCCGCTGGCGAGCGCCGAGACGGTGTTCGAAGTCGATGAGGACGATATGGCGGCGTCGGCCGAGGTCGACCGCACGCCGGGTCACGCGCGGATCGTGTTCGTGCGTCTGGTCGATTTCTACGCCCGCGAGTATTTTCTCGAACGCGCTTCCGAGCGCCAGCGGCTGGATGTGCCCGACGATGCCGAGATCGCGTTCTGGCACAGCGCCGGCGACCCGCGCGACACGCTGCTGATCGAGCTTCGCAGCGACTGGACGATCGGCGGCGCCGCGCATCCAGGCGGCGCGCTACTCGCGATCGACGCCGCGGCGTTTCTCGCCGGCGCGCGCGACTTCGAAGCGCTCTTCGTGCCGAGCCCGACGCGCTCGCTCGCCGGTTGGTCGGCGACGCGCCGGCACCTGATCCTCGAAGTGCTCGACAACGTCGGCGGGCGCCTCGAGGAAATTCGCCGCGATACCGCGGGCTACACGCGGCGCGTAATCGACGCGCCCTATCCCGGCACCCTCTCGACCCAGGCGCTGCACGACCCGATGCAAGCCGACGACCCGTACGCCGAAACTTACCTGCTCGGCTACAGCGACTTTCTGACGCCCGACACGCTCTGGCTCGCCGAGGCCGGCGGAGGCGCGCGCGAGCTGCTGAAGGCGCTGCCGGCGCGCTTCGAAGCCGCCGGACTCCGCGTCGCCCAGCACGTCGCCAGAAGCGTCGACGGCACCGACGTACCGTACTTCGTGATCGGCAAGCCACCGAGCGGCGCCGCCGCCGGCGCCGCTTCGACGCCCGCGCCGGCGCTGACGCGCGAACCAGCGCTTGCCGCGAAGGTCACCGGTCCGAATCCCGGCGACCGCCGCAACGCCTCGGAGGACGCGCCAACGCTCCTCTACGGTTACGGCGGCTTCGAGGTGCCGATGCTCCCGAGCTACCACGCACCCTGGGGCGCCGCCTGGCTCGAGCGCGGCGGCACGCTGGCGATCGCCAACATCCGCGGCGGCGGCGAGTTCGGCCCGGCCTGGCATCAGGCGGCGATCCGCGAGCACAAGCAGCGCAGTTACGACGACTTCATCGCCGTCGCCGAAGATCTGATCGCCCGCGGCATCACCACACCCGAACAGCTCGGGATCGAAGGCGGCAGCAACGGCGGCCTGCTGGTCGGCGCCGTCGCGATGCAGCGGCCCGACCTGTTCGGTGCGGTCGTCTGCAGCGTGCCGCTGCTCGACATGCGGCGCTACCACCGGCTGCTCGCCGGGGCCTCGTGGATGGCCGAATACGGCGACCCGGACGATCCCGAGGACTGGGCGTTCATCGCGAAGTACAGCCCCTACCAGAACGTGCGGCCAGGCATCCGCTACCCCGAGATCCTGTTCACCACCTCGACCCGCGACGACAGGGTCCACCCCGGCCATGCGCGCAAGATGGCCGCCAAGCTCCTGGCGCACGGCCAGCGGGTGCTCTACTTCGAGAACATCGAGGGCGGCCACGGCGGCGCGGCCGACAACGCCCAGCGCGCGCGCATGCAGGCACTCGAACTGACGTACCTGTGGCGGCAACTGGGCGGGTGAGCGTCGCGTTGAGGCGCGCTGCGGCAGGCTGTCGCTTCGGGACGAGGACTTCGACAGCTCAGGCCCGAACGGGTGGCCGGTGGCGCGCTTCGGGACGAGGGCTTCCGCCAGCTCGCTCGAACGGGTGGCTTGTCGCGCGCTTCGGGACAATGGCTTCGACGGGCTCAGTCCGAACGGGTTGGCGGGTCGCACGCTTTGCGACCAAGGCTTCGACAGGCTCAGCCCGAACAAGCTGGCTGGTCGCACGCTTTGCGACGAGGGCTTCGACGACCTCAGCCCGAACGGGTGGCGCGCGGGTGCGCGTCGGGACGAAGGCTTGGACCGGGTCAGTCCAAAAGGGTGGCTTGCGGCGCGCTGCGGGACGAGGGCTTCGACAAGCTCAGCCCGAACGGAAGGCATGCGTGCGCTTCGCGACCAAGGCTTCGACAGGCTCGGCTCGAACGGATGGCTCGTGCGGGGCGCTTCGGGACGAGGGCTTCGACCAGGTCAGTCCGAACGGGTGGCTTGTCGCGCGCTCCGGGACGAGGGTTGCGACGAGTTCAACCCGGGCACGTGGAATGACGACCGAGCGGGTCGCCTCGGCGTGGGCCGCGACGCGCTGTACCCGCCACGCTCGTCGCGAACGGCGATGCTGAGCCCGCGTCGTTCCCCATCCGTTCGGGCTGAGCTTGTCGAAGCCCTCTTCGAACGCGCGCCGTCCTGCCCGAACGCAGCAGCGCGTCGTCGCGCCGCAGCCTGACGGTGGCGCCATTCGCGATCTACCTCGTCGCGGCGCTCGCGCTCATCGGCGTCGTCGTCCGGCCGTGGAACGCGCCCGAGCTGCTCTGGGCCGGCGCGGGCGCGGTCGTGCTGGTCGCCTCCGGCCTGCTGCCGTGGGCCGACGCCGGCCGCGCGGTGCTGAAGGGCGCGGACGTCTATCTTTTTCTCGTCGGCATGATGCTGCTCTCGACCTCGGCCGAGCGTGAAGGCCTGTTCGACCGGCTGGCCGCCGTGTGCGCGGCCCGCGCGCACGGCTCGGCGCCGCGGCTCTTCCTGCTGGTCTACGCGGCCGGCACGGTCGTCACTGTCTTCATGTCGAACGACGCGACCGCGGTCGTGTTGACGCCGGCGGTGCTGGCGATCTGCCGCAAGGCCGAGGTCGACGAACCCCTGCCCTACCTGCTCGCCTGCGCGCTGATCGCCAACGCGGCGAGCTTCGTGCTGCCGATCTCGAACCCGGCCAACCTCGTGCTCTTCGGCGCCCACCTGCCGCCGCTGGCGACCTGGCTCGCGCGCTTTCTGCTGCCGTCGGCGCTGTCGATCGCCGCGACCTACGCGGTGCTGCGTCTCCGCTTTCGCAAGGCGCTCGCCGCGCCGGTGGCGAGCGCGATCGAGGTGCCGGCGTGGACGCGCACCGGCGCGTTCGCCGCGCTCGGCATCGGCGGCACCGGCGCGGCCCTGCTCGCCGCCTCGGCGCTCGGTCGCGACCTCGGAGTCCCGACCCTCGCGTGCGGCCTGGCGACCACCGCCGCGATCCTGATCGCCAAACGCGAGACGCCCTGGCCGACGCTGCGAAGCGTCTCCTGGTCGATCCTGCCGCTGGTCGCCGGGCTGTTCGTAATCGTCGAAGCGCTGCAACGCGCCGGGTTGATCGAGCTGCTGACGAACGGCCTCGAGCGGGCGACCGCGCAATCTGCAGCGGCGACCGCCTGGGCCGCCGGCGCGGCCATCGCGCTCGCCAGCAACCTGATGAACAACCTGCCGGCCGGGCTGATCGCCAGCTCGGTCGTCGCCGCGGCGCGCGTCGACCCGACCGTGCACAGCGCGATCGCCATCGGCGTCGACCTCGGGCCCAACCTCTCGGTCACCGGCTCGCTCGCGACGATCCTCTGGCTGGTCGCGCTGCGCCGCCAGCAGGTGCAGGTCAGCGCCTGGACCTTCCTGAAGACCGGCGCCGTCGCGATGCCGGTCGCCCTGGTCGCCGCGCTCGGCGGGCTCTTCCTGCAGCGGGCGCTCGTCGCCGCATGACCGCGGCTCACGATGGCTCGTCCGCAGATCGCATGCCGACCCACCCGCTCGCGCGGCTCGACCGCGACGGCCGAGCGCCGCTCGGCTGGGACCATGACCCGGCTGGGCGCCGCCCGGTTGAGCGCCGCCCCGTTGGGACTGTGACCCGGCGATCGATTTCGGGGCGACCGGCGAACTCCGGTCCAGCCTTTCCGGTGACGGACCTGGCCGCCGCGAGCATCGCCGCGGCGGCCGCCTCCTTGGCCTCGCTGACCACGCAGGTCTTCGGCGGTGTGCGGCATCTCGCGGTGGATCGACGGTCGTGCTGGATGTGGTCCGCCGCTTCCCCGGCTTCCGTGACGCGGGTTGGGGCCGGTAGGATCAGGTCGCCGCCGCACCGCGCCCGTCGCGACCGACTCCTTTCGAACGACGGCTCGCAATGACGAACGAAACGCCCTCCGCGGTGCTCGACTTCTGGTTCGCACCGCCCGGCGACCCTGAGCACGACCGGCCGCGCGCGTTCTGGTTCAAGAAGAGCGCGGCGACCGACCGCGAGATCGCCGACCGTTTCAGCGCGCGGGTCGAGGAGGCGCTCGCCGGCCGACTCGATGCCTGGACTAACGAAACCGATAGCGCCCTCGCGCTCGTGCTACTGCTCGACCAGTTCACCCGCAACATTCATCGCGACACGCCGCGTGCCTTCGCTGGCGACGCCATAGCGTTGCGGATCGCGAACCGCCTGATCGACGCGGGCAGCGACGCAGCGCTGTCACCCGTCCGGCGCGCGTTCATGACGATGCCGCTCGAGCACGACGAGAAGCTCGCGAGCCAGGACCGAGCGGTTCGGCGCTTCATCGCCATCGCTGCGGAGGCGCCGGAGCTCGGCGGCATGCGCGACTTCGCCGACCAGCACCGCGCGGTGATCGCGCGCTTCGGCCGCTTCCCGCACCGCAACGCGCTGCTCGGACGCGTGTCGACGCCGGAAGAGCTGGCGTTCCTGCGCGAGCCCGGGTCGCGCTTCTGAGTTTCGGGCCTTCGCGTCGACGTGCGTGCGCGTCGACGCGGCGTCCTCGTCGTCTTCGCGCCCGGGCGAGGTGCCCGATCGGTCATGGCAGAGAAGCCGAAGCGGCTATTGGGGCGGTGTCGGTGCGGAGCGGTCGACCGTCGGCGGGCGCTCGTGGGCGCTCGCGACATCAGCCGCCACGCGCCGCCTCGATCGCCGCGATGTCGATCTTTCGCATCCGCATCATCGCGTCGAACGTGCGCTTGGCCGCCGCGGTGTCCGGGTCCGTGACGGCGGTCGTGAGCGCGCGCAGCGTGATCTGGCACGACAGCCCCACTTGTCCTTGCACCACCCGCAGGCGCTTTCCTGGCCGCCCTGGCCGACGATGGCGTGCCACAAGCGGTCGGTTTCGGCCTGGTCGTCCGTCGCGACCTGGAACGAGAACGCCTCCCTGTGCCTGAACGCCGGGCCGCCGTTCAGGCCGATGCAAGGGATGCCGATCACGGTGAACTCGACCCTCCGGACGTCGCCTTGCTTGCCGTCCGGAAAGTCGCCCGGCGCGCGATGGACCGCCCCGACCGTACCGTCCGGGAACGTCGCGGCGTAGAAGCGCGCGGCGTCCAGGGCGGTACCGTCGTACCAGAGGCAGATCGTGTTCTTGGGTACCACTCCGGATCCTCGTCGTGGCGGTGGGCGGCATGCTACCGACGGAGGTTTGCCGACAGCGATGTGGAAGATTAGGTCGATTTCCGCGGCGTCCGTGCAAACGCGAGGAGGCAACGCGGTCGGAGCGGTGCGCAGCTTCGCCGGGCGACTGCTATGCAGCGGGTGCGGTCGTTCGACTTGACGAACCGACGGGTGCTGTCGACCACGACCGGCCGTTGGCCAACGGCGGCTTTGAGACCTCCGCTGCGGCAAGCGCTTGACAGCCGATGCTCATTAAGTATGATGTAGACACACTGAAGGATATACATCGTGGATCTACAAGTCGCGAAGTGGGGCAACAGCCTTGCCCTGCGAATTCCATCTGAGATCGTGCGCCGGCTGGGCATTCGCGAAGGGTCGACGGTCCAGGCTCATCTCACTGTCGACGGCAGCTTGTCCATTCGGACGGCGCAGTGGAATCGCAAGGTATTCGCCCAGGAGCTGACCGAGGCACGCAGCGCCATGCCCATCGGTGAGCCGGTCATGGAGGAATTGCGCAGCAGGGCAAGGTATTGACATGGTCTACGTCGACACCAGCGTGATCGTGCCGCTGTTCCTGAATGAGCCAGACAGTTCCGCAGCGGCCGATTGGTACGCGAGCGAGAAGGGCGAACTCGTCGCCGCAGCGTGGTGCATCCCGGAGTTCGCCAGCGCGCTCGGCATCAAGCAGCGAACGGGCGCGATCGACGCGCAACAGGCGCAGAGCGCTTGGGCGCGCTTCGAACGCATGGTCGCTGCCGACTTGCGACTGATTGCGGTAGCGCCGGCCAACTTTCATCGCGCCGCCGAGCTCGTGCTCGACGCCGGGAGCGCGCTGCGTGCCGGCGATGCCCTGCATCTGGCATGTGCCGAGGCAGCCGGTGCGAAGCACATGGCATCTCTGGACGACGTCCTGAGCCGCAATGCCGAGCGCCTGAAGATCAAGCCGGTCGAGCTGCGTCGAACGCTGTGACAGCTACGGAAACTTTTTTAACCGACGATGCTCCGGAGTGCGGATGGAAATCGGCTTTCGGCCATGAGCCGTCGGTGACGACAGGCAGCTCGTTAGCATCTCATCAACAACCCCGCGTTGACAATTGTCACCGGTCATTTGAACAGGACAACTAGCTGAGGCCCGCATCCACGGCGCTCGTCGCCGCATGTCCGCTTCACGATGGCCCGTCCGCCGATTGCATGTCGACCCACCCGCTGGCGCGGCTCGTCCGCGACAGCCGGGCGCCGCTCGGCCATGACCCGGCGATCGATTTCGAGGCGACCGGCGAACTCCTGTCCGCCTTTCCGGTGACGAACCTAGCCGCCGCGAGCGTCGCCGTGGCGAACCGCCTGATCGACGCGGGCCGGGACGCACCGCTGTTACCTGTCCGGCGCGCATTCATGACGATGCCGCTCGAGCACGACGAGAAGCTCGCGAGCCAGGACCGAGCGGTTCGGCGCTTCATCGCCATCGCTGCGCAGGCACCGGAACTCGACGGGCATGCAGCTGTGGGCAGAGGCGGCGCTTTGCGGGGTGTCCACTCTGGAAATTTTGACTTAATTGGCGATCTGCCCAGGCGTGCGCTGGCCTCGGTCGTACCATATGGGCATGACAGGACGTATTGGATGAGGTGGCGATGAAGTCTGTGGCGATGTTCAACAACAAAGGGGGTGTTGGAAAGACCACCCTGATTTGCAACCTAGCTGCCTATCTTGCGCTGCATAGAAATCTCCGTGTTCTCCTTGTTGACTGCGACCCACAGTGCAACACCACGCAGTTGATAATGGGTGAAGACTTTGCTGCAAACTTCTACTGGGAGAGTCAGCATGAACCGATTACAACGATCGCAGACCTTATGCGACCGATTCAAGAAGGTGATTCCGAGCTAGCTGCAAGCATCGTTCCAATTACCAGTACACGTCATCGGTTTGGATGCGACCTTCTTGCTGGGCACCCATCGTTCTCATTCCTAGAGGATCGCCTGAGTCTTGCCTGGTCTCAAGTGGCCGCCGGCGATATTGGCGGTTATCGAAAGACGAACTGGGCCCGCTCGCTTTGCTCTCGTTCGGCAAAGGATTATAACGTAATACTTTTTGACGTTGGACCGAGTTTGGGTGCGATAAACAGAAGCGTTTTGCTGGGATGCGACTATTTTCTTACTCCGATGGGTTCTGACATCTTCAGCATACTCGGTATTCGTAATATACAGCATTGGCTAAGCGACGCTATTTCTACATACGAACACGGCGTTGCACGGTGTAACGAGCTTTCGCCCAACGCCTTGAATCGGTATGGTATCCCCAGTGTACCGAGTATAAGAGCCGGATATGTTGGCTATACGCTTAATCAATATCTAACGAAATCGAAGCAAGGCAAGAGGATTGCCACCGCACGGTACGAAGAGATCCTCGCTAAGGTTCCGCAAGAGATTGACTTGCTCCGGCAGACCTTCAGTGCTCAACAGCTTTCCCTAACAACTCTGAAGTTGGGAGACATCCCACACATGTACAGCCTCATTCCTCTAGCACAAACTCGCGCGGCTCCTATCGGTGAGCTGGCTGCGAGCGATGGGATCGTTGGATCGCATTACAAGATGATCGAGAACTACGAGGTGCGAATCCGGCAGATCGCGGACAATTTCCTTCGAAACATCGGTTCGTAATCCCATGATTGATTGGAGCGAAGCATTAGTGAAGGAACTCGCCGCCCGACGGTGCATCATTTTTTTTGGCGCCGGCGCGTCGGTGTCCTGTATACCGACCATGGGCGATGCGGCAAGGCGCCCTCCAAATTGGTCGGTTTTGCTCTCGAACCTAAATGCTCGCGTTCCGGGGGGACCGGATCGCACGTTAGCCACTCAGCTTATTGCTGAACTACGGTTCCTGGATGCTGCCGAAGTCATTTCTGAAGCGATCAATCCAGCAGACTATGCCGACGCCATGCGCCAGATGCTCGAGCTCCCACGGTACCGGCATTCCTCGATTCACGAACACATACAAAAGCTTGACCCGAAAATCGCGATTACGACTAACTTTGATCAAATCTACGACCGATATTGCACTCAGGGCGCTGCTGCGGCCGGCTACAACGTCGTCAAATACACCGATTCGCATTTAGCTCAACAGTTACGATCTCCAACCCGTACGGTAGTCAAAGCGCATGGATGCATTTCGCAAACCGACCACATGGTGCTCACTCGCTCGGGATATTTTGAGGCACGTCGCAACCATGGCCACTTCTTTCGAGTTCTTGACGCTCTTTGCCTCACTCATACCATTCTTTTTCTGGGATATGGATTGTCCGACCCGGATATTCAACTGGCTCTCGAAAACGCCACGATCTCAGCTCCGAGTACCAACACTCATTACTTTGTAGCGCCAAGCGGAACACACGCCGCTCTGAAGAATGCAGCGTCACGTGCGTACAATTTAGCCTACGTCGAGTACCCCGTCGGAAACTACGCCGATCTCGACGAATCTTTGGAGGAGTTGGTTACGCGGGTGCTTGCTTATCGAGCAGCGAACCCTGACGGTTAACTATTGGTTCGTTGCCCGAAGCGTAGCCTAAATTCCGCTTAAATCCAAGACAAACGTCAGGGTATCTATCCACCCTTGGGCGAACATGCCTGGAACGCGACTCACCGCTTGGGTCGGAAACAGACGCCAGCATCTGCAACACCGAACAACAACGCCTAGTCTGAAGCAGTCACTCGCGCTGACACCACGAACAAGTGAAGTGTCCAGACAAGCCCAAACCTGTCGGCGCCGCCGTCTTCCCCCAGCCGCCCTATCCTGCCCAGCCGCTCATAAGTTCGTACGAGCCGTTGCAGGAAATCCGCACTTCCTGCACCATCCGTACCGCAGCGACGTTGCTGTGCACAGAAAGGAGGTGATCCGTTGAAGCACTTCTCCAGTTTCGCGTTCATGCTGACGCAGCGGCGGGTTGGGTCGGAACGGCTCCTTTCCAGGACAGACCGGTGACCATCACCGCCGAGGGTTGAAGCTTCGCCCGCCTCGTTCGAGGGGGCTGACGTGACGTGACGCAGGGCTCCTTCGGGAGCCCTTTTTCGTTTCCGGTGCTGAAGATTGAAACCCGGCCTGCCGCGCCCGCCACCACCGCAGCGACCATGCCGGCCGTGAGCGCCGACCACGCGCACCGGTTCGGCAAGGTGGTGCAGCAATTCATCCGCCTCGTGGCAGGGCTCGGAGACGTCGCCGGCAGCGGCGTCCGGTGCGTCGTTCGAGGTCGCCCCGGAGAACCCATGTGTCGGCGTTCGATGAAGAACACGGCGCTTGCCAGCGCCCGCGGTGGCGACCTCAGGTTTCGCTCAACCGCCCGCGCTCCAGACGCAACACGCGTGCACACCGCGCCGCCAGCGTCGCATCATGTGTGACCAGCACCAGCGCCATCCCGCGCTCGCCGACAAGCGCCAGCATCAGCTCGAACGCCGCATCGGCGGTCGTGCGATCGAGGTTGCCGGTGGGCTCGTCGGCCAGCATGCAGTCGGGCCGCGCGACCAGCGCCCGCGCGATCGCAACGCGCTGACGCTCGCCACCCGAGAGCTGCGACGGCCGGTGCTGCACGCGGTCGGCAAGCCCGACCTGCCCGAGCACCTCGCGCGCCCGCGCCTGCGCCTCGGTCTTCGGACGGCGCCGGATGAGGAGCGGCATCGCGACGTTGTCGAGCGCGCTGAACTCCGGCAGCAGGTGGTGGAACTGGTAGATGAAGCCGAGGTGGCGGTTGCGCCAAGCGCCCTGCTGCGACGCGCTCATCGTGGCGAAATCGCGGCCGGCGAGCTCGATCGTTCCGGCGGTCGGCGCGTCGAGGCCGCCGAGCAGGTGCAGCAGCGTGCTCTTGCCCGAACCCGAGGCGCCGACGATCGCGACCGTCTCGCCGCGGCGCACCTCGATGTCGACGCCGTCGAGCACCCGCACGTCGAGGATTCCGTCGCCGCTGCGTTCGGTGAAGCGCTTGGTCAGCGCCGTCGCACGGATCACCGGATCGTGGCTGCCGGCGGGGGGGTTCCCCGCGTCCTCTCGGGCTGAGCGAACGGGTAGGCCCTCCGCTTCCGTTCGGGCTGAGCCTGTCGAAGCCTTGTTCGCACTTGGGACGAGCCCTTCGATAAGCTCAGGGCGAACGGGGAGGTTCCCAGGGCGAACGGGCCTGGCCCCCAATCCCGTTCGGGCTGAGCTTGCCGAAGCCGCCGCGTCGGCGACCGGCCCTTCGACAGGCTCACGGCGAACGAGGGTGGGCGCAGGGCGGGCGCCGTCGTTCTCACTCATAACGCAGCGCCTCGGCCGGCTGCACGCGGCTGGCGCGCCAGCTCGGGTAGAGCGTCGCGATGAACGACAGCACGAGCGAGATCACGACGATCGGCACGATGTCGGCGGCTTGCGGATCGCTCGGCATCCGGCTGATCAGGTAGACGCTCGCCGGCAGGAAGCTGACGCGCAGCAGCGCCTCGATCAGCGTCACCAGCGTGCCGACGTTGAACGCGATCAGCAAGCCGAACGCGACGCCGGCGAGCGTGCCGATCACCCCCGAAAGCGCGCCCTGCACGATGAAGATGCCCATCACCGAGCGCGGGCTCGCGCCGAGGGTGCGCAGGATCGCGATGTCGGCCTGCTTGTCGGTGACCGTCATCACGAGCGTCGACACGAGGTTGAACGCCGCCACCGCGACGATCAGCGTCAGGATGATGAACATGAGGCGCTTCTCGAGCTGCACCGCGGAGAACCAGTTGCTGTTCGTCCGGGTCCAGTCGCGGACGAGAACGCCGCCGCCGAGAGCCTGCTGGAGGCGGCTGCCGACGTCGCGCGCCGCGTCCCGATCGGCAAGCCGCAGCTGCACGCCGGTCGGGCCGTCGACGCGAAAGAGCTTCTCCGCGTCTTCGAGGGCAACCAGCGCCAGCGTGCTGTCGTACTCGTAATGGCCCGCATTGAAAGTGCCGACGACCGTCATCTGACGCAGCCGCGGCACCACGCCGGCCGGCGTCGTCTGCCCGCCGGGCAGCACGATCGTGACCTTGTCGCCCTGGCGCACACCGAGCGAGCGCGCCAGTTCGATGCCGAGCACCACGCCCCACTGCCCCGGCACGAGGCGCGCGAGCACCGTGTCTTTCAGCTGCGCCGCCACCTCGGTGACGCTCGCTTCATCACTCGGCACGATCCCGCGGACCAGCGCACCGCGCATCTCGTCACCGCGCGCGACCAGCGCCTGCGCGGCGATGTAGGGGGCCGCGCCGACGACCTCCGCGCCGGCGCCGGGCACGGCGCGGAGCTGGGCGAGCGTCTGGCGCCAGTCGGACAAGGCCGCACCGTCGGCGCTGATGACCTCGATGTGCGGGATCACCGACAGCATCCGATCCTGCACTTCCTTGCGAAAGCCGTTCATCACCGAGAGCACGATGATCAGCGCCGCCACGCCGAGCGCGATCCCGAGCATCGAGACGCCCGAGATGAACGAGATGAAGCCGTTGCGGCGCCCCGAGCGCCCGGCCCGCGTGTAACGCCAGCCGATCTGCAACTCGTAGGGCCAGTTCATGCGGCGGCGATGCTACCCGGAGCGCCAGGTCGGGACGACACGAGCGGCCGCAAGTCGGACCGGACCCGGTGGCGAGACGAGCGGCACGGCGCCGTCACCCCGGGATAATCCCGCCATGCACTGGCTGATTCCGTTCGCGTCCGGCCTCTCGCCGCGCGTCGCCCAGCTGCTGCCGACGCTCGTGCTGCCGAATCTGGCGCGCCTGCTGCGCCGGCTCACGCTCGCCGCGTGCGACACCGCCGAGGCGACAAGCTTGTCGCCCCCGCACGAACGCGCGTTCGCGGCCGCCGTCGGCTGGCGGGCGGACGATGGTTGCCTGCCGTTCGCGGCGCATGCGGCAACGCACGACGGCATCGACACGTCGCGCTCCGCCTGGGGTCTCGTGACGCCTTCCCACTGGCAAGTCGGCCGGGACCGCGTGGTGATGACCGACCCCGCCCTGCTGCAGCTGGACGCCGTCGAATCGCGGCTCGCCTTCGATGCGGTGCGCCCGCTGTTCGAAGACGCCGGCTTGGCGCTCGCCTGGGGTGCACCCGAGCGCTGGTACGCGCGGGCCGACGCGCTCGAGCGCCTGCCCACGGCCTCGCTCGACCGCGTGATCGGCCGCGACGTCGAGAGCTGGCTCCGCCCGGTTGTCGCCGTCGCTGCGGAGGCGGATGCATTCGCGCGGCGCCTGCGGCGGCTGCAGAGCGAATGCCAGATGCTGCTTTATCCGCATCCCTTGAACGAGGAACGCGAAAGCCGCGGTGCGCCGACGCTGAACTCGTTCTGGCTCAGCGGCTGCGGTCGGGCCCAGCCGTTGGCGAGTGCGCCGCCGTGCATCGACGCCGGGCTGCGGGCGGCGTGTCTTGCCGACGATGGCGAAGCCTGGGCCGCAGCGTGGCAGGCGCTCGACAACGGCCCGCTGGCCGAAGCCGCCACGGCCGTCGCCGAAGGTGCGCCCGTCGTGCTGACGCTGTGCGGCGAGCGCAACGCCCATCGCTTCGAGGCGCTTCCGCGCACGGCCTGGCAGCGCATCAGCGCCGGTCTCGGCCGCGGGCGGGTGGCGACGCCGCACCAGGTGCTGGAGGCGTTGTGAGACACGTGCATCGCTGGGCCGAACTCGCGGTGGCCCACGCGCCTGCTCGCCGAGCGACGCCGGCCGTCCTTCGATCCGCCGGCCCGAAGGCTGGATGAACG
Organism: uncultured Rhizobacter sp.; assembly: GCA_964236915.1. Lineage (GTDB taxonomy): Bacteria > Pseudomonadota > Gammaproteobacteria > Burkholderiales > Burkholderiaceae_C > LMDS01. Next base: position 37,438 of record CAXSGM010000015.1, read on the forward strand.
ACGCCGACCCCCCGTCGATCCGCCTGCGCGACGCGCCGCCCCGCATCGTCTGGGCGCTCGAGCAGGCGGGCGTCCACCCGCTGCTGGCGCGCCTGTTCGCGGGCCGGGGCGTGCGCGCGCACGCCGAGCTCGACGACGGCCTGCCGCATCTCCTGCCGCCCGAGGGCCTGCACGGCAGCGCCGCCGCCGCGCGCGTGCTGGCCGATGCGATCGCCGCCGGGCGCCGCATCTGCATCGTCGCCGACTACGACTGCGACGGCGCCACGGCCTGCGCAGTGGCGCTGCGCGGGCTGGCGCGGCTCGGCGCAGCGCCGGGCAGTGTCAACTACGTCGTGCCCGACCGCGCGTTGCACGGCTACGGCCTGACCCCGGCGATCGTCGACCTGGCGCGCGCCACCCGGCCGGAGCTGCTGCTCACGGTCGACAACGGCATCGCGAGCCTCGAAGGCGTCGCCCACGCGCGCGCCGCCGGGCTCGATGTCGTCGTGACCGATCACCATCTGCCGGCGCGCCTCGACGATCGGGTCGTGCTGCCCGACGCCACGGTGATCGTGAACCCGAACCAGCCGGCCTGCAGCTTCGCGAGCAAGCACCTCGCGGGTGTCGGCGTCGTGTTCTACGTGCTGCTGGCGCTGCGTGCCGAACTGCGTCGGCGCGGCGCCTTCGAACGCGCCGAGCAGCCGCGCCTCGATCCGCTGCTCGATCTGGTCGCGCTGGGCACCGTCGCCGACGTGGTGCGGCTCGACGCGAACAACCGCCGGCTCGTCGCCCAGGGCCTGCGCCGGGTGCGGGCCGGGCAGATGCAGCCGGGCGTCGCGGCGCTGTTCACCGCGGCCGGACGCGACCCGCGCCATGCCGGCGTCTTCGATTTCGGCTTCGCGCTCGGCCCGCGGATCAACGCCGCCGGCCGCCTGGCCGACATGACGCTCGGCATCGAATGCCTGGCGACCGACGACCCCGTCCGCGCTGCCGAGCTGGCGCAGCAGCTCGATGCGATCAACCGCGAACGCCGCGAGCTGGAGGCCGGGATGCGCGAGCAGGCCGAGCTGCTGATCGAGCGGGTCGCCACCGCGGCGCGACAGGCGCCCAGAGAGGCGTCGACCCGCGGAGCGACCGGCGCGGCCATTGGCGCCGAAATCCACGGACGGGGCGACAGCTCGATGGCCAGCCCGAACGCCAGCGCAATCGCCAGCTCGAACGGCGGCCCGAACCGCGGCCCGAACGGCAACTCGATCGCCAACCCGAGCGGCGGCCCAAATGGCGGCAGGATGAGCGGCCCGAGCGGCGCCCCGGCGTTCGCTGCGTCAGGACCGCCCGCGGCGCTCGCCATCTTCGACGAGAGCTTCCACGAGGGCGTGGTCGGCATCGTCGCGGCCCGCCTCAAGGAACGGCTGCACCGGCCGACCTTCGTGTTCGCGCGCGGCAAGGACGGGTTGTTGAAGGGCTCCGGCCGCTCGATCGCCGGCTTCCACCTGCGCGATGCGCTCGATCTGCTGAGCAAGCGCCATCCGCGCCTCCTGGTGCGCTTCGGCGGCCACGCGATGGCGGCGGGTGCCACGCTCGCCGACGGCGGCTTCGGCGCTTTCGACGCGGCCCTGCGCGAGATCGCCACCGAAGCACTCGACCCCGCGACGCTCGCCCGGACGCTGGTCGTCGACGGCCCGCTCGGCGTCGAGCACCACACGCCGGCGACGGTGCGCACGCTGGAGGCGCAGGTCTGGGGGCAGGCTTTCGAGCCGCCGCTGTTCGTCGACCGGGTCGAGGTGGTGTCGCAACGCCTGGTCGGTGAAAAGCACCTGAAGCTCGGCCTCCGCTTCGTCGGCGAGAACCCCCGCGCCGCCCTGCGCGACGCCATCTGGTTCGGCCGCGTCGAGCCGCTCGCCGGCGAAGTGCGGTTGGCTTACCGGCTGAGCGTCGACGCGTGGAACGGACGCGAGCGGGTGCAGATGATCGTCGAAGGGATCGGCTGAGGGATCGAGGCGTCGGCATCCTCGCCGTACTCGGGCGACGCTTCGACAAGCTCAGCGCGAACGGTGGCAACGATCAGCGTTCGGGCTGAGCTTGTCGAAGCCATCGTCCGGGAACGTGGCCGGCGATCACCCGTTCGGGCTGAGCTTGTCGAAGCCCTTTGCCGCGAACGCAAGCTGCTCCACCGTTCGGGCTGAGCATGTCGAAGTCCTCCTCCGCGAACGGAGGCGAGCGATCACCATTCGGCTGACCTTATAGAAGCCCTCGTCCCGCGAACGCGGTCGACCCACCGTTCGGGCTGAGCCCGTCGAAGCCTCGTCCGCGAACGAGGCCAGCGATCACCGTTCGGGCTGAGCTTGTCGAAACCCTTTGCCGCGAACGCGAGCTGCCCACCGTTCGGGCTGAGCCGATCAAACCCATCGTCCGCGAACCTGGCCAGCGATCCACCGTTCGGGCTGAGCTTGTCGAAGCCCTCGCCCCGAACGCGACCCTCGCACGCATCGACCCCCTCCCTACAATATCCGGTGGACTCCCTGCCGAGCTGGATGAACGCCGATCTGCACTGCCATTCCGTCGTTTCCGACGGCACGCTCGAGCCCGAAGTGCTCGCGGCGCGCGCGAAGGCCAACGGGGTCGAGCTCTGGGCCTTGACCGACCACGACGAGGTCGGCGGCCAGCAGCGGGCGATGGCCGCGGCCGCGCGGCTCGGCCTGCCCTACCTGACCGGCACCGAGATCTCCGTGACCTTCGCCGATGTCACCGTGCACATCGTCGGCCTCGGTTTCGATGCCGACGATGCGGCGCTGGTCGCCGGCCTGGCGCGCACCCGCGGTGGCCGGCGCGAACGCGCGCAGGAGATGGCGGATGGGCTCGCGAAGGTCGGCATCCACGGCGCCTACGAGGGCGCGCTCCGGTTCGTCGGCAATCCGGAGCTGATCTCGCGCTCGCATTTCGCGCGTTTTCTGGTGTCGATCGGCGTCTGCAGCGACACCTCGGAGGTGTTCCGGAAGTACCTCGTCGAGGGCCGACCGGGTTATGTGCCGCATCGCTGGGCGAAGCTCGGCGATGCGGTGCGCTGGATCGACGCAGCCGGCGGCGTCGCGGTGATCGCGCACCCGGCGCGCTACAAGTTCACGCCCAACGAGGAAGACGCGCTCTTCAGCGAGTTCAAGGCGCACGGCGGGCGCGGCGTCGAGGTCGTCACCGGCAGCCACACGGCCGCCGAAGCGCTGCGCTATGCCGAGACCGCGATCGAGTACGGCCTGCTCGCGTCGCGCGGCAGCGACTTCCACAGCCCCGACGAAAGCCATATCGACCTCGGCAAGCTGCCCGCGCTGCCGGCGCGCCTGACGCCGGTCTGGACCGCCCTCGAAGCGCGGATCGTCGCGCCGGCGTGAACGCTATCGCACGGCGCTCGCGCCCCGGCGCGGCGGCCCGGTCGGCAGCGCCGTGATCCGCGACCGCCGGGCGGCGCTCGGCATCGCGTTCGTGCTGGTCGCCACCGCCTGCTTCGCCACCGGCGACAACCTCATCAAGCTGACCGGGGCGGCGGTGCCGGTCGTTTTCCTGATCTGGGTTCGCTATGCCGTCCAGGCCGGCGCCATGGCGCTCTGGCTCGCGCCGCGCGGCTGGCGCGGCTTTCGCACGGCGCATCCGCGCTTCCAGATCGGCCGCGGCACGCTGCTGTTGCTGACGAGCGCGCTCGGCTTCTATGGGCTCCAGCGGATGCCGACCGGCGAATTCACCGCCCTCGGGCTTCTGGCACCCGTCGTCGTGACCGCGCTCGTCGCCACCGTCCTGCGCGAACCGATCTCGGCGCTGCGCTGGGCGCTGGTGTGGGGCGGCTTTGCCGGCGGGCTGATCGTGATCCGGCCGGGCAGCGGGGTGTTCGGCTGGGCCGCGCTGTTTCCGCTCGCCATGGCGCTCAGCTACGGGAGCTTTCAGGTGGTGACGAGCCGCCTCGCCGGCCTCGAAAGCCCCTACCTGACCCACTTCTACACCGGCCTCGTCGGCTTCGTCGTCCTGACGCCGCTCCTCATTGCGAGCGGCACGACCTTGGGGCCGGCGCTGGCATCGGCCCCGGCGCTGGACCTGGTGCTGGTGTTCCTCATCGGCGGCCTGCTGACCGGCGGCCACCTGCTGCTGATCTTCGCATTCGAGCGCGCGCCGATCGCGACGCTGATTCCGTTCCTCTACGCCCAGATCGCCTTCGCGATGCTGGTCGGCTGGGCGCTGTTTCGCCACCTGCCCGACGGCTGGGTGTGGGTCGGCATCGGCGTGATCGCGCTCTGCGGCGCGTCGAGCGCCTGGCTGAACGCCGGCGCCGCGGCGCCGCGACCGGCTTCGGTCGTTGCCGCCGACACGCTTTACGATTGAGCGGCCGTGTCGCAATTCTTCGAAGTCCACCCGCTCGATCCCCAGCCGCGCCTTCTGAAGCAGGCGGCGCAGATCCTGCACGCTGGCGGCATCGCGGCGATCCCGACGGACTCGAGCTACGCGATGGTCTGCCATCTCGACGATAAAGCCGCCATCGAGCGGCTGCGGCAAATCCGCGCCATCGACGCCAAGCACCACCTGACGCTGCTCTGCCGCGACCTGAGCGAGCTGGCGAACTACGCGCGGGTCGACAACCGCCAGTACCGGTTGCTGAAGTCGGTCACGCCCGGGCCGTTCACCTTCATCCTCGAAGCGACCAAGGAAGTGCCGCGGCGGGTCGCGCATCCGTCGCGCCGCACGATCGGGCTGCGCGTCCCGGCGCACCCGGTCACCCAGGCGCTTCTCGGCGAATTCGGCGAACCGCTGCTCGCCACGACGCTCATTCCGCCCGGGGGCGCCGAGCCGCTGAACGACGCCGAATCGATCCGCGCCCGCTACGAAAAACAGCTGCAGGCGATCGTCGATGCGGGTGCCTGCCCGATGCAGCCGACAACGGTGGTCGACCTGACCGGCGAAGTGCCGGTGCTGCTGCGCCAGGGGCGCGGCGATCCGGCGCTTCTCGGCCTCGACCCCGCCGACGCTGTTTCTTAGCACCTGACGCCCATGGACAACACGACTTCGCGCGAACGACCGGCGCCGGCGCGGAACGGCTTCATCTGCCTCGCCATCGGCCTTCTGGCGCTCGGCGTGCCTGCCGCGCTGCTCTTCGGTCGGCCCGGGCCCGTCAGCATCGCCCTGCTGATCGTCGGCATCGGCATCGCGTGGGGATGCCTCGCCGGCCTCTACATGTTGCAGCCGAACCAGGCGGCGCTTATGACGCTCTTCGGCAGCTACCGGGGCACGGACCGGATGGAAGGCCTGCGCTGGGCCAACCCGTTCTACCTGAAACGCAAGATCTCGGTGCGGGCGCGCAACTTCAACAGCGAGCGCCTGAAGGTGAACGACCTGCGCGGCAACCCGATCGAAATTGCCGCCGCAATCGTCTGGCGGATCGACGACACCGCGCAGGCCAGCTTCGACGTCGAGAACGTCGAAACCTATGTGCTGACGCAGGCCGAGTCGGCGCTGCGCCACCTGGCGCTGAGCTACGCCTACGACAACCTCGACGAGCCGCCGGCCGACGCGGCACACGAGATCACGCTGCGCTCGGGCACCGACGAGGTCGCCGCAGCGCTCGGCACCGAGCTGCAAGCGCGCTTCGCCCTGGCTGGCATCGTCGTCGTCGATGCCAAGCTGACCCACTTGGCCTATGCGCCGGAGATTGCCGGCACGATGCTGCGGCGCCAGCAGGCGGAAGCCGTGATCGCGGCGCGCGCCAAGATCGTTCGCGGCGCCGTCGGAATGGTCGAGATGGCGCTGAACGCCCTGGCCGAGCGCGGCGTCGTCGAGTTCGACGCCGAGCGCCGTGCGGCGATGGTCTCGAACCTGCTCGTCGTGCTGTGCTCCGACCGCGACGCGACGCCGGTCGTCAACGCCGGGACGCTGCGCTCGTAACCGGCGCCACTGCTGCCATCGGCCGCAGGCGGCGGGCCGAAAAACGTCAGTCGGTTCCGCTCCGGCCGGCGAAACCGAGCGTGCCGCGCTCGATCTGCGCCCAGGCCGAGTGGGCGTGGATCGACTCGAAGTTCTCGACGTCGACCCGGTACGCGCCGATCCGCTCGTCGAGGTTGAGCCGCAACGCGACATCGCGCACCAGATCCTCGACGAACTTCGGGTTCTCGTAGGCCCGCTCGGTGATCCACTTTTCGTCGGCGCGTTTGAGCATCGGCCAGATTTCGCTCGAGGCCGAATCCTCGGCAAAGCGCACCAGTTCGTGCCAGCCGATCTCGTCCCGCAGCTCGGCGCGGATCGTCACGTGCGAACGCTGGTTGTGCGCACCGTAGTCGGAAATCTCCTTCGAGCACGGGCAGAGCGACTTGACCGGCACCACCACCTCGGCCCAGACCGTCGAGACGCCGGCGCGAGTTTCGGCGATCCAGCGGCCCTGGTACTCGAGAAGGCTCTGCACGCCGGTCACCGGCGCGCGCTTGCGCAGGAAGAACGGGAAGCCGACCTCGATCCGGCCCTCCGTGGCATGCAGCAGGTCGAGCATCGCCGGCAACTCGTGGCGCAGGGCGGCGAGATCGAGCGGCGCCTCGAGCGCGTCGAGCCAGGCGACGAAGCGCGACATGTGCGTGCCCTTCTGCTCCGCCGGCAGCGCGACATCGAGCTGCCAGCTGCCGACGCTCGGCGCCACGACATCGCCGATGCGCAGCTCGAGCGGGTAGCGCAGGTCCTTGATCCCGACCCGCTGGATCGCCAGATGCCGCCCGTCGCGCTCGCTTTGGGTGTCGGGGATGTGCAGCGCGTCCTTCAAATTGCTCATGGTGGTCATCGTGTAACGAGTGTCGACAGCATGCCAGTAAAGCCGGCCGCGGGGTCGACCGAGCCGGGAAGCCGCCGTTGGCACGGGCCCATTCGAAAACTTCGGTCTGCCACGTCGGCAGTCGCCGCGACGCTCAGCTGTTCACCGCTGAACGCACCAACGCCGGCCGGACGCCGAAGCGCTTGACGATCGACTGCTCGATGCCGGCGGCGTCGAGGCCGCACTCGGTCATCAGCTTGGCGGGGTCGCCATGCTCGATGAAGGTGTCGGGCAAGCCGAGCTGCAGCAGCGGAAGGACGCGGCCGGCGGCGGCGAGCGCCTCCTGCACGGCGCTGCCCGCGCCGCCGGCAATGCAGCCGTCTTCGATCGTCACCAGCACGTCGTGATCGCCGGCGAGTTCCAGGACCAGGTCGAGGTCGAGCGGCTTGGCGAAGCGCATGTTGGCGACGCCGGCGTCGATTCGCTCGGCCGCCTCGAGGGCCGGATAGAGCAAGGTGCCGAAAGCGAGGATCGCGACCCGTGGGCCGCCTTGGCCGGCCGCCCGCACGATCCGGCGCCGCATTTCGCCCTTGCCGAAGGGCAGTTCCTCGAACGCCGCCGCGTCGGCCGCGGGCAGCACGCCGACGCCCGCGCCGCGCGGATAGCGAACTGTCACCGGGTGATCCTGCCGGAACGCGGTGGTCAGGGCCGCGCGGCATTCGCGCTCGTCGGCGGGCGTGACGATGCTCATGTTCGGAATGCAGCGGACGAAGGCGATGTCGTAGTTGCCGGCGTGGGTGGCGCCGTCGGCACCGACCAGCCCGGCGCGGTCGAGCGCGAACACGACGCCCAGGTTCTGGATCGCGACGTCGTGGATCAGCTGGTCGTAGGCTCGCTGCAGAAAGGTCGAGTAGATCGCGACGACCGGCTTCAGCCCTTCGGTCGCCAGGCCGCCGGCAAAGGTGACCGCGTGCTGCTCGGCGATGCCGACGTCGAAGTAGCGCTTTGGAAAACGCCGCTCGAATTCGACCATCCCCGAGCCTTCGCGCATCGCCGGCGTGATGCCGACAAGGCGATCGTCGGCAGCCGCCATGTCGCAGAGCCACTGGCCGAAGACCTGCGTGAAAGTCGTCTTCGGCGCGGTCGCCGGCTTGACGATGCCGACCGCTGGATCGAACTTGCCCGGCCCGTGGTAATTCACCGGATCGGCCTCCGCGAGCTTGTAGCCGTAGCCCTTCTTGGTCACGACGTGCAGGAACTGCGGGCCCTTCAGTTGCCGCAGGTTTTCGAGCGTCGGGATCAGCGAATCGAGGTCGTGGCCATCGATCGGGCCGACGTAGTTGAAGCCGAACTCCTCGAAGATCGTGCCCGGCACGACCATGCCTTTGGCGTGTTCTTCGAAACGTTTGGCGAGCTCGAACAACGGCGGCGCGTGCTGCAGCACGGTCTTGGCGGTGTCGCGCGCGGTGGCGTAGAAACGGCCGCTCATCAGCCGCGCCAGGTGCCGGTTGAGCGCACCGACCGGCGGCGAGATCGACATGTCGTTGTCGTTCAGGATCACCAGCAGGTCGGCCTTGCCGTTCGCCTGCTGGTGGTAGCCGCCGTTGTTCAGCGCCTCGAACGCCATCCCGGCGCTCATCGCGCCGTCGCCAATGATTGCGACCGCGCGGCGGTCCTCGCCTTTCAGCTTGGCACCGATCGCCATGCCGAGCGCCGCCGAGATCGAGGTCGAAGAGTGCGCCGTGCCGAAGCTGTCGTACTCGCTCTCGTCGCGGCGCGGAAAGCCCGAGAGGCCCCCCTGCTGGCGGAGCGTCGCCATCCGCTCGCGGCGGCCGGTCAGGATCTTGTGCGGGTAGGTCTGGTGGCCCACGTCCCACACCAGCCGGTCGTACGGCGTGTCGTACACGTGGTGCAGCGCGATCGTGAGCTCGACCGTGCCGAGGTTCGACGAGAGATGGCCGCCAGTTCTGGCGACGCTCTGGACCAGAAAATCGCGGAGCTCGGCCGCCAGCTGCTTCAGCTCCGGCCGCGCCATGCGCCTCAGGTCGGCCGGGCTCGCCACCGATTCGAGAACGAGGTGCTTCATCGGCAAGTTGTCCAGGACTTTGTCAACTCTCGCGCTCGACGATCTTGTCGGCGAGCAGCGCCAGCCAGGCCGCATCGGCGAGGCCGCTGCGTTCGAGCGCGGCATGCGCCTTGTCGCGCAACTCGGCCGCATGCCGATGCGCCGCGTTCAGACCGAGCACGCTGACGTAGGTCGGCTTGTTGTCGCTCAGGTCCTTGCCGGCGGTCTTGCCGAGCTTGGCCGAAACCTGGGTCACGTCGAGGATGTCGTCGACCACCTGGAACGCGAGCCCGACGGCGGCGCCGTAATCGTCGAGCGCCAGCCACTGCACCGGTGTCGGCGCGCCGCAGGCCGCCCCCATCAGCACGCTCGCCCGCAGCAGCGCGCCGGTCTTGCGGTGGTGCATGTCGCGAAGCGCCTCCTCGTCGAGCGGACGACCGATGCTCGCGAGGTCGATGGCCTGGCCGCCCGCCATGCCCGCGTGCCCGGCCGCGCGGGCGAGCAGCGCACAGAGCCGTGCCTGCAGGGCCGCCGGCACGCCGAACGTCGCTTCCGGCGTCAGCACCTCGAACGCCAGCGCCTGCATCGCATCGCCGGCGAGCATCGCCTGGGCTTCGCCGTATTCGACGTGCACGGTCGGCTTGCCGCGGCGCAGCACGTCGTTGTCCATGCAGGGCATGTCGTCGTGGACAAGGGAATAGGCGTGGATGAGCTCGACCGCGCAGGCGGCGCGCATCGCAGCCTCGCGCAGGCCGTGCACCGCCTCCGCCGCTGCCAACACCAGGAGCGGACGCACGCGCTTGCCGCCGTCGAGCACGCCATAGCGCATCGCCAGGCCGAGCCGCGCCGGCGCGTCGCCCGGCACCCAGGCCTCGAGCGCAGCCTCGACCGCGTCGGCCTCGGCTTGCATCCAGACCTCGAACTCGGCAGGCTTCACGCGCCGGTCCAGGGACGGAGTTGACCGTCCTCCAGCACCTTCACCAGCTGCTCGACCATCTCCAGACGCTCGCGGCAGTACGCCGGCAGTTCGACCCCCCGCCGGTAGCTTTCGAGCAGTGCGTCGAGCGGCAGCTGCCCGGCTTCCATCGACTGCTCCAGGCGGTCGAGCTCGCCGAGGGCGTCCTCATAACTCGCGGCCGCCGTCGAAGGGATGGAAGATGAGCTGGAAACCATGCCGCCAATGTGAAACGATCGATTGTAGTCAGCCACTCCCCAGGAGATGCGGGTGGCCGGTGATCCTGGACACCCTTCCTCGTCGCCGCGGGCACCGCGTCGTCGTCCCCCCGCTAGAATCGCCCGTCCCGCGCCGCGGCTCGGACCCACTGGAGATTTCCCGAGAGGCCGAGCCGATGTCGGATCTGCGCGCCCCGCGCGCCACGCTGGAACGGAGCCGCTCGCAGCTCACGGTGGCCAGCTATTTCGACGAAGCGCTTTACCGCCGCGAGATGGCGCAGCTCTTCGCCACCCGGCCGCGTTACCTGGGCCACGAACTCGCGGTGCCCGAACGCGGCGACTTCCATACGCTGCCGCAGGAGGGCGAAGGCCGGGCGCTGGTGCGCACCATGGGCGGCGTCGAACTGCTCTCGAACGTCTGCCGGCACCGGCAGGCGTTGATGTTGCGCGGTCGCGGGCAGACCGGCTCGACCATCGTCTGCCCGCTGCACCGCTGGACCTACGACCTCGAAGGGCGGCTGATCGGTGCGCCGCATTTCGCCGACGATCCCTGCCGCGACCTGCGCCGCTACCCGGTGCAGCGCTGGAACGGGCTGATCTTCGAGGACGGCGGCCGCAGCGTCGCGTCCGATCTGGCCGGCCTCGGCCCGATCGCCGATTTCGACTTCTCCGGCTACGTGCTCGACCACGTGCAGCGCCACGAGTGCGACTACAACTGGAAGACCTTCATCGAGGTCTACCTGGAGGACTACCACGTCGCACCGTTCCACCCGGGACTCGGGCAGTTCGTTACCTGCGAAGACCTGCGCTGGGAGTTCGGGCCCCAATACTCGGTGCAGACGGTCGGCCCGAAGAACGAGCTCGCCAAGCCGGGATCGGCCGCCTACCGCAAGTGGCACGACGCGGTCTTGAAGTACCGCGAGGGCCGCTACGCGCAGGCCGTGCCCCAGCACGGCGCGATCTGGCTCACCTACTACCCGGGCGTGATGATCGAGTGGTATCCGCACGTGCTCGTCGTCTCGACGCTGCACCCGCGCGGGCCGCAGAAGACGTTGAACGTCGTCGAGTTCTACTACCCCGAGGAGATCGCCGCCTTCGAGCGCGAATTCGTCGAGGCCGAGCAGGCAGCCTACTGGGAAACCTGCGCCGAGGACGACGAGATCGCGCTGCGGATGGACGCCGGACGGCGCGCCCTATTCGACCGCGGCGAGGACGACGCCGGCCCCTACCAGAGCCCGATGGAAGACGGCATGCAGCAGTTCCACGAGTGGTACCACCGCGAGATGGCCGCCGGACGCTGCTGAGCGGCCACTTCGCTGGTGCCGGGCGCTCCGCTGGCGCCCGCCGCCTCGCCGCGGGCCGGCGCCTTTAGAAGAAGTGCCGCAGCCCGAACTCGATGCCGGTCGATTTGCCGCCTACCGTCGGCTGCGCGGTCTGCGTGGTTCCGGCCAGGAGCGGGCTGAAACCGCCGACCGACTGGACCACGCCACCCAGCGGGTGGTCGCCGTTCGTCAGGCGGGCGGCCGTGGTGTAGACCGCGGTGCGCTTTGAGAGGTTGTACTGGTAGGTCGCGGCATAGAGGTTCACCGCGTTGCTGTTGTTCGCCTGATCGTTGACCAGCTTGCTCCGGTGATAGCCGACGCGCACCTCGCTCGTGCCGAAACGGAGGATGCCGCTGAGCGTGCCGCGGGTCTCGTGCAGGTTGTGGCGCGTATCGCGGTCGATGAAGGCGAGGAGCCTGACCATGCCGAAGTCGTACCAGCCGCCGGCGTTGTAGGTGTTCTGGTGGCTGCCGGAGGTGATGCCGGTGACCGCCGGGTTCTGCGCGGCGTCGAAACGTTGCTGGCCGGCCGAGAGACCGACGTTGACCGGCCCGGCGGTATAGCCGAGCCGGGCGGCGAGGTAACGCCCCTGATTCGTGCCGCCTTCGCTCGCCGCTGCCATCGCCTGCCCGTAGATGCCGCCAAGATCCGGTGGCAGGAAATAACCGATGGCGTTGTCGGAACGGATGAGATTGCCGAACGCCGGCGAGGCCGCATAAGGCGTCTGAAGCTGCCAGATGTTGAGCGATCCGCCGAGCCCGACGGTGCCGAACGCTTCGAAGACAGCGTTGTTCCAGAAGGTCGGCACGTAGTCGCGGCCGAGCCGCAATTCGCCCAACGGGCTGAACAGGCTGACCGTCGAGCGCCGGTTGAAGAACTTGGGCTGGACGTTCCCGGTATCCGCATTGACCGTGGAGCTCAGGAAGAAGCCAGCGCGCAGGCCGCCGCCCAGATCCTCGATGCCGCGAAACGCGAGCTCGCTCGTGTTGATGCCGTCCTGGCTCAACGAAAAGCGGCGCTTCGACCCGTCGTTCTTTACGTACTTGCCGTTCAGGTCGATGGTGCCGAACACCGTCACGGACGACTGGGCAGCCGCACCGCCGGCGAAAGCGCCGAGCACGCCCAGGGTCAAACAAGTTCTTTTCATCGCGTCTCCTCCTTGGTGATGTCGTATCGATGTGTCGCCTCGGTGGCGATACGCAGAGTGTCTCCGGTATTTCTTGAACTCGTCGCGACGCGGATCCGCGCGGTCTGTCACGCAGCCCCCCGGCCCGCGGCGATCGGCAGGGCGGCGCATGCGCCCTCGATCCGATCGCCGCGCCAGGCGATGAACTGGTCGGGGCGGATCAACGCGAAGTCGGCCCGGTAGAGGTCGTGCAGGGGGTCGTGCAGGAGCGCGGCATCCGGCGCCACCACCGCGAGCGGAATGCCGAGCCGCGCGGCCGCCTCGGTCGCGGTGGTCGCCTCGGGCAGCCGTTCGGCGCGCGTGACGACGAGCGTGAAGCCGGTGCGGCTGAAATGGTCGAAAAGCGATGCGCCGCGCTCGTTGCCCCCGGCCAACCACGCGTGCGGGGCCCGGCTGCCGGGGCGGCCCGACGGCTCGAAGGTCAGCGGGTCGAGCACCGGCCGGGCACTGCCGTCGGGAACGGTGATCGGCGAGCCGTCGTAGCAGCTGCCGAGCACGACGCCGAGCGAATCGAATTCGCGTCGTTTGCCTTGTCGGATGCTCTCGCCGGCGTCGGCACGGGCGGCGGCGCCGGTGGCGTCTTCGGCTTCCATGTTGCCGAGCGCGAAGCTCCGCGAGCCCGCGCGATGGTTCAGAACCGCCTCGTCGACGACGCGCTGATGCACCTGACGGCGCTCGACCTCATAGCTGTCGAGCAGCGCCGGACCGCCCCAGCCCGACAGCACCGCGCCGAGCTTCCAACCCAGGTCCACCGCATCGCCGATGCCCATGTTCATGCCGTAGCCGCCGAACGGCGGGTGCAGATGGCAGGCATCGCCGGCCAGGAACACGTTACCGCGCCGGTAGTGTTCGGCAATTAACTGGTGTGCGACCCACACGTCGCGGCTCAGGATCTCGACGTCGAGGTCGGGGATGCCGAGCGCCGTGCGGATCAAGGCGACTGGATCGGCCTCGGCATCGCCGAGCTTCTCGCAACCGAAAGTCCAGAGGTCGCCCCGGTCGAGGGGCGAAAGCACCGCCGGAACCTCCGGGTTGATCAGCCAGTACATGATGGCCGGGCCGAGCGAATGGCGGCGCTCGAGCCCGGGCGAGCGAAACACGATGTTGTAGTGGTGGCTGAGCGGCGAGATCCCTGCCATCGGGATGCCGAGCACGCCGCGCACGCTGCTGCGCGCGCCGTCCGCACCGACCAGAAAGCGCGCCTCGACGGTCGAGGTTTCGCCGCTGGTGGCGTGTTTCAGCTCGGCGCGCACGGTGTCGCCGTGGTCGGTGAAGCCGAGAAGTTCGGTGTCGAAGCACAGCTCGACACCGGCCAGGTCGACGGCCCGCCGTCGCAGTACCTCCTCGACCTTGTATTGGGGAATCCACTGCGCATGCTCGGGAAAGCGCGGATCGTGGGAGGGCCTGCCGTGAAACGCGTTCTCGAAGCGCGCCAGTTCGAAGCCCGTGAGCCGGGTGGCGAAGACGACGTTCGGCGGGTACTGCAGCCCGAACGGCGACGCCCGTGCCAGCTCGTCGGCCACGCCCCAGCGCCGCATCAACTCGCGCGACCGCGCATTGGTGGTCTTGGCGCGCGGCGCGAGCCCCACCCGTTCGTGCCGCTCGACGACCCGGCAGCTGCGGCCCTGCAGGCCGAGCTCAAGGGCCAGCGACAGGCCGACCGGGCCGGCGCCAGCGACCAGCACGTCGACCTGATGAATCGCTTCGGTACGGATCATCCCGGGATCCTCGATGGCAGCGCGGCGAACCAGGTCGTACGGCAGCATCCGAGTGCCCGCGCAAAGCCCGCGCCATTCGACAGTCGGGTGCCTGCGGACCCGACGAACGGTTCAGCGCGACTCTAGGCAAGCGCGCGGACTTCGGAAAGCCGCGTGCACGCCATACAGGTTATGAAACCAGACCGCGTGCCGCCGCCCGGCCGGAGCAGCTCGCGAACGGTGTCAGGCGACGCCGTTCGCCTTGAGCCAGGCGACGCAGCGCTTCCAGCCGTCCTGCGCCGCCTCTTTCTGGTAGCTCGGGCGGTAGTCGGCATTGAAGGCGTGGCCGGCGCCGGGGTAGACGACGAACTGCGACGCCTTGGCAGCCGCATTGCCCGCGCCCGCGAGCGCCGTCTTCATCTGCTCGACGCTGGCGACCGGGATACCCTGGTCGTCGGCACCGTAGAGGCCGAGCACCGGAGCTTTAAGCTGGCCGACGATGTCGATCGGGTTCTTCGGCTTCAACTCGCTCGGCGCGCCGACCAGCTGGCCGTACCACGCGACGCCGGCCTTCAGGTTGGGATTGCGGGCCGCGTAGAGCCAGGTGATGCGGCCACCCCAGCAGAAACCGGTGATGCCGAGACGCCCTGTGTCGCCGCCGTTGGCCGCGGCCCAGGCGACGGTGGCGTCGAGGTCGCTCATCACCTGGGTGTCCGGCACCTTGGAGATCACTTCGCGCTGCAGCGTGGGGATGTCGCCATAACCCTGCGCATCGCCCTGGCGCACGAAAAGCTCCGGAGCGACCGCGCAATAGCCAAGCTTGGCGAAACGCCGGGCGATGTCGGCGATGTGCTCGTGAACCCCGAAGATCTCCGAAACCACCAGCACGACCGGTGGCTTGGCGCCGGCCTGGGCGATCGCCGGCATGGCGCGGTAGGCCGGCATCTTGAAGTCGCCGACCGGGATCGTGACCTCGCCGGCGACCAGACCTTCGGCGTCGGTCTTGATCGTCTGCGCCGAAACCGGCAGCACCGCGGCGGCGAATCCGCTGCCGACCGCGGTGCGGACGAAATCGCGGCGGTTCAGATCGATCGGTGACAAGGGGGTTTCGACGGTCGACATGGGCAGCTCCAGGGTTGGCGGGATCGGCATGATTCTAGGAAGCCTCGGAGTTGCGGTACGCGCGGCGCGCGCCGACCGGGCCCGGCGAAGTTCGGCGCGCGCTCCAAGCCCCCGAGAATCCACGCATGGACACCGCCGCCGCTCCCGCCCCGACCGCCCGCGCTCCGACCGCCCCTCTGGCAGCGGTCGACATCGGCTCGAACAGCTTCCGGCTCGAGATCGGTCGGCTCGACGGCGCGCGCTACCGCCGGATCGAGTACCTGAAAGAAACCGTGCGCCTCGGCGCCGGGCTGGACGCCGACGGCCTTCTGACCGAGGAAGCGGGCGAGCGCGGCCTCGCCTGCCTGGCGCGCTTCGCCCTGCGGCTCGAAGGCTTCGCGCCGGCCGACATCCGCGCCGTCGCGACGCAGACCCTGCGCGAGGCGCGTAACCGCGATGCCTTTTTGGCGCGCGCCGAAGCCGTGCTCGGGCATCCGATCGAGGTGATTTCCGGACGCGAGGAGGCCCGCTTGATCTACGCAGGCGTCGCCCGCCTGCAGCCGAGCAAGGTGCCGCGGTTGGTGATCGACATCGGCGGCCGCTCGACCGAGATGATCATCGGCCACGGCCGCCGCCCGCTGCGCGCCGAATCCTTCGGCATCGGCAGCGTCAGCCTGTCGATGCGCTACTTCGGCGACGGCCGCTTCACCGAGGCGGCGTTCCGCGACGCGCAGATCGCCGCCGGGGCCGAGTTCGAAGAGGCGCTCGAACCGTTCGCACCGGCGCACTGGCAGGAGGCGCTCGGTTCCTCGGGCACCGCCGGGGCGGTCGCGCAATTGCTGGCCGCCAACCACATCACCGACGGCACGATCACGCCGACAGCCCTGCGCTGGCTGATCGAACGCTGCCTCGAAGCCGGCCACACTGACCGGCTCGACCTGCCCGGGCTGAAGGACGACCGGCGCGCGGTGATCGGCGGCGGGCTGGCGATCCTCTACACGCTCGCCGCGCATTTCGACATCGCCGAGCTGCGGCCGGCGCGCGGCGCGTTGCGTCAGGGCGTGATCTTCGACCTCGACGAGCGCCGCGTCGCGGCCGCCTGGCGCGAAGGCGGCCACGATCTGCGCGATGCCTCGGTGCGCGAGCTGCAACAGCGCTTCGCCACCGATGCGGCCCAGGCGACGCGCGTCGCCGAACTCGCTGCGACCCTCCAGACCGCGCTGCAGCCCGACGCCGATGCGGAGGCGCGGCGCGAGCTGCGCTGGGCCGCCGCACTGCACGAGATCGGCATGACGATCTCGCACCACGACCACCATCGGCACAGCGCGTACATCCTCGATCACGTCGATGCGCCGGGTTTTTCGCAGAGCCAGCTGCGCCGGATCGGCGCACTGGTGCGCGGCCAGCGCGGCGGCCTGCGCAAGGTCGAGGAGGCGCTCGGGCGCGAGGATTTCGCCTGGCAGCTGCTCTGCCTCAGACTCGCCGTCATCGTCTGCCACGCCCGCGGCGAAGTCGCGGCGGACGCGGTCAGCGCCACGCGCGACGGCCGGACCGCGACGCTCGCCTTGCTAGGCGGCCGGCGCGAAGCCTCGGCGCGGACCCGTCACCTGCTCGCCGAGGAGGCGGCGCTGTGGGAACGGCAGGGGCCGCTGACGCTGCGGGTCGTCGGGTAGCGCGTCACCATGCTGGCGCCCGCACCCATCCGTGCCACCGTACCCACCGATCCGTTCGCCCTGAGCCCCGTCGAAGAGCCCTGGTGTCACCCGCTCGCCCTGAGCCTGTCGAAGGGCTCGGGTGTCACCCGTTCGCCCTGAGCCTGTGGAAGGGCCCGGGTGTCACCCGTTCGCCCTGAGCATGTCGAATGGCCGTCCCCGACGCGACGAGGGCCTCGACAAGCTCAGCCCGAACGGGGTGGGGCCGGGGGCCTCTGTTCGACGCGACCCCGTCGAGGGCTTCGACAGGCTCAGCCCGAACGGGTCGACCCCCTGTCTTAAGCCCGAACGGGGTGGCCCTCCGTCGCTTTGACCCTGTCGAAGGGCTTTGGTGTCCTCCGTTCGCCCTGAGCCTGTCGAAGGGCCCAGGCCACCGCTCTACCCTCCGTACCGCGCGAGCAGGGCCTGCTGCGCGCTCGGCCCGTCGGTGCCGATGCGCCGATAACACCCGTCGGCCTGAAGCGCCCAGGCGTCCTGGCGGTCGTGCAGGTAAGGCACCAGGCATTCGTCGATGACGCGGCGCCGCAGCGCCGGGTCGCGCAGCGGCCAGGCGACCTCGATCCGGCCGAACATGTTGCGGCCCATCCAGTCGGCGCTCGAGAGCCAGAGCGCTTCTTCCGCGTCCGAATCGCCCCAGGCGAAGTACGCGATCCGCGAATGCTCGAGGAAGCGGCCGACGATCGAGCGCACGCGCACCCGGTCGGTCACGCCCGGGACGCCCGGTGGCAGCCGGCAGGCGCCGCGCACGATCAGGTCGATCTCGGCGCCCCGCTGCCCGGCCTCGATCAGCGCGCCGATCAGCACCGTGTCCGTCAGCGCGTTCACCTTGACGACGATGCGCGCGCGCCGCCCGGCCGCGGCCGCGCGTCCGACGTCGTGAATATGCTCGAGGAGGCGCCGGTGCAGCGTGAACGGCGCCTCGAGCAACACCTTCAGCGGCGGCGCGCGGCCGAGGCTGGCGATCTGCTTGAACACCGCCTCGACGTCGCCCGTCAGGTCGGGCTCGGCGCTGAAGTAGCCGAGGTCGGTGTAGAGCCGCGCGGTTGTCGGGTGGTAGTTGCCGGTCGAAAGGTGCGCATAGCGACGCAGCCGGCCGCGCTCGCGGCGTGTCACCAGCAGCAGCTTGGCGTGCGTCTTCAGGCCGACCACGCCGTACACCACCTGGATGCCGACCGCCTCCAGCCGCTCGGCCCAGTTGATGTTCGCCTCCTCGTCGAAGCGCGCCTTCAGCTCGACGACGACCAGCACCTCCTTGCCGCGCCGCGCCGCCTCGATCAACAGGTCCATGAAGGGCGATTCGCCGCCGGTGCGGTAGATCGTCTGCCGGATCGCCAGCACGTCAGGGTCGTGCACCGCCTCGCGCAGGAACTGCACGACCGGCTCGAAGGACTCGAAGGGATGGTGCAGCAGCACGTCGCCCGACTCGCGCAGCCGGTCGAAGATCGAATCCTGGCGCGGCAGCACGGCAAGCGGCCAGCGCGGCTGGAACGCGGCGAAGCGCAGCGCCGGGCGGCCCGGCGGCAGGTCGATGGCCTGGTCGATCAGCTGGTTCAGGCGCACCAGGTTCACCGGCCCCAGGACCCCGAACAGCGCCCAGCGCGGCAGATTGAACTGGCCGAGCAACAGATCCGAGAGCTCCGTCGGGCAGGTGGTCGGAACCTCGAGCCGCAGGGCTCGGCCGAAGTGGCGGCGCGTCAGCCCCGAGCGCAGCGCCTGGCGCAGGTTCGTCAGGTCGTCCTCGTCGACCTCGAGGTCGGCGTCGCGGGTGACGCGGAACTGCGAGAACATCTCGAC